>NZ_LFML01000163.1:213405-228673 GCF_001044425.1 Streptomyces roseus
GTCCATACCCGCAACAACGGCCGGCGCCCCCGCCGGTCACCCCCGGCGGCGGTTCGACCTGGAGTTGTCGGGCGTACCGGTTCACGGAAAGCGCCACCGCTCGTCAGGCTTTCCTGACATCGTGACTGTGTCAGGAATGGGGAGCGCACTCACAGGGCGGCTTGCCAAGGACCTGCCGGACACCGGCGACAGCGCCGGGACGTCGAGCGCAGCCGGTAGCGAGGTAGATCGGTCAAACGGTGGGTCGAGGGAGACGAGTGGCCGCCAGCGCGGCGATCGTTCCGTCGGTCAGGCGCTGGATCGCGGGGCGGTCCAGCGCCTCCCGCCGCACGAGGACACGAAAGTAGAGCGTGCCGATCATGTGGTCGAGCGCGAGATCCAGGTCGCAGTCGGCAGGGAGTTCGGCACGCTCGATCGCTCGGCGTAGCACGCCCTCGGCTTGGGCGCGCCGCGGTGCCTCGACCGTCTCGCGAAGGGTCTCGGCCAGAGCGTCGTCCCTGCCTGCTTCGGACAGGATCGCGGGAATGATGCGGGCGGCCAGCGGGTGCCGCATGCCGTCGTAGGTGGCGGTGAGGAATGCGACCAAGTCGCCACGCAGCGTGCCGGTGTCGGGCATGTCGACCGTGTCTGTTGCGACGTGCGCGATCATCGCGGCCACCATGTCGGCCTTGCTCGGCCACCGCCGGTAGACGGCGGCCTTGCTGACCGCCGCGCGTTTCACGATCGCGTCCACCGACAAGCGTCCGTAGCCGACGGCGGCCAGCTCTTCGAAGAAGGCGGACTGGATCGCGGTGGTGGTGCGGTCGTCGAGGCGGGGCCCGCGCCGACCGCGGCGAGCACCGCCCTCGGCCGGGTTCAGCGATGAGGTCACCGGCGTCACATTACCCGAGACGGAACGGTTGCGTCTCGGATGTGACCACTGCTAGAAATACCCAAGACGAGACGGTTCCGTACCGAGTTTTAGGAGTAGCTGTGATCTTCCACATCAACCGCTTGACGCCCAAGGCCAACCTGGGTGACGAGCAGGTCGAGGCCTGCCTCGACCTGCTGCGTGAGGTGGGCGAGACCTGTCCCGCCGTGAAGTCGTACGTGGTCGGCCCGCACCCCGTCGAGGGCTTCGCGTACGGAGCCGTTTTCGTGATTGAAGACCTCGACGGCTACTACGAGTACCTGAACCATCCCGCGCACCTCCGCCTCGAACTGGAGGGCATCGGACTTCTCGCGCGGTTCGAGGCCTTCGATCTCACCGACTCCGACGACCCGGAGATCAAAGCGAAGATCGAGCAGGTGCAGGCCCGGCATTTCGCCGAACACCCCGAGATCGCCGCACTCGTGGCACAGGCCGCCTCTTTCACCAGGCCCGGTGGCGAAGGCTAACGGCCTCGTCGTCCTGAACCGCGCCACCTTGCCGTGCGCCCGGCCACATCCCTGACGAAGCGCCAGGCCTAGCGCCCGCATTCAGACCGCGCCCAGCGCGCTGCAACCCGCAAGACCAGGAGCTCGCGATGAACACGAACGACCCGATCGACCGGCTCAAGAATGCGATCAACTCCCACGACCCTCGCCAGGTCGCTGACTGCTTCACCGCCACCTATCGGTCCGAGACCCCGCATCGGCCGCAAGACGGCTTCACCGGCAGCGGCAGGGTGCTCACGAACTGGACCGCCATCTTCGGTCAACTGCCCGACATCCAGGCCGAGGTCCTGCGCCGCGCCACGGACGGTGCCGAACTCTGGTCGGAATGGGAGATGGTCGGCACAACCCCGGACGGCGCCAAGGCTGTCATGCGCGGGCCAGTCATCATGACGACCCGCGACGGACGCATCGACTGGACACGCTTCTATCTCAGCCCTGTCGCAGTCAACGCCGATCGCTGAGCCGACCCAAGGGCCTGGCACCCGGAAGGAGCCGACCGCCAGGCGGCTCCAGTCGGCGACCGCACCGACCAAACGGCTCAAACGAGGCCCCGCTCCGCTGCCCTTCAGCCGCAACCGAGAGACCGGCCGGGCGCGTACGAAGCGGCTTGAGTACGCTCACCATCCGCGTGATGACAGTCTGCCCGCCGAGCCAACGTCAGGGCCGGCCCATCAGCCGGCACCACGGTCGATCAGAAAGGTGGCAAGGCGCTCGTACAGCCACTGTGCCAAGCATTCGGGCGGCCACCGGCATGCGTCGGTGAGCTCGATGAGCGTGCGCAGCCGCTCTTGCCGCCGCCTGCCGCGTGGACGATGGGTACGGCCGGCCACCGCGCGCGGCACGCGTGATGTCTTCGACCCGCGTGTCGAAGTGGCCGCGCTCGAGGAACAGCTGTCGTGCCTCGGCCGAGATCGCCTGCCGAGTGGCCGCCGCCTATTCGGCCCGTCGGCCGGGACCCCGTGCTGCCATGCCCTATCACCAGGAGCTGTAATGATCTTCCCCGTGCTGAAGGATCTGGCGCGCCTGCTCGACGCGATCACGCTGGAGCAGGAAGACCTGCCGACGCCGTGCGACGAGTTCGATGTACGAACCCTGCGGCTGCACCTGCTCGGCTGGTTGGACTACTTCCAGGCCGCGCTCGCCGACCCCGCCGGCGACGTACGCCCCGATCCGGAGGCCCGGGTTAACGAGGACCGGTCTGACGGCCGGTCTGACGACTTCGCAGCGGTCATCGAGAAGCTCGACGCGACACTGCGGGCCGCCCTTGACGATGCGGTGGCCACGCGGAGCGTCAACGTGCCCAGGCTCGGCGGTGCCTATCCGGGCAGCGCGGTGATCGACCTGTTGCTGGTGGAGGTGCTCGGGCACGGCTGGGACCTGGCCCAGGCCACGGGCCTGGAGTGGCAGCCGGACCCGGCGGCCGCCGCGCACGCGCTCGCCGTCCTTCAGGCGATGGTCAAGCCCGAGTACCGCGGCCCCGGTCTACCGTTCGGCCTTGAGGTGCCGGTGTCCGCCGATGCGCCCGCCCTGGACCGGCTCGTCGCCTTCACCGGCCGCGACCCGGGCTGGGCGCCCCGCGGAAACCAGCCGGACAGGAGCCTTTAAGGCCGGGCGATCTCGCGGATTGATGAGAGCGACGAGCGATTTCGCGGTGCCGGCCGCCCCGCTGCGGCCGCGGGCCCTCGCGCTCTGCTTCCGCTACGGGGCTCGGTCGGTGGCGCGGGGGAACGCGAGGCTTGCGGGCGGCCCCGTTGCGCCGGGAGCGGCCGTCGCGCGGAGCTCCGTCTTCGGCTTCAGGCCCGCCTCATCTATTCGAGCACTCGTCCGAGGAAGCCGCGCAGGTAACCGGCGACGACGTCCAGGTGGCTCTCCAGCAGGAAGTGCCTGTTGTGCGCAGAGTAGATGTCAGTGCGGCGCAGGGTTTTGTCAGTCGGCGGACCCACTGTGCCCAGAGATCGCGGACTCGGTGGGCTGGTTGTGTTCACGAGTTTGGTGCCTTGTTCATTGACCGTGCGGAGACCGCGTCCGGCACCGGTAACGACGATGACCTTGCTCATGAGGTGGGTCGTTTCAGATGGATCAGGAATCAACGGGCCCGCTTGCGCCATGATCAGTGCGTAGCGGTGGCTCCGCCATCCCGCCTACCCCGCCCCGGGCGCCCGTACGGGGTACCGCCCTTCGGGATCGCCAGGGCGGTCAATCGGCCTTCCCGCAGATCAGAGCCGCGCGACGTCGACCGGTGGGTGCGTGCGCTGTCGATGACGTCCGCCCATTCGTCATGAGCCGACGCGGTCATTGGCATCGCCTCACTGCGCGGATCCGCACGTCACCCACTACCTCGATCGGGAGTATCGCGGCGCCTCGGGCGTCGTCAGGTGGGTGTCTCGGCCGAGTCGGCGGGCTCGGAGTCGTTGGCCGGCTCGTACTGGCCGATGTCGTCGTTGGTCGTGGCCCAGCTGGCCAGCAGGTTCAGGGCGTCCTGCGAGGGTGAGGCGGGCTCTGGGGTGTAGGTGAGGAGGAACTGGCTGGGGCCGTCGCCGACGGGGAAGGTCTCGAAGGGCAGGTCGAGGTCGCCCACGACCGGGTGGTGCAGGAGCTTCACGCCGGTGGTGTGCATCCGGACGTTGTGTGCCGCCCAGCGGCGACGGAACTCCTCGCTGCGGGTGGACAGCTCCCCGATCAGGTCCGTCAGCCGCCGGTCGTAGAGATCGCGGCCGGCTTCGGCGCGCAGCATCGCGACCGTGTCGCCTGCGACCTGGTCCCAGTGGCGGAAGAACGTGGTGGCGTGCGGGTCGAGGAAGACGAACCTGGCGTTGTTGGGCGGCCGTGCCGGGTCGGCATAGACGGGGGAGAACAGGGCGCGGCCGAGGAGGTTGGCGGCCAGGATGTCCCCGCGTCCGCTGAGGACGAAGGCGGGTGTGCCGGTCATCGAGTCGAGGACGCGCTGCACCGTGGGCCGCACGCGCTGCTGGGCGGGCCGGCGTCGTGGTGGACGGGTGGTGCCTGCGCCGCGCAGGAGGTCGAGCAGGTGGATGCGTTCGGCCTCGTCGAGCTGGAGTGCTTGCGCGATGCCATCGATGACGCCTTCGGAGACGCCGGTGGCGTTGCCGCGCTCCAGCCGGGTGTAGTACTCGCTGGAGATGCCCGCGAGCAAGGCGACCTCCTCGCGGCGCAGTCCGGTGACGCGCCGGCGCTCTCCGCCGTAGAGGGGCAGTCCGGCCTGCTCGGGGGTGACCCTGGCCCGTCGCGTGCCCAGGAATTCTCGGATCTGTGCCCGGAAATCGTCACGGATGTCGCGATTAGTGTCGAGAGGGTCGTTTCTTCCTGCCATGTGCTCCACTTTACGAGTGCTTCCTCAGGCCTGGGGGTCCCTGTCGGTACCCCTCTCAGCAGGGACTCCCACGTTGCCGGGGCGACTGGTTTTGTTGGTGGTGCACCGCCCACGGCGGTGTGAACGGCCCGGATACGGCGGCGCTCGTGCCGCCGATCTCCAGCCCCTCTGCGGGGCCGTCGGCGCTGCCGGGCTGCTGCCCGCATCACCACCGCACACACCGGGTGCCGGATCACGGCATCTGAAAGGAAGCCCCTCATGAGCAAGGTCATCGTCGTTACCGGTGCCGGACGCGGTCTGGGCACGGACATCGCCCGCGAGGCCCTGGTCGCCGGGCACCGGGTCGTCGCCACCGGCCGCCGCCCTGAGGAGGTCGAGAAGACCCTGGGCGGGCCGCAGGACAACCTGCTGGTCACCAGGCTGGATGTGACCAGCCTGGACGATGCTCAGGCCGCCGCGCAGGCCGCCGTCGACCGCTTCGGCCGCATCGACGTACTGATCAACAACGCCGGGAACCTGTTCACCGGCTACTTCGAGGAGATCTCGCCCGCGCAGATGCGCCAGCAGTTCGAGACCAACCTCTTCGGCCCGATGAACGTGACCCGCGCCGTCCTGCCGATCATGCGAAAGCAGCGCGCCGGCCACGTCATCACCATCACCTCGACCGCCGGCCTGGTCGGCATGGAATTCACCTCCGCCTACGCCGCCTCCAAGTTCGCCGAAGAGGGCTGGATGGAGTCCCTGCGCTACGACGTCGAGCCGTACAACATCCACACCACCGTTGTGGAGCCCGGCTACTTCCGCACCGAACTCCTCGTGGACGGCTCCACCACCTGGCCCGAGCTGTCCATCGACGACTACGCCCCGCGTACCGCCCCCAGGATCGCGGGCATGAAGAGCATGAACGGCCAGCAGCCGGGCGACCCCGCCAAGCTCGCCCGCGCCCTGCTCACCATCGCCGACCAGGACAAGCCCCTGCAGCGCTTCGTCGCCGGCGCGGACGCCATCGAGGCCGCCCAGGACAAGGCCCGCGAACTCCTCGCCCAGGCCGAGGCCTCCCGCGAGCTCGGCGGCAACCTGGCCCACGACGACGCCCACGCCTGAGCGAAACCCCCGCACCCGGGCCCAGGCGCAGCCGCCGCCGAGTGCATCTTCGACACCTTGGAGACACCATGCCACTCACAGGCGAGTACGAGCCGAACCCGGTGCAGTTTGTAGCCGACCAGGTGGAGCTGTACGAAAGCTCCGGCGGTACGCAGGGAACCACTCTCCAGGACCGGCCGGTGGTCATCCTGACCTCCTTGGGTGCGAAGAGCGGCAAGATCCGCAAGTCCCCGGTCATGCGCGTGGAGCACGACGGCTCCTACGCCGTGGTCGCCTCCGCGGCCGGAGCCCCCAAGCACCCGGTCTGGTACCACAACGTGGTGGCCGACCCCCGGGTGGAGCTTCAGGACGGCCCGGTGCGCCAGGACATGCTGGCACGCGAGGTGACCGGGGACGAGAAGGCCGTGTGGTGGGCGCGAGCCGTCGAGGCGTTCCCGGACTACGCCGAGTACCAGAAGCAGACGGACCGTCAGATCCCGGTCGTCGTTCTGGAACCGGCCACCCAGGAGCACTGACACGGCACAGCCGGTCCAGCCTACGGATCTCCACCGCCTGTCCCTGGCAGCACCAGCGCCGGTCATCGGCTGAGAGCGACCGGCTCGGATCCCCCTGCAAGGCCACTGCGAGCGCGGCCACCGGGACGAAGCCATGCGCATCACCGACGAGCCCGGCGTCGATGTCGTCGGCGCCGGCCTACGACGACGCCCGCGCCTGAGCGACACGCCCCGCACCCGGCCGAGTCAGAGCCGCCGGGTGCGCACACGGCAACTGACCCGCTACCCGGGGACCGCGCCTTCGCCGACAGCGCGCGGTCCGTCAACTGGTGGCGCACCGCACTGGTCATGGCGCTCACAGGACATGACCATCCACCGGGCCTGACGGCCCCTACGACAAGGAGTACCTGATGAAGCACGTATCACTGGGCGGGCTTGATGTCTCCCGCATCGGCCTGGGAGCCATGACCATGGCCGGCACGTACACCACCGGCGGGGGGCTCGATGACTCCGAGTCGATCCGCACGATCCACCGGGCGCTGGACCTGGGGGTCACCCATATCGACACCGCCGAGATCTACGGCCCCTTCCACAGCGAGGAAGTCGTCGGCAAGGCCATCATGGGCCGTCGCGACCAGGTCGTGGTGGCGACGAAGTTCGGTCTCGTCTCCCATTCCGGGGGCGGCCCCGGCGTGATCGACAGCAGCGCCGGCAACGTGAAGACCGCGGTCGAGGGCTCGCTCATGCGGCTCGGCACCGACCACATCGACCTGTACTACCAGCACCGCGTCGACCCGAACACGCCCATCGAGGAGACCATCGGCGCGCTGGCCGAGCTGGTAGCCGAAGGCAAGGTGCGCCACATCGGACTCTCGGAGGCCGGACCCGACACGATCCGCCGCGCACACGCCGTGCATCCGGTGGCCGCGCTCCAGACCGAATACTCCCTGTGGACCCGCGACGTCGAGGCCGAAATCCTCCCGCTGCTGCGCGAACTCGGTATCGGGTTCGTCCCGTACTCGCCGCTCGGCCACGGCCTGCTGACCGGGCAGATCCGCACCGTCGACGACTTCGCCGACGACGACTGGCGCAAGACCAACCCGCGCTTCACCGGTGAGAACTTCCAGCGCAACCTGCGCATCGTCGACGAAGTACAGACCATCGGCGCCGAGATCGGCGCCACCCCGGCACAGACCGCGCTGGCGTGGATTCTCACCCGCGGCAACGACATCGCCCCCATCCCCGGAACCCGGCGGGTCTCACGCGTCGAAGAGAACACCGCCGCCGACGCCATCGAACTCAGCCCCGCTCAACTCGAGCGCCTGAACAACCTCACACCGGCCGCGGGCGAACGCCACGACGAGGCGAACATGTCCACCATCGACCGCTGACCGCCCACGCCTTCGCAAGGACTGCGCCGCAGTCGCCGCGGCCCTACTGGCCGACGACAGTCACGCGGGCGCCGCGCAGGAAGCAGTCACCCACGACGAGATCGCCGTACGCGATCACCGCGGGCAACCCCTACGTCACGGCAGGCGCCCCGCAGTACGCCGCTGCGGAGTTCGCGCTCCCCAGCTCACTCCTGCGCACGCGGAGCGCGGGAGCAGGACTGACGTCCCGGCGAATTCCTGGCCCGCACCCGACCAAGCCGCACCACCCGTTCACCCATTTCCCTGATCACTGCAAAGGTTCTCCATCGTGTCCAAGGTTCTTCTTGTCATAGGCCACCCCGACCTGTCCCAGTCGAAGGCCAACGCGGCGCTCGTGGACGCCGTCCGCGATCTGGCCCATGTCACCGTGCACGACCTCTACGCTACGTACCCCGACTTCCAGATCGACGCCGACGCCGAGCGGGCGCTGCTGGCCGAGCACGACGTGATCGTCTTCCAGCACCCCGTGTTCTGGTACAACACCACTCCGCTGTTCAAGCAGTGGCAGGACAAGGTCTTCACCTTTGGCTGGGCCTTCACCATGGATGGCTCGTCCTCGCAGCTGGCCGGCAAGAAGGCGATCGTCGCCGTCACCGCCGGCGTCCCCGGCGACCACTACACCCCCGAAGGCGCGAACCAGGCCACCCTGGAGACCCTCCTCAGCAGCTGGCACGCGACCCTGCGGCTGTGCCAGTTCGACATCCAGCCGATGGTCAAGGTGTACGGCACCGCCTTCGGCCTCTCCGACGAGGACCTGGCCATCGCCGCCAAGCAGTACAACGAACTGCTCGCCTCCTTCGCCGCCTGACCGCGCTCCCATCCACCGCGCTCGCTCTCGTCGACCGGCTACGCAGCGGTGATGCTCCCACCGGCCCCCGGCCGCTCTTCACCCGATCGGCGTCGAGCAGCCGGAGGCCTGTACCCGGCGGCCACCCGCGCCCCTGAGATCAATGCGCTGCCGGCCCGACCAGCGCCCCGACGCCTTCCTGCCCGACCTCGCCACGGCACTGAACAACCAGTCGGGCCGGGCCGGGCTGGGGGCGACACGAAGAAGCACTGGACGCGATCACTCGCGCCTTAGCAAGCCACTCCTCTTGAGAGGTCACATTGAAAACCATGATCCATTCTGAATCGGCTGGGCCTGCCGTCCAAGGCCACTGCGACGAGCGGTTCGCCTCAGTGCGAGCCGCATTCGAGGAGAACTTCCGGGAGCACGAGGAACTGGGCGCCGCGGTGGCCGTGCAGGTCGACGGGCAGACCGTGGTGGACCTCTGGGGCGGCTGGGCGGACGCCGCGCGCACCCGGCCCTGGGAGCGGGACACCGTGGTCAACGTGTGGTCCACGACGAAGGGGCCGACGGCGCTGGTCGCGCATCTGCTGGCCGACCGGGGACAGCTCGACCTGGACGCCCCCGTGGCGACGTACTGGCCGGAGTTCGCCGCGGCCGGCAAATCGACCGTCCTCGTACGTCACCTCCTTTCACACCGGGCGGGCCTGGCCGGACTGCGCGAGCCGCACAGCCTGGCCGACGCGTACGACTGGGAGCTGACCACCGCGCGGCTGGCCGCCATGGAGCCGTGGTGGGATCCGGGCACGCAGTCCGGCTACCACGCCCTGACGTACGGCTTCCTGGTCGGAGAGGTGGTACGGCGGATCACCGGTCTGCTCCCCGGCGAGTACCTGCACCAGGAGATCACCGGGCCACTGGGCATCGACTTCACGATCGGCCTGCCGGAGAAGGAGGCCGGGCGGATAGCGGAACTGGTTGGCCCGGCCATGACGGCCGCAGTCCAGGCGGCCTTCGCGGAGCTGCCGCCCGTCGCCCTGGCCTCCCTGGCCAACCCCGTCATCACGGCTGCCGACGCCAACACCCCCGAGTGGCGCGCCGCCCATCTCCCGGCTGCGAATGGCCACGGTACGGCCCGCGCGGTCGCAGCACTCTACGGGATCTTCGCCCACCGGGGCATCGCCGACGGCCGCCGCGTGCTGTCCCCCGAGGCCGCCGAGCGTGCCCGCCAAGGCCAGGGCGTGTGCCGCGATCTGGTCGTCGGCACGGCCTACGAGAACGACACGGAGATCGCCCTGGGCATGTGGCTCGGCGGCCAGAACGCCACCTACGGCCCCAACCCCCGCGCATTCGGCCACGACGGCACAGGCGGCTCCTTCGGCCTGGCGGACCCGGAGGCGGACGTCAGCGTGGGGTACGTCATGAACCGCATGGGCTACGGCATCGCCGACGATCCGAGGAAGAAGACTCTGATCGACGCGGTGTACGCGGCGCTATGACCGTTTTCGGCCTTCAGCCGATGGCTAAGCTGTACGGCACTGCCTTCGGCTTCTCCGTCGAAGAGCTGGCCACCGCCGCCAAGCAGTACAACGAACTGCTCGCCTCCTTCGCCGCCTGACCGCACTCCCACCACCGCGCCCGCTCTCGTCGACCGCGACGCAGCAGTGATGGTCCCACCAGCCTCCGGCCGCTCTAAGCCCCAACCGGCGTCGAGCGGCCGGAGGCCTGTACCCGGCGGTCAACGCGCCGCTGAGATCTCTGCGCTGCTGGCCGACCAGCGCCCCGACGCCTTCCTGCCCGGGATCAGCGTGGACGGGCCCGGGACGACTGCCCGCCGATCGCCCCGCGTTCACTCGTACGGATGGACGGGAGAGGTGTCCCGAACGCGTTTCAGTACGCTGCCGGAGACTTCCGATCATGGAGGGCGCGGAGGAGTCGAAGCGTGCTGCGGCGGTGGCACGGCTGATCCAGCTGCGTGACGCCGAACAACTGTCGGCCGCGCACGTGCGCCTGGCCGCCGAGGGCCTGGGAGTCAGTGAACGTACGGTGTGGCGGTGGCTGGCCGCGCCCGCCCGTGTCCCCGAACACCGCGGGCCCGAGCCGTACGTGCTGAGCGAGACGGACCGGGAGGCGTACGCCCTGTACCGGGGGAACGTCTCCGCCGTGCACCGCGCCCGCCAGGCCGTGGTGGACGGCGACGGCACCACCGCCGGCGCCCCGGTCCCCGACTTCCTGCGCGAGGGATGGGCGGGCGCCGCCCCCGTCGCGCTGCGCACGATGCAGGTCGCCTTCAACCGCGAGCTCACCCCGGCCGAGCGGGCCGCGTGGAAGGTCGGCGAGTCCGGGCGACGGGCGAAGTCGGTGTACCTGCGGCGCCCGGACGAGGTGAGGGGCCGGGTGTGGGAGATGGACCACAAGCAGCTGCCGATCCTCGTGCACCCGCCCAAGGGCAAGCCGCTCTCCCCGTGGATGACCACGATCGTCGACGACGGCACCCGCGCCCTGCTGGGCTGGTCGCTCGCGGTGAGCCCGCACGCGGGCACGGTCCTGACCGCGATGCGCATGGCCCTGGTCCACGACGCCGACGTCTCGCCGTTCGGCGCGGTCCCGGCCCGCGTACGGATCGACCGCGGCCTGGAGTTCGCCGCCGGCACCATCAAGGACGTGATGGACGCGCTGTGCGTCACCGTTCACCGCCTCCCAGCATTCACCCCGCACCGCAAGGGCAAGGTCGAGCGGGTCAACCTCACCATCGAGCAGACCCTCATCTCCCTGATGCCCGGCTTCACCGGCGGCCCCCGCGACGCGTCGGGCCGCCTGTACGGGCCCATCGGCGACAGCCCGGCCGCCAAGCGCGCCGCCGAGAAGACCGGCGGGCCGATGCTCCTGGACGACTTCGTGGCGCGGCTCGCCGCCTGGGTGCGCTGGTACAACACCGAGCGCCCGCACCGGATGCTGGAGGGCCGCACCCCGCTGGCGGCGTGGCAGGAGGACGAGGCACCTCTGCACCGGATCGACGCGGACAAGCTGCGCCATCTGCTGCTGGCCGGCGATGAGCGCACGATCCAGAAGGACGGCATCCACCTGGGCGGCCACGCCTACGTGGCGTCCGAGATCCACGGACGGGTCGGCCAGGTCGTCCAGATCCGCTACATGCCGCACGACGACCGGTCCATCGAGGTCTACCTCGGCGGCAAGCACCTGTGCACCGCTCTGCCGACCGGAACGCTCACCGCCGAGCAGACCGACGCCTTCCGTCTCCAGCAGCGCGAGGAAGCCGCCCGGCTCGGCCGCGAACGCCGCAAGGCATCCCGCCGGGCCCGCCGCGAGCTCGCGCCGATGACCGGCGACGGCACCCCGGCCGCCGAATCCCGGCTCGTCGCGGACAAGACCGGCCGCAATTCCTCCCGCCAGGCCCTGGACGCCGCCCTGCGCGCCCGCTCCTCCACCTCCCTGCTCGGCATCATCCCGATCATCAAGAACGAGGAGAGCTGAATGCCCCGGCACTTCGCCGACCTGACCGGCGCCGCGACGCTGCCTACCGGCACCTTCCAGCTCGCCCACCGCATCGTGGACGACCTCGTGAAGAACAACGCCACCGGCGTCATCCACGGCCCGGCCGGCACCGGCAAGACGTACGCGGTCGAGTCCGCCCTGGAGGACCAGGCCGCCCGTGGCGGTCCCGCGGTGTGCTCGCTGTCCTTCACCGCCCGCCCGACCATGCGCCTGGTCGCCGACCACCTCCTGGCCGCCCTCACCGGTATCGCGGCCCCCAAGTCCCGCAACCGGTTCCACATCACCAACCGGCTCCTGGACCTGCTGTCCCACCCCAAGCGCCTGGTTGTCGTGGACGAGGCCCAGCGTCTCAACAGCGACTGCATCGAACTGCTGCGGCACCTGCACGACGACCCGAAGACGAAGTTCGCCCTGCTCTACGTCGGCGGCGACGGCTGCTGGGAGGTCCTCTCCCGCGAACCGATGCTCCGCTCCCGGGTCTTTCGCCGTCTGCCCTTCCGCCCGCTGACCCCCCAGGAGATCCCCACCCTGATGCGGGACTACCACCCCATCTACACCGGCGCGGACGACGCCCTGCTGCGGCAGATCGACGAGCTGTACGGACAGGGCACCATGCGTGATTGGGCCGCCTTCACCCACACCGCCGCCGGACTGTGCCAGGCCGCCGGCCGGCCCCGCATCGACACCGAGGTCATCGACAACGCCCTCACCCTCCTCGGCGGCGGCGTTTATGCCTGAGACCAGGCCGGCGCCGAACGTCCTCAACCGGGTCCTGCCGCCGGGCCCTCGCCTGGTGTTCGTCCGCAACCCCGGCGACGACCACCGCATCGTGCACCGCCTGGCCGCCGTCGAAGGCCCCGGTCGGCTCGTCATCCGCCCGACCCCCGGCGGCCGCACCAGCGACCTCGCCCTCGACATCCTCACCGCCACCGGCCGCAGCCCCGCCACCCTTCTCGCAGACCGCACGCCGGCCCCCGATGCCTGGCGCCAGGCCGCCGCCTGGCTGGCCACTGACCAGATACGCCACCTCGTCATCGACCGCGGCCACCAGCTCCCCGACGGCGCCCTCGACCTGCTCGCCGAACTCGGCACCCGCGCGGATGCCACCGTGTGGCTCATCTGGCCCATCACCGAAGACGACGCGTTCGTAAAGCCGCCCATTCGCGCCTTCCACGACGCCGGCTACCGCTTCCAGTCGATCGGCCTGACCGAGTTCGCCCGCGAGCTCCCGTCCTCGCCCCGCTCCCTCACCAGCCCCCTGCGCGCCGACTCCAACACTCCGTGGGCCGAAGGAGTCGGCCCTGTCCTGCCCATGCAGGACTTCCCCGTCTTCCTCGCTCACTGCCGCACGAAGCTCCCGGGCAACACCTTCACCGCCCTGAACGAGGTCTACGGCGCGAGATCCACCTGGCCGACCAGTGGCTGACCCGCCGCGGCCTGGTCGGCCACTCCACCAAGCCCGGCACCCTGCGGCACACCCGGGCCCTCGGCGCCCGCCTCACCTTCTACCTGCGCGACCACCGCATCGGCCCAGCACCCGACCAGGCCCACGCCCTCGTACGGCTCCGCGGCGTCCAGGTCGCCCTGTTCCTGCGCGGCTACCTCCTGCGGTGGCAGTACGAGACCCTCGGCACCGCTCCCACCACCCGCCTGCTCAGCCAGCTCACCGAGCGCCTCTGCCACAAGATCCGCACCGTCGCCTCACCCGAAGCGGCCGCCGCGACCGCCCTGTCCATCCACTTCTCCCACGGACCCACCGGCTTCGGCCTGATCACCTGCGGCAACACCGCCCCCGACGGCCGCAGCGTCCGCCTCCCCGTCACCGGCAGCCCGTACGAGCCCGAGGAGACCCGCTACCTGCGCGTCCCCGGGCGGTGGAAGTTCCACCACCACACCCCGCACGAGCTCAACGCCCTCCAGGTCCTCCACCTCGAATCCGACGACCCGGTACCCCTCCCCGCGCACGCCGCCCCGCTCGTCGCCGCCCACCTCGCCTACCGCCGCAGCCAGGGCGCCACCGACAACGACCCCCTGTTCATCCACGACAAGGACCCCGGCCGCAAGAGCCCGGAACTCCACCTGCGCGAAGCCGTCATCCGCACCTGCCACCGCATCCACTTCAACCCGGCCTGGCTCCACCGCTCCCACTGCCGCCACGGCGACGAGACCGCCCACGACGCCGCGGCCGCCGGATGGATGCACTACCGGGGCCTGGACCTCATCGCCCTCAGCGACGACGTGCGAGACCGCCTGTGACCGCGCCCTACTTCGTCCGCCGCGCCCCGCGCCGCGAGGGCCCGCAGCGGCGCCGGGACTCCGTGCAGAAGTCGTACGTCATCAAGCGGCGCCTCCTGGCCGCCGGGATGACCGGCTGGCAGCTCGCCGACCTCCTCGGCGTCCACGAGCACCAGATCGACCTCGAAGAACTCCCCGACCTGCCCGTCCGCGTCCTACTCGAACTCGCCCGCCGCCTCGACATGCACCCCGCCGACCTGATGCCGGGCTCCGACGACCTCTTCGAGTTGCCCCGCCAACGCCGGGTAGCCGACCGCCGCCCGGTCGGCGCCGACCACGACGCGCTCACCGTCCTCACCGCGCTCGCGTACGCGGACGACCCCCTCACCGCTGACGCTCTCGCAGCCGCCCTGTCCTGGACCCGCCACCGGACCGACACAGCCCTCGACCACGCCCGCACCCACCCCGACACCGGCGGCGTGCTCCTCCTGCGGCACGTCCCACCCGAGGCGTACACCGTCACCCCGCGCCTCGACATCCTCGACGCGTACCAGGTCGACGCCCTCACCGGGCGGAAGAAGTCCAACGCTGCCGTACGCGGCCCGATCCAGCCCACCGAGGCCGAGGTCCTCCTGCGCGTCTGGGTCGACGGAGGCATCGACCCCCACGACGCCGCGCAGCGCCAGGCGCTGGAAGACCTCGCCGCCGCCGAGATGGTCAACCCTGGCGGCATCGTCGACCGCTTCCACGACAACGTGCTCTACAGCCTCCTGGGACTCCCCGCGTCGTCACTGCCTACTGACAACAACTCTGCGTTCCCACTGACATAACCCTGCGCATCTCACTGACATCAACCCTGCGCACGACAGTGCCCGCCGTTGACCAGGTGAACCTCCGCCTCCTTGGCGTCGCGGGCGAAGGCCCGCGCCCCCGCCGGGCCGAAGATTTCGTCGTT
>NZ_LFML01000163.1:229107-232046 GCF_001044425.1 Streptomyces roseus
GGGGCCGGGGTTCGCCCCGTAGGCCCATACGTCGGCCCAGAACGACTCGACGAATCCGTCTTCGTAACCGTTGCCGTTCTGGGTGACGAGGGCGGAGATCCGTTCGGGGTGCTTGAGCGCGATGCGCCAACCGATGGGGGCGCCGTAGTCCTGGACGTAGAGGGCGTAGCGGTTCAGGCCCAACTGGTCGAGCAGTGCGGAGGTGAGTTCGGCGAGAGCGTCGAAGGTGTAGGTGAACTCCTGTACCGGGGGAGCGTCGGAGTGGCCGAAGCCGAGGTGGTCCGGCGCGATGACGTGGTAGTCGTCGGCCAGTAGGGGGATGAGCTCTCGGAACATGAACGAGCTGGTGGGGTAGCCGTGGAGCAGGACGACCGTGGGAGCGTCGGAGGGTCCTGCTTCGCGGTAGAAGATCTCGTGACCCTCGATGAGGGCGGTCCGGTGGCGCACCGAGTTCATGTCTAACCCCTTAAAGCATCTAGTGTGGTTAGTTCCATGTCATGCAAGCACTCGACGAGCTAACCTGTCAAACGCGTTAAGAAGGTTAGAGGCGGGGGGTGTCCATGGATACGCTGCTGGACCCGATAACAGCCGGCCACTGGTCAGCAAGGAGCAGGATGCGTTCGCCGATCCGGCCGGAGGTAGACGATGGGCGCGGGAGTGTGGCGGCGAAGGCAGCCTCAGGAACTCGCACCGCTGTGCGAGACGAGGGGCATCCTCCAGGACATAGTGCGTGCGGGGCGCTCGTCCGACGCGCTGAGCCCGCTGCTCGAAGGGGTCTACCAGGCCCGGGAGATCACGTCGGACGGTTTTCGCTGGACCCTCAAGGCTCTCCCGCACGCCCGATGTCCGGTACCGGGTAATCGAAGCGGCCGGAGAGCGGCGGAGTGCGCGGCGGCCAGCAAGTACAGCCTCCGGCTCTTCTCCTGCCCCAACTGCCACCGCACCTGGGCGAAACGGTGAGGCTAGCTCCGGGCGTGCAGGGCGTGCGCGAGCGCGCTCATGCTGATGTCGACGACCGTGCGGAGCCGCTCGTGGCTCGCCCCGGTCTTGCTCATCACGGCCAGCGACTGGTTGACCGCCACTATGTGGACCGCGAAGTCGTCGGCATCTCGTTCGGCCAACCGCGCGGCCTTCAAAGCTGTCCGCAGCCGCGCATGCTGGAAGTCCAGAGCTTCGTTCGCGCGTGCGGCGATGGTGGGGCTGAGGGCCGGTGCCGCCATCGCGGTCTGGGCGATCAGGCATCCACCAGGTACGTCAGGGTCGGCAATGCGCTGCAGGGTGACCTCGAAGAACGCCCGTACCGCCTGGAGCGGTTCCTCGGACGAGCCTGACAGCGCCTGGTCGTATCGGGTTCCGTACCGCGCGGCGTAGCGGTCCAGGCAGCGCAGGTAGAGCGAGTCTTTGTCGCCGAACGAGGAGTAGATGGAACTGCGGTTCAATCCGGTCGTTCTGGACAGGTCGTCGAGAGACGTGTCGGCGTATCCGGCCCGCCAGAACTGGACCATTGCCGCGTCGAGCGCGATGCCCACGTCGAACTGCTTCTTCCCGGCCATCGCGCATGCACCTCGTTCTTGCTACCAGCCGTCGTGGCCCTGCCCACCCTATCTTGAACTGATCAGTTCAAGATGCAGTAGGCTCAAAACATGACCGGCGATGCCATAGCCCCGAACCGCCCCTGTAACCAGAACCCGGTTCCCGGGTTGCCGCTGTACGACCTTGCGGGTTTCACTCACCGCTGGGTCGACGCGGAAGGAATCCGACTCCATGCCGTGGAAGGCGGCCGGCCAGCCGGTCCCACCGTCGCCCTCCTCGCCGGGTTCCCGCAGACCTGGTGGGCTTGGCGAAAGGTGATGCCAGGTCTTGCCGAGCGATTCCACGTGATCGCGATCGACCTGCCGGGGCAGGGCCACTCCGACCGCCCTCAACGGGGCTACGACACGCACACCGTCGCCTCGCGTGTCCAGGCCGCGCTGACCGCGCTCAACGTGGCGAAGTACTGGCTCGTCGCCCACGACATCGGGGCCTGGGTTGCCTTCTCACTCGCCCTGAAGTTCGAAGAGCGCCTGCACGGTGTTGCCCTCCTTGACGCCGGCATTCCCGGAATCACCCTCCCGGACTCCATCCCAACGGACCCCGACCGGGCCTGGAAGACCTGGCACTTCGCCTTCCACCTGGTACCCGAACTGCCCGAGACTCTGCTCACCGGCCGCGAGCGCGACTACGTCAGCTGGTTCCTGCAGGCCAAGGCCCTGTCCCCCACCACCTTCGACGACGCCGAGATCGACCACTACGCCGCCGCCATCGCGGCCGAGGGAGGGCTTTCAGCGTCCCTCGCCTACTACCGCGACGCCGCGGAATCAGCGCGTAAGAATCATGACGCTCTCGAACGGGGGCACTTGCCCGTCCCAGTCCTGGGAATCTCCAGCTCCCATGGCTCGATCCCCGACATGGCCGCCTCCCTCAGTCCGTGGGCCAAGAACGCGACCGGCGTCGTCATCCCACAAGCCGGACACTTCATCCCCGACGAGCAGCCCGACGCAACCGTGGACGTCTTGACCGCGTTCATCGATCCCGAGCGTGTCGAGTAGTTCACGACGCGCTCGCCAGTCCGGTAGAAGCCGGCGAGACAAGCCAGCAGCAAAGCCCCGGCATATCCGACGCCAGTAGGGGCTACAGCCGAGCCCGACTCCTTCTCGGTGCCGGGTCCTCTACTTCGAGGGGAGCCGGTCGCTGACATCCGATACGGGTGGCGCTGCCGGTGATGGCGGCGCCAGCGGAGTGCAGGGGGGTGTGCGGTGATGTGGGTCAGGTGAGGCGGGATCCGAGGCGGAAGCGCATGTCGCCCGCGGCTCGGCGTACGTCTTGGCCGTGGTCGCCTTCTTCGAGCAGCCCGAGGAGCACGATCAGGGCGCGTGCCTCGTCTGTGCTGATCAGTTTCA
>NZ_LFML01000163.1:232056-256795 GCF_001044425.1 Streptomyces roseus
AAGCCGTGCAGCAGGACGACCGCGGGAGCGTCGGAGGGTCCTGCTTCGCGGTAGAAGATCTCGTGACCTTCGACGAGGGCGGTCCGGTGGCGCACCGAGTTCATACCTAACCCCTCAAGGCATCTGGTGTGGTTAGTTCCACGTCATGCAAGCACGCGACGAGCTAACCTGTCAAACACGTCAAGAGGGTTAGGTGGGAGGGATGCTCTGGATACGCTGCTGGACCTGATCAACAGCCGGCCACTGGTCGACGGCAAGGAACGGGATGCGCTCGCCGACCCTCGGCTGCGGCCTACGGGACATGGAGGGGTCGCCTTGCGCTGGGCGGGTCGGGAGTCCGAGCACCGTTCGCGGGTTGGGGGAAACGCGTGGTGGCAACGTGCCCTTTCGTGGTTGCCGCAGACGACCGTCGAGCACCAGCGGGCGCGGTTGGCGCGGCTTCGGTCGAGGAGGAACAGCGGCACTCGGCGTTGGCGCAGGGGCGGGTGCCGGCCGGGCAGTTGCTTTTCGATACACGGTTCTGGGCACCTTCAGCGTCGGGATCGGCAGCCACACCGTCGAGGACCTTGAGCGCCTCCCAAAGGCCGCCGACGTCCGCGTCGCCCGGGGCGGCCAGGCGCAGGCCGGCGCCTGGCCGCCCCACAGCGGTGAAACTCGGTAGCTCTTCGGGGTTCGGCTCCGCATACGTTCGGCCGCCTGGCTGACGACTGCTTCGGGCATCCACGACTCGCCGCGTTCTACGATCTGCTCGACCCCGACCGCAGTGATCTCGATGTATACCTTCGGATGACAGATGAGTTCGGGGCGGGCCAGGTTCTGGACATCGGCTGCGGCACCGGGGTGTTCGCACTTCTCTTGGCCGACCGCGGGCTCGACGTCGTTGGCATCGATCCCGCCCAGGCATCCGTCGACGTCGCCCGGGCCAAACCCGGCAGTGAGCGAGTGCGCTGGATCTGCGGTGACGCCACAGCCCTCCCGTCACTGCAGGTCGGCCTCACGAGGATGACATCGAACGTCGCCCAGGCCATCATTGATCCGGACACCTGGCGGAAGAAGCTGAAGGGAGCCTACCAAGCAGCCCACCGCAGGCGAGCGCTGACTGTTGCCAGCTACGGCCCCACCGCTACCACGTGGCGCGGCTCCACCCCCCACAAGGCCCCAGTTCACGGTGGCCGGCCACAAGCCCCGTCTGACCGATGTCCGCACCACCGGTGACTTCAACAACGACGGCCGCGAGGACATCGCAGTCGTCACCGACTACGGCGACCCATCGCCCTGTACGGTCGAGCGGACGGCACCTTCGAGTACGGCAGGCTCCTGTTTGCCTCCAGCGGCGGCTGGAGGATTGTCACCAAACTCATCGACGGTGACTTCAACGGTGATGGCCACATCGACCTCGCCGCGATCTGGAGCAACGGGTCGATCAACTTCTACGCCGGTGACAGCAAGGGATATGTCACCCCCTACAAGCGGATGTGGCCCGACTCCTCGAGCTGGACCACCATGGCCGATGTGGCTCGCTTCCGCTACGACGCCTCCGGTCGCGACGGTCTGCTCGCGGTGTGGCCCAACGGCGACCTCTACGCCTACCAGACCGACGCCGTTGGCCTGATGAACACCACCAAGCGCAAGTTGTGGTCCGACAGCTCACGGGAGAGCGTGCTGCGTGTGACGCCTGGGGACTTCAGCAAGGACGGCCGCGACGACATGATCGGCGTCATGAACGGCGGTAGCCTCTACCGCTGGGACGGTAAGGCCTCCAACGGCCTCAACCCGCTGGTCAAGATCTGGCCCGACACCAGATGGACCGGGATCAAGATCATGAGTGGAGATGTCGACGGGGCCGGAAAGACCGACCTGCTCGGCTGGTGGGGCCAGAACCTAAATCTCTCAAGGGCAATGGAAACGGCACCATCACCACAGGTACGAGCGCCTGGCCCTCCGTCAGCTGACACCTGTCCTCCGTGATGAGGCTGTGGGGTGCCGCTGCGGTAGCACACCCCACAGCCTCTGGGGCCGGATCTCACGCCTCTCCGACCCCTGCCGCTCATGCGTACGAGGCCCCGCCGTCGAATGGGCAACAGGTACCCGGGCCGGGCCCGGTAGAGGAAGCGCCGGACAGCAGCGAACGAAGGTCGCCGGCGAAGCCGACACAAAGACACGGACGCGATGATGCCCGCCGGTGCGTGCTGCAGGCATGGGCAGGCGCGACGTCTGGTTTCCTAGGGGCGAACGGACTCGGCGCCAATACGGGCTGGAGGCGCGGCCTTCGCCAGGCCGAGTTCGTGGACGTCGATGGCGTCGCGGACGGCGTTCGTGAAGCCATTCCAGAAGTGGGCCTCGTTCTTCGTTGTGACACCGTTGCCGGTTCCAGCGGTGGCTCGGCGGTTCTCCGCGCCGTCGAACGTGCCGAACATCGCCCGTCTCAGTTCGGTGGACAGCTCGAGCTGGGCGCCGGCTCCGGTGCGTGTGCGGTTGACGAAGTTTTGGACGTCATCCCCGTTGATCCTGGAGTTGGGCGCGGCGATGGTCACTGCCACGGACAGGTCGGGGTTGTCGGCGCGGAGTTTGAGACCGTGCTGGTCGAAGGCCCAGGCGAGGTTGTTCATCAGCCGCCGATCGCGGCCGCCGATGAGAATCTGCTTCTGCTCGGGGATCGTGTTCTTCGGGTCTTCCTTGGGGTTGAACCCGTGGAGGGAGACGGCGTACAGGTTGTTGGCGCAGACGGCCAGGGCCGCCGGGTCGTCACAGTTGGTGGAGGTCACATGAAGCGCGTTGTCGCTGATGAGTGCCTCGAACATCCAGTAGTCCCGCGGAACGAGTCCCTGAACGGCGGCGGGCATCGTGGCGCTTGGGCCTTCCTTGTGGGAGTAGCCGGCGATGGCCAGGCACAGTTCGCTCGTCCCTGCCTCGATGGCGCCGCCGTGCGGGGCCAGGATCGCCGTGCTGCGGACGGCCATGCTTGAGGGTTTGAGATTGTCACCGAGCTCGGGCTGACCGCCACAACGGAAGCGCCGCACCCAGGCAGTCCCCTCCTTGAACTCACCGCTGGTGTAGAGGTCGGTGTTCGACGAGAAACGCTCGGGGGCCGAAGGGGCGGTCGGGTCTTCCGCGGCGATCGCCCTGCTGCCGTTGCCGGCCAGGTCGCTGAGCAGAGGCAAGGTGGCGATCGTGGCTGCCGCAGAGGTCAGCACACTACGCCGACTGGTGAGATTCATGCGGTGATCATCACCGATGAGCCAGAGAATGAGAAGCAGGGGGCTCCCTCACCTGCAGCCGACTGGGCCGCAAGCGCCCCCTCGTCGTCCACGGCCAGGGCACCCCACTCACCGTCTCGCTGACCGGCGGCAACCGCGACGACATCAGCCGGCTGATACCCCTGCCTAAGAAGATCCGTCAGTGGCGGGCCTGAGCGTGCAGGCAGAGCATGGAGGCGCCGCTTTCACGGGACACCGGGCGTCATCGCCGCCTTGGTGGGCTCGTTGGGCGAGTGCCCAGGAGTCGAGCGCCGAGGGGTGTGCCCTACTCTCCACTGTCATGGACATGGATCATGCTGCAAGGGCCGGAAGTACGGCGGCCTTGGGCACCGCCCGCTTCGAGTACGCCGCACACGCGACGGACTACGACGCGGCGCTCCGGCGGTTCAGTTGGGGGACCTGGCCGGGGCGGGGCTTGTGCGTGTGTGGGTGTGGCATCTGGGCTGGGGAGGAGTCGTCCTGGTGGGGGTGACGGCCGTGGTGGCCTCGCTCTGGATTCGGCAGTGGCATCGCAGGCTTCGGATGAAGGAGCTGCATGCGAGCGACGCCGCCCTCGGAACCATCACGACCACGCTCACCGACGACGGAATACGCAGCAGGTTCCGATGACGGCGATCCGGGGGAGGCCGACGGGTGGCGTGGCTACCCCTGGTGGTTCGAGACCCCGGATCTCTTCGTGCTCACGGGCAGCATGGGCTACTTCTTCGTGCTCCCCAAACGCGGCGCCCCCTCACCCGATGACCTCGCCGTGGCACGTGCCCTGTTTACGAAGCACCTGCGGCGCATCTGACAGCGGCGCGCCCTCACATGGGACGAGCGCTCGACCCCGGCCCGTGTTGTGGTCCGAGCCTCTGCCGAATCCGGGTGGCAGCCCGCCGCGTGACCCTATGTGAAGACCTTTCGCCTGGCTGCCGGGCTTGCCAGTCTCGCCGGTACGCGCCTGGGCCCCGGCCCGGGGGAAGGGGTCGGGGCCAGGGCGCGCGGCCGCGTGCAGGCATTCAGTGGCGGAAGGCGTCCTTGACGTCTTCCTTGGCCTGTCGGGCGTTGCCCTTGGCCTGCTCGGCGGTGGCCTTGGTCTTTTCCATGCCCGACATCGGGACCTCCTCGTGTAGTACCGGATTGGTCGTGACCGCTCGCCTGCTCCCGATCGACAACCGCAGACACCCGCCGATGGGGCAAACCAATTGCTCCACGCCGCGGAGGCGGTCGCTGCTGCCCGCCCGCAGGGATAAGAACCGGGTTAAAAATCGAGCGCATGACCGTCGTGGCGGCGGCCACCCGCCGCTGCGGAAGCTGTGGTGGGTCGCGATCGCGGTCCTCGTCCTGTGGCTGATCGGCTTCGTAGCCCGCCCGAAGGGCAACAGCGGCCGCTGGTAGCCGGGCACTCCCGGCACGACATCATGGTGGGCCGCTCACCCCTCCGGGTGAGTGCTTTCCGTGAGGGAATGTGCGGGCATAGCCGGGTCGGCCGTCGCGATGCGGCAGGAAACCTGCTCACCTTCAAATCCAAAGGACTGGGTTCGCTGTCAAGCGCCTCGATTGGATGACAGCGGACAATGGGACCCTTGGCTCTATTCCCGGGTTGTGAAGCCCGGCCGGTCCGGGACCACCCGATGAAGAACTGGGGCGGTGCGGAGTGACGATCGGAAACGAGAGGCCCCGAACGATGATCGAGATCGTCCCCGGGAATCCGGCGAGCCGCGAGCCCTGGCGCAACCTGCTGCCCGTGGTCGAGCTGCTGCTCGCGCACGGCAACCGGTACGTGGCGGGTCGCGAGGGCTTCCTCGTGGACCCGCGCGGCGGCGGCGCGGAATGCGCGCTGGAGCTGCCCCTGGACTTCGACCTGCTCGAGGCCGAAGTGAACTTCCCCCACACGGTGGACGCCGGTCGCGAAGGGGACGGCATCCTGGACCGCGGGACGTGGTGCATGATCTCGGGCCCGGGCGAGCGCGCGAGCAGGTTCGTCATGCCCAGGCGCCTGGACCTGGAGTAACGGACACCACCGCCAGCGGGCACGGCCCCTGAGCAACGCCAAGAGATGCCGTCCGGTCGCGAGACCGGGCGGGATCGGCGTTCGGGGCGGGCCGCGGCGCGGACGGCGGGCCGGGGGCGTGTGAGCGGCTCGCCTGCGCGGGATCGTCGCCGGGGCGGCAGACGGAGTCGTGCTGTGCGGCCTCGCCCTCGCCGCCCTGGGGCTGCGAGGCGGTGACGGTGCCGACTGAGGCTTCTCTCCTGCGGCCGGGGTGCGGGGCGCGCCCCGGGTGCGCTGTCGGGCCAGGACGGGATCGGCATCGAGGGCTTGCTGGTGGTGCCCGGGCCGGGAACGATGATGGTCTGTTCGTCGAGGGCGTCGAAGACGTCGTCGATCAGCCGCTGAGCCATCCGCGGAGCCCTGGGTCGAACCAGCTCGACGAGCCTGCTTCGGCCGGCCTTGCGCAGGGCGGTCGGGGATCCGTAGCGCTCGAGGAGCCAGGGGATGGCCGGGTGGTCCAGCCGGGAGCCCAGGACCCGCTCGAGGCTGGGGTGGAATTGGGTGAGCGGGCCGCGTATCCAGTTGCTGGTGCGGGTCGCTTCGGCCGCGAGGTCTTGGTCGAAGCCGGTCAGCACCGTGAGCTCGGCAGTGATCTCGTCGGTCAGTTCCAGCGAACGCAGGACATGGGGCCATCGTCCGGGCCGCGTCCGCGATCACCGCGGCGTCCTTCGCGTCGGTTTTCGCCTCTGCGGGGTAGAGGTCGGCGATCCGCCGCATCGCGAGTGCGGGCAGGTAGGCGACCTCGCAGCCCGCGTCGCGGGCGACCGTCAAAAGCAGAAACCCGATCGAGGCGGGCTGGTCCACGATCACTAGGACGGTGCCGAACTTGGCCTTGAGCTTGTCGAACACGGTCCGCAGCTTCGGCTCGCTGTTGGCCATCGGCTTGTCGAAGACCTTCTTTCCGGCCAAGGTCAGCCCATGGCCGTGGTGAGCGGTCTTGCCGACGTCCATCCCGAGGACGACGCCTATGCTTCCGGTGTCTGACATCGCACCCTTCGCAGGTTTGACCGTGGCGGCCTCGGCGGTGGCACCGTGCTCGCGCATCCACGTCATGCAGACCTGCCGCCCGCGAACTGCCCGGCATTGCGCCGGGCCGGGCGGTGGCCTGGTCTCTCATCAGCGTCTCCGACGGCACCTGCCGGACCCGGTGACACCACCCCCCACGTCATCCGATCGACAGAGGGGACACAGTCATACCGGGCCCGGAGGCCAGCGGCCCCGTCGCAGGACCGCGAAAAACATAAGGGGGGCGAAGTGGAGGTTGAGGGTGCTGCTCGCAATGCTGCGGGAGGCGTGAAGCGAGTCACGGACCGACTTCGAGACCCTGTTCGGGCTCTCCGCCGCTGCTCTCGCTGGGCGCCCTCCTGCACGGGCGGGTCCCGTGTGCGTGCGGTCCGGTGGTGCATGGTTTCGCTGGTGTTGAGGTGGACAGCCGCCGATCGTGCCGCCCCGCGGCGACCGGGGTCGAAGGCTTCTCCGGGCCGCTGACGGCGGCGCGCTGGTGGCAGACATGAGCATGAGCAGGTGGAGCACGGTAACGCTGACAGCGGCAGCGGTTGTTGGGCTGGGCGTGCTGCCGGTGATGGCGGCGCCGAGTCCGGGCACTGCGGATGCGGCATTCGTGCAAACGGCGCACCAGGGCAACCTGCCGGAGATCACGGCGGGGCATGACGCGCAGAAGAACGGCCAGGACACGTGCGTCAAGGACGCCGGCGCCATCCTGGTACGCGATCACACCAAACTGGACGCGGATCTGTCCCAGCTGGCCGCCAAGGGCAAGATCCAGCTTCCCGATGCTCCCTCCCCCGAACAGCAGGCCGCCTCGAACCAGGTCAAGACCATGGCCGGCTCGTCGGGGTATGACAAGGCCTGGTTGGCCGCGCAGGAGGACGCCCACACCAAGACGCTTGCATCGATCGACAAGCAGATCAGCCAAGGCAAGGACGCCGACACCACCGCTGCGGCCCGCAAGGCCCGCCCCGTGGTGGCGATGCACCTCGAAATGGTTCGCGGCGGCACCTGCCACACGATGTAGCCGGCGCTCCCGAACAAGGGACCAAAGGGAAGAACCACCCGATGGATCGTGTCTCATGGGGTACACGGGTCGGCATGGCACCGAAGAATGATCACCTCATGTCCTTGCGGGCCGTACGCGAGCTGCGCCGGGTCCGCTCCTTCTACACGGCGGGTGTCCTGCTGTGGGCGTCCGCGGCACTCTGGTCGGGGTGCGCTCGTCCCGGGAGTCGGCAGATGTGGGCCTGCGCTCTCCTCCTGGCGGTCTTCACGGGCCTGCTCGCCACCACTTCCCTCTGGCTGTCCCGTCTCCAGCCCACTCGTAGCCATGAGCCGGCCCGTCAAACCGAGCATCGGCGGCCCCCCGTGCCACGCCACGCGAGCGCCTGAACCCCGATCCCGTATCCGGCCGGGCCTGCCTGCAGGCCCGGCCGTTTTTGCGGGGAGGGCATGCGGGGCTTCCTTATCGACGAGGACGGCTGACCCAGGCCCCAGACAACGCTCCCCCTGCCGCACCCGTGCCAGGGGGATCCGCACGGGGGAATCGCGGTGCGTGTCGGCACCCCTTGCGGGGTGCGCGGCGTGTCGCAGGGGCTTCAGGAGCCCGGGGGTCCACAGCCTCCGTTGGAGAGCACTAAATCTCTCGTTAATTCCCTTTACTGGCTGTTTATGGCGTCTTTATGGGTAGGCGGGGGGTGGAACGTCTTCCCTTGTTGTGGAGGTCATCATGGCGTCAATGCACCGTGCTCCGATCGAGGAGCACCCGGATCTGGTGGAACTCCGGGCCCGGCATGACCGCGCGGCGGCGACTCCGCGCGCGCTGATGGTCGAGGCCCTGGCCTTGTTGGCGGGTCTCTACCTGGCCGCGTCTCCCTGGATCGCCGGTTTCAACGGCTCAGTCACTCTGGCCGTCACCAACCTCATCTGCGGCATCGCCTACATGCTGCTCCTCGGCGGTCTCGGCAATTCCTACGAGCGCACGCATTCCATGGCCTGGGCCGCGGCCGCCATCGGTGTCTGGACCTGTGTGGCACCGTGGGTCGTCACCGGTGATGTCGCCCAGACCCGCTCGATCACCAGCAACCTGATTGTGGGCGTGATCGCTACTCTCCTCGCCCTGGCGGCCGCCTCGGGGGCCCGGGACCGGGATGCCCGACGTGACCTCGGCGCCCAGCCGTACCGCTCCATGCCCGGCAACCACTGACACCACGCAGACTTCGGCTTGCTCTTCCGGACAGTTGGCAGCGCCGGCACATACAGCCCTCCGTCTCTGCGTCCGTCCCTGCGTCCGAGTGGTAGCCGGGGCGACGTCGTGGAGTCTCAGTGGAGGATTTCGGGGAGAGGGCCCCGGCGCTGTCAGCCTGGGACGGGGCCGTTCGCTGTCACACATCGCCGCCTGCCCCCCGGGGCAGCACCCCCGGCCGCAATTGCCCATCAGGAAGCCTGCCCTCTGACAGGGTCCTGAACGAGCTCCATCGGCTCGCCATCGGCTCCACCGGCTTTGGCCGGCCGCCATCTGCTCCTGTCCATCGTCGCCGGCCGCCCGTCGTGGAGCAATTATCAAATCTTGTGGGTAGGCAGTGCCCGGTGGAGAGTTGGCTGCCGTTCGGCGATGAGGTTCGGCAGCTGGTGCATGTCGTAGAAGACGATGGTGTTGTGGCCTTCGAGGCGTTCGGCTGGGGTGAGCCCGCCGGCGTAGCCGAAGGCTGGCATGCCGGCCGCGCGGGCAGCGTGGACGCCGGGCTGGCTGTCCTCGACTACCACGCAGGCTTCGGGATCGACGCCCATCTGCTGGGCGGCGTGCAGGAACAGGTCGGGGGCGGGCTTGCC
Source organism: Streptomyces roseus (assembly GCF_001044425.1). GTDB lineage: Bacteria > Actinomycetota > Actinomycetes > Streptomycetales > Streptomycetaceae > Streptomyces > Streptomyces roseus. Next base: position 241,189 of record NZ_LFML01000163.1, read on the forward strand.
GCGGGAGACTTCAGTGGAACTGTAGATGCGGCCTGCGAAGCGTTCGTACAGCCCGGTGCGGCCCAGGGTGTGCCGCATCTTGTCGTGGGAGCCGCTGGAAGCGACGCATGTCGGCAAAGTGAGCGCGTCGAGTGCTTCCGGCAAGCCGTCGACCGGGGCAAGCTCGGCGTCCACGGCCTCCCGGTGGAGCTGCTCGAACCTCTCCGACCAGATCGCGGCCGTGTCCGGGCCGAGCCGGGCGGCGACCTGATCGTGGATGGCGGCGTGTGAGCGCCCGATGAACCGGTCCACGACCTCGTCCTCGGTCAGCGGCCACCCAAGCTCGGCTCCGAGGGCGACCTGGACACGAGCGGCGATGCGCTCGCTGTCGACCAACACTCCGTCGCAGTCGAATATGACGAGTTCAATGGGCTTGATCATTCCCGCAGCATAGGCCCTGCTGTTCACGCTGCGGCGGTCTCCTCACGTTCGACCAAGACGCCGTTCTTGAACTTGGCGCCGGAGCGGACCAGGGCTACGAGGGAGGCTCCGGTGATCGCCCGCCAGCGTTCCTGGGCGGACTCGACCAGCTTGAACACCATCGCCAACGCGGCCGCCGGGCTGCCGGCTCCGCGGGTGACCTTGGTCCGCAGCTTGACCGTGGAGAACGTCGACTCGATGGGGTTCGTGGTCCGCAGGTGGATCCAGTGCTCGGCCGGGAAGTCGTAGAACGCGAGCAACTCCTCCCGATCGTCGGTGATCTTTGCGACGGCCTTGGGCCACTTCGTGCCGTAGGTGCGAGCGAACTCTTGGATTGCCTTCTCTGCGTGGGCGCGGTCCTGGGCGTTGTAGATCTCCTGCAGTGCCTTCGTCGCGCCAGGCTGCGCGGACTTCGGAAGACAGTTCGTCACATTTCGGGCCTTGTGGACCCAGCGGCGCTGGTGCCGGGCGGTAGGAAAGACCTCGCCGAGAGCCTTCCAGAGCCCCATCGCGCCGTCGCCGACGACCAACTCGGGGTCGTGCATTCCGCGGCGGCGGCAGTCGCGCAGCAGGTCGGCCCACGACTCGGCGGACTCGCGCAGGCCTTCCGCGAGCGCGATCAGCTCCTTGGTTCCGTCCAATCGCACGCCGAGCAGGACCAGCACGCAGCTGTGTGCCTGGCCGAGCCTCACCTTGGGGTGCACGCCGTCGGCCCACACGTAGACGTAGTCGCGGTCGGACAGGTCGCGGTCCTGGAAAGTGGAGTGGTCGTCCTGCCACTGCCTGGTCAGCCGGGTCACCGTCGCGGGCGAGAGGCCGGCCGTGCCGCCGAGGAACTGCTCCAGGGCCGGGACGAAGTCACCGGACGACAGTCCGTGCAGGTAGAGCAGCGGCAGCACCTCGGAGATCTTCGGCGACTTGCGGCACCACGGGGCCAAGATCTTCGAGGAGAACCGCTTGCGCTCGCCGGTGGCCTCGTCGACACGACGGTCGTTGACCCGCGGGGCCGTCACCTCCACCGGTCCCGCCGCAGTTACCACGGTGCGGGGCCGGTGGTGGCCGTTGCGGACCACCAGGCGGTGCCCGCGCTCGTCTCGCTCGGATGCCAACTCGGCTACGTACTGGTTGACTTCCGCCTCCAGGGCCGCGGCGAGCATCCGGCGAGCGCCCTCGCGGACGATCTCGTCTATCAGGGAGCCGGACTCGATGCCGCCGTCGGCGTTCACTACGCTCAGCACGGGCGTACCTTCCCGGCCCTCGCTGGAACGCGGGCCTACTCGGTGACTGGTCGATCAATCACCCGGGAAGGTACGCCCTCCGCGTCCTCGCCCGGGGCTGATCCACAGGTCTTGAGCATTGCTCCGCCGTCTTCACTGAGAAGACGGCGGGCCTCTCCTGTTGCCACATGCGCGCACCCGACGAGGCTCGGCTTGCTCAGGCGGCCGCGGTGTTCGGGCCGCTCTCCCACTCCACGCGGCTGAGTCTGCTGGGGCTCCGAGCTCAGGACGAGTCATTTGCCTGTGGGGAAGATCGTTCCGCTGAAACCCCGCAGTGCCCTCCGAGGCGAGGCGACCACCTCTTCCGCCCGCTCACGCTCGGCCGCCCCGACTGGCCCTCCCGTCCGGTCGAGGCCTTCCTCGATTCGGGCATTCGTGCATATCTGGATGTGAGTGCGAAGAATTCCGCAGAACGGTTGCTACTGGCCCAACTCGGCCGACTGGGTGATGCGGGGGAGGGGCGCTCTGGATAGTGCGCCGGAGCGTGCCATTCCGGAAAGCGGTTGGTGGTGCGGGTGGGTGTAACGGTCAGTGAATGTCAGGGCCACGCCTGCCGGTATCCGTGTGGTGTGCAGGCGAGTGTGACGGAAATGTCCGTGCCCGGTAACCGGTGTCTGCGGGGGTGCGGTGGGGGTCTTGTCGGGTCGAGAGTGTGGCCCTCGGCTCACTCCGGGCCGCGAATTTCGCACCGCTTCTCCAGTCTGTTTCGGCTGGTGGGGCGCTGTTCTTGAGGGAGCGTCATTCATGGCTTCTGCTTCTTCCGTCCGTCGTATCGCCGCCACCGTCCTGGCCGCCGGAGCAGTCGTCGGCGCGGCCGCGCTGCCGGCAGCCGCCCAGGACCACGGACACCACCAGCAGCGGCCGCGGGTGGAGATCAGCCGCATCCAGGCCGACAGCCCCGGACGGGATGACCACTCCAACCGTTCCCTGAACGCCGAGTGGGTGGAGATCACCAACACCACCCGCGACGCGATCAACCTCCGCGGCTGGACCCTGCGCGACAGCGATGGCAACCGCTACCGCTTCGACAACGTCCGCATCAACGGCCGCGCCACCCTCCGCATCCACACCGGATCCGGCCACAACACCCGCACCGACCTCTTCCAGAACAGCCGCGACTACATCTGGGACAACCGTGCCGACACCGCCACGCTGCGCGATGACCGCGGCCGCACCGTCGACACCGAGTCCTGGGGTCGGCGCCACCACTGACCCCGCAGGGGGCCAGGTGCTGAGGGCCGCCTGGACGGCGGGCGGCCCCCTGCCACCGGGCCCGCAAGCACGGGACCGCCGAGCAGCTGGCGAGCGCGGGCCGCCACCCCTGACCGGGTGGCGGCCCGCACAGTCGTACGCTGCCCCGTTGGCAGGCGCGCGGCGCCCTTGGGTGCGGGGGTGAAGTGTCGTTTCGCCGGTGAACGTGGCGCTCCGCCCGGGTGGATCAGCACCGCGAGCCTGTTGCCGGCGGTGCGGGGGCCGGTACAACCGGCCTCATGATGATCATGATGCGGGCCGTCGTCGCGGCCGCCGCTCTCGCGCTGTCCCTGCCCGTCACCGCGGCGCACGCCGCCGACCAGTCGGCGGCCGCCCTGCAGGTCCTTCCGATGGGTGTCGCGGTCTCCGCGCTCCCCCTCGCGGTTGAGGACCGTACCGGCTACCAGCGCACGAGCTTCAGGCACTGGAACGCGGGCGAGATCCCGGCCGACGGTTGCAACACCCGCGCGGAGGTGCTGCTGTCTCGGTCGGCGAAGAACACCATGTAGAAGCTGGACGGCATGCTGATGGCCGCCGTGAACTACTACCGGGCGCCGGGCGGTGCCTTCACCTCTGACAGCCGTGCGATAGCCGCTGCGAGCGGGATGCGGCCGCTGGGCTGGAGCGTGGATCCCCGGGACTGGAGTCGCCCGGGCCTGCCGGCGATCGTCGCCGCCGTGGAGGGCAAGCTGCCCCGGCGGCCCACCGTGCTCTTCCACGACGGCGGGGGCGACCGCAGTGAGACGGTCGCCGCGCTCAAGGTGTACCTGCCCTGGCTGGCCAAGCAGGGCTACAGCTTCACCGTCCTGGCCCTCACCACCCCGTAGGGCGGCCGGGCCCGGGACTCACGTCCCGGCCTTCCGTACGTACGCCCCAGCCGCCGCGGCCGCCGCCGCGGCGTGCGCGGCGCGGTCGGCGGCGGCCTCGTCGAGCGGGAGCGCGGTGGTCAGGAGCCGGTAGTAGAGCGGGGCGGACGTCGCGCGGATCACCTCGCGCGCATCGGTGCCCCCGGGCACCTCTCCGCGGGCGGCGGCCTGCTCCACGCACGGCGCCCACTCCTCGACGCGGGCCGTGTAGAAGCCGTACAGGGCCTCCGCCGCCTTCGGGTCGGATCCGGCCGCCGCGATCACCGCCTTGAACAGGGCCCCCTGCCGGGGGTCGGCCAGCGTGCGCTGCACCAGTCGGGCGTTGGCCGTCAGGTCCCCGAGCAGCGAGCCCGTCTCCGTGCGCGGCACGGACTGCTGTGCCATGTCCAGCAGCAGGTCGGTCACGAGCCCGGTGGCCGTGCCCCAGCGGCGGTAGACGGTCGTCTTCCCGACCTCCGCGCGGCGCGCGATGTCGGCCAGGTCGAGATGGGCGAAGCCCTGCTCGGCCAGCACGTCCGCGGCGGCGCTCAGCACGGCCGCCCGCACCCGCGCCGTCCGCCCTCCGGGCCGGGTGGTCCCCGGATCGGATTCGCCTTCCGTGTACTCCATAACGGGACTCCAGTTCCATTAACTCGCGCACCTTGCTAGGCTCGGCCCATCTTAACGGAACCGCAGCCCCGTTAGTGGGGTGTGTGAGAGGGGATTCGTCATGGAGTACAGGCGACTGGGTGCGTCGGGGCTTCAGGTTCCGGCGCTCAGCTTCGGCGCCGGCACCTTCGGCGGCCGCGGACCGCTTTTCGGGGCCTGGGGCAGCACCGGGTTGGAGGAGGCGCGCCGCCTCGTGGACATCTGCATCGACGCCGGGATCACCTTGTTCGACACCGCGGACGTCTATTCCGACGGCGCGTCCGAGGAGGTGCTCGGAGCCGCTCTCCAGGGCCGCCGCGACCGGGTGCTCATCTCCACCAAGGCCGGCCTGCCCACGAGCGACGCCCCGGGGGACGCGGGTACCTCGCGCTCCCGCCTGATCACCTCCGTCGACACGGCGCTGCGCCGCCTCGGCACGGACCGCATCGACCTCTTCCAGCTGCACGCCTTCGACGCGGGAACGCCCGTGGAAGAGGTGCTCTCCACGCTGGACGACCTGGTCCGGGCCGGGAAGATCCGTCACCTCGGCGTCTCCAACTTCTCCGGCTGGCAGGCGATGAAATCCCTCGCCGCCGCCGACCGCCGCGGCCGGGAGCGCTACGTCGCCCACCAGGTCTACTACTCCCTCATCGGCCGTGACTACGAGTGGGAGCTGATGCCGCTCGGCCTCGACCAGGGGCTCGGTGCGATGGTCTGGAGCCCCCTCGGCTGGGGACGGCTCACCGGCAGGATCCGGCGGGGCCGTCCGCTGCCCGCCGGCAGCAGGCTGCACGACACCGCCGACTTCGCGCCGCCCGTGGACGACGAACACCTCTACCGCGTGGTCGACGCCCTGGACGAGATAGCACGGGAGACCGGGAGGGCGATCCCGCAGATCGCCCTCCGCTGGCTGTTGCAGCGGCCGACCGTCTCCTCCGTCATCATCGGCGCCCGCAACGAGGAGCAACTGCGCCAGAACCTGGGGGCCGTGGGCTGGGAGCTCGCCCCGGAGCAGATGGCACGGCTCGACGAGGCCAGCGCCCGCCCGGCCCCCTACCCCTACTTCCCCTACCACCGCCAGCCGGGGTTCGCCCGCCTCAACCCTCCCATGGTCCCGGCTCGTTGATCGCCGTCGGGCGTCGTCAGCTGCCGCGGACGGCCCTGAGCAGGCGGACGCATCGGGTGCTCATGTCCCGGGCCGACTGGTCGGGGTGGGCGATCCACCAGCCCATCAGGGCGCTGACGGTGCCCGTCCACAGGTGCTTGAGGGCATCGGCGTCGAGGGGGTCGTCGTTGCCCAGTCCGCTCAGCAGCGCTGCGGTGCCCGTCGCGGCGAGTCCGTCGACGGCCTCGCGGTGCCGCTGGGCGGCCAGGCGCAGTTCGGATGCGGGCGGCAGGGTCCTGTCGTAGAGGACGAACCAGGCGTGACGACATTCTTCGAGGGCCGTGAAGAGTTCGGCGAGGACCGCGTGGGGGAGCCGCTCGTCGTCTGCGGCCGGTCCGGCGACCATCGCCGCGTCGATGGCCGCAATGACGCGGGCGGTGTTACGTGGACTCCGCACGAGCGCTACTGGAACAGGCCGCTGAACAGCGGCTTCGATGAAATCTGCTCGACCGAGACGCACCCTGAAGGGAATCATGGGCGGGTGACGTCGACCGAAGCAGCAGCAAGCGCCCTACAGGACCATGCCACCCTCTGGAGCGTGGGAGAAGGCCGTGCGAGCGATGTCGTCGATGCCGCCTGTGATGCGCTCGTCGCCGGACTCGACACCCCCGGACTTCGAATCCTTGCCGCCTGCACACGCGCCGAGGCGGACTATGACGTCCACGATCTGCTTCCCGCGGCACTCGATGAACTCGGCCTCACCTTCTACTCGGTGGCCGGCGATGCCGGCCAAGAAGCCGCCGCCCGAGCCCTCGCACGGCGCATGCTCGCCGGCGAACTGACACCTGGGGAGTTCACCTTCCGGATCCACCGGCGCTATGGACATGAGCTGCCCCTGACTGAGCGGCTCGCCGAACTCGATGACGAGTACGACGTCCTCGAATACGGCGACAGAACCGTGGACCAGGTCGACGCCGAGGTCACCGCCGAAGCCCGCCGCCTCGCAGCCCACCCCCACGTTCCCGCCGAACCCACGGAGACCCCCAGCTGATGCACACGGACCGACCCTCGGGTTCCTGCTAAACAGGCTTCAGTTTCTCTGAACCCACGGGGCTCTCGGGGGACGAGGAACATCGGAACGAAAACCGGCGCTATGCCCTCATCCTCCCTGGTAAGTGGCTGACGGGTCGCCGGCGGCGGGACCGGTCTGAAGTCGTCCCGCAGATAACGCCCTATTATCTGTGGCATCACTCAGCGCGACCTGCGGCGATCCCTTCCCCACGCTGCGTGAAGCGTCCCTGTTATTTGCGGCAAGGGAGAAGCGGTGCCGACCGTCGTCTAACTGTCGACCGGGAAGGCGGTGACCGTCCGGACGGCGGCCGACCTGTTCCTCAACTTTCTCGACAACCCGAACACCGTTCGGAACTACGGCATCGCCGTCTCGAAGGCCGCCGAGCGCTTGGGCGAGAGCCGACCGTTCGCCTCGCTGGAGGACGATGAGGTCGGCGAGGTGCTGGAGCTGTTGTAGGGCAGCTCGGCGGTGAACACCTGGAACGCCCGCCGCGGCGCGGTGCTGTCCTGGACCGGCTGGTGCGCGGAGCGCGGGTACGACGGGTCGAGGGTTCCGGCTTGGGCGAAGCGGCTGCCGCCGCCGGACTCGGAGACCCGGGTGCGCTCGAAGCTGGCGATCGACCGGCCGATCGCCCGCCGGGACGTCCACCTGCGGGAGAAGACACTGTGGCGGATGCTCTACGAGACGTGCGCCCGCTCGGAGGAGGTCTTGGACGTCAACATCGAGGACTTGGACTTGGCTGGCCGCCGCTGCCCGGTGAAGGCGAAGGGCGCCCAGCCGAAGGTCCGCCGCCGCGGAGGCGCCCGCGAAGACTACGTGTTGGAGACGGTGTACTGGGACGCCGGTACCGCCCGACTGCTGCCTCGGCTGCTCAAGGGCCGCACTTGCGGGCCCGTGTTCGTGACCCACCGCCGTCCCGGCCCCGGCAAGGTGGTCAGCTCGCGCGACGTCTGCCCGGACACCGGGCTCGCCCGCCTCTCCTACGGGCAGGCCCGCGCATTGCTGGACGAGCACACCGCGGTGCGCGGGCCGGGCACGGGCTGGGACCTGCACGAGTACCGCATTGCGGTCTGACCCATCTTGGTGAGGCCGGGGCCAGTCTGCTGATGCTGATGGCGAAGTCGCGGCACAAGAAGACGGAGAACGTCCGCCGCTACTTCAAGCCGTCTCCGGAGGCGATCGCCGAGGTGACCAGCCTGCTCGCGCCCGGCAACAGCAGGCGCTGAAGCCGCTCAGCCTGGCCAGGCGAGTCGTATTTGCTCGGGCGCCTGCGGCTCACCGGAGCACGACCGTGACGCCGCACCGTTCGAGGAGCCGCACGATGTCCTCGAAGTAGGAGAGCCCGTCCTCCGGATCCTCCACAACGTCCGCCAGCGCGCGGCGCGCGATCTCGGAGTCGTGCCAGGTCAAGGTGAGGGGAGGGGCCACTCCGAAGCCACCGCCCAGGCAGTCCTTGAACGCGTTCCACTCCCGGCCGAAGTAGCGGCCGGGCCCGAGCAGGGCCTCGGCGAGCGCGCAGTGCAGCCCGGGAACGTCCGTGACGAATCGGCCGTCGAGATGGTGCTCACCGCCGGACCGATCCGGCCGAGGCGCGGGCACCCGCCAGGCACGAGTGGCGAGGTCCAGCCACGCGGCCCTGCCCTGCGAGTCGTACGGCGCCCACAGGTTGGGCTCGGTAGGCGAGCCCTGATACCACTCCGCCCAGATCGGGCGGGCCGCCAGCGCTGGTCGATCGGTGCCGCCATCGGTGAGGGTTATGTCTTCCAGCCCATCGCCGAGCACAGACGGGCGTGCTTCGGTGATGTCCAGGCCCACGGTGCGCGAGGCCATCACAGCGCCATGGCGATCCAGCACCAGGAGATCGGCCCAGCCTCCTGTCCACCGGCGTGGTCGCTGAGTCCCTACGAGCAGTGGCTCCGTGGCCTCGCAGCCGATCAGTTCCATCGGGACGGGGGCCGGGTCCGCTCGCGGCTTGAACAGGCCGTCCACGGCGGAGCACCGGCCTGCACTGGCAGCAGCGACCGTCGTTCCCGCGAAAAGTTCGAAGTGCGGCGTCGCAGGCAAATCGAAGAAGCTCTCCTCGTTCCTGACGCCGGCGCCGAGCACGATGTCGTACCGTTCCGGATCGGTCGAGTGGGGCTGGTGGGCCACCACGACCGCATCGACGAGAGTCCACCACTGCACGGGCTGCTCGTCGTCCCAGACCTCGACGCACACGTCACCCAGACACCGTAGCGAGACGTCGGGCTCAACCAAGACCTCGCTTAGGAGACCGTCGGGGCGGCATCCGCGGAGGGTGAGGACCTCCCGTGGCGGCGGGACCGGGTCGACGAAAAATCCTTCGACACCCGCGCACCTCCCCCAAAGCTGTTCCACGCCATCTTCGTCCTCCTGAACCAGGAGGTACTTCACCGGAAAGCCCCGGTCCCACGTGGCGTGATCTGCGATGCGCACCCAACCCCCGAACATGTGAGCAACCTTCGCGCCTAAGATACGGACCCGCCTGGCCCGGGGAGGACGGAGGATGGTTGCTCGCCCCCGATCACCTCTCGTCGGCGGCGCTCAGATCGCGCAGAGGGCGCAATCCGCCAGGCAGTTCCGGCAGCTGGAACGAGTACCGGCCGAGCATGTTGACGTGGTGCCGCACGAAGGGGGAGAGCCTGGCGACGTCCTCTTCTCGGACACCGAAGCCGTCGGCGCGGAGCTGGGCGACGGCGGCATCGGTGTACCGGGTGTTGAAGAGGACCAGGGAGTTGAGGACCAGGCCGAGGGCGCCAATCTGGTCCTCCATGTCCGGCCCGACCGTAGAAGATCTTCCGGGCGAGCGCATGCCGGCCCTCTTGGAGGTTGGCCTGCACCTCGATCTGGCGACGGTAGCCAGGCTCGTCGGCCAGGCGCAGGATGTGCAACGACTTCGCGATCCGCCCGTAGTGCGCGATCGCGTCCCCGAGCGGGGTCGGGCGGCCGTCGCGGGAGAGCATCCGGATCACGTCGTAGGCGCGGACGGCGCCGGTGTGGATGGAGCCGATGATCCGCAGGATGTCCTCCCAGTGCCGTTCGATCCTGGCGAGGTCGACCCGGCCGCGGGCCGCGTCCTGGAAGGCGCCGTAGTCGGCGGCGCGGTCGATGCGCCACATCTTCTGGTCCAGCGGGTCGGCCAGCTGCGGCGCGTACGCGAACCCGGCCAGGGTCAAGAGGCCGAAGACGATGTCGCTGTTTATGTGGACAGTTCAAGTTGATCATCCTTCGGTGTGTCGAGTGCGTCGACGAGCTGGCCGGCGACCGCTCGGGCGGGGGCTGGACCCTGGAGCCGGGAGGGCCCGTGACATCCTGTGGCTGTGCTTTTGAGTGATCACGCGAGCAGTGTCGAGCTCCGCCTGCTGCGGTATCAGTTCCCCGAGGTCCGGGGTGACTCGTATGACGACAACTGGCTGGTCGTCGGTGGAACGGTGACGGCTCCCGAGGGCAGCTGGTCCTTTGCCGATCCGTGTCTGCTGACCGGTGAAGCCCGTGAGGTGTCCGGTTGGTTGCGCGCGGTGGCCGCGGGGATGGTGGCTGTGACCGGCCCTGATGCCGAAGGCTGGTTGGATCCGGACACGTGGTTCGTCGAGCCGGTTCTGGCCGTGAGCCTCGCCGATCGAAGCGACAGTGGGGCGGTGATTCGCATGCACCTGTCCTTGGAGGCGGCGCCCCCATGGCGGCAGGGTGATGACGGGGCGGACATCTACCAGTACGTCGTGGAGGTGCGGGTGGATACAGCTGCGCTGATTCACGCAGCTGACCAGTGGGACCTTGCTCTGGATTCCTTCCCGACTCGCTGATCAGCGGTGATCCTGCTCCGGGGGGTCTGTCGGGTAGTCGAGTGGCTGGTCGAGGTCGGTCAGGAGCTTCTCGATGCGACTGGCCGTGCAGTGGTGGCGTTCGACCTCGCGGGCCCAGCCCTGGTTGGCGGCGTCGGAGGCGAGGGCGTGCTCGACCTTGCGCCGTGCCCGTAGCCGCGGCGCGTATGCGGGTGTGGTGACGAACTTCGCGCAGGTCAGGTAGAGGTCGCACTCGCAGGGGCCTTCGGCCGGCAGCCGCAGGCAGTGGCCGAGTTCGAGTTCGGTCTTGAAGAAGTTGGTCTTCAGCCAGTCGACGGCCGCCTCGGGCAAAGCGCCGGACTTCAGCTCGTCGGCGGCGGGGCCGGCGATGCTGGCAGTCCCGGAGGACTTCCTGGTCGCTGATCTGTGCATAGACGAGCGCCATCGAGACGCTGGAGTGTCCGAGGACCTTCATGATCGTGTGGAGCTTGGCGCCGCGCTCGGCGAGCTGGGTGCCGACGGTGTGCCGGAACGATGGGCGGTGACGGTGCCGCGGCCGATGCCTCCTCGACCGCCGGGCTGGACCAGACCGACAGCCTTGCAGGCCGCCTGGATCGGGGTGTCGAACAGGTAGTACGTCGACAGCAGCTTGCCGTGCTGCATGAACAGGTAGCGCACCGGCCGCCCGGTCAGCTCGTCGGTGAAGGCTCGCTCCGGGCCGTTCTTGCGCAGGTCGATGACCTTCTGCAGGGCAGTGGCGGCATCTGCGTGCAGGGGGACTACGCGTTCCTTGTAGGTCTTGCGGGCGGGCAGCCGCAGCCGGGCGGTGCCGTCGGGGTAGCGGTCGAGGCAGTCGATGGGCAGTCGGCGGATCTCGTCCCGGCGGGCGCCGGACCAGCGGGCGACCAGCAGCGCGGCACGCTGGAAAGGACAGGCGATCTGCTCGACCACCGGCATCAACCGGTCCAGTTCGTTGTCAGGGATGAACCGCGGGACCTTGATCGGTGACTTCGGCGAGTCGCCGGGGCCGATCAGGCTGTGGCCGGGGACGCCGTCCCACTGCCACGCGGCGGTATCGCGGAAGAACTGCCCCAGACCGGAGGTCCGCTGGATCCGGGAGACGACGCCGAGGGGCTTGCCGGTCTGCTCAGTCGGTGTCTCGGCGATGTGCTGGAGCCAGCCCAGGCAGTGGTCGCGGGTCACACTAGCGAACGAGTCGATCTCGGGATGGTGTTCCCCGACCCAGTCCCCGAAGCGGCGGATAGCGAGCTCCAGCTTGTCCACGGTCGACGGACGGTCGGTCAGCCGGCGGGCGGCGAGCCACTTCTCCGCGACGGCCTGCATCTGCGGGGGCAGTACCAGCGGTGGCTTCCAGGACGGCATCAGCTTGCGGGGCTCCGTCGCGACCTGACCGCGGTGGTAGAGCACGACCTGCAGCTGGTGGAGGTGGGTGATCCAGTTCTTTGCGGCGCCCTCCAGATAGCGCTGCCGCGACGGGTAGAACCGCTCCAGGTCCGGGTGGTCGGCGAAGAACCGGATCGCCTGCAGGGCCTCGGCGATGTGGTCCTCGGTGATCGCGGTGACGTCGAAGATGCCGGTGTGCAGGGCGATGCGACTGACCGACCAGTGCATCGCCTGACGGGCCGAGGTATGGGTACCGGCCACCATCCGAAGGGGCATCCCATGGCAGAAACCGAGCACAGCCGCGCCCGCCGAGAGGCCCTGAAACTCTTCCCCCCAGCCCTCCTGGAACCCCCGCCGACCTGCGCCCGCTGCCGCCGCTACGCAGAACACCGCGACACCGCCACCGGCCCCTTGCGCGGCACCCTCGTCACCGACATGCAGGTCCTCATGCGCCGCTGCGCCCTGGCCGGGCACCCGTGACCGCCGCCCGCCGGTATGCGGTCGGCCAGGTGGTGTTCGACCGCGACCGCCAGGCCCACGGCCGCGTCGTCGGCCTTTACCCCTCGCCGCTGGTGGCGCGGCTGGTGGATACGGCCGTTTTCCAGTGGATCGCCCGCACCGTCGCCAGTGAGCCGGCCCCACCGCCACCGGCCGCCGCCCGCGACGCCGAAGCGGAGCGGGGCGTGGTTCCGGTCCCGGCGGGGCGGGTGCCGGTGGATGTACCGCCTACCGAACTGCCTGTCGGGGACCAGGTGCTGGCCGGTGGCCGTCTGGTCGCGATCACGGACCTGCGCTACCGCCACGGAGGCACCCGCACCATGATCCTGGCGGGCGGCCGCCTGGCCGTCGCCGAGCACACGGTACGCGTCTACCGCCCCCGTACCGGCTGACCCGCGCACGATGCCTCTGGCTTCAGGAGTGGTTTGTGATCTGGGCAGCGGGTTCACGTGTCTGTCCAGCTGGCGGCTCGTTGCGGGTGCATGCGTACTTGCAAGGCAGTTTTGATGACCACGACGCTGATGATGACGACGGTGGGGGTCGTGGCTCAGGCCAGCGCGACCACTGTCATCGGGTTCGGCAATGGCGCGAGTGACAATTCATGCGTCAATGACGGCGGGGGGGGGTGCCTCTATGTCTTTCGTCAAGGGTGTGGGCAGCTTCTGCCTGGGGTTCGATCTTCTTTGTGGGACATGAGACTGTCGTGTCGTGTCAGAGATGATGAGTGGGTTGGAGGCGGCCTTGGCTGAGGCGTCGTCTCCTTCGTGGACGCAACGTGTTCGTGCCGGGCGTGACCTTGCTTCCTTCGCTGATGTTCCTGAGGCTGGGGAAACGCTGGTGGGGCTGTTGCTGGACGTCGAGGACACGGCGGTGACCCGGCAGACGGCAGAGGCTCTCGCCCGGGTGGGGACGGTGGCCGCCATCAGGCTCATCGCTCTCGCGGTTGCCGCGGCGGACGACAACCAGGCCGACTGGCTGCAGACCGGGGTGCATGACGCGCTCGTGGGACCGGGCGACGCGCCGGACATCGCAGCGGCCTGCGGGAAGCTCGCCCTGGACCCGGCAGAAGCTGTCCGTCGGGGTGCCGCGGATATCTCGGCATGGGCAGACGACATAAAGCGTTGATCTGCGCCGATCTGCCTGTAGCCGGGTTCACGCAGCTGTCGCCTGGGGGACGCGGGGTTCATAGAAGGTGCCGTCTCGGAGCATGGCGAACAGGACGCTGATGCGTTGGCGGGCGAGGCGGAGGAGGGCTTGGGTGTGGGTCTTTCCGCGGTCGCGGCATTTGTCGTAGTAGGTGCGGGAGGCGGGGTCGTGCAGGGCTGCGAACGCGGAGAGGAACATCGCGCGTTTGAGCTGGCGGTTTCCGCCTCTGGGCGCGTGTTCGCCGTGGATCGAGGTCCCCGACTGCTTCGTGGCGGGGGCGAGGCCGGCGTAGGAGGCGAGGTGGGCGGCGGTGGGGAAGCCGGTGCCGTCGCCGACGGCGACCAGCAGCACGGCGGCGGTCCTGACCGCGATCCCCGGCATCGAGGTCAGGACCTGGGAAAGAGGGTGGTCGTCCAACAGGGCCTTGATTTGGGCCTCCAGGGCCCGGCGTTGTTCGTGGACGGCCGCGAGTGAGCGGGCCAGGGAGGGGATGACGACGTCCAGCGTGCCGGTCCCCGGAACCACGACGGTCTGCTCGTCCAGGGCGTCGAAGACTTCGTCGATCAGCCTCTGGGCCATGCGTGGGGCCTTGGGCCGGATCACCTCGACGAGTCTGCGGCGGCCGGCCTTGCGCAGGGCGGCCGGGGATCCGTGGCGTTCTAGGGCCTGTTGCGGAAGTGCACTGCTGGGCAGTTGAGTCCTACGGGTCGGTACAGTCGCGTGCATGCTGAAACCAGTGTTGCGTGTAGTTGAAGCGGGTGGTCGTACTGTGGACGATCCGACCGAGGAGGCTCTGCACGACCTGCTGTCTGAGATGAACCTGTCGCACCGGTTCGTGATCCTGGAAAGACTCGATCTGGAGCCTGTGGATCAGCACTACATGCAGGTGCACCTGAACGACGACCTCAGCTACCAGGTCGAGTACCGCGAAGGCAGCGCAGACAAGCACTACCAGGCCCACGTTCCAAGGCTCCATGAAGTGTTCGGCCCGGAAGAGTCGACCGCCAAGGTGATGATGGACTGGGCTCACGATCGACAGGGATGGCGGGAGGCGTTGCCGTGGACCCCGATGCCTTTTCAGTGAGGGGTTACAGCCATTCGTTGATCGCCGCGACCAGGACTGTCGCCTCGTAGCGGACCGCGAGCTTGTCGTAGCGCGTGGCGACAGCGCGGTGTCTCTTGAGGCGGTTGATCCCGCACTCGACCGCGTGACGCTGGCGGTAGTCGGCCGGGTCGAAGCGCGGCGGCCGGCCGCCGCGGGAGCCGAGCTTCTGGCGGTTGCGGGCCTGGTCGGCCTTGTCCGGGATGGTGCAGCGGATCCCGCGGCGGCGTAGGTAGGCGCGGTTACTGCGGGAGGCGTACGCCTTGTCGGCCCGCACACGGTCGGGGCGGACGCGTGGCCGGCCCGGACCGATACGGGGCACGCGGACCTTTGCCAGCACAGTTTCGAACTGCGGCGAGTCGCCGCGCTGCCCGGCCGTGATCACGATCGACATGGGCTTCTGACCCTGCTCGACGGCCAGGTGCAGCTTGGTGGTGAACCCGCCGCGCGAGCGACCCAGTCCGTGATCATCGGGTTCGGTGAACATGCCGCCTGGCGGTTCCTTCTGCAGGTCACCCTGCTTACGGGCCCCGGCCGCATGCTGATGGGCACGGCAGACCGTGGAGTCGATGCTCAGGTCCCACGCGATCCTCCCCTTCGCGTCGGCCAGGGACTGCAGTCGGGTGAAGACCTGATGCTAGGTGCCGTTCCGCTGCCACCGGCGGAACAGGTCGTAGACCCGGCTCCACGGTCCGTACTCGGCGGGCACGTCCCGCCACGGCACACCGGTCCGGACCCGGAACCGTATGCCGTCGATCAGCCGACGCCGGGGCCAGACAGGTGGCCGGCCCGCCTTGGTGCCCTTCGGCAATAACGGCTCCAGCACCGCCCACTGCTCGTCCGTGAGATCTCCTCGACCCATGAACCTTGATCATCCACAGCCCAAGATCCACTTTCGACACACGGCCTAGATGTATTGACCCGGAGGGTTGTTCACGCGGCTGATGGGCGGGTGGCCGTCGAGTGCGGTGTGGCAGCGGTGGTGGTTGTAGGTGTGGAG
>NZ_LFML01000131.1:0-29010 GCF_001044425.1 Streptomyces roseus
AGATGGTGTGCACGGAGGGACGGTTGATCCGCGTGCAGTGCGGGGTCTGCCCGGCGTACGGGATCCGGGCCCGGTCCGGGCCGGCGCAGGCGGCGGCCCCCGAGGGGAAGAGCCACGGATCGCGGAGCCGCGCCAGTGCCGGGTCCTGCGGGGCGTGGTCGTAGGGGGAGACGCCCGCCGCCTGCACCCGCCCGTCCCAGGCGTAGCGGTACGAATCGGTGCTGGTCCGGGGCTCCGCCACCAGCCCCGTCGCCGCCACCGCGAAGGCCCCCGCCAGCACCAGCGGCACCACCAGGCGGCCCGGCACCCGGCGCAGCGCGAGCAGCGCGACCGCAAACAGCGCCCAGCAGGCCGCGTACCGCCAGGACAGTCCGAGGGGGTCGGTGAAATTGCCGTCGTAGCGGACGGTCCACACCAGGGCGGCGGCGAGGGCGCAGAGCGCGAGGACGGGCAGGGCGCAAAGGCGGAGGGCGGTACGCGGGTTCACGCTTTCAGCGTTCCAGGGAACGGCCCGGATCGGGGTACCGCGCCGCCCATGTCCGCGTTTCGTAAGGTGTCCGAACCGCCTCCGAGTAGCTTCCGGGGGGTGTCATGGGTCCATGCGCTTTCCCCTCCGCCTCCCCGCCGACCCGCCCGTCACCTTCAAGGCGCGGTTGCACGACGCCCGTACCGCGACCGCCGTCGGCCGCTGGCTCGGGCTCGCCTTCGCCGTCTGCTTCGCGACCGGTGTGCTCAGCCACTTCTTCCAGCACCCGCCCGACTGGCTCGCCGACCGGCTGCCGAGCCGCCCGTACTGGGGCTACCGGTTCACCCAGGGCCTCCACGTGATCTCCGGCATCGCGGCGATCCCGCTGCTGCTCGCGAAGTTGTGGGCGGTCTACCCCCGCCTGTTCGCCTGGCCGCCGCTGCGCTCGGTACGGCACGCGCTGGAACGGGCCTCCGTCGCGGTCCTGGTGGCGGCCGGGGTGTTCGAACTGTTCACCGGGCTGCTCAACACCTTCCAGTGGTACCCCTGGCCGTTCTCCTTCGTGCCCGTCCACTTCGCGCTGTCCTGGCTGCTGATCGGCGCGCTCATGGTGCACCTCGCCGTGAAGTGGCCCGAGATCCGGAGCCATTGGACCCGCCGCTCCCCGGGCACCCTGGCGCTGCCCGCGTCCGACGGCCCGGACCGGCGCGCGCTGCTCGCGGGCGTCGCCGCGGCGGTCGGGGCGGTGACGCTGACCACCGCCGGGCAGTCCGTGACCGCGCTCGGCCGGCTCGACCTGTTCGCCCCGCGCGACCCCGCCGTCGGCCCGCAGGGGCTCCCGGTGAACCGCACGGCCAAGGCGGCCGGGGTCACTGCGACCGCCGTACGCGACTGGCGGCTGAGCGTCGCCGGACCCCGCCCGTACACCCTCACCCTCGATGAACTGCGCGCACTGCCCCAGTACGAGGTCACGCTGCCCATCGCCTGCGTCGAAGGATGGAGCAAGAACGCCCGGTGGACCGGGGTCCGGGTGCGCGACCTGCTGGAGCGCGCGGGAGGCGGCCCGGGAACCGGAGCCCGCGTGGAGTCCCTGGAGCCGGCCGGCGCCTACCGGGTGATGGAGATGGGCCGCGAGTACGCCCAGGACCCGCTCACCCTGCTCGCGCTCCGGCTCAACGGCGAGGAGCTCTCCCCGGACCACGGCCACCCCGCGCGGATCATCGCCCCCAACCGGCCCGGCGTGCTCCAGACCAAGTGGGTCGCCCGCCTGGAGGTGGCGTGATGGCGTACCGCTACGCGGTGGCGGGACTCGGCCTGGCCCTGATGGGCCTCGGCGGCGCCCTGCTGGTCCAGCAGCCCTCGCCCTGGCGGATCGCGCTGTGGCTCGCGGGCGCGGTCGTGGTGCACGACGGGCTCGTCGCCCCGCTCGTCATCGCGGTCGCCGCGCTCACCGGCGCCTTCGGTCTGCGGCTGCGCGGGGTCCCGCGTGCCGCCCTGATCGTCGCGGGCTCCCTCACCGCGATCGCCCTCCCACCGCTGCTGCGCCCCGGCGGGACGGCCAACCCGACGGTGGTTCCGCTGGACTACCTGCGCAACTGGCTGCTGACGATGGCGGCCGTCGCCCTGGCGGCGGGACTGTACGCCGGCACGCGCGCGGCGCTGCGCGGGGCGCGCCGGCGCACCTGAGCGGCGGAACGCACGAAAAGCGGCTGAACGCACGAAAGCGGCTGACGCGATACCGCGTCAGCCGCTTCCACGGTTTCGGGCCGGCGCTCAGCGGCGCGGCCGCACGGATCAGCGGCGCAGCTGCACGAAGGCGCGGCCCGCCGCCTGCCAGGTCACCGCGCGGGTCCAGCCGGCGTCGGCCGCCTGCGCTCGAAGCGCCCGGATGCCGAGCCGGGCCCACGGAAAGTCCGCTCCGCGGCCGCCGTTCCCGTCCTCGACGTGCACCTCGACGCGCTCGTCGACGTCCACCGGCGCCGCCTCGACCAGCAGGGTGCCGCCCGGGGCCGCGAGCTCGGCGGCCCGGCGCAGCAGCGCACCGGGATCGCCGCCGATGCCGATGTTCCCGTCGACGAGCAGGACCGTGCCCCAACGGCCCTCGCTGGGCAGCGGTTCGAACACGGACCGGCACAGGGCGCTGCCGCCGGTGCGCACCGTACGGGCCACCGCCTCGGGGGTCACGTCCACGCCCAGCGCGGGCTGCCCGAGGCGGGCGAGGGCGGCGACGAGGCGCCCCGGTCCGCACCCGAGGTCCAGCACCGGACCCTCGCAGCGGGCCAGGACGGTGGCATCGGCCGCGTCGGCTTCGGCGCACCAGCGCTCCACCTCCAGCGGCAGCAGCCACCCGTCGCTGCGGCGCAGGAACAGCGGCCCCCGCCCGGCGCGCAGGGCGTCGGAGTACGGGTCGGCCCGCCAGGCCAGGGCGGCGGCCTCCGCGAGCGGCGCGGTCGTCCGCGCGGTCACCGTACGGCCGCGCACAGATCGGCGTACAGCGCGGCGAACCGGGTGCCGGACGCCGACGCGGCGACCCGCGCCGCGTCGTCCGGGGTGTCGACGTCGCGCAGCGCCGGCAGGTCCCGTACGGGCCGGCCCGTCGCGGCCAGCCGCTGCCGCTGCACCGCCCCGGTGTGCGGGACGGACATGGGTACGCCCAGCAGCAGCGCGGGGTCCGGCTCGGCGAGGCCCAGGGCCCAGAACCCCCCGTCGAGGGCCGGGCCGAACCAGCAGTCCGTCCCGGCGAAGTCGAGGCCCCGGGCGAGGAGCTCCGGGGTGACCTGTGGGGTGTCCATGCCGATCAGCAGCGCGGGTCCCCCGGTGAGGGAGAAGGCCGCGGCCAGCCGGACGTCGAGCCCGCCCGCGCACTGCGGGACCACCTCGACGCCGGCGGGCAGCCAGGGCCCGGGCGCCCCGTCCAGGTAGAGGACGCGCCGCCGGGCCGGTGTGGCGAGGACGGCGTCCAGGGTGTCCTGAAGGGCTGCCCGGGCCAGCTCGGCGGCCTGCCGCGGGGTGAAGTGCGGGGTGAGCCGCGTCTTGACCCGGCCCGGCACGGGCGCCTTGGCGACGACGATGAGCGTGCCCGCGCCGCCGCCGGGGGCGCTCCCGGCGCCGCTCCCGTACGCGCTCACGCGCGGACCCCGCCGGCCGGGACGGGCCGGGCGGCGGGCGTCTCGGCCAGCACCCGCCGCATGTCCCGCACCGCGTGCCAGGTGCCCCGCCACGTCCCGGTGACCTTCGACTTCCCGGCGCGCGGCAGGTACGGGACGTCCGTCTCGGCCACTCGCCAGCCCGCGTCCGCGGCCCGTACGACCATCTGCAGCGGGTAGCCGCTGCGCCGGTCGGTCAGCTCCAGGTCCAGCAGGGCCGCGCGGCGCGCGACCCGCAGGGGTCCGAGGTCGTGGAGCCGCAGCCCCGTACGCCGGCGCAGCATCCGCGCCAGCGCGAGGTTCCCGGCGCGGGCGTGGACGGGCCAGGCGCCGCGCCCTTGCGGGCGGCGCCTGCCGAGCAGCAGGTCGGCCTCGCCGGCCGCGACCCGCGCCGCCATGGCGGCCAGCAGCCCGGGGTCCATGGAGGCGTCGCAGTCGCAGAAGCAGACGAGGTCGGCGCGCGCGGCCAGCAGCCCGGCATGGCAGGCCGCGCCGAACCCGCGCACGGGTTCGCGCACGACGGTCGCGCCCAGGCGCCGGGCGATGTCGGCGGAGCCGTCGGTGGAGCCGTTGTCCACGACGATGGCCCGCCACCCCGCCGGCACCCGGGCCAGCACCCAGGGCAGCGCCTCCGCCTCGTCGAGACACGGCAGTACGAGGTCCGCCCGGGGCGGCACACAAGCAGAATCAGTCACCTCCTCACCGTAGGAAGCGGAGGCGGACGAAAGGGGCTTTGAGTCCTTACGAAACGCGGACGTCGTGCCTGATCGGGGGAGGGTGCCGGACGAACGGGCCGGGGCGGATGTCAGGCTGTGGTCATGGCAGTCAGCAATGCGCACAGTACCGACGGGGCGGCGACGCCCGATCCCGCCGGCGGCGCCGGCATCCTGGTCGTGGACGACGACCCGACCGTTTCGGAGGTCGTGGCCGGATACCTCGACCGCGCCGGATTCACCGTCCGCCTCGCCGCGGACGGACCGGCCGCCCTGCGCGCCGCCGAGGAGCTGCGCCCGGACCTGGTGGTCCTCGACCTCATGCTGCCCGGGATGGACGGGCTGGAGGTCTGCCGGCGGCTGCGGGCGCGCGAGCGCGCCGCCGGGCAGCACGGCGGTCAGGGCGCCGTCCCGCCCGTCCCGGTCATCATGCTCACCGCGCGCGGCGACGAGGACGACCGGATCCTGGGCCTGGAAGTCGGCGCGGACGACTACGTGACCAAACCCTTCAGTCCGCGCGAGCTCGTCCTGCGCGTGCAGTCGGTCCTGCGCCGGGCCGTGCCCGCCGCACCGGCCGCCGGCCCCCGGCTCACCGCGGCCGGCCTGATCCTGGACCCGGCGGCGCGCCGCGTGACCAAGGACGGCGAGGAACTCGCCCTCACCCTCCGGGAGTTCGACCTCCTCGCCTTCTTCCTGCGGCATCCGGGCCAGGTCTGCGACCGGGAGCGGCTCATGCGCGAGGTCTGGGGCTGGGACTTCGGCGACCTGTCGACCGTGACCGTCCACGTCCGCAGGCTCCGCGGCAAGATCGAGGACGACGCGGCCAACCCCCGGCTGATCCAGACCGTCTGGGGCGCCGGCTACCGCTTCGACACCCACCCCACCCCGGCGGCGCCCGCCGCGGACCCGACGAGGACGGCCGGCCGTGACCATGCGTGATCAGGACCTGCTGCTGATCGCCCTGTACGCGCTGCTCGGCGCGGGCGGCGCGGGCGCGCTCGGCGCCGTCGCCCTGCGCGCACTGCGCCGGCGCAGCGTCGCCGTCTCCCTCGCCGTCGTGACCGCCGTCGCCGTCCTCGCCATGCTCGCCGGCACGCTGGCCGTGGCCTGGGCGATGTTCCTCTCCTCCCACGACCTCACCGTGGTGACGGTGGTGGTCGCGGTGGCCGCCGCCGTCTCGCTGGGCACCGCCCTGCTGCTGGGGCGCCAGGTGGTCCGGCGCTGCCGTGAGCTCGTCGACGCCGCGCGGGTGTTCGGCGAGGACGGCACCTTCACCGCCCCCGCCGTACCCGCCCCCGCCGAACTCGCCGCGCTCAGCCGCGAACTGGCCCTGACCAGCGAACGCCTGGCCGCGTCCCGGGAGCGCGAGCGGGCCCTGGAGACCTCACGGCGGGAACTCGTCGCCTGGATCTCGCACGATCTGCGCACCCCGCTCGCCGGGCTGCGCGCCATGTCGGAGGCGCTGGAGGACGGCATGGCCGCCGACCCGGCCCGCTACCACCGGCAGATGCGCACCGAGGTCGACCGCCTGAACTCCATGGTCGGGGATCTCTTCGAGCTCTCCCGCATCCACGCGGGCGCCCTCAGCCTCAGCCCCACCCGGCTGAACCTCTACGACCTGGTCGGTGATGCCCTGGCCGGTACCGACGCCCTCGCCCGCGAGCACGGCGTACGGCTGGTCGGTGACGGCATCGCCTCGCTCCCGGTGGAGGTGGACGGCAAGGAGATGACCCGCGTCCTGTCGAACCTGCTGGTCAACGCCATCCGTCACACTCCCGCCGACGGCACCGTCGCGATCGCGGCCGAAGCCCGCGAGGGTGCGGTGGTGCTCTCCGTGACCGATGCCTGCGGAGGCATTCCCGAGGACGACCTCCCGCGCGTGTTCGACACCGGGTGGCGCGGGACCCAGGCCCGTACGCCTCCGGGAGGCGCGGGTCTGGGCCTGGCGATCGTCCGGGGCATCGTCGAGGCGCACGACGGGCACGCCCACGTCCGCAACGTCACGGGCGGCTGCCGCTTCGAACTCACCCTCCCGGCACCGGCCTAGGGAGGACGTCCGGGAAGCGCCGCCGTCCGCCCGCAGGGCAGACGGCGCTGCTTCCCGGACACCCCCTAGCAGGTCGCGTCCGCCCCTGCCGCCAGCTCCGCCATGCCGGCGGCGAACGGCACCACGGGCCGCCAGTCCAGCTCCCGGCGCAGGCGCGCCGAGTCGGCGGTGATGTGCCGGACGTCGCCGAGCCGGTACTCGCCGGTGACCACGGGGTCCGGGCCCCCGCACGCCGCGGCCAGTGCCTTCGCCATGTCGCCGACCGTCCTCGGATCGCCGCTGCCGACGTTGTACGCGGTGAACCCCTCCGGGCCGCCGGCCAGGGACTCCAGCGCCACGGCGTTGGCCGCCGCCACGTCCCGTACGTGCACGAAGTCCCGCCGCTGGCCGCCGTCCTCGAAGACGCGCGGCGCCTCGCCCCGCGCCAGCGCGGACCGGAACAGCGCGGCGACCCCCGCGTACGGGGTGTCGCGCGGCATCCCCGGCCCGTACACGTTGTGGTAGCGCAGCGAGAGCGCGCGGCCGCCCGTGGCCCGCGCCCAGGAGGCCGCGAGGTGCTCCTGTTCCAGCTTGGTGGTGGCGTAGACGTTCCGGGGGTCCATCGGGGCGTCCTCCCCGACCAGGCCGGGCGCGAGCTCGGCCCCGCAGTGCGGGCAGCGGGGCTCGAACCGGCCCGCCGCGAGATCGGACTCGGCGCGCGGGCCGGGCCGCACCACGCCGTGCGCCGAGCACGCGTACCGGCCTTCGCCGTAGACGACCATCGAGCCCGCGAGGAGCAGTCGGCGCACCCCCGCCGCCGCCATCTCGGCCAGCAGGACGGCCGTACCGAGGCCGTTGGCCGACACGTACGCCGGTGCGTCGCCGAAGTCCTTGCCCAGGCCGACCTTGGCCGCCTGGTGGCAGACCGCGTCGATCCCGGCCAGGGCGTCGCGCACCTGGCCGGGCTCCCGTACGTCCCTTCCGTCCTCCGCGAGATCGAACACCACCGGGTCGTGGCCGCGGTCGGCCAGCTCGCAGACGATGTGCGAGCCGATGAAGCCCGCTCCTCCAGTCACAAGTACGCGCATGATCCGACGCTATGCCCCGGCCCGCCCGTACAGCCGCTGCCCCGGCCGCATGTCACCGATCCGTAAGACGTCCCGGATCCGTGACAGGGTGGCCGGATGCCGATCCACCCCGAGCGCCCCGCCGACCGCCGCCCCGACTCCGGGGGCCCCGTACCGTGGCCGGATGCCGCCGGACTGCCCGGCGATCTCCTCGCGGCGAAATCGGGCGTGTACGACCCGTGCGGGTTCGGCTGCTCGCAGCCGGTCCCCGAGGCCGAGGGCGGCGGGTACGCCGCGCACGCGTTCACCGTGGAGGGGCGTGCCGTCCGGTTCCGCGCGGCCAGGACGACGCCCGCCAAGGCCGGCCAGTTCGTCACCGTGTGGGTGCGGTCGCCGCACGGGCCCATCCGACCCTTCGACACGGCGGACGGCGTCGAGCTGTTCGTCATCGGCTGCCACGACGACCACGGCTTCGGCCAGTTCGTCTTCCCGCTGGACGCCCTGCGCCGCCACGGAGTCGTGTCGGCGGGCGGCGCCGGCGGCAAGCGGGGCCTGCGCGTCTACCCGCCCTGGGTGGCCACCGCCAACCGCCAGGCCGACCGCGCCCGGGCCTGGCAGGTGGAGCACTTCCTCCACCTGCCGCAGGACGGCGCCGCCGACCTGGCCCGCGCCGAGGAGCTGTACCGCGCTTAGGACCGGGTGGTGGTCGCCGGCGAGCGGGGTGCGGCCTCGCGCTGGTGCGGTACCGGGGGGAGCGCCGAAGAGCCGGGGCCCTCGTGGTGGAGCGCGACCGTGCGGGTGGGCGCGGGGATGGAGATGCCCTCCGTCCGGAACCGCTGGTGCAGGCGCTTGATGAACTCGTGCTTGATCCGGTACTGGTCGCTGAACTCGCCGACGCCCAGGATCACCGTGAAGTTGATCCGGGAATCCGCGAACGTGTGGAAGCGGACCGCGCCCTCGTGGTCGGGGACCGCCCCGTTGATGTCGGCCATCACGCTGTCGACCACGTCGAGGGTCACCCGCTCCACGTGCTCCAGATCGCTCTCGTAGCCCACACCCACCTGGACCAGGATCGACAACTGCTGTTCGGGCTGCGTGAAGTTGGTCATGTTCGTCCGCGCGAGGCGGTTGTTGGGGATGATCACCAGGTTGTTCGACAGGTTGCGGACCACGGTGTTGCGCCAGTTGATGTCGACGACGTACCCCTCCTCCCCGCTCGTGAGGCGGATGTAGTCCCCGGGCTGCACCGTCTTCGAGGCGAGGATGTGCACGCCCGCGAAGAGGTTGGCCAGGGTGTCCTGCAAGGCCAGGGCCACCGCCAGGCCGCCGACCCCGAGGGCGGTGACCAGCGGCGCGATGGAGACGCCCATCGTTTCGAGCGCGACCAGGACGCCCATCACGAGGACCACGATCCGTGTGATGTTGACGAAGATGGACGCCGATCCGGCCACGCCGGTCCGCGCCCCCGCCACCGACTGGACGAGCCCGGCGACGACACGGGCCGCGCTGATCGTGGCGATGAGGATGAGCACGGCGGTCAGGGACTGGTTCACGAATCCCAGCACCCGCGTGGTGAGCGGCAGCGTGGAGGCGGCCACCGCGGCGCCGGCGATGACGGCCGCCCAGGGGGCCAGGGTGCGCAGCGCGTCGACGATGATGTCGTCCCCGCTCCAGCGCGTCCGCTCGGCGTGCCGCCCGAGCCACCGCATCAGGGCCCGCAGCAGCAGTCCGGCCAGCGCGCCCGCGGCCAGGGCGATACCGGCCACCAGCCAGTCGTGCACGAGGAGTTCCCGGTTCAACGGACGCCCTCCGCTCGGCGCCGGACCGGGGGAGCGCCGACGGGCCGCGCGGGCCGTCGTATGAGGTGTGTCATCACCTTGTCACCTGTCAGTTTGTCGTGCGTGGAGCCGCGTTCGGGCGTGCGTACGCATTCCGGAACGGGTTGCCATCCTGCCCCATGGCCCGCCAGCCCCGCGCGGGCGGCCCGGTGTCAGACGGCCGGGACCGTGGCCGTCGGAGTGTTCCAGCCGGAGATGCGGACCCTGGGGGCGGACCCGTGCAGGTCCGCCGTTCGGTAGGTCGCGGTCAGGGTGGCCGACTCGCCGGGCCAGAGGCTGATCTGGTTGTCGGACCACCGCACGGGCAGGACGGGGGTGCCCTTCCCGTCGACCAGGTGGAGGTCGGTGAGCAGCGCCGGGGTGTTGCCGGTCCCGGTGTTCCGTACGGTGACGGCCGTCGTCGAGGTCGACGGTGCGCCGCCGCCCTCGTGCGTCGTCGCCGTGGCGGATACGGAGGCCTGCGCCATGGACCGCAGCCCGGTGAGATCGGCGTAGGCCGTGGTCGGCGTGATGTACCAGTTGCTCTCGGTGTAGTCGAGGACGTCTCGGCGCGTGGAGAGCCAGTACACGTTGCGGCTCACCTCGCGCCCGCCGGCGTCCGTCAGGACCAGCCGTGCGAGATACGTCGTGGACAGCCCCTCCACCGAGGCCGGGACGGTCAGCACGGTCGCCTTCGCGCCGTCCCCGCCGACGGCGAGCCCCGTCACGGTCCGGTCGTACTTCCGCGTCCCGTCGGTGTTGAAGAGGGAGACCCGGGCGGTCAGCCCCGACACCGGCGCCGCCCGGCGGTTGACGACGGCCACCGTCCGGTCGTCGTACGCGTACTGGACGTGCAGCGGCTCGTTCGCCTTCTTCGCGCCGAAGTAGGCGCCGTTCTGGTCGAGGTAGCGGTCCACGAGCTGCCAGTGCAGCGAGGTCCAGCCGCTGTTGAACATCCAGTAGACCACCCCCGTCGACGGCTTCGAGGCGTCGGTGGCGTTGCGCGCGTACGCCTCGAACTGCGCGCGGACGTTCTCGTACTGGGCGAGCTGCGCCTTGGCGACGTAGTCCTCCAAGCTGCCCGGAGCGCCGTACCGGCCGCTGAGCGCCTCGTCGTACACCTTGAGGGTGGCGTACGTACGGGACGGCGAGCGGTGGTACTGCGGCGCGGCCGGGTCCTTCCAGAGGGAGGTCAGCTCGGCCGGGGACATCATGCGGCGCAGGGTGTCGAGGGTGGGGATGTCGGGCCCCGCGCTGGTCTCGGAGTTGAAGCCGGTCGCCCCGCCCTCCCGCTTGTCGTACCAGTAGCCGGGCGGCACCCACTCGTACGGACCCGGCATCCGCATCCCCGAGGCTCCCGTCAGCGGCGCCGACTTGGCGGAGGCGGCGGGGACCACCGGAGTCGGCCAGTCTGCGGCCTTCAGGGCGTCGACGTAGCCCTTCTCGATCTCCGCGTCCGGGGCGAAGTCGCTGCCGATGAGGAACGAGATGACGCTGGGGTGGTCGCGCAGGCGGGCCGCCTCGGCCGCCATGGACGCCTGGGCGACGAGGTGGTCGGCCGCCGTCCAGCTCTCGCCCGCCTCGGTGCCGTTGACCTCGCCCTCCCACTTGGTGCAGCACTGCCAGCCGGGCAGCGTGAGGATCCCGTACCGGTCGGCGAGGTCGAAGAACTCGTCGTGTTCGAGGTGCCCTTCCAGCCGCAGCGTGTTGAGGCCCAGGTCCCGCGCGTACGCCAGCCGGTCCTCCGCGTAGGCGGCGTCCCAGCGCAGCAGCTCGTCGGGGGACCAGCCGGCGCCCCGGATGAGCAGCGGCCTGCCGTTGACGAAGTACTGGCGGGCGCCGTCCTTGTTCAGCGGTGCGCGCACGCTGCGGACGCCGAAGCCGTGGCGGGACCGGTCGCAGAGGCCTGCGCCCGGGACCGCGACGGACAGGTCGAGTTCGTACAGTTCCTGCGCGCCCATCCCGGCGGGCCACCACACCCGCGGCCGGTCCAGGCGCAGCTGCGGGGTGTCGGCCGGGGTGAAGGCCACCGTCCTCGTCTCGTGGGCGCGCAGGGGCACCTCCCGGCGGAAGGCGATCCCCGACCCGATGGTGCCGGAGACGGTGGCGGTGCGGGCCTCGGCCGTCTCGTTTCGGACCGTCGCCTTGACGGTCACGTCCGCCGAAGCCAGCGAGGGGGCCAGATCCGTCACCACGTGCGCGTCGCGCAGGGCGACGGGGCCGCCGCGCCGTACGAGCACGTCGCGGACGATGCCCATGTTCTCGTCCGGCGGCGGCTGCAACCAGTCGAGCCAGCCCATGGTGAGGTTCTTGCGGGGGTCGTTCGGCTTGATCCGGAAGGCCACCGCGTTGGTACCGGCGCGCACCCGAGCGGTGACGTCGAGCTCGTGGCGGGTGTACGCGCCGGCGACGGCGGACGCCGTGGCGACCTGCTCGCCGTTGACGTACACGTCGGCCGCGGAGACGACCCCGCTGAAGTCCAGGTAGGTGCGGGCGGCCGTGTCGGCCACGGTGAACTCGGCGCGGAACCACCACGGCACCGCGAAATCGGCGGCCGGGATGCGCCGTTGATCGGTGGAGTGGAACGGGTCGGGATGGGTGCCGTCCGCGACCAGGGCGGCGAGCACCGTCGAGCGCGGCCCCGCCGGGTGCCAGCCGGTCGTCCGGTAGCCCGGGGCGGAGACGAGGGCCGCGGCGTCCGACACCTCGGCCGTCGACCGGATGGCGTACGCGGACAGGGGCGTGGCGCTTCCGGGGGTCCCGGGGACTTCGGTCACCGCCCGTACGAGCGCCGCCCGAGGGGAGGGCGCCGCGGCGGGAGCGCCCGCGACGAGCGCCCCCAGCAGGCCGAGCACGGCCAGGACCGGCGCTGCCCGGCGCGGGACGCGGAGACGGGAGGGGAACACGGCGACGGTCTCCGGAAGGTTCGGGAGCTCAGGGGCTCAGGGGTTCAAGAGGCGAGGGCGGAGGTGATCACGAGGGGCGGCGCGGCGCGCTCGGCGGTCCACGGGTGGCGGCCCACCAGAGCGGGGTCGGCCAGGGCCGAAGCCTCGTCCACGGTGGGCCGGCGCTGGCTGACCTCGCGGAAGCGGGCGCTCTCCAGGAGGATCGGCAGCCGGTCGACGGGCCAGGCGTGGTTGCGCACTTCCTGCCAGCTCCCGTCCGTACGCAGCAGCCGCAGCGGCATCTCCTCACCCAGCCGGTACGAGACCCCCGGGGCTCCCACGCGCAGCGAGGTGTACTCCAGCTCCGTGCAGTCGGGGTCGGTGGTCAGCAGGACGAACGGGGCCCCGGGCCGCAGCAGGCGGCGGATCTCGGCGAACACTCCGAGCAGGGCCTCCTCGGTCGGCAGCGAGGCCGGCACGTGGTTGCACATCACCGCGTCCGCGCACTCGTCGGGCAGGCCCGTCACCCGGCCGTCCCTGACCAGGTGGAACTCCGCGACCGCCGTCGCCGTGCTGCGGGCGATCGCCAGCATCTCGGCGGACGTGTCCACCCCCACCACCCGCGCGCCCAGTACGCGCGCCGCCCGGTCGGCCACCCGGCCGGGCCCGCAGCCGTAGTCCACGAGCAGTTCGTCCGCACCGAGCCGGCGGGACAGGGCCTCGAACACGAACGGATAGCCGAGCAGCCAGTCCGTGGCCGCCTCCACCGCCGCGAAGGCCTCTGCCCCGGCGGGCCCGGCCCAGGCGCCGCCCTCTTCCGCTTGTCCCGCTGACCCGTTGTCCACAGCTCCCCACTATCGGCCCGGCGGGCCGGCCGGCGGTCGCGGCGCGCCCGTCCCGTCCCCCGACGGCGCCGGTCGGCCAAGTGGGGCCAGTGCGCCGGTCCGCCGGGGCGGCTCGTGTTTCCGGCCCCGCGGGGCGGGCAGGGTGGTGGCCTCCGGCCCCCGAACGACGCGAAAGGCACGCCATGACCTCGCCTGTCGGCAGCGAGCCGCTCCCCAACGCCCGCGAACTGTTCGACATCCCCGACGGCGTCGCCTACTTCAACACCGCCAGCCTCGCGCCGACCCTGCGCGCCGGCCTCGTCGCGGGCGAGGCCGCCCTGCTCAAGCGCGCCCAGCCCTGGCGGATCCAGGGCCCCGACTGGTTCGGCGGGGCCGAGCGGCGCCGGGCGCTGTTCGCGGACCTCATCGGGGCCACCGCCGAGGACATCGCCCTCGTACCGGCGACCAGCTACGGGTTCGCGGTGGCCGCAGCCAACCTGACGCCGCGGGCCGGCGAGCGGATCCTGGTCCTCGACGGCGAGTACCCGTCCGGCATCTACACCTGGTGGCGGTTGGCCGAGCGTACGGGGGCCTCGATGCTCACCGTCCGGCGCGAGCCCGGCCAGACCTGGACCGAGGCCGTCCTCGAAGCGCTCGACGACGGCGTGGCCGTGGTCTCGGTACCCCGGGTCCACTGGACCGACGGCGCCCTCCTGGACCTGGACCGGATCGCCGAAGCCACCCGGGCCGCCGGCGCCGCCCTCGTCATCGACGCCAGCCAGTCCGTGGGGGCCATTCCGATCGACGTGCGCACGCTGAAGCCCGACTTCCTCGTCAGCGTCGGCTACAAGTGGCTCCTCGGCCCCTTCGGACTCGGCTACCTGTACGTGGCCCCCGCCCGTCAGGAGGGGCGGCCGCTGGAGGAGAACTGGATCGTGCGCAAGGACTCCGACGACTTCGGGCGGCTCGTCGAGTACCGCACCGAGTACCAGCCCGGGGCCCGGCGCTTCGACGCGGGCGCGCGCACCGCCTTCGAACTCACCCCCATGGCGCTGGCCGCCCTGGAGCAGCTGTCCGCCTGGACCGTGCCCCGCATCGCCGTCACCCTGGCGGCCACCACGGCCCGCATCGCCTCGGCGGCGCGGGAGCGGGGCCTGCCCGTCCCCTCGCCGCGCGGCCCGCACATGCTCGGCATCACGGTCCCCGACCGCCTCCAGCAGCGGGTGGTCGCGGCGCTGGAGGAGGCGAACGTGTTCGTCGGGGCCCGCGGTTCGGCCATCCGCGTCAGCCCCCACCTGCACACCACCGGTGCCGACATCGAGCAGCTGCTGAGCGCGCTGGACACCGCCTTGAACCGCTCCTAGGGGAGCGCACGGGCAGGGGTGACGGGGGATCAGGGCGGGGGCCGCTTGGCGTGGCGGGTCCGGGGGAAACCATCTCCCGCTCCCGCGGCGTCCCTGCGGGGGAGGGGGTGGTGTTCATGTCAGAGGCCGAACCGAAGGTGTGGCGGCTCGCCGCGCTGGTGCCCGTCCTGGCGGCCGCGGCCGTCCACGGCTGGGCGCGCTGGTGCTACGCGGCCGCCGCGGCGCCGTCCGCCGGGGTCGCGCTGGTGGGTGGAGCGGTCCTGGTGCTCGGCGCGTCGGTGCTCTACTTCGTCTGCGTCCGCGGCACCCGGAGCCTCTTCGGGGCGCTCTTCCTTGCGCTGGGGCTGTTGCTCACCGTGACGGCCACGGATCAGGCGCAGTCGCGCGCGGAAGTGGCCCCGTGCGTCGTCCGCGAGGTCAAGGAGCAGGTGACGAGCTCCGCCGGCGAAGGGCCCCCGAACTCGCGGACCATCTACCGCCACCTGCTCGACTGTCCCGGCGGATACCCCGACGAGCTGACGGAGGAGCGGCGCCTCGCGGCCGCGGGCGGGGAGATCCGCGTCGCGTACGACCTCCGGCACCGGGTCTCCCCGGCGCCGGAGGGCGAGAGCGCGTCCTGGACGGCCGGTCTCGGCGCCGCGGTCCTGCTCGTGCTGAGCACGCTGGTGGCCGCCGCCGGCCCGTTCCGGGACGAGTAGGGCGGGCAGGGAGGGCCGGGGCGAAGCGGGGCCGGGGGTGGCTACTGCGGCTTCGGGGGCGCGTAGAACCCGGTCGTCGCCCGCACCGCCGAGGCCACCGCCGCCTCGTTCTCCCCGGAGGCGGCGTGCGCCTCGCCCCAGGCCTCGCTGCTGCCCGTCATGAAGGCCCGGGCCTCGTCGGACGCCATCCACGCGACCGCCTCCGAGGGGTCAACGGAATTGCCCTCCAGGTGCATCCCGAGCCCCAGCACCGTCAGGTCCCAGCCGACACCGACGGCCCCGGGCCCGTACTGGTCCCAGAACTTCGGCTCCACCACCGCGACGTGTTCGAGTTCTAGGTGGGTCCGCTGCGGTCCCTCGGG
Source organism: Streptomyces roseus (assembly GCF_001044425.1). GTDB lineage: Bacteria > Actinomycetota > Actinomycetes > Streptomycetales > Streptomycetaceae > Streptomyces > Streptomyces roseus. The sequence goes on from NZ_LFML01000131.1 coordinate 15,369, forward strand.
CGTCAGCCGCACCTCCACCTCGCTGAAGCCGGGCGCCTGGCCCATCACCCAGCTCACCCGCAGCATTTCCGGCGGCTCGCACCGCAGGATCTCCCCGCTCGCGTTCCCCTCCGTCCGGTAGTGGCCGCCCTGCCGCAGGTCGCCGCTGACCGGCAGGAACCACCGCCCGAGCCGCTCCGGGTTCGTACAGGCGTCCCACACGTCCTCGGCGCCGGCCGGGTAGGTGCGGCTCAGCAGTACGGTCCGCGCTTCCTCGCCGCCCACCTCGCGGCGGCCGACCTCGCGGTGGACGTCGTTGATCTGCCGGACGATGTCGCTCATCGCGCCTCTCCTCGTTCCTGTTCCCGACGCTCTCGGCGGCCCCGCGCGAGCTCCGTGCCCAGCGCGTCCAACCGCTGCTCCCAGAAGCCGCGGAACCGCTCCAGCCAGGCGTCGACCTCACGCAGCGGCTCGGCCCGGACCTCGTACAACCGCCGGGTCCCCTCGGCCCGCACCACGGCGAAGCCGCTCTCCCGCAGCACGCGCAGGTGCTGGGACACGGCGGGCTGGGAGATCCCGAATTCCTCCCGGATCACTTCGCCGACGACGCCGGACGGCTGCTCACCCGCTGCGAGCAGCTCCAGTATCCGGCGCCGTACGGGGTCCGCGAGTACGTCAAAGGCGTGCACACCCGCCACCGTGCCACCCTCTGCTTATATAAGCAAGGGCTTAGATTAGCGTCGCCCCGCGAGCCGCGCCCCGCGCACCGGGCGGGGCCGGTACGGTCCGGTTCGTTCGGGTCGGTTCCGTTCGGTTCCGTCTGGTTCGGTTCCATGTGGTTCGACGCATCGAGGACGAGGAGGGCCGGCGTGCCCATCGCCACCGTCAACCCCGCCAACGGGGAGACGCTCAAGACCTTCGACGAGCTGGACGCCGGGCAGATCGAGCAGCGCCTGGCGGCCGCCCACGCGGCCTTCCGCGGCTACCGCACGACGGCCTTCTCCGAGCGCGCCCGTCTCCTCGTCGGCGCGGCCGAGCTCCTCGACCGGGAGCAGGACGAGATCGCCCGCACGATGACGGTCGAGATGGGCAAGCCGCTCGCCGCGGCCCGGGCGGAGGCGGCGAAGTGCGCGAAGGCCATGCGCTGGTACGCGCGCAACGCCGAGGGACTGCTCGCCGACGAGCATCCCGCACAGGCGGAGGTCGCGGACTCCGGCGCCTCCCGCGCTCGGGTCCACTACCGGCCGCTGGGCGTGGTCCTCGCGGTGATGCCCTGGAACTTCCCGCTCTGGCAGGTGGTCCGCTTCGCGGCGCCCGCCCTGATGGCGGGCAACGCGGGGCTGCTCAAGCACGCCTCGAACGTGCCGCAGACCGCGCTCTACCTGGGGGACCTGTTCCGCCGCGCAGGATTTCCCGACGCGGTGTTCCAGACGCTGCTGGTGTCCTCCCGCGCCGTCGAGGGCATCCTGCGCGACCCCAGGGTCGCGGCGGCGACCCTCACCGGCAGCGAGCCGGCCGGCCGGGCCGTCGCGGCCGTCGCCGGCGACGAGGTGAAGAAGACCGTCCTGGAACTGGGTGGCAGCGACCCCTTCGTGGTGATGCCGTCGGCCGACGTCGCACGGGCCGCCGAGGTCGCCGTGACCGCCCGGGTACAGAACAACGGCCAGTCCTGCATCGCGGCCAAGCGGTTCCTCGTGCACGCCGACGTCCACGAGGAGTTCACCCGTGCCTTCACGGCCAAGATGGCCGCGTTGACCGTCGGCGACCCGCTGTCGGAGTCCACCGATGTCGGCCCGCTCGCCACCGAGCAGGGGCGCGCCGACCTCGAGGCGCTCGTCGAGGACGCCGTACAACGCGGGGCGACGGCCCTGTGCGGCGGACAGCGGCCGGACGACCTGCCGGAGGGTCTGGCGCGGGGCTGGTTCTACGAGCCGACCGTCCTCACCGGCATCACCCCGCAGATGCGCATCCACCGCGAGGAGGCCTTCGGTCCGGTGGCCACCGTGTACCGGGTGCGGGACCTCGACGAGGCCGTGGAGCTGGCCAACGACACGCCGTTCGGCCTGAGTTCCAACGTGTGGACCCGTGACGAGGCGGAACAGGAGCGCTTCGTACGGGACATCGAGGCCGGCGGGGTCTTCTTCAACGGCATGACCGCCTCCCACCCGGCGCTGCCCTTCGGCGGCGTGAAGCGCTCGGGGTACGGGCGCGAACTCTCGGGGCACGGCATCCGCGAGTTCTGCAACGTGACCACGGTCTGGCACGCGGCCGAGCCCGGCAACGGCTCGTAGACGCTGCCGGACCCCGGTCCGAGCCGGGGTCCTGGCCGCGGTCCGAGCCGCGGCCCGGTCGCTGCCGCACGTGCGTCGGGCATGCGCGGCACTCGGCGGGGTAGGCGGGACGCGGGTGGGAAGCGGGCGGAACCGGCGCGAAGGAGAGCACGATGCACCACCTGAATCGCAGCGGCCGGGAGAACCGTGCCGCTCTGTTCGACGTCGACGGGACGCTCGCCGACACCAACCACCTGCACGTCGTCTGCTGGTGGGAGGCGCTCCGCCAGGCGGGGCACCACGTCTCGATGCACGCCGTCCACCGGGCGATCGGCCTGCCGGGCGAGGACCTGCTCGCCCATCTGCTCGGCGACGGGCAGGAAAGGGACACGAGCGAGGACGAGGCGCTCAGCGCCGCGCACGACACGCTCTACGGCACCTACTTCGACCGCCTGCCCCGGATCGACGCCGCGGACGAACTGCTGCGGGCGCTCGACCGGCGCGGCTGGCGGGTCGTACTCGTCACCTCCGCCGGCAGCGAAGAACTCGACGCGCTCAGGCGGGCCGTCGACGCCGACGACGTCATCGCCGCCACCGCGAGCTCCGACGACGTGGAGGAGGGCAAGCCCGCGCCCGATCCCGTCCACCACGCTCTCGAACTCGCCGACGCGTCCGCGCACGCCTCCGTGTTCGTCGGCGACACCGTATGGGACATGAAGGCCGCCGCCCGGGCCGGGGTCGCGGCCGTGGGCCTGCTGTGCGGCGGCATCCCGCGCCACGACCTCGAAGAGGCCGGAGCCCGCGCGGTCTACCGGGACCCTGCCGACCTCCTCGGCCGGCTCGACCAGAGCCCCTTCGCCTGAGCCGCCGACTGCCCACTGCCCACCGCCCACTGCCCACTTCCGACTGCCGACCGCGGGCCGCCCGGGCCGTCTGCCGCCGGACGCAGGCCTGCGGGCGCCGGTCAGGACGCGGTGTTCGCCCACCCGTCCTCCAGCAGGTCGAACACCACGTGCAAGGCCTTCCGCGGGTCCGCCTGGCCGCGGGCCAGACTCGGGCTCGCCATGACGAAGCGCGCCAGCGCGGCCGTGCGGACATCGCCCTCCGGGGCCCCGGTGGCCTCCGTGAGGGCGGCGAGCAGCGCCGTCTCGTGCCGCAGCCACATCCGGTCCCGGTACTCCTGCAGGGCGGGCGTCGACTCCACCAGCTCCGTGAACGCGGCGAACCCGGGGCCGTCCTGGCCGGTCGCCGTGAGGGAGTGCGTCAGGTGGTCGCGCAGGGCGTGCAGGACGGATCGGCCCGCGGGCCGGTCGTGCACGGCCGCGACCAAGGCGGCCTCCTTGCCCTCGTCCTCGTCGAAGACCAGCGCTTCCTTGCTCGGGAAGTGCTTGAACAGCGTCGTCACCGCCACGTCCGCCGCCTCGGCCACGTCCCTGACGCCCACGTTGTCGAAGCCGCGCTCGGTGAAGAGCCGCATGGCGGCGTCGGCCAGCGCCTTGCGCGTCTGGGCCTTCTTGCGCTCGCGGCGCCCCGTCGTCCCGGTCATGCCGACCATCCTACGCGTAGTGACTAGCGGCTCACTAAGGCTATCTGTTGCATGTTCTGTCGGCCGGACCCGCCGCACTACCTCGCCGGGGCGCCCGGACAGGTTTCATCGGGGCGACGGGGGTAGGGGCCCATGGGGACCTGGGGGCGCTGGCGCGGAACCGGAGGCGACGTGGAGCCGGAGATGAGCGAGCCGATGGGAGCAGGGGCCCGGACGAGGAGGCTCGGCCTGTACGGCGAGGCCACGGTGGTCGGACGCTGCCGCACCTTCGTCCGCGGCGTCCTCGCGGACTGGGCCTGGCCCGCGCCGGAGCACTCCGGCGGCCTTACGCGGGAGGAGCGCGGCGCCGCCGTCGAGGACGTCCTGCTGTTGGTCTCCGAGGCGGTGACCAACGCCGTCAGGCACGGGGGAGGCCCCACGGAGCTGGTGCTGAGGCTCCGTCCGCGCGCTCCGGACGCCGCGCGTCCCCGTGCGGGGGATCTGCGGATCGAGGTCAGCGACACGAGCCTCGCGCTCCCGCGGCTGAGGACGCCGACGGTGCGGGGCCTGCCGGGCGGATACGGCCTGAGGATGATGACCCTGCTGGCCAGGCGCTGGGGAGTGGTGCCGAGCCGGGCGGGCAAGACCGTCTGGTTCGAGGTGGCGGCCCCCTGTCAGGCGCAGGGCTTGTCTTCCTCGACCGGCTGCGTGCCGGGGCCGGAACCGTTGGGGAAGTAGGCGCGGGTGCCCGTCAACTCCGGCAGCCGGGACACCCGCGGGCTGATGCCCGACTTCCTTGACCCGGTCGGATCGCTGCCGTGTCGATCGTGCGCCGGGGCGGTCGTACATCAAGGACCCACCGGGCGGGCGGTCCAGGCGGTCGTCTCCGACCCCGGTGAGGCGGCCGCGCGGGAGCGATCGGGCACGGGACGCACCCCGGCCTCCCGGCACCGCGAGGGCGCCGGGAGGCCGGTCTGATGAGGGAGCGCGTCAGTCCTTCAGCGTGTCCTTGATCTTCTCCTTGGCCTGACGGGCGTCGCCCTTCGCCTGCTCGGCGCGGCCCTCGGCGGTCAGCCGTTCGTTGCCGACAGCCCGGCCCGCCGCCTCTTTGAGCTTGCCCTTGGCCTGCTCCCGCTTGGCCTTGGCCTTCTGTTCACCGGACATGGGGTCCTCCACTGGGCAGGGAACTCCGGACGCTCTCGCGTCTGACCCGGATGGCCCGCAGTAAACCCCGCCGGGACGCACGGGCGGCCGCGGGCGCGCGGACCCCGTACGGAGGACACCCGTACGGGGGAGAAGGCAGCCCCCGGTCACGGCCGCCGGGTCCCGTTCACCGAGCCCCTCGGACCCGGTCGGCCGGTCGGCGCCCGGGGGAACACGCCCGGCCGGGGGCCGGATGCTTGTAGCATTCCTGCCCATGTCGAAGCCTGACGACCTGCTCGTTGCCATCGCCGCCGCTGTGGAGTCGCAGCAGACCAATCAGATGTCCTTGACCGTCCTGGTGGACGGCGCCGTCATCACCGGCCGCCTGGCCCCCGAGAGCGCGTGGCGCCGGCGGGTGGCGGAGGTCCTCGCGGACTCGGACCGGCTCGGTACGTTCGCGAGCCTGTTCATGGACGCCGACGACGGCCATCCCGCACCGAAAGACCCGCCGACCCCCTCCTACCTGCACTTCCACGTGGCCCGCATCCTCCAGGGCACCGTGGGCATCCCGGAGACCGGAGGGATGTACCGGATCGCCATCAAGGACGTCAGCGCCTGGACGATGGGCGACTTCAGCTACTCCGAACCGTAAACCCCACTCGTACGGCCCCGTTTGGGCCGGTGCTGCCAGGGCAGCCGCATCCACATGTCTGAGCTGGACGAACGGGAGACGGCGACCGTCACGACCAAGGTCCCGGCGCGCCTGGACCGGCTGCCCTGGTCGCGGTGGCACTGGATGGTCGTGATCGGCCTGGGGACCGTATGGATCCTGGACGGCCTCGAAGTCACGGTCGTGGGAAGCATCGCGGGCCGGCTGTCCGAGGAGGGCAGCGGCCTCGACATCACCGACGCCCAGGTCACCGGCCTGGCCGCCGCGCTGTACGTGGCGGGTGCCTGCTCGGGTGCGCTCGTGTTCGGGCGGCTGACGGATCTGTACGGCCGCAAGAAGCTCTTCCTGGTCACCCTCGGCGTCTACCTGGCGGCGACGGCCCTGACCGCGGTGTCGTTCTCCGCCTGGTGGTTCTTCCTCTTCCGCTTCCTCACCGGATTCGGCATCGGCGGCGAGTACGCGGCCATCAACTCCGCCATCGACGAACTCATCCCCGGCAAGTACCGGGGCCGGGTGGACCTGATCATCAACGGCAGCTTCTGGCTCGGCGCGGTGGCCGGCGCCCTGCTGTCCGTACTCGCGCTCAACGAGAACATCTTCCCGCCCTCGGTCGGATGGCGCCTCACCTTCGCGCTCGGCGTGGTCCTGGGTCTCGTGATCCTCCTCGTACGGCGTCACGTGCCGGAGAGCCCGCGCTGGATGTTCATCCACGGCAGGGCCGAGGAGGCCGAACAGCTCGTCACCGAGATCGAACGCCAGGTGGAAGCGGAGAAGGGCGAACCGCTGCCCGAGGCCGGGGAGTCCATCACGGTCACGCAGCGCCACAGCATCGGATTCGGTCTGATCGCGAAGACCGTGTTCCGCTCCTACCCCCGTCGCGCCGTCCTGGGGCTGTCGCTGTTCATCGGCCAGGCCTTCCTGTACAACGCCATCACCTTCGGGTTCGGCAGCATCCTGATCCGCTTCTTCGACGTCTCCAGCACCGTCACGGGCTACTACTTCGCAGTCGTCGCCGTCGGGAACTTCTTCGGCCCGCTCTTCCTCGGCCGGCTCTTCGACACCTGGGGCCGCCGCCCGATGATCGCGGGCACCTACGTACTGTCGGGCCTGCTGCTCTTCGGCACGGCCTGGCTCTTCGGGGCCGGAATGCTCAACGCCGTCACGATGACGGCCTGCTGGTGCGTGGTCCTCTTCTTCGCCTCCGCCGGGGCGAGTTCGGCGTACCTCACGGTCAGCGAGATCTTCCCGATGGAGACGCGGGCCATGGCCATCGCCTTCTTCTACGCGATCGGAACGGCGGCCGGCGGCATCTCGGGCCCCCTGGTGTTCTCCGGTCTCACGTCGAGCGGCGTGGTCTCCGACACCGTCCTGGCCTTCTGCATCGGCGCCGCGCTGATGGTGGCCGCGGGGATCGTGGCGGTCTTCTTCGCGGTGGCCGCGGAGGGCAAGCCGCTGGAGCAGATCGCCACCCCCCTCTCGGCCCGCGACACCGGCGGCGGGGCCGCCTGAGGGCCGCGGCGCCCGTCGCCCTCGCCGCTTCCTGCGCTTCCTCGGTCCCCCTTGCGGATTGGCTGCCTTCTCCAGGCATGAAACGCGCCGTGGATGGTACACGCAGGGTGTTCCGGTGCGCTCAGGCGCCGGGCGCTTGGAGGTCGTCGTGATTATCCTCGGAGTGATCCTTCTGATCATCGGCTTCGTCACCGGAATCTCGATCCTGTGGACGATCGGTCTGATCCTGGCCGTCATCGGCCTGATCCTCTGGGTGCTCGGCGCTGTCGGGCACGCGGTGGGAGGACGCAAGCACTACTGGTGACGCCCGGCGGGGCGTGGAATCCGGGAACCGCTGCGCCATTGGGGCGAGTGGGCGCCGCGCCGCCGGAGCGGGCGGCGTCTCCCGGGGCAATGTCGGATGCGGACCCGGCCGGGGACCGGCGGGCCGAGGCATGTGCCACGGGACGGGAGAAACGCATGGGGCAGCGCAACAAGCAGGTTCAGACGCTGATGGCGACGGCGGCGCTGGGGGTGGGGCTGCTGCTCCAAGGCGCCCCGGCGGCCGTGGCCCAGCCGGTGCCGGGGGAGGCCGCCGCCGCCGCGCCCGAAGCCGCCGCGGAGTCCGGCCGGTCCTCGTACGTGGAGGGCATCGTGGTCAGCCGCGTCACCCTTTACGTGCGGGCGAGGGCCACGACCTCCTCGCAGGTCCTGGGCTCGCTGGAGCCGTCCGAGAGGGTGCGACTGTCCTGCCAGGCCAAGGGCTCCTCGGTGGAGGGCAACAACATCTGGTACCGGCTGCACGGGGAGCCCGGCTGGGTCTCGGCCCGTTTCGTGCACAACTACACGCCGGTCCGGTGGTGCTGACGGGCGGCATGCCGCCTCGCCCTACCGGTCGGCGGGCGGGCGCTCGCGCCACAGCCGGCTGAGCCACGGGCGCCGGACGCGCTGCGCGCGCGAGTGCCGGTCGAGTTCCTCCACGAGCCGTTCGGAGCGCTTCTCGACGCCCAGTTCGTCCAGTACCCGGTCGGCTTCCGCGAGCAGGGCCCCGTACAGCTGCCACGTCCCGGGCCTTGCTCGCGCTTCCTCCGCCAGGAGTCGCGCGGCCCGTTCGCGGCTGATCCGCGCCGCCGCGAGTTCCTGCGTCAGCCGTTCCTCCGCCTCCTCGGCGCTCGCGCTGATCTGAGCCGTGATCAGTACGGCGAAGTTCTCGACGGCGCTCGCCATGTGGGTGAACAGCTCGCGCAGCGCGTCCGCGAGCTCGTCGTGGAAGAGGGGGCCGTCCGTACGGGTCCTGGCCAGGTCGGTCAGGGTGCGGCAGCAGACGCGCAGGACCACGGCGCAGATCTCCAGGGTGTCCAGCCCGGTACGGAGCACCAGGCGGAAGAGCAGCCCCTCCTTGACGCGGGGATTGAGCCGCAGGCTGTCCTCCGCCTGCCGCAGGGCCGCGTCCACGCCCGCGATGTCGTTGTCCAGCCGCCGTGCCTCGTGCAGCCGGGCCGCCGCCTTCTCCACGGGAGTGTGCTCCGCCAGCTCGTCGCCGAGGTGGCCCAGCAGGTCGCGCATGCGGCCGGCGAGCGAGGTGATCGCCTCGCTCGCCGGCGCCACCCAGACGGGCGGCGCGAGGAAGATGTTGAACAGGAGCCCCACGACGGCACCGATCAGCGTCTCCAGGACCCGGTCCCAGGCGGTGGACGCCACCTGCGTGACGCCGAGCACCAGCATGGCGCTGATCGCGACCTCGGGTACGAACTCGTCGACGCGCACGATGTGGCCCACGACGAGCGAGGTGAGGATGACCAGCCCCAGGCTCCACCAGGTGAGCCCCACGAGGGTGCTGAACCCGATGGCGACCAGGACGCCCGCGACCACCGAGTTCACCCGGCGGATGCCGGTGGTGAGGGTGGTGTAGAGGGTGACCTGGACGACGAGCAGTGCCGTCAGGGGTGCGGTCAGTGGCGCAGGTTCGCTGCTCAGCCAGAGCGCGACGACGTAGGACACCACGGCCGCTGCCGTCGACCGGAGGGCCTGTACGACGACGGGCTCCCGGCGACGGCTGACGAGAGTACGTACGGTGACGATGACTTCGGGCATACGTGCGAGCCTTCCCGGAGCCGGCGGCACCACGCGTCACATAGATCACTTTGGCACCACCGTACGCGAGGCGGTCCGTCCCGGCTCCTCCCCGGCCGGGGCGGCTACCCCGTACGGGCGACGCCGTCTTCCGACCCGGGCGGCCCGGCCTCGAAGCCGGTCGCCCGGCCCGGGGCTAGGGTGGGTCGGGGGGAGGTCGAGGGAGGTCGGAGCCGGTGTCGACGTCAAGCCATGAGGTGTTCGGGGCGCCGTGCTGGGTCAGCCTGATGACCGGCGACCTGGAGGCCGCCCAGCGGTTCTACGGCGCCGTGCTGGGCTGGACGTTCCGCCCCACCCGCCTCGGCGAGGGGTTCTCCGTCGCGATGCGCGACGGGGTGCCGGTCGCCGGGATCGGCGGGCTGGCGCGGCGGCTGGGGGTGCCGGTGGCGTGGACCCCGTACTTCGCCGTCGACGACGCGGACGTCACGGCCGCCCGGGTGCGCGAGCGCGGGGCCACGATGGCGGTCGGCCCGCTGGCCTTCGGCACCGGCAGGGCGGCGCTCGCGGCCGACCCCGACGGGGCGGTCTTCGGGTTCTGGCAGGGCGAGGTGATCCCGGACTGGACGGCCCGTCCCGGCCCCGGCGCCGCCGTCCGGCTCGAACTGCGCACCCGCGACGCCTTCGCCGCGGCCGTGTTCTACGGCGAGGTCCTCGACTGGGCGTGTGAGCGTCCCGGGTGCTGCGACGTCTCGTACGAGCAGGACCACGTGGTCATCCGGCGCGGCCCCGACACCGTCGCCGTGATCAGCGGCGGAGCCGTCGAGGAGGCCCCGGACCCGCAGGTCCGGCCGCGCTGGCACGTCCACTTCGACGTGCCGGACCTCGAAGCCGCGGTCGAGACCGCCCTCCGGCTCGGCGGCCGTACCGTCTCACCCGTGCACACCACCTCCACGAGCCGCCGGATCGCCCTGGCCGATCCGGACGGCGGCCTCTTCACGATCGTGGCCCTCCAGGACGGGACGGGGCCCGCCTCGGGGGTCGGATGACGAACGCGCGCCGTCCGGTGAGGCCCGGGCCGGGCCGGCCGGCCCTCAGCCGCGGGCGGCGAAGGCCTTCGTGAAGGCCAGCGGCTCCTGGAGTATCGAAGAGCACGTCGGGTCCGCGAAGTTCTTCGCGCCGCCCGGGCACTGCTTGTCACGGGCACCGGACCACATCGCGAGCCAGCCGAGGCCCTTGGAGCGCGCGAAGTCCACGAGCTGCTTGGCGTCGTCCGGGGTGAAGACCTCGGTGGCGACGTCGTTGACCCCGATCATCGGCGTCACGGCCACCGCCTTCCACGCCGCCGCCTCGCTCAGGCCCAGTACGCCCTTGATCTGCGCCTGCGTCGCGGTGGCCGCCTGGATGGCGTAACCGCCCATGTCACCGCTGTACGCCGGGCCGTAGTCCATCGCCATGATGTTGACGGCCGACACCGCCACCCCGTTCCGCTTGGCGTTGGCGATCAGGTCGACGCCCGGCTGCGTCAGCCCCTCCGGCATCACGGGGAGGGTGAACGAGACGTCGAGCCCGGGATGCGACTTCTGCAGCTGCGCGATGGCCTGCGCGCGCCGGGTGTTCGCCGCCGTGTCGGGCAGGGCAGCGCCCTCGATGTCGAAGTCCACCTTGGTCAGCCGGTACGTGTCCACCACCTTGCCGTACGCGGCGGCGAGATCGGCCGCGGAGCCGCACACCAGGCCCAGCTCGGAACCGGCCGCGCCGCCGAACGAGACCCGGACGTCGCCGCCCTTGCCCCGCAGGGCGGAGATCTGCGAGGCGACCCGGTCGTCCGCGAGGGAGGTGACCCCGCCCCAGAGCGGGGAGCAGCCGCCGCCCGAGGTGACGAAGGCCAGGTTGAACTCCTTCACGCCCGTTCTGGCGGCCGTGTCCAGCAGGTCGAACGCCGGGTAGAGCGAGGTGTCCACGTACGGGGCGAACCCGGCCGGCGCGGTGGTGCCCGGGGGAACGGTCGGCGTCGGCTTCGCCGTGGGCGCGGCGGTCGCCGTCGCCGTGGGCGTGCTCGTCGGCTTGGCGGTGGGCGGGACCGAAGCCGTCGGAGCGGTGGTGGGCCGCCCGCTCGGGCTGGGCGTGGGGCCGGTCGCCGGAGAACACCTCTCCTTGTTGATGAGGCACCCGGTGGGACTGCCCGCGCTCGCGCTCGCGTTGGTCACGAACCCGACGGTGACCGAGCCGCCGGCCGCGAGCCCGGCCGTGTCCCACTTGGGGGGCCTGACCGTCACGTGCCGGCCGTCGACGGTGTGCTCGCCGTTCCAGAGGGAGGCCAGGGAGGTCCCGGCGGGCAGGTCGAACTCCAGGGTCCAGTCCTTGAGCGTCCCCCCGCCGTGGTTGGTGACGACGTACTGCCCGGTGTAACCGGTGGTCCAGCTGCTCGACTTGGTGAAGGTCGCCCCGACCGACGCCGCCTGTGCGGTACCGGTCAGTGCCAGGGCGGTGCCCCCGACGGCCGCCGCGACGGCCAGCGCCGCCGCCGCCTTCGTCTTGGCGCTCGTCGTACGGCGATGGGAATGGCCAGCCATGAGGACCTGCCTCCGTGCTCGGTGGATGAGGATCGAGCAGCACGCTAGCGAGGCCAAAACGGACGAATGTGCGGTTCGGGTGTCGCTCGCGCGTTCTTGAAGCCGCCTTAAGGAACGGATCGGGGAGGGTTAATGACCACGGAACGCAGGGCGACCGCGCCGGCGCTTCAGGTAGGCGGGCACGGCCAGGACCCGGCGCGTCGTCCGCCGGACACGGCGCCGTCCGGTGCAGTCCGGTGGCGCCCGCGTACCCGTCCGCGCGACGTAAGGGTTTCGTCATCCGCGGACCGTGGCGCCGCGATCCCCCGTCCGCATTGAATGGCGGGGAACGGAACGACGAAGAGGGGCAGCCATGACGGGGACGACGACGGGCGCGGTGTCGGGGACGGGGACCGGTAGGCGCCGGCGCCGCCGGCTGCTGACCGGGGTGCTGGTCGCAGCGGCGCTCGTGCTGGGCGCGGGCCTGTACTGGGCCGAGCCGTGGAAGCTCTGGCAGAACTCCACCGTCAACGAGGCACTGCCCGCCCCCTCCGCGGCCCCGGGATCCTCGCGGCCGGGGACCGCCCCGGCGCCCGGACCGCAGACCGTCGCCCAAGGCTCGCTGATCAGCCACGAGCACAGCACCACCGGCACGGTGAAGCTCGTCAAGCTGCCCGACGGCTCGCGCACGCTCCGCCTGGAGAACCTCGACACCAGCAGCGGTCCCGACCTGCGCGTGTGGCTGACCGACGCGCCGGTGAAGGAAGGCGCGGACGGCTGGTTCGTCTTCGACGACGGCAAGCACGTGAGCCTGGGCAAGCTCAAGGGCAACAAGGGGGACCAGAATTACGAGATCCCGGCCGAGGTCGACCTCGCCGACTACTCCAGCGTCACCATCTGGTGCGACCGCTTCAACGTGTCCTTCGGCGCGGCGGCCCTCCAGGCGGTCTGACCCGCACGAGGCATCGACCGGCGGCTCCGCGCCACCGCCACCGCCCCCGGCGGCCGGGCGGTGCGGGGCGCGCCCGCAGAAGTGACGATCCGGTCTCGGATGCGGTGATCACCGTTGCCAACGCCGCCGGCGGTGCGTTTGGCGGTCATGGAAGCAGCTTCGACGCGTCCGGTCGTCTCCTCGGACGTTTCTTTCGCAGAGCTGAGCGGCGCGTACTGGATCGACTCCGATTCCTCCCCGCACGGGACGCGGGAGTGCGCCCAGTGCGCCCTCCTGCACGAGGCCGTGGGCGGCGAGCCCGCGGCCTTGCGGGAGGGCGCGGCGGCGGACTCCCGCTGCTGCGCGGGCATCGGCTGGGCGCTGACGACGGGACGGCCGTTACTGGTGACCTGCGCGGCGATCACCGTCACCGCGGCGCTCGTCACCGTGGCACTGGGCTGAGGAGCGGGCGCTGCGGCCGCGTCGGCGCTCGGCCGGTAGGGGCCGGCCCCCGGACCTGCGGGCTTTCGGAGGGCCGCTGCGTGCGCGTAGCGTGGTCGCATGACTACGACACCGGCTGAAGCGGGCGGGCCGAGGGTGCCGCCGTCCTCCCCGCCGCGGACGCCCGTGGACGGTCGCCGGGCCGTGGACCGGGCCCGGCCGCGGATGGAGATCCGCAACCGGCGGACCGCGGGGCTGACCTTCCGCGCGGACCAGTGGGCGGCGAAGAAGGCCGGCGCCCGGGCGACTGCCACGGTCCGGGGCTGGGGGTACGCGCACCTCGACGAGCCGGATCTCGACACCGCCGTACGGCGTCTCGTGCAGGCGGCCGTCGCCGACGGCGGGAAGCGGATCAGCGTCCACCTCGCCGACCAGGACCACCGCATCCTCGCCGTCGCGCTCAGCCACGTCGCGGGCGCCGCCCCCGGCGGGGACGACGTACTCGCCGAACTCGCCGCCCTGCGCTCCGTCGTGAGCTGCGGCAGCGACCTCGCCCCGGACGGGCGCCGG
>NZ_LFML01000131.1:29349-122227 GCF_001044425.1 Streptomyces roseus
GGCGGGGCCGGCGCGGATGCCGATGGCGGCGCCGGCGTGTGAGGGCGGCTCAGGACGAGGCCGCCGGGGCCGGGTTCGGGCGGCCGGACCGCGCCCGCCTCGACCTTGACGAGCGCCTGCCGAGGCGGCGGTGCAGCAGCGCGTCCAGGGAGAGGGCGGGTGCGCCCGCCAGGATGAGCGGGATCCAGGCCACCAGGTACACGAGGTCGTTGCCGTAGTAGTACGGGGTGGTCGGCCAGCTGACGGTCAGCCACAGGCTCAGCGAGATCAGCGCACCGCCGACAGCGGCCACCCGGGTCAGCAGCCCGGTCAGGGCGCCCAGTCCGACGGCCAGTTCCCCGAGGGCCATGGCGATGCCGAAGGCCACCGGGTTCTGCGAGGAGAGCTCGATCAGACCCGGGAGCGCGGCGGAGTCCCGTACGGCCTCCATCTGCTGTCCGATCGAGCCGTCCCCGGTGGCGGACAGGAACGCCGCGTCGGTCAGCTTGTCCAGCCCGGCGTAGACGAAGGTGAAGCCGAGGAAGAGGCGCAGCGGCAGGAGTGCGTACTCGGCCGCCCGCGCGCGCAGGTCGGAGGATGTCGTAGTCACACCCTGCACACGCGGGAACCCCCGTGGCGGTTCGGCCGAATTCGGTTCCGGATGCGGTGAACCACCGGCTGCGCCCCCGCGTGTTCCTGCTGAGGCTGGGGTGACAAAGGATGCTCCGGTCCGCTTCCGGTACGAGAAGGAGATACGGCCATGGGTGACACCACGCGTCGGCGCACGGTTCTCGCGGCGGGCGCCGCCACGCTGGCGGGCACGGTCCTGAGCGGTTGCGGCAGCGACGGCGGCGCCGAGGCGGCAGCCGACGGCGCACCGGGCAACGCCCCCGGCAGCGCACAGGGCGAACCCTCGGCGGGCGCCGCGGCCGGCGGTGGCGCGGGCGGGGGCCAGGCGCTCGCGCAGACGGCGGAGATCCCGGTCGGCGGCGGGAAGGTGTTCAAGGACCAGAAGGTGGTGGTCACCCAGCCGATGGCGGGGCAGTTCAAGGCCTTCTCGGCGACCTGCACCCATCAGGGCTGCTCGGTGGCGACGGTGAAGGACGGGAACATCGTCTGCCCGTGCCACCAGAGCCTGTTCAAGATCTCGGACGGCACGGTCGCCGGAGGGCCGGCGACGCGCCCGCTCGCGGCGGCGAAGATAGCCGTCGAGGGGGACAAGATCACCCTCGCCTAGGCCCGTCCCGCCGCCGGGCTCACCGCGCCCGGCGGCGGCCCGGGCGGCATGGTGGAGGGCGTGGACGTTGATGTGGATGCGGTGGCCGACGAGCTGTACGGGCTGGTTCCGGAGCGGTTCACCGAGGTCCGGAACGAGCAGGCCGCGCGGGCCCGCAAGGCCGGACAGGCCGGTGCGGCCAAGGCCATCGCCGCACTGCGCCGCCCGACGCGGGCGGCGTACGCCTCGAACCTGCTGGTGCGGCGGCGCCCGGAGGAGGTCGCCGCCTTCCTCGAGCTGGGCGAAGCGCTGCGCCGGGCGCAGCGGTCGCTGGACGGCGGGAGGCTGAAAGCCCTGTCCCATCAGCGGCACGTCGTGGTCGCCGCCCTGGCCCGTACCGCCCGCCAGCTGGCCGAGGAGGAGGGACGGGCGGTCGGCGAGGACGTCGTTCACGAGGTGGAGCAGACCCTCCATGCCGCCCTCGCCGATTCCGAGGCTGCCGCGCAGTGGTCCGGTGGACGGCTTTCCACCGGGCTGGAGCCGCCGGTCGGTTTCACGGGCCTCCCCGAGACGGCCCCCGTACGGCCGCCGACGGAACGTCCGGCGAAGCAGAAGCAGGAGCAACAGCGGACGGAGCCGGAGCCGACGCCGGAGCCGGAGCCGAAGCCGTCCCGCGAGGTGGAACAGCGGCGCGCCCGGGCCGAGCGGGCGCGCGCCGAGGCCGAGGCCGCGGCCCGGGCGGCGGAGCTGCGCGCGGCCGAGCAGGCGCTGGCCGAAGCCGACGAGCGCGTCGCCGAGCTGGAGAGGCAGCTGCGCGAGGCCCGGACCGCGCGGACCGGGGCACGACGCGCCAGAGCGGCGGCCGCGGACCGGGCGCGCGACGGCGACCGGGCACCCTAGACGGTGGAGACGGTGTCTTTCGGATCGTGGTGGCGGTCCCGGGCCGCTCGGCCGGAGTCCGTTTCCGGGGGTGGGCCCATGGCGGGCATGCCGAGGTCGGTCGGCGCCGGGGCCGTGCGGCAGGCAGATGTCCGGCGTCGGTGCAGTACGACCAGGACGCCCAGTCCGGCGGCCACGGCCAAGACCACCAGGGCGGGCATCCAGAGCGCGGCGATCGAGGACGTGATGCCGATGCCGCCGAGGACGGCCACGAGCGGGCCCGCGCAGCACGCCGCGCAGGCGGCGACCGCGGCCGCGCCGGCGCCGAGCGTGCCCCAGGGCCGGGACGGACGGGGAGAGGGGGCGCTCATGCGGGTCCTCCGAAGAGGTCGGCCGGCATCCCGGCGGCGGACTCCGGGGCTCGCACGTCGAGCTGGAGAGCGGTCGGGGTCAGGTGCAGCGTGAAGTCGAGGAACGCGCAGCAGACCTGCTCCGCCGCGGCCAGTGCCGCGAGCTCACCGGCCAGCTCGGCGCCCGCCGGGAAGGACAGCCGCAGGCCGCCGTCGATCTCCTCGCGGCCCGTGGCCTTGGCGGCCAGTTGCCGCCATGTGCCGTGCGCTCGCCCAGCTCGGCGTGGCCCAGGGCGCAGGCCACCGGGACCTCCCGCCACGGCTCGGCCTCGGGTGTGAGGCGGGTCGGCGACAGCTCGACGGGCACGGGCCCGGCCGCCGGCACCGGGCCGGTGGTGGTGCAGCCGCAGTCCGGCCCGCACGGCCCGGCCGGAGCCGGTCCGGACAAGTCGGCGTGGACGCCGGCCAGGTGGGCGGAGAACGCGCGCAGTTCGGCGATCCGGCCGTCGGTCTCCGCGATCCGGCCGTCGGTCTCCGCGATCCGGCCCGAGATCAGCGGCAGCATCCGCGCCCGCACCGAGGAACGCACCCCCTCCTCGCGTACGCCGAGGAGTTCGCGGATCTCTGCCAGGGACAGCCCCAGGAGCTTGGCCGAGGAGACGAAGGCCAGACGTTCCACCGCGTCCTCGCCGTACACCCGATACCCGGACGAGGTGCGGTCCGCGGGCACCAGACCGGCGTCCTCGTAGTAGCGCAGCGTCGTGGCCGGTACGCCGGAGCGCTCGGCCGGCTGCGAGATGCGGTGGCTCGTCATGCCCCGACCGTAGACCTTCGACCTGACTCGAAGGTCAAGTCGGCAGGTCGGCCGGTGGGCCCGGATGTGCGGTCGCTTCAGGTGCGGGTGTTGATGAACCCCACCACGACCGAGCCCCACCAGCACAGCTGAGAGATCAGGGCCGTGGCTCCGGCCCAGGCCAGGGCGGCGGGTCCGGGGGCGCCGGGGGCGGACAGGCGGCGGCTGAGCAGGCCGGCCTGGAGGCCGTTGACCGTGAGCGTGGCCACCAGTGCGATCTTCGCCTGGGTGAGGGGCGAGGACAGGTCGGGGTGGAGCATCAGGCCGCTCACGACCAGGCCGGCGAGGCCGGCCCAGATGGGTACGTGGAGGCGGGAGGTGACGTTCAGGGCCTCGGAGAGCGGGGCGCGCCCGGTGAGCCAGAGGGTGCCGTACCAGTCGGCGGCCAGGACGGCCCCGAACCCGAGGGCCAGGGAGGCCAGGTGCACGAAGAGCGCGACCTCGTGCAGGACGGGGTCGGTGCGGACGTGGGCGGAGAACCAGAGGCCGCCGGCGAGGGCCGTCACCGCCGCGAGCGAGGCGGCAGCCACCGTCCACCACGAGTCGTACACCCGGACCGGTCTGAGCGCGCCGGGCGTGGGGCTGGGGGCTGGAAGGGTGGCCATGGTGACGGCTCCTGGCAGATAAGAATCAGATAAGACAGGTAAGCCTTACCTAAGATTTCGAGCCCGTCAAGAATCGTTTCGTCAGGTGGAAACGGCCGGTGGGAGGGGATCGGGATCGTTCGCGCGGAGTCGCGGCCTGCGCCCTGCAGCCGCCGGTGGGTTGGGGTGCGGGGCGCCGCATTCGCCGCACCGCCCGGCCCGCCGTCGCTTCTTTCTCCACCCTCGACGGGGGACACCACTGGCTGGTCGCTGCGGCCGCAGGGAGCGTGGGCGGTTGTCGGGCGGACGGGGGTGTGTGGGGGGACACTGGGCCCAGGTGCGGTGCCGGACGTGCTGCGGCGAACGGAGGACAGCCATAATGCTGGGTGACAGCAAGGGATTCAGCGGCTACTCGGTGGACGACATCGAGGCGGCCAGGGGGTTCTACGGTGAGACGCTCGGACTGCGGGTCTCCGAGGAGAACGGCCTGTTGACCCTGCACCTGGCGGGGGACACCGACGTGCTGCTGTACCCGAAGGAGAACCACCGGGCCGCCACCTTCACGGTGCTGAACTTCCCGGTGGAGGACATCGACCGCGCCGTCGACGAACTGTCCGCACGCGGCGTGGCCTTCGAGCGGTACGAGGGGTTCGAACAGGACGCGAAAGGGATCGCCCGCGCGGCGCCCGGCCCCGCGATCGCCTGGTTCGAGGACCCGGCCGGCAACATCATTTCCGTCCTCCAGCCGAACGGCATGTAGCCGGCCCCCCCGGGGCCGCCGGGGCCCGGGCCGGACCACCCGACCGCCCCACGGTGGGTGGCCGCAGCGCGCAGGGGGTGGCTAGCCCCATGGTCGAGTCCTCGCAGGGCCGCGATGCTTGAAGCACTTGAGGCGGACTCGAACGAGGAGACGACATGCGGATCGTGGCAGCGGACGGCGTGACCGGAACGGCTCTGGCGGACGGTCGGATGAAGGTACGAACGGCAGAGCGCGGCGAGTTCCGCTGCAGCCCCGTCGGCTCGGCCATGTGGGTGGCCCTGCGGGTCAACGACGGGTTCCTGGACCTGGCCGCGTCCTCCCTCGCCGACGCCTGGCAGACCGACGAGGCCAAGGTCCGTACGGCGATGAACGCCTGGGCCGAGCGTCTGATGGACGCGGGCCTGCTCAAAGCGGCGGCGTGAGCCCCGCCGGGCACCACCCGACCGGGTGAAAAAGCTCGTGGCCGTCCTTGATCATCCAGTACGGTCCGGGGCATGTTCATAGTCACCGTGACCTACACGGCACCCCTCGAAGACGTGGAACCCTTGCGGCCGGCCCACGGCGACTGGCTCAAGCAGCAGATCGCGCGCCGCACGCTCCTGGTGGCGGGCCGTCAGAAGGCGCTGACCGGTGGTGTGTACCTCGCCCCGCAGATGCCCGTCGAGGACCTCGGCCGCCTGCTCGCCACGGATCCGTACGTCGTGGGCGGCGTCGCCGACCACACCGTGACCGAGTTCACCCCGCACCTCGTCGTACCCGGCCTGGAGGCCCTCACCGTGTACGAGTGAGCCGAGGCGCCCGAAGAGAGTTCTGGAGCAACCCCCCATGGACGGCACGACGTTCCTCTATACGACCTACATCCGCACGACCCCCGAGCGGCTCTGGCAGGCCCTGACCGAGCCGGCCCTCACCGACCGGTACTGGGGCGTCTCCTTCGAGAGCGACTGGGCCAAGGGCTCCCCCCTCGTCTGGAAACAGGGCGGAGCCACCATGGCCCACCCCGAACAGGTCGTCCTCGTCGGCGACCCCTTCCGGCGGCTGTCGTACACCTGGCACACGTTCACCGAGGAGTGGGCCCGGGCCGTCGGCATCGGTGAGGAGGTCCGCACCCGGATCGCGGCCGAACGCCGGTCGGCGGTCGCCTTCGACATCGAGCCGGAGGGCGAGATCGTGAAGCTGACCGTCACCCACGAGTTCGACGCCGAGAGCATCCTGCACGGCATGTGCAGCCAGGGCTGGCCGCCGATCCTCTCCAGCCTCAAGACCCTGCTGGAGACCGGCGAGCCCCTCCCGACCACCTGATCCGCGCCGCTACGTCCCGGGCTCGCCCGCCGTAGGCACGCACAGCACCGGCACCGGCGACAGGTGCAGCAGCTTGTGCGGGGTCGAGCCCAGCAGGGCGCCGCGGATGGGGCTGTCGCCCCAGCTGCCCACGATGATGACCCGCGCGCGGTGGCGTTCCGCCGCGTCGAGCAGGGCCTGGGCCGGTTTCTCGTCGACCACCTCGACCGTCGACGGGACACCGGCCTCGTCGGCGGCCTCGACGGCCCGGGCCAGTGCGCTGCGCCCCGCCTGGCGGACCGCCTCCCGGTGCGCCCGGTACTCCTCACCGGCGGCCCCGGGCGCGGCGGCGCCGTAGACGAGGACGAGCGGCTCGCCGAACGCGGCGGCGACTTCGAGCGCCACGTGCAGGGCGCGCTCCGCGCCGGGCGATTCGTCGTACCCCAGCACCACGGACATCAAGGACTCCTTCGGGAAACCCGTACGGTCGCCGGCTACCGGGACGGCTGGGACGTGGAGCCGTGGACGAGCGCCGGGTCCACCACGCTGCGCCGCTCCCGCCAGAACCTGCCGTCCCGCAGCCGCCAGAAGCACATGATCAGCACGCCGGCCACGGCGATCCCGATCCCGATCACCAGCGGCGGTCCGAGCCCGAACCAGGAGACCCCGCTGTAGGAGTTCTCCGGGTTCGACATGTCGCCGATCGACTCCACCAGCAGCCAGCCCAGCAGCCCCGCCCCGACCAGCGGCCCGACTCCGATGAGCAGGAAGTTGTGCAGGTTCTCCAGCAGGTGGCGGCGGTAGTACACGGCGCAGGCCACACCCGTCAGCGCGTAGTAGAAGGCGATGAGCAGGGAGAGCGCGGTCACCGAGTCCAGGAGGGCGTTCTCGCTGATCTGGTTGACGACGAGGTACCAGGCGATGGCGATGCCGGCCACCCACCACGTGCTGACGTCCGGGGTCAGGAACCGCGGCTGGATGTGCGCGAAGGCGTGCGGCAGCGCGTGGCGACGGGCCATGGACAGGGCGGTACGGGAGGCCGGGATGATCGTGGTCTGCGTGGAGGCGAGGGCGGACGTGCAGACGGCGAGGAGCACCGTCCAGTCCCAGCCGCCCATCACCTCGTGCGCGAGGACGGCGAAGACGGCCTCCTCGTCGTCCGCGTGCACGGCGAGGAACTCGGTTCCGGCGTACGCGACGACGGCGAACCCCACGGCCAGGTACGTCACCAGCAGCACCACGGTCGACCAGATGCCGGCCTTGCCGGGCGCCGTGGCGGAGTCCTTCATCTCCTCCGTGAGGTTCACCGCGGACTCCCACCCCCAGTAGATGAACACCCCGAGCAGCAGGCCTGCGGTGAGGGCGTTGCCGCCGGCTCCGAAGGGGTTGAGCCAGGAGAGCGACGGCTCGACGGAATCGAGGGTGCTGGTTCCCGCGTAGACGCGGTAGAGCGCGACCACCGCGAAGAGCAGCAAGAAGACGACCTGGGCGAGGATGAGCACGTCCTGGAGGTGGGCCGACAGCTCGGTGCCGATGACGCAGATGGCGGTCATGGCGAGGATCACCACGACGGTGAGCGTCTGCCGGATCACCGTATGGGCGGCCCAGTCGTCGAGGCCCACGGCCAGCAGGCCGAAGTTCACGGCGACGTCGGCCAGCGAGCCGATGACCAGGACACCGGTCATCGTGATCGCCCAGCCGCCGAGCCAGCCGGCCCACGGGCCCATGGCCCGCGTCACCCACGAGAACGTCGTCCCGCAGTCCTGGTCGACCTTGTTGAGGTAGTAGAACGCGGCGGCGATCAGCAGCATCGGGACGAACGACGCCAGCATCACGCCGGGAGCGTAGATCCCCGCCAGCGCCACGATCGGCCCGATGGCGGCGGCCAGCGAGTAGGCGGGCGAGGTGGAGTTCAGGCCGATGACGAGCGCGTCGAGGAAGCCGATCGCGTCGTGTTTCAGCTCCGCGTCGGGGATCTCCGCACCCGTCGCGGAGCCGGCACTGTCCTGGGCCATGTACGCATCGTCAGGCACCCGGCGGTGGCGCGCGAGGCGCGTGGTCTGTCCGGGGGCTCGGCGTGAACGTCTACGGCCGGGTGGGCTGGTGGGGCGTGTGCGCGCTGCCGGCGCTGCCCGCCGGCGCTCCGCTGAGCCGCCACCTCGTGGCGCGCCGTACCGCGAGGTCCGGGGCGGACATGCGGCTGCCCCGGGAAGGCGCCTGCTGAGAGGGCTTTCCCGGGGCAGCTGTGGGGCGTGCCGGTCGGTGGATCAGTTCGTCTGGTAGACGCCGAAGATGTCGACGACCAGGTCGATGTTGTCCCAGCCGCGGTTCCAGAAGTCGACGATGCCGTTGTTGCCCATACCCGCCTGGACCAGGTTCGGGACGGTCTCGCCCCGCTTCCAGTTCAGGTTGGAGGAGTTGGGCGGGGTCGGCCAGATCGCCCAGTCGTTGTCGTAGGCGCTCTTCGAGTTCGGGTCCGGCGACACGGTCAGGTACCCGTCGCCGCGGGTGTTGGTGACCGTCGTGTTCAGCACGTACGCCGTGTTCTGCGGGCGCGTGCTGGACAGCGGCATGTAGATGTAGCCCTGGCCCTCCAGCTGGCCGTACGGCCAGTCCGCCGGGTCGCGGGTGTCGAGCAGCCGCTCCGGCAGGAACGGCAGGTAGGCGCCCTGGCTGTCCGTGCTGTAGTAGCCCACCACGTCGACGATGACGTCGGCGCCCTTCCAGGCGCCGTTGCGGATCTTGATCGAGCCGTCGGCGCCGACCGGCACGATGACCGAGTTGGCGACGGTCTGGCCACCGCGGAAGTTCAGGTTGGACGTGCTCGGGGCCGCCCCGCCGCTCGGGTAGACGGTCAGGTGGCCGTCCTCGCGCGGGTTGGTGACGGTCACGTTGAGCGCGACGGCCGTGGCGCCGTACGGGACGCCGCCGTTGCCGGTCATCCGGACGCCGATGGTGCCCTGCCCGGCGACCTGGCCCCGGGGGCCGCCGAGGCCCTCGCGGGTGTCGAGGAACCGGGAGGGGTTCAGCGCGGTGTAGCCGCTGGAGGAGGTGCGGGTGAAGTAGCCGGTGACGTCCGCGATGAGGTCGACCGGCTCCCAGCCGCCGTTGTACAGGTCGACGTAGCCGTTCTTGTTGACCGGGACGATCACCAGGTTCGGGACGGTCTGGCCGGCCGTGAAGTTGACGTTCGACGTGGCCGGGCGCTCGCTGCCCTCGGGGTAGGCCGTGACGTGGCCGCCGCTGGTGGTGTTGGTGGCGGTGACGTTAAGCACCACGGCCGTGACGCCGACGGGGATCGAGCCGTTGCCGGCGATCTTGACCCGGGCGGTGGCGTACGGGGCGACCTTGCCCTTGGCCGTGCCCGTGCCGTCACGGGTGTCCAGGAGGCGGGTGGGCGCGTACGGGGTGAAGTCGGAACCGGGCGTCACGACGGCCAGCTCGTTGGTGCCCCGCTCGCCCGTGCCGTCCGACAGGGTGACCTTGATCGTGTACGAGCCGATCTCCGCGTAGGAGTGCGTCTGGGTCGAGTCGGTCGGCCCGTTGGCACCGAAGGTGACGCTGGTGCCGTCGCCCCAGGCGACGTTGACGGAGAGTGCCGTGCCCGGCTCGCTCATGACGCCGAGGGCCAGGCTGATTCCGCGTGCGCTGGTGCCCTTGGCCGTCAGGGAGACCGTCGGCTCCGCGGCGGCGCCGCTCTCGGACTGCGGGGTGGCACCGGCCTTGCCGTTGCCCTTGGCGGCGGACGAGGTGTGGACCGTACGCTCGGCAGGGCTCGCGACGGTGGTGAAGTTCGACGCCGCGACCTTGTTCAGGTCCACGTCGGGTGCGGACACCCCGTGCGGGCCCGCGGTGCCCGGCGTGGCCGGACCTGCGTGGGCGACCCCCGGTATGAGACCCACACTGGCTGCCACGACGGCAGCGGACATTACGAGTCGGCGATTGCGCACCGGCCCCCCCATTGTCGGTAAACGCTTGAACAAGTTCGAAAGCGTGCTCAGAGTACACAGCCGCGGGGCGTCGGCCGAGTGGGGTTCCCCCTCGATCGCCGCCCGCCCCCGCAGCCGGAAGAGCGCGTTGTGATGCTCGCCGCGATGGCCCGGAAAAGCAAGGAGACAACGCCGAGGTCGGCGCGCCCGCGGGGCGGGCGCGCCCCCGCGTCACCCCCGCGCGAGGGGGTCGGTGATGCCGCCGGGAGAGGCGAGGCGGGCCACGTCCCAGCCGTCCAGGGGAGCGGCGGACTCGTACAGGGACGCGTAGAAGTCGAGTACGGCCGCCCGGGGATCCGGGCCGCCGCGCACCTCGTCGTAGTCCAGCGTGGCCAGACGGCTCCCGCCCCGCTCGGTCCAGAGCGCGGCCGCCGGCCGCAGCGGCCGCCCGAAGAGGCCGGTCGGCTCCGGCGCGGCGTACGCGTAGAAGGCCGGGCGGGGAAGGTCCTCGTCGCCGAACCAGAAGCCGCAGCTGATGACCTCGCGCGAGTAGGCCTCCCGGGTCACCGGGTCGACGTCCGCCCCCAGCTCGACGGAGCGGTCGGAGAACCGGGTGACCGCGAGGTCGTACGAGTGCCAGAACAGGTGCACCGGGCTGATCTTCCCGCAGAACCCGGAAGCGAACTCCTCCAGCACCAGGTTGACCTGGCTGAGCACCTGCCAGTGCCGGTTGACCCAGAAGGGGTCGTAGGAGGCGTGTTCGGTGTCCTCGGCGAATGGCCGGTGTGCGTCGGGCAGCGTGTAGGGGTGCGGGTGCGGGAGGGTCACCGTCACCCCGATCCGGCCCAGGGCGGCGAGCGTCTCGCGGTAGAACGAGGCCACGGAGTGGCCGAGGAGCGGGAAGGACGTGGTCGAGCCGTCGAGGGCGGACGCGGTCAGCCGGTGGTCGACGAAATCGAAGTCGACTGTGAAGACCGGATTGCCGCCGGCCCCGCCCATCGGGCGCGTCGTGATGCCCCGTCCCGTGAGATGGAACGGGACGTTCCACCAATGGTTGCGCCGCACGCTGTTCGCCAGCCGGATCTTGCCGACGATCTGCGTGAACCGGTGCAGTGTCTCCTTGGAGTCCCGCCACTGCGACAGCGGAATTTCCGGGAACAGGTCCACCGGGCAGCCCCCAGCTCGTTTTGCGCTACGCCTCGCGGCTCGGACACCGACATCTTGACCCCCTCCGGCCCCGACCCGTGCGCGACCTGCGGAAGGCGGCCGAAGCGTCAGCCATGCGCTCGGGCCTCGGGCTTCGGCTCCCGGATCTCAGGCCCCTGCCCCCCGGGCCGCGCCCTCAGGCGCCGGCCTCGGTCGGGCCGAGGAGGAGCAGGAGCGCGGCGGAGGCCTCCAGCAGGGCCCGCGAGCGCGCCGCGATGCCCGCCTCCCGGGCCGCCAGCGCCGTTTGGACGGTGTCCCACCGGCGACCGCCGCGCAGCTCGGGCATCAGGGTGCGCAGTGGCTCGATCCGGTACCCGGCGCCGCGCAGCTGGTGGACGATGCGGGCATCGCGGACCTGGGCCGGTGAGTAGCGCCGGGTGCCGCGTCCGTCCCGCCGGTCGGGCACCACGAGCCCCTCCGCGTCCCAGTGCCGCAGGGTCGAGGCGCGGACGCCGAGCGCCGCGGCGAGCTCCCCGACGCCCATCGCGTCCGCCGGGCGCACCTGCGCGATCGGCTCGGCCGAGATCGCCGCGGCCGCCTCCTTGGCGAGCGTCAGCTCCGTACGCTCCCGGTCGAGCCGGGCGTGCGCCGCGTCGAGCCGGGCGAGCAGCCCGGCGGGGCTCTCGTGCGCGGCCCGGACGATCTCCTTGGCCTCCACCGGACCCGTACCGGCCGCGAGGGCCCGGTAGGCCAGCGCCGAGTTCAGGTGGACCTCTCCGTAGACCCGGTAGCCCGAGGAGGTGCGCGTCGCCGCAGGCAGCACGCCATCGCGTTCGAGGTTGCGGATCTGCTGGACCGAGTACCCGGCCCGCCGCGCGACGTCGGCCGTGCGCATCGGCGGCGATTCGAGGGTTGGCACCGGTCTCCTCCTTCTCGCTCCGGTGACTTGCGGCCACAAGTCTCCACAAGCACTTCAATGAAACGCTTGCGGACATGACCATCGACGACATCATCGAGTTCGTGGGCGGCCTCGACGGGGTCCTGACCCTCAGGGCGGGACCCGGCGACGGATCACCCGAGATCAGCTGGGGAGACGTGTTCTTCCACCACGCGCCGGACGGCACGCTGCCGAGCGCCGCCCGGCCCTTCGCGACCATCGTGACCAAGGACTATCCCGGCGAGGTGTCGTCGAGGCTCGACCGGCCGGACGCGTTCCGCGTCAACGTCGCGGCCGGCAGGGAGGAGTTCGTCCGCTGGACGGGACGGACACCGCAGGACCCGGCGGGGGACGGGGATCCCGGCGCCGCCGACGAGGTCATGGCCCACCCCGCATACGCCCGCGCCGGCTGGCTCGCCGTGGTGGATCCGGGCCCGCGCACGGACGAAGCCCTGCGCGAACTGCTGCGCCACGCCCACCGCTTGGCCGGTGCGCGCCACGAGCGGCGCCGGGGCCGGTAGCCGGGCCGGTAGCCGCGCGAAAGACGTCCGGGCCGGTCCGGACAGCCGAGGAGACGGCTGCGGACCGACCCGGACGCCGGGGTCGGGGCGGTCAGACGAGGTCGAACCGGTCCAGTTCCATGACCTTGACCCACGCGGCGACGAAGTCCTTCACGAACTTCTCCTTCGCGTCATCGCTGGCGTAGACCTCCGCCAGCGCACGGAGCTCGGAATTCGACCCGAAGACGAGGTCGGCGCGGGTCCCGGTCCACTTCACCTCGCCCGTGGCGGTGTCGCGGCCCTCGAAGGCGTTCGCGTCCTGGGACGTGGCCTTCCACGTCGTGCCCAGGTCGAGCAGGTTCGCGAAGAAGTCGTTCGTCAGCGACTCGGGGGTCGAGGTGAACACGCCGTGCGAGGACTGCTGGTGGTTCGCGCCCAGCACACGGAGCCCGCCGACGAGGACGGTCATCTCGGGGGCGCTCAGCGTCAGCAGGTTGGCTCGGTCGACCAGCAGGTACTCGGCCGGCAGCCGGTTGCCCTTGCCGAGGTAGTTGCGGAAGCCGTCCGCGACCGGCTCCAGCGCGGCGAACGACTCCACGTCCGTCTGCTCCTGCGTGGCGTCCGCGCGGCCCGGCGTGAAGGGGACCTCGACGTCGAAGCCGGCGTTCCTGGCGGCCTGTTCGACGGCCGCGCCGCCGGCGAGGACGATCAGGTCGGCGATGGAGATCTGCTTGCCACCGCTCTGCGCCGCGTTGAAGGACTCCCGGATGCCTTCCAGGGTACGGAGCACCGTCGCCAGCTGGTCGGGGTTGTTGACCTCCCAGCCGGCCTGCGGCTGGAGGCGGATGCGCGCGCCGTTGGCGCCGCCGCGCTTGTCACTGCCGCGGAAGGAGGAGGCCGAGGCCCACGCGACGGAGACGAGTTCGGAGACCGACAGGTCCGAGGCGAGGATCCGGCTCTTCAGCGCGGCGATGTCTTCGGCGTCGACGAGCGCGTGCGTCACGGCGGGCAGCGGGTCCTGCCACAGCAGCGTCTCGGACGGGACCTCCGGGCCGAGGTAGCGCACGACCGGGCCCATGTCGCGGTGGGTCAGCTTGAACCAGGCGCGGGCGAAGGCGTCCGCGAACTCGGCGGGGTTCTCCAGGAAGCGCCGCGAGATCTGCTCGTAGGCCGGGTCCACCCGCAGCGCGAGGTCGGTCGTCAGCATGGTCGGCGCGTGGGTCTTCGACGCGTCGTGGGCGTCGGGGACGGTGCCCGCTCCGGCACCCTCCTTCGGACGCCACTGGTTCGCGCCGGCGGGGCTCTTGAACAGCTCCCACTCGTACCCGAAGAGGATCTCGAAGAAGCTGTTGTCCCAGGCGGTCGGAGTGTCGGTCCAGATGCCCTCCAGGCCGCTGGTGATCGCGTCGGCACCCTTGCCGGTGCCGAAGCTGTTGCTCCAGCCGAGACCCTGCGACTCCAGCGGGGCCGCCTCGGGGTCGGCGCCGACGTGGTCCGCCGGGCCCGCGCCGTGGGTCTTGCCGAAGGTGTGGCCGCCGGCGATCAGGGCGACGGTCTCCTCGTCGTTCATCGCCATCCGGCGGAACGTCTCGCGGATGTCGCGGGCCGCGGCGAGCGGGTCGGGGGTGCCGTTCGGGCCCTCGGGGTTGACGTAGATGAGGCCCATCTGGACCGCGCCGAGCGGGTTCTCCAGCTCACGGTCGCCCGTGTAGCGCTCGTCGCCGAGCCAGGTGGTCTCGGGGCCCCAGTAGACGTCCTCGTCGGGCTCCCAGACGTCCGCACGGCCGCCGGCGAAGCCGAACGTCTCGAAGCCCATCGACTCCAGGGCGACGTTTCCGGTGAGGATCATGAGGTCGGCCCACGAGATGCTCCGGCCGTACTTCTTCTTGACGGGCCACAGCAGCCGGCGGGCCTTGTCCAGGTTCCCGTTGTCCGGCCAGCTGTTGAGGGGGGCGAAGCGCTGCTGTCCGGCACCGGCGCCGCCGCGGCCGTCGCTGATCCGGTACGTGCCGGCGCTGTGCCAGGCCATACGGATCATGAACGGGCCGTAGTGGCCGAAGTCGGCCGGCCACCAGTCCTGCGAGGTCTTCAGCACCTCGGCTATGTCCTGCTTCACCGCGGCGAGGTCGAGGGTCTTGAACGCCTCGGCGTAGTCGAACTCCTCGCCCATGGGGTTGGCCACGGCGGGGTTCTTCGCGAGGATCTTGAGGTTGAGCCGCTCGGGCCACCACTGGCGGTTGCCGCCGCCCTGGGTCGGGTGCGCGGCGCGGTCGTGGGCGACGGGACAACCGCCGCCGGCCTCCGTCTTCGCGTCTACGACGATTGCATCATGGTTCTCAGACATGGGAATCCTTCCAAACCGGGCGGATCACGCTGCTCAGGAAAGGGGGCGGTGGAGGCGTCGAACGGGCGTGGCTGCGGTGAGGGTTGGCTGCCGACCGAACCGATCCTACGATGGACGCAATCCAAGTCAAGAAGAGCACCAGTTGCATATCTGATAGGGATCCGGACACTTTCCCGAACGCCGGGTATCCCGCCTGACCTGATGGGGTGAACCGATATGAGTGACCTGCTGGGGCGATTGAGAGAGCGCGGCTGGCGGCTGACCTCCCAGCGGCGCGTCGTCGCGGAGGTGCTCGACGGGGAACACGTGCACCTGACGGCAGACGAGGTGCACGCCCGAGCGGTGGAGCGGCTGCCCGAGATCTCCCGGGCCACGGTCTACAACGCCCTGGGGGAGCTGGTCACGCTCGGTGAGGTCGTCGAGCTGTCGACGGACGGACGCGCCAAGCGCTACGACCCCAACGCCCGCCACCCGCACCACCACCTGGTGTGCTCCCGCTGCGGCACCATCCGCGACGTGCACCCGACGGGCGACCTGATGACGGGGCTGGCGGCGGAGGAACGGTTCGGCTTCACGGTCTCGAAGGTCGAGGTCACCTACCGCGGCCTGTGCCCGGCGTGCGCGGGCCAGGACGCCTGACCTCTGGGGACGGGGCGGACGGCCCCGCCCCGACCGGCAGGCGCGGCGCCGCGGCGCCGGCGTAGCGGTGGGCGAGGCGGGCGAAGGCCTCCTTGAGCTCGGGCGGCCCGACGACCTCGATGTCCGCGTCGAACCGGCCGACGGCCGCGGCCAGCCCGGTCCACGACCAGGAGCCCAGGACCAGTCGGCAGCGGTCCGGGCCGAGTTCCTCGACCAGCCCGTCACGGGTGTACGGGGACACCGCGGACGCCGGCAGGCCGAGGACGACCTCGCCGCGGCAGGGCCGTCCGCCGGACTCGTCGAAGCCCTCGAACCTGCGGGTCACGAAGGCGGCCACCTCGCCCCCCGGCACCTCGCGCGGCGCGAAGCGGGGTCCGGTGGGCGTGCGGGGCGCCATCCGGTCGGCGCGGAACGTACGCCAGTCCTCGCGGTCGAGGTCCCAGGCGACGAGGTACCACCGGCCGCACCACGTGACCAGATGGTGCGGCTCCACCCGGCGCGCGGGAACTGTGGCGGCCGGACCGCCCTTCGAAGCCGCGGACCGCGCAGCGGGGGCGTAGTCGAAGCGCAGTACCTCGCACGCGCGGACGGCGGCGCTGACCGCCATGAGCACCGTGCCGTCGACCGGCGGCTCGGGCCGGACGGCGGGCCGTTCGACCGCCGTGAACCGGAGCATGTCGACGCGGTGGCGCAGCCGCGCGGGCAGCACCTGCCGGACGGTGGCCAGCGCCCGGGCCGCGTCCTCCTCGATGCCGGCACCGGTGGAGGCGGCGACCTGGAGCGCGACGGCGAGGGCCACCGCCTGCCCGTCGTCGAACAGCAGCGGCGGGAGCTCCTTACCGGCCCCGAGCCGGTACCCCCCGTCGGGCCCCTTCGCGGCCGCGATGGGGTAGCCGAGCTCGCGGAGACGGTCCACGTCACGGCGGACCGTTCGCGCACTGACCTCCAGCCGCTCCGCCAGCACCTGGCCGGGCCAGTCCCGGCGCGTCTGGAGCAGGGAGAGCAGGGAGAGCAGTCGCGCAGAGGTCTTGGGCATGTCCACCATGCTGCCCCCGGAAGAGGACAGATCCTGACCGCGTCTCCTGAAACCGTCGTCCTGCCGAACCACCGGAAGGAACGCCCATGACGGTTCTCGACGCCCGGGCGCTGGGCCGTGCCACGCTCGCCCGGCAGCTGCTGCTCGATCGCGCCGACGTACCGGTCCTCGACGCCGTCGCACACCTCGGCGGCCTGCAGGCGCAGGAGCCGCAGGAACCGTTCGTCGGGCTCTGGTCGCGGGTGGCCGGCTTCGACCCGGCGGCCCTGTCGGACCTGCTGGTCCGGCGGCACGTGGTGCGGACCCACCTCATGCGCCGCACCGTCCACCTCGTCACCGCCGAGGACGTCCTGGCCTGGCGGGCCCGGCACGGGGACATGCTGCGCAAGCGGGTCCTCGGCGTCTACCGGCGCGAGCTCGACGCCGTGGACCTCGACGAACTCGCCGCGGCCGGACGGGCCCTCATGGCCGACGGCGAACCCCGCTCGATGGCCGAGCTCGCCCGCGCGCTCGCACCGCGCTGGCCCGCGCCGGGGCCGCGAGCACTGGGGGAGATGCTCATCGCCGCACTCGTGCCGGTCGTGCAGGCGCCGCCGCGCGGACTCTGGCGGACGAATGCGGGCGTCCGCAACGTCCTGCTCTCCTCCTGGCTGGGCCGCGAGATCGACCCGCCCTGGCCGGACGGCTCCGACCCCGTCGGCCAGGCACTCGTACGGCGCTACCTGGCCGCGTTCGGCCCGGCGGCCTCGGCCGACCTGCGGGCCTGGTGCGGCCTGGCCGGGCTGCCGGCCGCGGTGGCCGCAGTACGCGAGGAGCTCGTGTCGTTCCGGGACGAGCGGGGCCGGGAACTGCTGGACCTTCCCGGGGCGCCGCGCCCCGACCCCGGCACACCCGCCCCCGTGCGGTTCCTGCCGGCGTTCGACAACGCGATCCTCGGCTACGACGACCGCAGCCGGATCATCGACGACGCCCACCGGGGGCTGTCAGTGGCCGGTGAGCGCGTGGTCCTGGTCGACGGCCGGGTCGCCGCGACCTGGAACGTCACGGACGCCACCGTGACGGTCACCCCGCTGCGCGGCCTCCGCGCCGCGGACCGTAACGCCGTCGCCGAAGAGGGAAGCCGACTGGCGTCGTTCCTCTCCGATCACGACAGCGGCGGCGTGCGCATCGCCCGCACCTGACGCCCATCAGACGGCCAGACGGCCGGACGGCCGGACGGCCGGACGGCCGGACGGTCAGACGGTCTGCCGGAAGGAGCGGACGGTGGGCGACTTGGCCAGCGCCCGCGACATCCGGACCAGCCCCGCCGGGCTGTTCGGTGAGGTCAGCACCGGGCTCCCGGCCTCCGGACCGCTTTCCCCCGGCGTGTCCCGCGCCCGGTCCCAGAGGACGATCGCCGTGGCCAGCGCGACGGCGTCGGCCACCGCCGCGGCCTCGTCGGCCGGACGGCCCGCCTCCAGCTCCTCCCGCAGCACCCTCTCCCGTACGCCGGAGCGCAGGTACGGGCTGACCGTGAGGATGCCGTCGTGGATGTCCGACTCCCGCTGCGTCAACCGGATCTCGATGGGGGTCCAAGGCCCACCGCCCAGGGCGATGCTGCGCCGCGTGGCCCCGCGCAGCTCCCGGGACAACGGGCGGAGCTGGGCGTACCGGCGCCACATGCCCCAGCGGCTCATGACGTGCTGGGAGACGAGCGGGAGGACGAACCCGGTCGCGACCAGGAGCGCGGACACGGAGGCGAGGGCCGGCGCGACCTCCGTGCTGAGGACGTCCCAGTCACCGCCCGTCCAACGGGCCCCGATCGCGCTGAACTTCGCGATGTCGTAGAGGAGGTTCAGCACGTACCCGAAGGCGATCAGCCCCAGCCCGGCGCGCAGCGCACCGCGGACCTCGCGCGCCCAGCGCCGGCACAGGAAGGTCATGGTGACCGCCGCCGTCGTGTGCGCCGCGAGGTAGAGGAGGATCATCTCCCGGATGTACGGCGTGCACGCGTAGTACGTGTCGAGATCGCGCAGGCGCTCGACGGGAGCCTCGCCGAGCGCGAAGAGCACGTTGACGGCCACGATCACCGCGAGGGTGACGATGTTGCACAGGCGCGCCCGGCGGCGGGTGTGCTCCGCGTCCTGCGGGCCGCTGCTCCAGCGGAAGATGAGCACGATGTTGGCCCCCGAAAAGGCCGTGATCAGCGAGAAGACGAGCGGCGCGGCGGCGTTCGGGACGCCCGTGAGCCTGTTGACCGCGACGAGGGTGGGGATCGCCGTCGCGGCGAACACGGCGGTGGCCAGGAAGAGCAGGGCCAGGACCGAGCGCAGGAGTTCGTCGCGGGGGTTGCGCCAGAGGGCGGGGAGTTTGAGGCATGCCGCCAGCAGCAGCAGGGCTCCGGGCAGGTAGAAGCCCAGTCCGTTCGAGTCGTTCACGCCGTGCCCTGTAGTCCGTGCTGGTGTTCGTGTCGGTACCGGTGGTTCTCGTGCATGGCCGGGCTGCTCAGCAGCCGGGGGCGCCGAGGTGCCGGTACAGCGCCTCGTGCCCTCTCAGGTACGTCACCGGGCCCTCGACGGACGAGCCCCGCTCGCGCTCCGGGACCAGGCGTACGTCGGGACCGCCGGGGGACGTCACGGCGGGGTCGGTGCCCGGGTGGGACCGGGTCGATCCGCCCCGATCCGAGGGACACGGCCTGGTGGTGCGGCCGGCCAGTGACGCCGGGGACATGCGTACGGCTCGGCCGACGAGACCGGTCTGGACCCGCTCGTCCCTCGGAGTGCCGCAGGAGAACAGGGTGTGAGGGCGTGATTCGGACACTGGGAGCCGCGTGGCCTTTCTTGAAACGATTGATCAACTCACCCTAGCGGCCGGGTCCGGACGACCGAAAACAGGCTCCCGGCCCCCTCGCCGGCCCGCGCGCGCGGAGGTGCGGAACTCGCCCGTCGCACCCGGTCACAGCCCCTGCGAGCCGTCAACTCTGCACTGTTGGGCGGGTGATGGCGGATGTCCTGAAACAGTACGCACATCGGGCGTGGGTGGGTGCGGGGCACCCGGGACGGCGGCGGCCTGGTTCCGTTTCGGGACCGCGATGAGGCTGGTGGCTCGGCAGCGGCGACCACCGCCGCGGCGTACGGAAAGAAGACCTGCCATGCCCCTCCACGACACCACCGGCGACGCCCTCCTCGCCCGGATCCGGACCCTGCCCGCCGACCGGCGGCGCATCCTGTTCACCGGCGCGACCATCGTCACCATGGACCCGGACCTCGGCGTCATCGACGACGGCGACCTCCTCGTCGAGGGCGACACGATCACCGCCGTCGGCCACCGCCTCCACGCCGACGACGCCGTCGTCGTCGACGCCGCCGGCACAATCCTCACCCCCGGCTTCGTCGACACCCACCGGCACGCCTGGCAGGCCCAGCTGCGCCGGATCATGCCGGACGTCGACGACCTGGGCGGCTACGTCATGTCCACCCTGGCCGGCCACGCCACCGTCTACCGGCCCGAGGACATGTACGTCGGCACCCGGCTGGCCGCCCTCAGCGCGATCGACAGCGGGATCACCACGATGCTCGACTTCTCCCACAACTCCCGCACCCGCGAGCACTCCGACGCCGCGATCCGGGCCCTCCTCGACACCGGAATCCGCGGCGTCCACGCCTCCATGGGCCCGCACTTCGGCGCGTGGGACCGGCAGTGGCCGGGCGACCTGACCCGCCTGAAGGAAACCTACTTCGGCAGCGACGACCAACTACTGACCCTGCGTCTGGCCACCCTGGCCACCGACGAGATCGCGGGCCCCGCCCTCGCGTACGGCCCCGAGCCCGCCCGCCTCGCCCGGGACCTGGGCATCGGCGTGAGCGTCGACGCGGTCTTCGGCACGGCCTCCTCCGAGGCGGTCCTGCGCTGGGCCGAGGACGCGATCCTCGGCCCCGAGGTCACGCTCATCCACGCCACCGGACTGACCCCCGAGGCCTGGAGGGCGATGGGGGAGACCGGCGCCACCGTGGCGCTCGCCCCCACCTCGGACGCCCAGATCGGTCTGGAGAGCGCGATCCCCGCGGTCGACGAGGCCCTCGCCGCCGGCATCCGCCCCGGCCTCAGCATCGACGTGGAAGTCGCCCTGGCCGGGGACATGTTCACGCAGATGCGGACCCTCCACGCCATCCAGCGGATGCGCGCGGTCAACGCCGCCTACGGCACCGGCCGGGAACCCTCCCGGATCACCACGCACGACGTCCTCGACTTCGCGACCCTCCAGGGCGCCCGTACCAACGGCCTCGCCGGCGTCACCGGATCACTCAGCCCGGGCAAGAAGGCCGACCTGCTCGTCATCCGGGCCGAGGACCTCAACAACATGCCGCTCAACGACCCGATCGGCACCGTCGTCCTGGGAGCCGACGCGCGCAACATCAGCGCGGTCCTGATCAACGGCGAACCCCGCAAATGGAACGGGCAGGTCCTCGACGTCGACCTGGCGGCGCTGCGTCGCGAGGTGCGGGCCTCGCGCGACCACGTACTGAACGCGTCGCACCCGGGCACCCGTTCGTGACCAACGGCTGCCCTCGCTCCGACCCGCGTGCCATCATGTCGAGTTGTGGCTGAGGGGGAGGCTATGGCGAATACCGCGATCCGCGTGCGCCTCACGCAGGGGGCGAGCGAGAGCGACATCGGAGCGCTGAAGGCGTGGCTCGAACGGGAGCGGAAACTCGAAGCGCTCCGCACCAGCGGCGCGCTGGAGATCCAGGAACGCGCGGGGACGCAGGACGGGCCCGGTAGCCCGATGGGGGCCGGCATGGACATCGTGCTGGTGCTGATCGGGGCGGCCGCCCCCAAACTGTTCGACGAGGTGTTCGAGCAGGTGAAGAGCGGGGTCCGCGCGTGGCGCGAGAACCGCCGGTCCGTGGAACGGGGTGAACCCCCAGAGGTCGACGTCGAGCCGGCCGGCGACGGGAGATAGCCCCGTGGCGCGCTTCGACCCGCGCGGGAGGGCGAACCGGGCGCTGCTCGTCGGGGTCGGCGATTACGACTTCACCCGGCCTGAGCACCCCTTCGGCGTACCGGGCGACCTCCCGGCGGTGGAACACAACCTCGACGGTCTGCGACAGGCGCTCCGTGCCGGGGGCGTCTTCGCCGAGGACGGGATCACCGTCGCCCGCCCGCGCACCGTGGACGAGTTCGACCGGCACCTGGACGCCGCCGTCGACGCGGCCGAAGGGCTGCTCCTGCTGTACTTCTCCGGCCACGGAGCCGTGCCGAGTACGGGCGACGAGCTGTGGCTGCTGATGCGGCGGGCGACGATCGTCCCCGGCACGGAGTCCGTGTTCCGCGGCGCCGTGCCCTGGAAGAGCGTCCTCACCGTGCTGTCCCGCGCGAGGGCGGAGCGGGTGGTCGTCATCCTCGACTGCTGTTACGCGGGAAACGCGTCGGCGGCGTGGGACACGCTCGGCACCGCCCAGCGGCAGCGGACCTCGCTGCTGATGAGCGTCCAGGCCAACAACCGCATCGACGCGGGCGACGGCGACACGCCCACGCCGTTCACCGCGCACCTCGTACGCCTCCTGAGGAACGGCGAGATCGGCTTCGACGAGCTGGCCGACCGGCTCAGGGCCCACATGTCCGCCCACCACACGACGCTGCGCGAGCCCCCGGAGCCGTGGGAACCCCAAAGCCGCTCGGCCACCTCGGGGACCGACGTGCTCCTCGCCGCCCCGCCCGTCCGCCCGCCCGGCACACCCCCGTCCCCGCCTGCGCCGCCGGCCCCGCCGACGCCCTTCGCACAGCCTCACGGGGCCGGTGCCCGGCGGCACGTCCCGAAGCCGGGGCGGGCGCGCGCCGGGTTACGGGCCCTGCTCCGAAGACCGGGCGGGCCCGGCGGGCTCGTCCCCCTCACCGGCCGCCGCAGGCTCGCGGCCGTCATCGGCGTGCCCGCGGTGATCGCCGGCCTCGTCGCCACCGGCTTGGCCGTCCTCCACGGCGGGGACGGCGCCCCCTGCACGCCGCCGCTCGAACTGCGGCTGCTCACCGACCCCGATCTCGAACCCACCCTCCGCAAGGCGGCGGAGGCGTACCTGACGTCGAAGGCGAACGGGACGGGCGACGGTTGCAGGCGCAGCGGCATCACCGTCTACAGCGCCGGCGCCGCGGCCACCGTCACCGCGTTCAGCCGGCAGTCCGATCCGTGGCAGCGGCCGACGGGCGAGGACACCAACCCGCAGCGCGACATCGGCCCCCAGCCGGACATCTGGATCCCGGCCTCGTTCGCGAGCGCCGACCGGGCCCGGCTGACGTCCCCCGAGCGGACGTACGTCTCCTTGGAGGCCGATCCGGAGCCGTTCGCGTACTCGCCGGTGGTGCTCGCCGTACCGCAGGACCTGGCGGCGGAGCCGGCCGCCGAACGGGTCGGCAGTCTCGCGGCCCTGACGGAAGCGGTCAGGAAGCGCGAGGCGAGGGCCGAGGTGCGGCGCACGGATCCGGAGAACACCGACGCGGGCCTCCTCGCCACGATCGGGCTGTACGGCGGCGCGGGGGAGCGGGACCCGGCCTCGGCCGAGCGCGGTGTGGCCCAGCCGGGACCGCCGGCGCGCACCGGCGCGGAGCTGCTGTGCACCCTGCCGGACGACGACGCGGTCGACGACCGCACCTCCGCGCTGGTCCCGGAGTTCCTGCTGAAGACCGCCGTGGGCTGCGACAGTGCGACGCGGACCGGCCGGATGGCCGAGTACCCCGTCGACGTCCCGGGCCTGAGCCCGACGTTCGTACGGGTGCGCTGGAAGGGCGCCGACCGGGACGGGGAGGTGCGGGACAGGGCCGTGGAGGGGTTCCGCACCTGGCTGACCGGCAAGGGGGGCGCGAAGACGTCCGGGCCCGCAGCCCCCGGCGGTCTCGCCGTGTTCGGGCAGGACGGCTTCCGCGCCGGATCGGGGGGCCACCGGCCCCTCGCCGCCAGCGACTTCGGCGCGCTCGCCGATCCCGGGGTGCTCCCCGGTCCCGCCCTCCCGACCGCGATGACCGACGCGCTCAAGCGCTACCGGGAAGCCAACGGGCCCGGCCGGGTGCTCTTCCTGCTCGACTCCTCCGGATCCATGGGCGGCCTGTGGGAGGGACCCGGCGGCGCACCAGGCATCATCGCCCAGTCCCTCGCCGGGCTCGGGGGCCAGGACGTGTACGGCGTCTGGGGCGTGGCCGGCGAGCCGGGCGGCTCCCGCCCGTACGCCGAAGTGCTGTCCTTCGGCAAGCACGACCGCCAGGAGGCACAGCGTGCGATCCCCGCCTCGGCGCAGGTCAAGGACCTGGAAGCCGACCCCTACCGGGCACTGGTCGCGGCACTGGGGTTCATGGCGCAGCGCGGCACGGACGACCACCGGCCGCAGCTGATCGTCTACGTCACGGACGACGAGGACGACAACCGGCTGACCGAGGACGGTCGGCTCGGTGATCTGCTCGCCTCCGTGCGGGCCGGGAGGATACCGGTGGTCATGGCCTCCCTGGACAGCGGCGGGTGCGACAAGGGCAAACCGGATGCCGCCATCTCGGAGGCGAGCGGCGGCCGCTGCCTGGACACCAAGGGCGACCTCGTCGCCCGGCTGCGCGACGAGGTCGCCAGGACCGGAACGGGGGACGAGGGATGAGCCGCCGCCCCGGACGCGTACGACGCGCGGCGTCGGCCGCGCTCCTCTCCCTGCTCCTCGTCGCGGGATGCGACACCGGCGGAGCCGAGGACGCCGGCGGCGGGCAGCCGGCCGCCTCGGGCGCTGCCGAGGTCCCGGGCGAGATCGTGCTGGCCAGCGGCCGGGACGTGACCGGCAGGGGAGGCATCCGCCAGCAGCTCATCACCGAGTGGAACCGGCAGCAGGAGGCCAAGGGCGTCGCCTACCGGGCGCGCCTCGTCGAACTCCCCGGCTCTGCCGACCAGCAGCGCAGCCAGCTCCTCGGCGCGCTGCAGTCCGGCAGCGCGGAGTACGACGTGGTCAACCTCGACGTCACCTGGGTGCCGGAGTTCGCGGCGGCGGGACTCGTCCAGCCGCTGCCGGACCGGCTGGTGGACGAGGACGTCATCAAATCCGTCGCCGAGACGGCACGTTGGGGAGGGAAACTGTACGCCGCCCCCTTCAACAGCGACGTGGGGCTGCTCTTCTACCGCCGCGACTACCTGACGAGCGCCGGAGTGACCAGACCGGACCTGGGCAAGGATGCCGGCTGGCCCGTCGTCCAGCAGCTGATCGGCGTGCTCGACGCCGCCCGCAACAGGCTGCCCGCGGCCTACGCGAAGGGCTGGACCTCGCAGCTCGACGCCTCGTACGAAGGCCTCACCGTCAACGGCGTCGAGGCCTTCGCCTCCGCCGCGGACGGATTCAGCCTCACCGACAAGGAAGGCCGCTACGCCGGTTCCGTGGCCGAGCTTCAAGCGGGACTGGACGAGCTGCGCAACCGCACCCAGGCGGCGTACACGCTGCCGGACGCCGTCCACTCCGACGAGGCGGACACGCTGACCGACTTCGCCGCCGGCCGCACCGCCTTCCTGCGCCACTGGCCGTACGCGTACCGCACGCTCCACCAGTCCCTGTCCGCGGAGCAGCTCGGCGTGGCGCCCCTGCCCGGCAAAGCGGTGCTCGGCGGTCAGAACCTGGCCGTGGCCAGGGGCTCTCAGCGGACGGCCGCCGCGCTGCAGCTCGTCGCGTTCCTCACCGGCAAGGAGAGCGAACGCTGCCTGCTCGACGCGGGGTTCGCGGCCACCCGCGTCTCCGCGTACGAGGACGGCGCCCTGACCTGCACCACGGCGAAGCCGGCCGGCCAGGCCGCCGCCTCCCCGACGGGAGAGCGCACCGACCGGATGCCGCGGGACGGGAACGGCCGCCCCGCCTACGCGCGCGGCACCCTGCTGCCCGCCCTGGAGAACGCGGTCCAGCGACCGCGCACCCCGCTCTACGGAGCCTTCAGCCAGACGTTCGCCGGCCAGCTGGCCCGGCTCCAGGGCGGCACCCCGCCCTCCGACGCCCAACTGGCCGCGGACCTCGACAGGCAGCTGAAACGGGCCCTTCCCTCACACTGACCCGGTCGGCGTGCCAAGACGCTGCCTGCTCACCCCCGAGCAGGCGGAGGTCGTTCGCCGAAGTCCCGGACGCGATACGCCCCCTGCCGGCGGGCCGTGTACAGGGCAAGATCGCGATCAGCGTCCGAACCCTGCCTGGCGGGACCCGAACGCGCCGTGCCGGCCCGCCCCCGAGGTGAAGCGGGCCGCACCGGTCGCCGTTTCTCCCTCGGTCAGCGGGACCAGGCCATGGCGGTACTCCCCGGCCAGTGCCTGCGACTCCTCCAGTCCGTGCTGCTCCAGGACGGACAACCGGTCGTGGCGCATGCACAGCTGGGGGAACGCGGCGATCTCGCGCGCCAGTTCCTCCGCCGCCTCGCGGGACCGCCCCGCTCCCACCACCCGGTTCGCGAGCCCCATCCCGTGCGCCTCGGCGGCGCCGACCGGACGGCCCGTCAGGATCAGGTCCATGGCCCGGCTCTCGCCGATCAGCCGGGGCAGCCGCACCGTACCGCCGTCGATCAGCGGCACGCCCCAGCGCCGGCAGAACACGCCGAAGACCGCGTCCTCCTCCGCCACCCGCAGATCGCACCAGAGCGCCAGCTCCAGGCCCCCGGCCACGGCGTGCCCGGCGACGGCCGCGATCACCGGCTTGCCCAGCCGCATCCGGGTCGGTCCCATGGGCCCGTCCCCCGAGGCGAGCACCTGATTGCCGCGCTCGGTGCCGATCGCCTTGAGGTCGGCACCGGAGCAGAAGGTCCCGCCCTCGCCCCAGAGCACGGCGACGGCCGCCTCCTCGTCGGCCTCGAACCGCCGGAAGGCCTCGGCGAGCTGCGCCGCCGTCGGACCGTCCACGGCGTTGCGGACCTCCGGGCGGCTCAGGATCACCGTGAACACCGGGCCGTCGCGCTCGACCCGCACCGGGGTCCGCTCATCCGCCATGCCGCGTCCTCAGCTGTCGTCCTCGGTGAGGGGCCCGTAGTGGTACGCGAGCTCCCGCCAGGTCAGCGCGCCGCCGGGCTGTTCCTCCTGTCCGGGGCGGTTGAACCGCGCCATCCGCCAGGCGCCCCGGTTCGGGCCGTCACCCAGCCGTGTCCACGCGTCCAGGTCGCCGTCGAGCACGCGGGTGGGCCCGTCGTCGCCGGGGTCGGCGTCGTCGATGAGGGACCAGTGGCGCAGGTCGGGGCGCTGGGCCAGGCGCTCCTGGTAGGCGGCGGCCCGGGCCATGAAGTCGCGGCCGCCGGCCGGGGCACGCTTGACGTGCTCCAGCTCGTAGGCACTGGCGAGGCTGGTAAGCGTGTGGCGCATGTGACCAGCCTAAAAGCTCACGCCCCCGTCCGGGAGCCGGTCCGGCGATCTGCTGCATTTCCTCTCCCGCCCGGGCCGGAGCCCGCGCCGGAGCGGGCGTCGGAGGCGGCGCTGGAGACCGTGCCGGAGCGGGCGTCGGTCCCGCCGTCTCCGCCACCTGCCGCGTCGCCCGCGGGCTCCCGTACGGCGGCCGCCACGTGCTCGCGGAACCAGCGGTGCCCCGGGTCGGCGGAGTTGCGGGGGTGCCAAGCCATGGCGAGGTCGAGGGGTTCCAGGTCCAAGGGGATGGGGAAGGTACGCAGTCCCAGCGCGGCGGTGGTGCCGGGGAGCCAGTCGGCCAGCGTGAGGGCGATGAGGTCGCTGTCCCGGGCGAGGATCATCGCGCTGGTGTGGCTGGGGACGACCACCGCCGTCCGCCGCCGGAGTCCGAGCTCCGCGAGGGCGGTGTCGATCGGGCCGTGGCATTTGCCGGTCCGGGAGATGCCGATGTGGTCGGCGGCGGCGAAGCGCCGCGCGTCGATCCGCCCCTTGAAGAGGGGATGGCCGGTGCGGGCGACGCCGACGAGCCGGCCCCGGGTGAGCGCCTGGGTGCGGATTTCCGGGTCGAGCCGACCGAGGACGCCCAGCTCGACGTCGATCACGCCCTGCCGCAGCGCGGGGCCGCCCTCCATCGCCTCCGGCAGGAAGACCACGTCCACGTGCGGGGCCTCGGCGTGGATCCGCTCGGTCAGGGGGCCGGCCAGTCCGGCCAGGAGCAGGTCGGTGCTCTGCACGGTGAAGCCGCGCCGCAGGTGCACGGCGTCGAAGCCGGCACCCGGGCGCAGCACGCTGTCGCAGCCGCGGAGCAGCGCGCCCACCTCCTCCCGGAGCTCCAGGGCCCGGGGGGTGGGGACCAGCTGCTGGCCCGCACGGACCAGTAGGGGGTCGCCGACGGCACGGCGCAGCCGGGCGAGGGTGCGGCTGGCTGCCGCGGGTGAGGTACCGAGCCGCTCGGCGGCCCGGGTCACGCTGTTCTCCTGGAGCAGGGCGTCCAGGGCGCGCAGCAGATTGAGATCCATCGGTGCTCCTGACCTGCGATTTTGTGCCGGGAGCAACGATATGGCCGATCTCTTTGCGCCCGCGGGCAGCCCTCTCCTCCCGCCGTCCGCGTACGTTACGCGTGCCCGGTCGTCACGGGGCGCGCCAGACGTTGGCGAACGCGGCCTTCTCGATGGACCGCCGCTGGCGTACGGCCTCCAGCTCCATCACGGCGTCGTTGACGATGGCCAGGACCGTCGTGACCGCCTCGTCGTCGAGTTCCGGCTCCTCCTCGGACGGCGCGCTCTGCACGCCCACGACCGCCGCGAGGGCGGCGAGCACGGGCTCGTCCGCCTCCCAGCGGTGCCGGGCCTGGCGGCGGGCGGGGGAGTCCACCAGTTCCAGGCGTTCGGACCCGAAGATGGAGCGGCCGCTGCGTCCCCGCGTCAGCTGGCCCTCGGCTTCGAGGGCGCTCTGGTACGCGGAGGCGAGATCGCGGCCCCGGCGCCACAGCCAGTCCTCGACCCGCTCGTACGGCACCTGCCGGGTGAGCGCCTCCGAGGCCTCGCCCAACTGGCGGTCGTCCGGCGCCGCCGGCCCACCCGGAACGATGCTGTCACCGTCCAAGGTGACGACCTGCGCGCCGATGAGATCGATCAGCTCCGCTCCGGCGAGCGCGAGCGACAGGTCGCCCTGCCCCACGGAACGGTCCGGCTGCGGATCCATGGCGATGATGAACAGGTCTTTCGCCGTGGTCATGAACGGCTCCCCTCGCAGTCATCGGCAGTGGGGTGTCCCACCCGGCGGCCCGCCCGGCATCCGGGGCCGTCCGAACAGCGAGGGTATCGCTCCCGGTTGACGGAAGGCCGCCGTGTCGCGGGCCGGCGCCCGCCGCGCTGTTCTCGGGTCAGCCCTGGCACTCAGCCCAGGCGGGCCCGTGGAGCGCGTCCGCGTCAGCTCAGCGGTCGTAGCGCCGGTGGAAACGCTCCACCCGGCCCTCGGAGTCCACGATCCGCGCGGTCCCCGTGTAGAACGGGTGGCTCGCGGACGAGATCTCGACATCGACCAGCGGGTAGGTCTTGCCGTCCTCCCACTCGATGGTGCCGGGCGCGTGGGCGGTCGACCGGGTCAGGAACGCGGTGCCGGCCGCACGGTCGCGGAAGACGACGGAACGGGATTCGGGGTGGATGCGGGGCTTCATGCGGTGTCCTTCCTCATGCCTCGTGCCTCATGTCAGTGCGCGTGGGTCGGCTACGGATCCGCGCGCCGTGGTCCGGGCGGTGCCCGGTGCGCCTCAGCGTTCCTCTCGGAAAGCGACGTGCCTCCCGGCCAGGGCGTCGTACTTGCGCAGGACGAGCCGGTCGGGGTTGTTCCGGGTGTTCTTGCGGGTCGTGTAGGTGGTGCCCGTCCCGGCCGTCGACTTCAGCCGGACGACGGGGCGCGTGGTGTTGCGTGCCACGGGGTGCTCCTCTCGGCGGCACTCGCGCGATGTTTGACTCGCGCATGCCAGCTGACTCCTGTAACAGGAGCCGTGAACGATGCATTCCCGTCCCACGGAAGGCGCGGGGCCCTTACCCGTCCGAGTGATCACCGGTGTGGGTGCGGGGAAGGCGGGACGCGAATGCCGAGGATGGCGGCATGTCACTTCGATCTTCCTCACTGCGTCGCGCTCTGGTTCCGTTCGTGGCCGCCCTCGCGCTGTCGGCCACCCTCGCCTCCGCCTCGGCCGCCGCGGCGGATGCGTGCGGTTCGATCATCAGCGCACCCCTCGCCGCGCCCGTCTCCGACGACGACCCCTGCCCCAGCACCGACCCCGTCGTCTGCCGGATCCGCGTGCTCCCCATGGACGAGAAGGTCGAGGCCCAGAGGACCCGGATCCAGTACCACGACCTCCTCGAGGACATGCACCGGACCGCGGCCGACATGCGGGAGGCCGGTGCCACCGACGAGGAGATCGCGAGGGAGCTGGTCGACATGCGCAACCAGGCCAAGGCGATCACCCGCGCCGGCATGACCCCGGAGGAGGTCCGCATCCTCGAAGTGCGCAACGTCGCCAAGTACGGCAACCCGCTCGGCCCCACCGCGGACCAGCTGTACGCCAAGTACGGCACCTGGCAGCAGGTCATCGACGCGTCGATGCGGACGAGCTACGCGGTCGACCGCGAGCTCAGCCTCGAGTACAAGCCCTGCCCCGTCTAGGCTCCGTCACGTGGCGGGGGCCGCTTCGCCGGACTCGCGCTCCCAGGCCGCGGCGAACATCTCGTGCAGCGGTGCCGTCGGCAGGATCCGGCCGAACGGGCCGAGCATCTGGTTGCGCGGCAGCGGCCGCACCGCGTGCGCGGCCAGCTTCGCCGTTTCCAGGGGCAGGTGGGGGGCCTTGAGCTCGGTCCACTCGCCGGGCAGGAACAGGGTCCGGCCCGCCCGGGCCCGCTTCGCCTCCACCACCCGGCCCGTGCCCAGCAGCTCCGAACGGGCGGCGGCGTGCCGCTTGGCCGACCAGCCGTTCCAGCGCCGTACGTTCCGGTCGGTGGGCGCGGCCAGCGTGGCCAGCTGGAGGTACAGGGCCGCCGCGTCACCGCCGGTCCCGAGCCGCTCCGCCACCCGCGCCAGCAGCTCCGGGACGGACTGCCGCGGGTCCGCCTCGTACGCACCGGCCGGCACCGCGCCCGATCGGGCCCGGCGCATCATCCGCTCCAGGCCGCCGCCGGCCAGCAGCGGCGCCACCCGGTCCAGCGCCCCGGCCAGGCCGGCGACCTCCCGCACCCGCCGCCACACCTGAGGGTCGGCCACCGCGGCCGGCCGCAGGAAGGAAGTGCCGCCCGGTACGCACACCACCAGCGGCCCCGCGTCGTACGCGGTCACCGCGACCGGCTCCGCTCCCTTGCGGCGGTCCGCCGCCACCGGCAGCCGCCCGGGGCCGAACCGCTCGGCCATCCGCTCCGGGGTGTCCTCGACCCGGGCCCCGGCCAGCGCCACCAGCAAGTCCGGACGGTCGAGCTCCGCCCGCAGCCGCTCGTAGAGGTCCATGGCGCCGGCCACCGCCGGATCCCCCACGGGCCGGTCCGTCCACGCCCAGACCAGCGCGTCCGCGACCTGCCAGTACGGGAGCCCCACCGGAGTGCGGTGCGGCAGCTCGGACCCGGCCGGCGCCACCGCCCGTACCTGCACGCCCGACCCGTACGCGGAAGCCGTCAGTTCCCAGCCGGCCGCCTCCACCGTCGCGTCCGCGGCCGCCGCGTACCCGCCCGCGAGGCGCCGGGCCCACACCTCGGAGAGCCCAAGGTCGGCCTCCAGCGCATCCGCAGCGCCGTCGTCCAGGGCGGGCAGCGTCCCGAGGTGCTCCCGCCAGACCGCGGCCATGCGCTCCACGGCCGCCTCGATCCCGCCCGGCCGCCACAGCTCGGCCGGATCCTCGGGCAGGGCCGCCGCCAGGACCGCGCGGCGGCCCCCGCCGCCGAGCCCGGCACGCA
Organism: Streptomyces roseus; assembly: GCF_001044425.1. Taxonomy (GTDB): domain Bacteria; phylum Actinomycetota; class Actinomycetes; order Streptomycetales; family Streptomycetaceae; genus Streptomyces; species Streptomyces roseus. The sequence continues at coordinate 60,591 of NZ_LFML01000131.1, forward strand.
GCCGGTCGTACGCGTCGGCCGTCATCGGCGTCGCCCTGTACGGGGCACTGCGGGCCAGGGCGCGGTCCTCGTCACGGTCGGACCGGCCGACCAGACCGGCCACCACGAGGCGGGCCACCGCCCGGCGCACGCCCGTCAGTTCGGCGAAGCGCGCGGCCGCCGACTCCGGCACCGGGACCGGCCCGTGCTCCTCGACCGCCGCGACCAGGGCCCGCAGCCGGGCGGTGTCGTCCCGCTCCACCCGGACGGGCCGCGCCTGCGCTGCCGCCACCGGCACCGGGTCCCCGTCCCCCTCCGTCGCGGGCGCCACGAACCAGTGTTCCGAGCCGCCGGGCCGTACCGGCCAGGACGCCACGGCGGTACCGTCCCCGCGCAGCCCGTCCAGGGCCTCGGCGGACGCGCGGCCCACCCACCACCGGCCGCCCGCGCGGGCGAACGGCTGGTCGGCCCAGGTGTCCAGCAGCGCCAGCAGCGCGGTCCGCTCCCCGTCCGGCGTCGGTTCCACCACCGCCCGCCAGGCGGCGGCATCGATCGCGCCCACCAGCTGCGACCAGTCCCGCGGCGGCGCCGGCGGCGAAAGCCGCCGCACCTCCTCCTCGACGGCCCCCGCCAGGCACGCCCCGTCCGCAGCCAGAGCCGTCAGCGTCGCGGGCAGGCTCGCATCCGAGCTGCGCCGCCACGGGTCGTCCGCGCCCCGCGAGACCAGGCCGAACAGCGCGGGCATCAACTCCGTGTCCGGCGCGGACCGGCGCGGCGGGGCCGGCGGCGCCTGCGCGAGCAGGGTCACCCGCCTGTGCAGGGCGAGCCTGCGCCCTTCCACCCGCGCGGCCCGCCCGGCCACCGCCACCACGGCGTCGACCAGCACCGGGTCGGTGACCTCCGGCAACTCCCGGGCCACGGCGGCCCGCAGGGCCCGCACACCGGAGCGGGCGGCCTGCAGCAACGCGTCCGCCGCCTGCCGGCCGACCCCCCTCAGCGCCCGCGACCCGGCCACGTCCCGGGTGCGCAACAGGTACCAGAAGGCGGGCGGCAGGGCCACGCCGCGCGACGCGGTGGCCCGGCGCACCGGCGCCACCCTCGGATGCCGCGGCGACGCGTGCCCGTCCAGCTCCCACAGCAGGGCGCCGTCGGCGGCGTAGGCGCGCACACCCGTACGGGTCTGCGCCTCGGCGAGGACCACGTCCTGGACCCCGTGCGCCACCGACGCGCCCTCCGGGGGCGCCCACAGGCCCCACGGCTCCTGCCCCGGCCGGTCGACGTCGAAGCGGGCGCTGCGCCCGTCCACGCTCTCCACCAGGAAGTGGTCCGGCGCGTTGTGGCGGTGCCGGGTGCGGTACAGCACCCGGGTGCCGACCAGCCCGTCACGGCTGCCCAGCGGCGATCCCTCCCACCCGGAGGGCAGCGGCGCCAGCTGGAGGGCCTCCGAGGCCAGTGCCATCCCGGCCTCGGACGGCCCCGCGGCCGGATCGGCACCCGCCGCGCGGCCCGGGAACTCGGGCAGGGCGAGCGCGCCCTGCGGCTCCCCGGTGACCGGGTCCACCACGGCCCAGGGCCTGCGCCCGAAGACCGCGTTGGTCCAGATCCGCGAGCCGTCGCCGAGCTGGAGCTCGTCCCGGTCGATGCCGCCGGTCCCGCCCGGCCGCAGGACCCGGCCGCCACCGTGGCGCCCGCCCCCGTCGGCGGTCTCGAACTGGAAGCCGTACGCCCCGTCCAGACTGCCGCCGAAGGGCACCAGACCGCCCACCTCGTCCGGGGTGAACGGCTCCTCGGGCCGCTCCGCCCACACCGCGGTGTCGCAGTGGTACGGGCTCGGCTTCAGCGTCCAGCTCACCAGGAAGGAGCCGCCCACGTAGTGCACCGCGTACATGGTCGCGTCGTCGGGCACCGTGTACGCGCAGGAGCCGCGCACCCCCTCCGGACCGACGGCGACCGCCCGGTCCCGCCCGAACACCGTCAGCACCGGCCAGGTGGAGGTCACCCCGGCCACCCCCGGCGCACCCGGCAGCGCCCCTTCCGCTTCCTGTCCGCCGGCGCCGGCCGCGAACTCGGCGTACACCGACTCCAGGGCCGGCCAGGCCAGTTCCTCGGGCAGACCGGCCGCCAGCGAGCGGTGCAGCGCGCCCGCCGCCCCCGCCCCGGCGAGCGCCTCGGCGATCCCGTCGAGGGCCGTCACCGTCGGCCGGTCAAGGACCGTCGCGAGCTCGGCCACGGCCTCCTCCGCCCCGGCCATGCCGCCGCCGGCCACGGTGTCGACCAGCTTGCCGACCCGCACGGCCACCTCCTGGGCGATGCCCGCGTTGCCCGGCAGCAGCGTCACCGCCGATCCCGTCCGGCGTCCGCGCGCGGGGCCCCACCGCGACAGCAGATCCGCGTGCACGGTCCCCTCCAGCCGCGGTCCGAACACCGCGTCGGCGGCCAGCGCCGACAGGTCCCGCCGGGAGTGCTCACCCCAGAACCGCATCCGCGTCTCGGGCCCCGGGTCGACCACCGCCACCCCGGCCGCCAGGCACGCGTCCAGTACGTCCGCGTCGAAGCCCTCGTGGTGGTAGCGCGTGTGGTGGACCGCCACCGCGGCCCCCTCGGTCCGCAGCCGCGGCCCCAACCGGCCCACCAGGTCGAGGAATTCCGCCGGCAGCGGCTGCCGCGCCACCCCGCCCCCGGGCTGCGCCGCGTACTGGTACATCCGTACGTAGTTCCCCACCCAGTGGTGCAGCCCGCCGTGGGGCACCACCCGCCCGGCCTCCATGGCCTGCGCCGCGCCCGCGCCGATGAGCGTCCGCAGCCAGGCCCCGCCGTCGGTGACCCCGTCGGGGAACACCTCCACCAGCCCCGCCAGGATCGCGTCGGCCGGCGGATGGGCCGCCAGGGCCGTACCCGCGGCATCGAGGAGCGCCTCCGGCACCGACTTGTTCCGCGTGACCGACAGGATCGCGCCCACCAGCCGCGCGACTTCCTCGTCCCCGTGCCCGGCCGCCTTCGCGGAGGCCCGCACCCGGCGTACCAGGTCGGCCGGCAGGTCCGCCGCCGAACCCGCCCACGCGGTCAGGAACGCCTCCAGGGCGGTGTGCGCGGCGGAGGGCTCCAGCGTCTCGGCGAGGAACCGCTGGTGGGCCCCGAACTCCTTGGCCGGCATGGCCCCGCCCGCCGCGAACAGCAGCGCGTTGGCCCTGCGGTACGCGGGTTCCACCGGGAGCGCGTGCTGGGCCTCGGCCGCGCGCGCCGCAGCGTAGGCCCGCCCGCCCGGCCGGCTCCCGAAGCCGATCAGCCGGTGGCCCACGGTGTCCCAGAACCACGGCAGATGCGCTGCCGGCAGCCGCCGCGCCCGCGCCGTCATCGCGTCCACGAACCGGCCGGGCTTGTGCCGGGACCGCCCGAGCTCCGTGCGCATGTCCTCGATCAGATCGCGCGCGCTCCCGGCCGCGCCCGGGTCGTGGGCGGCGACCCAGTCGGCGTACGTGGTGGAGGAGTGGGCACCGGCGGCCGGCAGCAGGGCTTCCAACGAGACGATCATGTCTCGCATCGTCGCACGCACCACCGACAGCTCCGCGCGCCCGCCGCTGCCCGTTCAGCCGGCCTGCTCATAGGCGGTGAAGAGGGCGACGAGGCTGTGCGGGGCGTTCTCGTCGAAGCACAGCTCGTGGTTGCGGGCCGCCTCGGCTGCGGCAGCGGCACTGCGCGGGAAGAGGGCTTCCTCGTACGCGGTGAGCGCGGCCTCGACGTCGCCCGGGTGCGCGGCCACCGCGCTGCCCAGCTTGGCGCCGTCGTACATGGCGAGGTTCGCGCCCTCGCCCGCGAACGGCGACATGAGGTGCGCGGCGTCGCCGAGCAGGGTGACGCCGGGCACGCGGTCCCACCGGTGATCGACGGGCAGGGCGTTGATGGCGCGCGGCACCGGAGCGGTCTCGCCGTCCGTGATGAGCGAGGTGAGTTCCGGGGCCCAGTCTCCGAACTCCTCGGCGATCAGGGCCGCGGCCGCGCCTGGGCGGCCGAAGTCGATGCCGGCGAGCCACTCCCGCGGCTTGTTGAACGAGGCGTACGTGTGCAGGACCCCGCCGGGCTCCCGGTGGGCGAGGATCCCCTTTCCCGGGGCGAGCGCGAAGAGGGAGCCGCCGCCGACCGCCCGTGCCCCGGCCGGGTGGCGGGTGTCGGCATCGAACAGGTGGGTCTCGACGAACGAGATGCCGGTGTACGCCGGCTTCGCGTCGGACAGCAGCGGCCGCACGCGCGACCAGGCCCCGTCGGCGCCGACCAGGAGGCCGGTCGTCACGGTGGTCCCGTCCGCGAACGCCACCTCGTGCCGCCCTTCGCCGATGGGGCGCACCGCTGTGGCCTTGCGTCCCCACCGGATCGTGTCGGCGGGGAGCGAGTCGAGCAGGATGCGGCGCAGCTCGCCGCGGTGGACCTCGGGACGGCCGCCGGTGCCGTCGTCCCGTTCGTCGCGGAGCACGGCCCCGCTCTTGTCGAGCACGCGCATGGCTTCCCCGCCCTCGTGGACGATGCCGCGGAACGCGTCGAACAGTCCGGCGGCCTTCAGGGCTCGCTGCCCGTTGTGGTCGTGGATGTCGAGCATGCCGCCCTGTGCGCGGGCGGTCGGCGAGGGCTCCGCCTCGTAGATCGTCGCCGGGATGCCGTGGACGTGAAGGACGCGGGCGAGGGTCAGCCCGCCGAGTCCGGCGCCGATGATCGTGATGTCAGTGGTCATGGTGGTTTTCCCTGCCCGTCGACTCTCTGGAATGCCGTTCCAGAATCAGACTGGAGCGGCGTTCCAGGGATGTCAAGCTGGAACGGGGTTCCAGGCTTGTGTCAGGATGGGGCCATGGCAACCAAAGCGCGTCGTACGGAGCGACGGGAGGAGCCGCTCTCCCGGGAGCGGATCGTCGAAGCGGCGATCGGGATCCTTGACGCGGTGGGTGAGGGCGGACTCACGTTCCGCGTGCTGGCCGAACGCCTCGCCACCGGGCCGGGCGCCATCTACTGGCACGTCTCCGGCAAGGAGGAGCTCCTCGGCGCCGCCACCGAGGTCGTCGTCACCGGCACCGTGCTCGGCGGCGCCGGCGGGGCGAGCCCGCAAGAGGTGATCAGGGACTTGGCGCTCCGGCTCTTCGACGCGATCGACGCCCACCCGTGGATAGGCGGTCAGCTCGCCCGCTCACCGGGGCAGTCGCCGACGCTTCAGGTCTTCGAACGGCTCGGACGCCAGGTCCAGGCACTCGGCGTACCCCGCCCCGCCCGGTTCACTGCCGCTTCCACGCTGCTGAGTTACATCCTCGGGGTCGCAGGACAGAACGCGGCCAACGCCCACGGGCAGGAGTCTGAGCAGGACCGGACGGAGTTCCTCGACGGCGTTTCGGCGGCCTGGGCCAACCTCGATCCCGACGCGTACCCGTTCACCCGCGACGTGGCGGAGCAACTCAGAGAGCATGACGACCGGGCCGAATTCCTCGCGGGAATCGACCTCGTCCTCGCCGGGATCGCCGCCTCGCACGCCGGCTGACAAAGAGGCTGACGCGTCGGCCGGCACGGCACCGGACACCACGGCCCACGCGGCGACCGGGCCTTGGCCGGATACCGGCGGTCGGCTCAGCCGGCCCCCGCTCCGCATGTGCGCGAGTCCCGGAAAGCGGCAACAATGCCCGCCGGACGCAGAAGGCCGCGAGCGGAGGGGGTACACACCCATGACCGAACCGACGACCCCGGCGAACGAGACCACCGTGCCGGTGCTGCCGTGCGTGTCCGTGGAGGACACCCTGGAGTTCTACGAGGCGCTGGGCTTCGAGAACACATACAAGCAGACCCGGCCCTACCCGTACCTGGCGCTGCGCCTGGGCGGCTTCGAACTGCACTTCGGCAAGGCGCCCCAGGGCCTGGACCCCGCCCGCGAGGACGGCGGCGCCTGCCTGGTCATGGTCGACTCGGTCGCCCCGTACCACGCGGCCTTCGTCGGGGCGATGCGCCGCACCTACGGCAAGGTCCTCGCCACCGGAAGGCCGCGGATCACGCGCCACCGTCCCGGCGCGAGCCGTTTCAGCCTGGTCGACCCGTCCGGCAACTCGATCGTCTTCGTCCGGCGCGACGAACCGATGGAACTCGACTACGGCGGCTCGAAGCAGCTGCAGGGGCTGGCCAAGGCCCTCGACAACGCCCGCATCCTGCGCGAGTTCAAGGACGACGACCGCGCCGCGTTCCGCGCCGTGAAGTCCGCGCTGCGCAAGTTCGGCGAGGACGCCCCGGCAGCGGACCGGGCCCGGGCCCTGGCGGTCCTCATCTCGACCTCGGCCGCCCTGGGCGAGCACGGCGACGACGTCCCCGCCTGGACCGCGGAACTGGCGGGCATCGCGCTCACCGAGGCCGAGCGCGAGCAGGTCGAGGCCGAACTGCACAACACCTCAGACCTGAACAATGACTGACGGATCCGGTTGACGGCCCGTAAGGTGTGACATCTGCTCCCGGAGTGGAGAGCTCTGGCGCCATCTCTTCCGTCGGGTGCGGCTGTATGCGTTCTTCGTGGCTGGATATGATCGGCGCCACTCGCTCGCGCGATCCTGCCCCGCCGCATACCGAGGACCGATGTCTCCCATACCCGAAGGCACCCCAGGGCCGTCGAAGGCCCGAAGGCGGCGCACCGTGCGCCTCCGTACGATGCTCATCTGGCTCGCGGTCGTGCCCACCGTGGCCATGGGCGCCCAGGTGGCGGTGACCGCCGAACGGCTGCTGACACAGGCCGACCACCTGCGCGGAGACCTGGCGGCCAGCAAGCGGATCGGCGAGCCGCTGTTCCGGCTCATGGTCGAGCTCCAGGCCGAACGGAAGACGACCGCGGCGCGGTGGGCGGGCGCCCCGGTCCGGGACGGCGACCTGCGCGACCGCAGGGCGGCCACCGACAAGGCCGTGGCCGAATTCCGACGCCTGTCGGCGCAATCCGACAGCCCGCCGGTCCCCGGGCAGACCGCCGAACACATACAGGACGTCAAGGACCGCCTCGACCAGCTGGGCGCCTTCCGCTCGCGCGCGGACGCCCACAGCGGCGTCGCCGCGCAGACGATGACGTACTACGACGGCGTCATCGACGGGATCACCGGCCTCTACCAAGGGGCCTTCGCCCACGCCGAGGACGCCGGCCTCCTCCAGGAGACCCGCCCGGTCGTCGCCATGCTCTCCGCGTCCGAGATGCTGGCCCGCCAGGACACGATCCTCACGCTGGCCGGACCGTCCCGCGAGCTGACGCCCACCGCCTTCGGCGAGTTCCTGAGCGACGCCGGCGCGCACCGGCACCTGTACGACACCTGGGTGGTCCCGTACCTGCCGCCCGCGGAGAAGCAGACGTACGAGGGGATCACCTCCTCGGCCGCCTGGAAGACGAAGCTCCGCGTCGAGACGGCGGTCATCGCCCAGCACAAGATCACCGATTCCGGGATGAAACTGCCGGCCGAGGTCAACGACTGGTCGGCGGCGTACCCCGTCTTCTCGGGGCAGCTGGCGGAGCTGGGCAACCAGCGCTCGCGCGACCTGCTGGCGCACGCCGACGAGGCGGCCGCCGAGCTGGAGGCCGAGGTCTACTGGCTGGTCGGCGGCAGCGCCGGAGCGCTGCTCCTGGTGGTCGCCGTCGTCGTGATCACCACCCGCTCGGTCCTGCGCCGCCTGCGGCGGCTGCACGAGCGCACCGTGGCCGTCGCCGAGGTCACGCTGCCGGACGTCGTGGCGCGGCTGCACCGCGGCCAGCCCGTCGACGACGCCGCCCTGCCGGAGGTACGCGGGGACAAGGACGAGGTGGGGCAGATCAACGACGCCTTCGCCCGGGTCGTCGCGGTGTCCGTGGACGGGCACCGCCGGCTCGCGGCCGAGCGGCACGGCTTCGGCATGTTCGCCTCCGGCATCGCCTCGCGCACCGGGAACCTGGTCAGCCGCCAGCTGAGCCTCACCGAGGACATCCAGGACGCCTTCGGGCACGACGAGGCGCTGCTCGCCGAGTTGATGCGGTCCGACCAGCTCACGGTCGGCATGCGGCGGCAGGTCGAGAACCTGCTCATCCTGTCCGGCGGCGAGGTGCCCGACCCGCACACCGAGCCGATGCGGGTCGCCGACCTGCTGCGCGAGGCGGCGGCGGAGGTCGAGGACTTCCGGCGGATCGAGCGGTACGCGCTGGACGAGGCCAGCGTGGAACCCAGCGTGATCAGCCAGATCAGCCACCTGCTGGCGGAGCTGCTCGACAACGCCACCCGCTTCTCCCCGCCGCGGTCGAAGGTGGTCATCCGGGCCGAACTGGTCGCGGACGGCCTGTCGGTGGAGATCGAGGACCGCGGGCCGCGCGTGGGCGAGTCCGGCTACGAGGAGATGAACCGGCGCCTGCACTCGGCCCCGCCCTACTCCGAACTCGCCGAGAACGCGCACCGGCTGGGCCTGTTCGTGGTCGGTCACCTGGCCGAGCAGCTGGGGGCCAAGGTCACGCTGCGGCGTTCGGTGTACGGAGGGACCTCGGCGGTCGTCGTACTGCCGGGCGACCTGCTGGCGCGGACGGCCGCTCCGGCGGCATCCGTGACCCCCGCGGCGTCCGTGACTTCGGCGGCCTCCGCCCGCGAGTCCGCCGCGGTACCGGAGTCCGCGCCCGCGCCCGTCGCCGCCCCCGTACGGCGGGCCGCACCCGAGGCGGCCCCGGACCGGGTGGCAGCTCCCGAGCGGCCGGCGCCGGCACTCGCGCAGCGCACGCCCGCGCTCCGGCCCACGACCGGGGGAGGCGGCGGCCGTCCGGTCCTCCCGGAGCGCGTCCCGCAGACGCACATGACCAGCCAACTGCGCGCGCCGCGAGCGCCGGAGCCGGAGCCGGGCCCCGGTCCGGACACCCCCGAAGAGGTCGCCGACGCCTGGGCGGACTACGAAGAGGGGACGCAGAAGGTGGAAGCCGAGATCAGACAGGAACAGGATCAGCGATGACGACGACCCCCAACTCCGCGACCTCCAGCGAGATGATCTTCAGCATCCTGGACAACCATCTCAGCCGGATCGCCGGCGTCCAGGGAGCCGTACTCCTGTCCAACGACGGGATCCCGCTCACCGCCTACCTGCTGGACCGGGACCAGTCGGAACGCATGGCGGCCGCGGCCTCCGGGATCGCCGCCACGATGAAGGCGATATCCCGGGAGATCGACGGCGGCCGCGTGATCCGCCAGCTGGTGGAGATGGACGACCGGTACCTCTGCGTCGTCGGGTGCGGTGAGGGCAGCACGCTCCTCGTCGTCACCTCCCGCAAGGCCAGGCTCGGCGAGCTGGGCGGGGAAGCGGTGCGAACCGCCCAGGCGCTCGGCGAATGGCTGGGCACGCCCGAGCGTCCCCAGGCGCCGAAGCCGTAATGCCGGAGCCCGAGATGGCGGATGCCGAGAGACGCGAGGCCCGGACGCCCGGGCCCGTACGGCCCGAGGCGTCGGAGCCGGACGCGCCGCAGCGCGCCGGCGGCCGCCGTACCCGGCTTTACGCGCTGACGGACGGCCGGACCGCCGCGCCGCAGACGGTGCTCACCATGGACACCACGATCACGGCGGCCGCCGGCGCGGAGGCCCGCGGCGGCCTGCCCACCGAATGGCGGGCCGTGCTCGCCATGTGCGATCGGCCGGGCGGGCTGGCGGTCGCCGAGATCGCGGCGCGGATGCGGATCCGGCTCACCCCGATGACGCTGCTGCTGGGTGAACTCGCGGACCGGGAGCTGATCCACTACCGGCCGCCCCTGCAAGGGGCGGAGACCACCAACGTCCACATGCTCATGAGAATCAGGGACAACCTTGCCCGCATTTGATGGAAACGACCCGTCCGCAGCCGCCGCCGGACAGGTGGCGCCTGTCAAGATCCTCATAGCGGGAGGCTTCGGCGTCGGCAAGACGACCCTGGTCGAGACGATCTCCGAGATCGAACCGCTGCGGACCGAGGAACGGCTGACCGCGGCCGGAGTGGGCGTCGACGACCTCGACGGCATCGAGTCCAAGGCCGTCACCACCGTCGCCATGGACTTCGGCCGGCTCACCCTCGCCGACGCGGGCGTCGTCCTCTACCTGTTCGGCACGCCGGGCCAGGAGCGGTTCTGGTTCATGTGGGACGACTTGCTGGCCGGAGCCCTCGGCGCGCTCGTCCTCGTCGACACGCGCCGCCTGGACCGCAGTTTCCCGGCGATCGACTTCTTCGAGAGCCGCGGGCTGCCGTTCGTGGTGGGCGCGAACTGCTTCCACGGCGAACAGCCCTACACGGCCGAGGAGATCGCCGCCGCGCTGCACCTGCGCGATCCGGCAACGCCCGTCCTCCTGCTCGACGCCCGCGCCCGCGCCGATGCCCGCGACGCGCTCCTGGCCCTCCTCGACGTGCTCATCGGTTCGGCGGACGCGGCGTAACGGGGACCCCCGAGGGGCCGGGCGGCCCCTCCCGACGGCATCAGGACTGCCCGTCGCCTTCCGGCCGCTGCGGCCCGGTGGCGGCGGGGGCGGGGCCGGTGGGCGCGGGCGGCGCGGGGGCGGCGGCGAGGTCGGTCAGGATCGCCTCGGCGAGCCCCTCGCGCCGGATCCGCTGGTCCACGTAGAGCATGGCGCTCGCCAGGTGGCTGAACCCGATCTGGAAGACCTGGCCGGCCGCCCCGCCGAGGAACAGGAGGACGAGGGCGAGCACCAGGGAGGCGACGGCCCCCGCCGAGAGCGCGCCATGTTCGGGGAGCCCGTTCAGGGCGGGCATCATCGCGAAAGAGCCGACGAGGTTGAACGGTATCTGGGTCGCGTACGAGATTGCCCCCGCCAGCATGACGGAGACGACGGTGTAGCCGAAGATCCGCCACCACTCGCCCCGGACCAGGGCCGTCGAGCGCCGCAGCGCGGTGACCGGACCCGCGCCCTCCATGACGACCACGGCCGGGGCCAGGCCGAACCGGATGCCGAGCCAGACGGCCGCCGGCGCGGCGGCCAGCATGAGCAGCGGCAGGATGCCGAGCAGTGCGAGGGAACTCTCCCCGTGACCGGCGGAGAACACGAGCGGCAGCCACACGGCGAGGACGGCGAACACCGGGGAGGCGGCGATCAGTCCGCTGAGGAACATGGCGCCGGCCACCGCCGGAGCCCGCCGGACGGAGGCCCGCCACAGCGCGCGGAAGGTGGTGGGGCGGCCCGTCACGGCTTCCTTGAGGACCGCCGGACACAGCGCGGCGATGACCGCCATGCCCAGCACACCGACGGCCATGAGCAGTGCGAACACCACGACGGCCGCGACGACCAGCGGCACCACGTGCTCCGGCGCCGGATCCTCGCCGAACGGCGGATGGAAGACGGGAGCGAAGTGGCTTCGGACCGAGACCACGGCGATGCCCACCACGAGGGCCATGACCGGCAGGACGACGGCCTGCACGGCCAGCGCCACACCGGCGAGCGTCTTCCAGTGGCCCCGGATCGTCGCGAACGAGCCGGTGATGATGTCCCCGAGGGACAGCGGACGCAGGGGTATCACACCGGGCTGAGGCGCCTCCGGCGGCCGGCCTCCCCACTGCGGGGCGCCGCCCCATCCGCCCCCGTGCGCTCCCGGCCAGCTGTTGTGCGTCATGCCCGTGCTCCGTATGTTGTCCCCCAGTAGGACGGACAACATATCCCAGCTGGTCAGGGCCATGACAGCACGGTCGCTGCGCTGCCGGGCGGAGGCTGGGGCGGCGCACGCGCCGCGCGCGGGCCGCGCCCCGGGAAAGCGGATGTTCCTACGCGAACGGCACGTTGACGCAGGCGAGCCGCGCCCCGGCCGTGCCCGCGGTGCCGGCCCCCGTGTGGGTGGCGTGCTCGTGGATCACCACGGAGCGGGCCTGGCCGGGGCGGAACCGCCATGCCTGCGTGGCGGCCGCGCCGCCGTCGCCGTGCCCGTCGGTGCGGATGTCGAGCCACACCTCGTTGAGCGGGTTGGCGTACGCCGGGTTCGTGGAAGGCTGCTGGGGATCGTGGGCGTTCTGGTAGTGCGACCCGGAGTCACTCGGCTCGCCGGCGCAGGGCTTCTGGTGCACGTGGGCGCCGAAGGTACGGTTCGCCCCCACGCCCCGCAACCGCAGCTCGACGTGCGTGCCGTCACCGACCCGCTCGATGACGGTGACCCCGCTGCCGATCGGAACCGCCGCGGCGTCGAAGGTGACCGCCTGCTGTGCGGGCCGCCCCCGGGCCGCCCGGAACACATCCTCGATCGTCACGTCCTGGCCCGCGACCATGCCCAGGGGCAGGGCGGCGGCCAGGGAGGTGGTGAGTGCCGAAACGAGGAAGAACACCTTCCGCTCCTCTCGCGCGAGTTCTCGCCGGGGGCTCGCACCGCCCCCGCGTTCCGGCCCTGCGTGGTGCCGGATCGCCGTGACCATGTTGGCGCACCCGGAGCCCCCGCGCCGGGCGTGTCGGGGGTGTCGGCCCGCTTTTCCCCGATCAGCCGCGTGACGTGCGGCTCAGGCGGTCGTGAGCGGTGCGTGTCGTTCGCTGAGCCGGCGCACGGCCTGCGCGATGCCGGGGTCGGTCGCGGCGCGCAGCGGGGCGACCGGGGTCACGCGGGCGCCGATGACGAGGCCCGTCCGGCCGCTCAGCGAGTCGTCGGTGGCGGCGAAGACCGAGGGCTTGGCGGCCACGGAGGCGGGGCCGGAGGTCGAGCGTGCGAACGTGCGGCGCACCAGGGGCCACATGAGGCGCAGCGCGGGGGAGACGATCTTCGGATCGGCCATGGTGCCGTTGGTCATGTCGGTGGCCGCGCCGCCGGGGTCGGCGGCGAAGACCGATACGCCCGTGCCGTCCAGCCGGGCGGCCAGATCGAGCGTGTAGGCGAGGTTGGCCAGCTTGGCGCGGCCGTACCAGTGGAAGCCGTAGTAGCCGCCGGGCGGTTCGACGGAGTCGAAGACCCGCTTGGCGACGCCGACCGCGCCCGAGGTGACGTTGACGACCCTGCTCGGTGCGGCGGCCGTGAGGGTGGGCAGCAGCAGCTCGGTCAGCAGGTAGGGCGAGAGGTGGTTGACGACGAAGGAGGCCTCGACGCCGCCCAGGTCGTGCCGGTCGGCGAACATCGCGCCGATGTTGTTGACCAGTACGGTCAGTGGCTCCCCGGAGGCGGCGTGCTCGGTGGCGATCCGGTCGGCGAGCGCGCGTACGGCGTCGAGCGAGGCCAGATCGGCGGCCAGGAACCGGGCCGGGTGCGCCGGGCGGGTCGCGTTGACACGCTCGCGCGCGCGGGCGCCCCGGCCGGGGTCGCGTCCGACCATGGTGACCGCGTATCCGGCGGCGGCCAGTCCCAGCGCCGTCTCCAGGCCGATGCCCGCGGTCGCGGCGGTGACGACAGCAGTCTTTTTCATGGTGTGACAACTCCCGGAAAGTATTCGGATACCTCATCCGCTTAGCGCGACCGTAACACACATGTGGATGATGTATCCGTTTGTGGGGTGCCGGGTCCGCGGCAGTCGGCCGAGGGCCGCGATGAAATGGAGCGGACAGCGCCCGGCGGCTCCGGGCGGCCCGCAGGGAAGGGACCGCGATGCGAGGCACCCCGGGCGATCGCCCGCCCGCCGCCGGCGGCTACGACGCCGAACTGCGGCGGCACAACGAGGTGCTGCGCCGCGCGGCCGGCGTCGGGCTCCACGACCACGTCCTCGACATCGGCTGCGGCGCCGGGCGGACCACCCGCGACGCCGCGCGCGCCGCCCGGGCGGGCAGCGCGCTCGGGGTGGACGTCTCGGCGCCGGCCATCGCCCTCGCCCGTGAACGGGCCCGGGCCGAGGGGCTGGACAACGCCGAGTTCGAGCAGGCGGACGCCCAGGCACACCGCTTCCCGCAGGAGCGTTTCGACCTGGTGATCAGCAGGTTCGGCACGATGTTCTTCGACGACCCCGGCGCGGCGTTCACCAACATCGGGCGGGCGCTGCGCCCGGACGGACGCCTGGTGATGATGGTCTGGCAGGCCGGCGAGCTCAACGAGTGGGACGTCACGATCCGCCGGTCCCTCGCCGTGGCCGGTGGGCCGGCGGCCGGCGCCCCCGGCGGACCGGACCCGTTCTCGCTCGCCGACCCGCGGGCCGTTCGGGAGATCCTGCGGGGCGCGGGATTCACGGACATCTCGTTCACCGACGTGCACGAGGAGGTCCACTACGGTCCGGACGTGGCGGCCGCCCTCGACTGGGTGCGGGGATTCACGTGCACGAGCGAAGTCCTGAAGCGGCTGGATCCGGCGGCCGCGACGCGCGCCCTGGAGAACCTGCGCGCGGCGCTCGCCGCGCACCTGGGCGACGACGGGGTCCGGTTCGACTCCCGCGCCTGGCTCGTCACCGCGCGGCGCTCCTGAGTCCCCGTAGCACCAGGGGATGACCTCCGGCTCGCACCAGGGGAGGCGTCCGCGTATCACCCAGGAGGTGCCCGGGAAGGAGGAACGATCCTCTGCGGGGCCTCACGGGTGACGGTGAGCCATACCCGGCCCGGCATGGTGTCGTAGGGCCGCTCGCCTGACCACCATGTGCCCGTGATCCCTTCCCACTTGATCGGCGCGTTCTCCGCGCTCGCCCTGCTCCTGCCCACCGCCGCGTACGACGCCTCAGCAGCCCCAGCAGCCCCAGCAGCCCCAGCGGCCCCCGCCCCCGGCCCCGCTCGGCCGCGGGACTTCTTCGCCGACCTCCCCAAGGGAGGTGACCTGCACAACCACCTCTCGGGCGCCGTCACCACCGAGTTCCTGATCGGACTCGCAGCCGAAGACGGCCTCTGCATCACCACGGCCACGACCACCGCGGTGCCCCCGCCGTGCGGAGCGGGAACCCGCCCCGCCGCCGACGCCGTCACCGACGCGGCCTTCCGCAAGCAGGTCGTCCAGGCCTGGTCCATGCAGGACTTCCCGGCCGACGGCAACGGCCACGACCATTTCTTCGCCACCTTCGACAAGTTCGGCGAGGTGCCCTGGCGCCACCCCGGCCGCATCCTCGCCGAAGTCGCCGGCTCCGCCGCCCGGCAGAACCAGTTCTACCTGGAGACCATGATCACCCCGGCTTCCGGGGCGGCCCGTGCCCTCGCCGACCGGGTCGGCTACGACGCCGACCTCGACGCCCTGCACGACAAGCTGCTCGCCGACGGCGGCCTGGACGCGGTCGTCCGGCAGGCTCGCGCCGACGCCGACACCACCGACGCCGAGTTCCGCACCGCCGCGCACTGCGACACCCCGCGGCCCGACGCCGCGTGCTCCCTCCCGTACCGCTGGATCTCCCAGGCCGGCCGCCTCGGCACCCCGGAGCGGGTCTTCGCCCAGCTGGCGCTCGGCATGCGGCTGGCCGAGCGCGACCCGCGCTTCGTCGCCGTCAACCTGGTCCAGCCGGAGGACGGTGAGGTCGCCCTGCGCGACTACCGCCTGCACATGCGGATGGTGAACTACCTCAAGACCCAGTACCCCAAGGCACACGTCACCCTGCACGCGGGCGAGCTGGTGCCCGGTCTGGTGAAGCCGGAGGACCTCACCTTCCACATCAGGGAGGCCGCCCAGACCGGCCGCGCCGAGCGCATCGGACACGGAGTCTCCGTACTCCACGAGGACCGCTGGGAGTCGCTCATGCGCTACATGGCCGACCGGCGGATCGCCGTCGAGGTCCCCTTCCACAGCAACGCGCAGATCCTGCGGGTCTCGGGCGACGCCCATCCTTTCGCGACGTACCGCCGCCACGGCGTGCCGGTGGTCCTCGCCACCGACGACCCGGGGGTGTCCCGGATCGGGATCACCGACGAGTACCGCTGGGCCGCGCAGACCTACGGGCTCGGCTACCCCGAGCTGAGGGACCTGGCCCGGGCCTCGCTGGAGTACTCCTTCCTGCCCGGCCGCAGCCTGTGGGACCGTGACCTGCGCCGCGGCTACCGGACGTCCGGGGCGTGCGCGGGTGAGCGCCAGGGCGGCGAACGGCCGGGCCGGCTGTGCGCCGCCTTCCTCGCCACCAGCCCGAAGGCACAGGTCGAGTGGCGGCAGGAGGCGGCGTTCCACCGCTTCGAGGCCGCCTACCCCGTCGCCACCCGCCCCGGCTCCCGCTGATCCCGGGAGCCTGCCGGGTCCGGCCCGCGTGCCAGCACCCGCCGTCGCCGTCGCGGTCGCCGATGCCGACCGCGGTGGTCGCGGGCCGGACTCCCCACCCGGATCGTTCCATCCCTTCCGTGTCACTCCGGAACGTTCCGGATGCCCTGGCACGGGCCGGCGCCGGTACGTTGTCGACCGCGGTCCGACCGCCCGACCGACGCCCGCCCGACCGCCCGTACGACCGGCCCAGGGAGCAGCGATGCCGACGACCGCCACCGTGCTCAGGCAGCAGGAGCGCAGGGTGCTCCAGGCGGTCGGCTGCGGGTTGCGGGACGACGAGATCGCCGCCGACCTCGCCATCCCCGAGGACGCGGTGGCCCGACACCTCAGGCGCATCCTCGCCGAACTGGGGCTGCGCGACCGGGCCGCCGCCATCGTCCACGCCTTCGACTGCGGCCTGGTCGTCCCCGGCAGCGGCCCCCGTACGCGGGAAGCGGGCCGGGCGGCGGCGACCGCCACCGCCCGGCCCGCCGTACGCGTAAGCGGACCCGTACCCGTACCCGTACCCGTTCCCATGGTGCGGATCTCCCTGCTCGGACCGCTCCAGGTCCGGCAGGACGGGCGGCCCCTGAACCTCGGCCATCTGCGCCAGCAAGCGGTACTGGCGGCCCTCGCGCTGGGCGCGGGGCGGACGGTCAGCCGACAGGAACTGCTCGACGGCATATGGGGGATGGAACCGCCCCACACCAACGTCGTGCCGGTGTACGTCTACCGGCTGCGCAAGGCCCTGCGCGCCGGGGACGGCCCGGCCTCGCCGATCGAGCACGACCGCTGCGGCTACCGGCTCGCCCCCGGCACGTTCGACGTGGACGTGGCGCACATGGAGCGGCTGCTCGCCGAGGTCGCGCGGGCCGACCGGGCGGGCGAGGCGACCGAGGTGATCCGCCTGTGCACGCGGGCGCTGGACCTGTTCCGCGGCGAGCCGCTGGCAGAGCTCCCCGGGCCGCTCGCCGAGGCGGAGCGGCTGCGGCTCACCGAGCGCAGGATCGCCCTCATACAGCGGAAGTCGCAGTGGCAGCTGCGCCTGGGCCGGCACTTCGAGGCGATCGCCGAGCTGTTCGCCCTGGCCGCGGCGCAGCCGCTGAACGAGACGGTGGCCGTGATGCTGATGCGCGCCCTGTGCCGCGGCGGCCGGCGGACCGAGGCCCTGGCCGTCTTCGACCGCACCCGCCGCCGTCTGGCCGAGGACCTGGGGGTACCGCCGGGCCGCATGCTGCGCGGGACGTACGAGGAGATCCTGCGCGGGGACCACCCGCCCGCGGCCGGAAGCCCGGCCGCCGGCAGGTGGTGAAGTCCCGCCGCGGGGTTACCAGGCGTACCAGGCGCCGTTGTACCACTGCTCGCTGGCGCTGTCGTTGTGGTGGTCCATGTTGAAGTCTTCGGGGTAGTTCCGGACGTGGTTGTTCGGATAGGTCCAGATGCCGGCCGACTCGTCGCAGACGTAGTCCCAGTGGCAGATGGTCTTGACGGGCACGTTCCCGAAGAACCGGTCGGCGCCGGCGAGCGGGGCGCCGACGATGCCGCCGAAGGGCACGGACCCGCCGTTGGCACCGGGAGGGCCCTGCCTCTTGGGGTCCGCGATCAGAACGGCGTTGACGTTGTCGAACGTCTGCCAGTTCTCGGTGACCCACGTGTGCACCACCGCGGCACCCAGGGAGTACCCGCCCATCTTGACGTGCTGCCACGGACAGGCCGCGCGCTGGTCGCGGACCAGCCGGTTCAGTTCGTTCACACCCGCCCGGGCGCTCGCGCCGTTGGGGATCTGGGTGGGGTATCCGACGTGCTGCTGGATGTTCCCGTAGAAGCCGTCGTTGTTCCACGAGCTGCCGGTGCCTCCGACGACGATCGTGTACGTGCCCTCGCACGCAGCCGTCGTCTTCGCCGAGGCCCCCTGTGCGTTGGCCCCCTGTACCGCCGAAAGCCCGACGGTCAGGAGAAAGCCGGCTGCCATCGCCGCGGTCCTTCTGGCTCGCATATCGATCCTCCCAAGTAGTCGGCCCACGCGGTCCGCCCGGAGATGCGGGGCGCAGTCGGCCGAGGTCACCGGACGACAGTGGCAGCGGGCGATGACATCCCGATGAAACCCGCGGCGGTGCACCCGTTCCATCGGGATTTCATCGCTCCTGCCTAGCGTGGGCGCGTTCGGGTGAAGGGCCCGGACCACAGGGGAGGGACGGCTCGATGGCCCGGAGGAGATTCGTCGCGAGGCTGCCTGTGGCGGCCCTGGCCGTGGTCGCGGTGGTGAGTACGATGGCGGCCGCCGGACCGCCGCCCGCGAGGTCGGCGGCTGCCGTAGCGGCGCCGGACAAGCCGACGATCCGGTACACGGAATACGGGATCCCGCACATCATCGCCTCCGACTGGGAGGGGCTGGGGACGGGCTACGGGTACGCGGCGGCCAAGGACAACATCTGCACGCTGGCCGACACCTACCTGATGGTCAACGCCCAGAGGTCCCGGTACCTGGGGCCCGACGGCAAGGCGAGTCCCGGCGAGAAGCAGAACACCACCAGCAACCTCAACAGCGACCTGTACTTCCAGCGCATCAAGGACGACCGGGTGGTGGAGCGGCTGCTCGACCAGCCCGCCCCCAACGGGCCGGAACCGGAGGTCAAAGAGGCCATCCGCGGCTACGTCCGGGGGTACAACCGGTACCTGGCCGAGACGGGCGCGGACAACATCACCGACCCGGCCTGCCGGGGTGCGTCCTGGGTACGGCCCATCACGGAGCTGGACGTCTACCGGCACGCCCACGCCGAGATCATCATGGGCAGCGCCGATCCGCTGCTCGACGGCCAGGTGACCGCCGCGCCTGCGGGGGCTTCGGCCGCCGCGACGCCGGCCCCCTCACCCGAGGAGACCGCGAAGAGGATCCGCGACGCGATGGCGGTCAGCCGCCGGCAGAGCATGGGCAGCAACGCCCTCGCGGTCGGTTCGCGGGGCGTGTCCGGGGGCACCGGCATGCTGCTGGCCAACCCGCACTTCCCGTGGCAGGGCAAGAACCGGATGTGGCAGAGCCAGCTGACGATCCCCGGGAGGATCAACGTCTCCGGGGCCAGTCTGCTCGGGTTCCCGGCGGTGAACATCGGCCACAACGACGACGTCGCCTGGAGCCACACGATCGCCACGGTGGCCCCGTTCGGGCTGTTCGACGTACAGGTCGATCCGCTGAACCCGACCAACTACCTGGTGGACGGCGTCTGGCAGCCGATGACCTCGCAGCAGGTCGCGGTCGACGTACGGAACGCGGACGGCACCCTCGGCAAGGTCACCAGGACCCTGTGGTCCACCCGGTACGGGCCGATCGTCACCTCCGTGCTGGGCAACCCGCTGCCCTGGGTGGTCAGCGCCCACGCGGTACGGGACGTGAACATGGGCAACCTGCGGGCGCTCAACACCTGGTTCCACCTCGACCAGGCCAAGGACGTCCACGAGGTGGTCGACACCCTGGAGACCACGGAAGGCGTCCCCTTCTTCAACACGGTCGCCTCCGACCGCAAGGGCAACGCCCTGTACGCGGACATCCAGGCCACGCCGAACATCAGCGACGAGCACGCGCAGTCCTGCCTGACCCTGACCGGCCGACTGCTGTTCAACCAGGAGCTGCGGCTGCCGAACGTGCCGCCGGTCTCCATCTTCGACGGCAAGCGCAGCGCGTGCGACTGGCCCACCGATCCGAACGCGGTCGCTCCGGGGCTGATGGATCCCCGCAAGCAACCGCGCCTGATCCGCAGCGACTTCGTGGGCAACGCCAACGACAGCGCCTGGCTGGCCAACCCCGAGCAGCCGCTGTCCTTCCCCAGGGTGATGGGCGATACGGCGGCTCCCCGGTCCCTGCGCACCCAGGAGCTCATCCTGACCGCCCAGAACCGGATCAACGGCACCGACGGTCTGCCGGGCCGGGGTTTCACACCGGAGAACATGCGGCAGTTGCTGTTCGCCGACAACAGCAGGGCGGCCGATTTGGCCCTGGACGCCACCGTGGCGATGTGCCGGGGCGTCCCCTTCGGGCTCATTCTGGTGGACGGCACCCTCGTCAACGTGAGCGAGGCGTGCCCGGTCCTGGCCGCATGGCGCAGCCACGACTTCACGGCGGACAGCCGGGGATCGTGGCTGTTCGAGAACTACTGGGCCTTCCTGCTGGGCGGGCAGGCAATCGAGAAACTCCCCTGGCGGGTGCCCTTCGACCCCAAGGACCCGGTGCACACGCCCAATTCGCTGGACTCCGGGAACTCCGCCGTCCGCGACGCGTTCGGCCGGGCGGTCCTCGCGCTGCGCAGGGCGGGCGTGGCGCTGAACGCGCCGCTGTCGGACGTCCAGAAGATCACCCGCAACGGCGAGCAGATCCCGATCCACGGTTCGATCAGTGAGCTGGGCGTACTGAACGTGGTCACCCCGGGCCTGGTCGACGGCAAGCTGGACATCACCTTCGGATCCAGCTTCGTCCAGCAGGTGAAGTTCACCGCCGACGGACCGCCCCAGACCTCCTCGGTGCTGGCCTACTCGCAGTCGGCCGACCCGAACTCGCCGCACCACGTCGACCAGACGCGGCTGTTCTCGGCCGGTCAGTGGGTGACGGAACGGTTCACCGAGGAGCAGATCGCGGCCTCACCGGCCCTGGAGACCAAGGTCCTGTCCTGAGGCGGCTGCTGTGCCGGGAATCCGGGACGTCGGTACGCCGCGACGCACGCACAACCACTAACACCAAGGTCCCAAGGAGGATGCTGTGATGAGGAAATCGAGCCGGTGGCGCATGGTGGTGGCCCTGATGGCCGCCATCGTGGCCACGGCCGTGCCGGCGGGTTCGGCGCAGGCCGCCGGGCGCACCGCGCCCCCGCCGCTGGCGGACGGGTTCGGGTTGACCCAGGTCGACACCGCGACCGGCGGTCCGACCAACTTCCACATCACCGTGACCACACCCGAGGTCGCGGGCAAGCACCACATCAAGATCATCCTACCGAGCGGCTACTACGACGAGCCGGCCAGGCGCTATCCCGTGCTGTACTTCCTGCACGGTTCGCCGGACGACCCGATCCAGCAGAACTACCCGGCGCTGACCACCTCCGACCAGATGATCACCGTCATCCCGGACGGCGGCGCCCGTGGCTGGTACGCCAACTGGCTCAACCAGAAGACGCAGGCCGGTGCCCAGAACTGGGAGAACTTCCACCTCAAGCAGGTGATCCCGTTCATCGACGCGAACCTGCGGACGATCGCCACGAAGAAGGCACGGGCCGTCGCGGGCGTCTCCATGGGCGGTTTCGGGGCGCTCCACTACGCCCAGGTCCGGCCCGACCTGTTCGGCCAGACCGCCTCCCTGTCGGGGGACATCGATCTGTCGGCCCGCTCCATGGACCTGCGGCTCGCCGTCGTCGCCTCCCTCATCGACGCGCAGGGTGCGATCTGCGGTTCGTTCTCCGGTGTCTGCGGCGGCGCCGAATCCCCGTACAAGCCCGGCGTGGACAGTGACGCCCTGTTCGGCTCGCCCTATCCCGTGTTCAACATCGACTGGCGGTGGAACGAGGTCGATCCGTCGCAGCACATGGACAAACTGAAGGCCGGCGGGGTCGGCGTCTCCCTCTACGTGGGCAACGGGGGCGGCTCGGCCACCGACCTGGAGTTCTGGCTGGAGTCGGCGTCCCAGCACGTGAAGGACAGCATGGACGCCCTGGGCATGTCGTACTACTTCGTGGACTACGGCGACGGCTCCGCCTGGGGCACCCAGTGCAACGGCGGCCACAACGCGGGCTGCTGGGAACAGGACCTCCGCGACCTGATCCCCAGGCTGGAGCGGTCCTTCACCGCCTGATCCGGGGCCACCGCGCACCGGGCCACCGCGCCCCGGGCCGCCCGGTGCGCCCGGTGCGCGGTCCACCGGTCTGCCGAACGAGGTCCGGCGACAAGGGTGTTAGCGTCTGCTCCGTGGTGGAACACCAGGAGCGGACCAGGGCCGCCTACGACGGGGTCGTCGAGCTCTACGCGTCGATGTTCGCCGACCGGCTGGAGACGCGGCCCTTCGCGCGGGCCATGGTCGAGACCTTCGCCGAGCTGGTGCGCGAGACGGGGAACCGGCGAACGGCCGACGTCGGATGCGGTCCCGGCCACCTGACCGCCATGCTGCACGGTCTGGGGCTGGACGCCTTCGGGCTCGACCTCTCGCCGGCCATGGTGGCCCACGCCCGGCGGGCCCATCCGGCGCTGCGGTTCGACGAGGCGAGGATGGAGTCCATGCCGATGGAGGACCGCGCGCTCGACGGCGTACTGGCCCACTACTCGATGATCCACACGCCGCCCGCGGAACTGCCCGCGGTCCTCGCCGAGCAGGCCAGGGTCCTGGCCCCCGGAGGCCTGTTCCTGGTCTCGTTCTTCGGTACCGACGGATCGGAGCCGGTCCGCTTCGACCACAAGGTGGCGCCCGCCTACAGCTGGCCGGCGGACCGGCTCGCCGAGCTGCTGACCGCGGCCGGGCTGGCCCCCTTCGCCCGGCTGCTCCACGACCCCGCCTCCGAGCGCGGCTTCCTCGACGCCCACTTGATGGCCCGCCGGGTCGCCGTCACCCCGGCCGCCCGGTAGGCCGGGCCGGGCACCGCAGGACGCCCCGGTCAGCCGTCGATTCGGTCCCCACCCGCCGCGGGCGCGGTCCGGGCCCGCTCCCACACCGCCTGGAAGGCCAGTCTCAGGCAGCCCGCCGGCGTGGGGTGCTCGATGTACAGGGCGGTCGTGGCGCGGGTACCGGCCACCGGGTCGGGCATGTCGCACAGCACCAGCGAGGCGTCCGCGACGATCTGTCGCCGGGCCTTTCTGGCGCGAGCGGAAGCGCCTCCTTCACCTGGACCGTCACCACGGTCGACGGCGGCTCCTCCCACACCGACTCCCTCGCGCAGACGACGGTGGCCATCCCGGTCCGCTGCCACGCCACGCTCAGCTTCTACCTGCACCCCGCTCCTCAGCCGACCCCGCCCCGGGGACAAGGGACGGACCGGCGGGTCACCGTACGTCGACGGTGACCCGCCCCACCGTCAGCGCCAGGCACCCGAAGAGTGGTCGCTCGCGGCTTGGACGGTGCCGCCCGGCTCCCGGTTCCTCCGGCGAGTACGGGCCCGGCCGCCTCCGCCGGGCCCCCTACGCCCGGCCGTCGGTCCGCACCGGTCCGGAGGCCGGGTTCAGCCAGGCTCCGATGGCCGGCAGTGCCTCGGGGCCGTCGTCGCGCTCCACCGAGTCGACCAGGTCGGCGATGGTGACCCCGCGCAGCGATGCCCGCCAGGAGGCTTCGGCGGCACGCATGACGCGGGCGATCCCGCAGGCCTTCGTACACGCTTCGGGCGGTGCTCCGAACGGGCCGCGGCGCCGGATCTCCGTGCAGATGAAGGCCGGGTCCGCCCCGTCGACGGCCTGCACCACATCCAGGACGGTGATGTCGGAAGCGGGCCTGGTCAGCGCGTATCCGCCCGTTTTGCCCTGGACGGAGGTCACGAGGCCCGCCCGGGAGAGGGCCTGCATCTGCTTGGCCAGGTAGCTCGGCGAGACGTCGTGCAGCAGTGCCAGACGTGCGGCGGGCACCGGCTGACTCGCCGCGGTCAGCACGACGCAGCAGTGCAGCGCCCACTCCACGCCCCCGGACAGTTTCATGCGCCCTCCATTTGACTCGGATACAGCTTATCCGAGTAACATCTCAGACAAGAGTTGTCCGAGTTTGGGGCGGCAGAGGGCCGCACCCGGTCGCACACCAGGAAGGGCACAGCCATGAAGATCACGGTCATCGGCGGCACCGGACTCATCGGTTCCCAGCTCGTCTCCGCGCTCCGCGCGCTCGGACACGAGGTGGTCCCCGCCTCCCCGTCCACGGGTGTCGACCTGCTCACCGGCGCGGGGCTGGACGAGGCGCTCGCCGACGCGGACACGGTCGTCAACGTGTCGAACTCGCCCACCTTCGACGAGGCGTCCCCGGAGTTCTTCCGCACCACGATGAACAACCTGCTGGCGGCGGGGGAGCGGGCGGGCGTCGGCCACCAGGTGATCCTGTCCATCGTCGGCGTCGACCAGGTGCCGCAGCTGGACTACTACCGGGCGAAGACCCTCCAGGAGGACATCCTCAAGCAGGGGCCCACCCCGTACTCGATCGTGCGCGCCACCCAGTTCTTCGAGTTCATGGACGCGGTGCTGTCCTGGACCGCGGACGAGAACACCGTCCGGCTGCCCTCCACCCCCGTCCAGCCGATGGCCGCGGCCGACGTGGTCGCCGCCCTGGCCGCGGCCGCCACCGGCGCACCGCTGGGCGGCACCGTCGACGTCGCGGGCCCGGACGTCTTCGCCCTCGACGAGCTCGGCCGTCTCACGCTGTCGGCCCGGCAGGACCCCCGTACGGTCGTCACCGACGAGCAGGCCGGCCTGTTCGCGGCCGTCGAGGGCGACGTCCTGACCGGCGGACCCGGCGCACGCCTGGCTCCCACCTCCTACAAGGACTGGCTCGGCGCGAAGCGCTGAACCCGCCTACCTGAAGAGACGGTCGCCGGGGGTGGCCATGCGGTGGGTGCCGCCGTGGCGGTTCACCCAGTCGCGGACGAGGGCGACGGCGTTGGCGCACTGCCAGCCGTCGTCGTACTCGCGCACTCCGGTGAACGCCCCGTAGCCCGCGATGACGCCGTCCACGCGGCCCTCGCCCAGCAGTTTGTCGACGTACCACGGATCGTTGTACGTGGTCGTCCAGGACGGGGTGGCCGCGAGCTGTCCGGCGTCACGGTCAGCGGCGCCCTTCTTCAGCTCCGGACACGTGTTGTAGGCGGGTTCCGTGCAGTTGCCGAACCCCTTGGTCCGGCGGCGGTCAGCCGCTGCGCCTTGTCGGGCAGTCCCGCGACGCTGCATCCGCGGTTTTCCTGCTCCCCGCAGTAGTTCGGGTCCTTGATGTCCAGCCAGACCAGCGACAGCCGGCGTCCCGCGCCGGCGTGGGAGAGAATCCGGTCGATCATGCTGTCGAAGCTGGGCCCCAGCCGGTCGTCACCGGCTGAGGAGCAGTCGTGATAGGCCCGCCATTCGTTCGCGTTCCACCAGGCGCACACGTCCACCTCGATGCCGTTCGCGCCGTGCCCCAGCGCGGCGTCCACGCCGCCCAGGGTGTCGACGCGGTGCGCGATGGCGTAGACCGGATGCCGCCCCTCGGCCGCTGCCGCCGGGGTCGCGGCGAGGGCGGTGGCGCCGATGGTGGCGCACAGGGCCGCGATCGACGTCACGAGCCTGCGGAAGCGGGCGGCTCGCCCGAGAAGAGGGGTCAAGGAATGCTCCGTCACGTCCGGTTCCGTGGGGGGCGCTTGATCGCGTCCGTCGTCATGCTGGCACGCGATGAATGCACGCAGAACGGACCTGGATGGACGGCGGCCCGTGGATGGCGGGAAACCGCTGCCGCCTCCGGGGAGGCGGGCAGGTGACGTCGAGGCTCGCGGGTCGGGCCGAAGCGTACGGGGGCCTGGAGGCGGGCCGGGCCTTGCGGGCCGCGCGGCGCGGGGACGGCCGCGCCCGTGCGGCGGCTCAGCCGACGCGGCCTTCGCGGCCCCTGACCTCCTGCGGGTCGCGAATCATGAGGGGAAGGGTGCCTTCGTCGGCGAGTTCGGCGCTGCGGTCGATGATGGACTGGTTCGAGGAGTGGAGGAGGAACCCCTGCTTGCCCCATGCGAAGACGTCCGCCGAGTGGACGTGGACCTGGTAGGGAACAGGGACGAGACCGCGGCGCAGGAGATCGCTGTTGAGGGCCTCCTGCCCCTCGTTCGCCGCGAACTGACCGGTTCGGACCCAGCCGATCGGCTGATCGCCGGGGCCGGGCGCCGGCGCCGCCAGACTCAGGGCGTCCAGCTGGGCCCGGATGGAGGAGAAATGGCGAAGCGTCACCGGTTCGGGCAGGGCGGCGTCGAGACGGGTGCGGAGCTTGTCGAAGTGGTCGTTTCCGAAGAGGAACACGATCGACCGGCCCTTCTGCCCGGGAGGCAGCCGGTTCAGGTGGTCGACGAGCTGCGCCGTCACGGTGTCGTCACGCCCAGGGTCGGCGGAGGAGAGGCCCGGGGTGGTCTCCACCACCATGTTGGGCGCCGCCTGGACGGGGCTGATGTCCCGTTCGACGACGAGGGTGACCTTGGGGTGCGAGGACAGCTGCCGGATGATCTGGTCGCGCCGGTCGCTGTCGTACCGCGCGTTGTGGTGCGTCTCCGACACGAAGACCACGAGCCGCTCCCCGGCGGGTGCGCCGTGCAGGGCGAGCGCGCACACGTCCTTGGTGTCGACCTCGATGATCCAGTTGGTGGGGTGGTCGATCGTCTGGTGGATGGGCATGCCCCTGCGCTCCTGTTCCTCGGATCCGGTGCGCTGTCGGTGACGCGCGGGAGCAGGGTGGTGCCGTCCCCCGGTCCCCGTCCCCCGTCCCCCGTCCCCCGTCCGCGCCGCCATCACTTTCCTCCGGACCGGACCGTCCGACAAGTACGGGCGGAGGGGCAACGGTTGCGCGGAGGGGGCGTACGTTCACGGAAGGATCCACCGGGCGGAGGCTCGCTGCCACGGACGCGGGCGCCCGCGGGCAGTGATCCGCCGCCCGGTCGAGGGCGTCGCTCAGCGCGACCCGGGCGTGCGGGTGAGGACGTCGCCGCCGGTCAGCTCGCAGCTCGCCCCCCACAGCCGTGCCGCGAGGGCGGGGTCGGCCAGGTGGTCCCACACCGGTTCGAGGCGGGGCTCACCGCGCAGGCCGAAGACGCGCGGTCCCCACAGCTGGCCCCCGCGCACGGCCGGGTCCAGCACGGCCCGGACCGCGGGCCATGCGCCCGCGTCCTTGCCCTGGACGAGGAGGGCCGCCGGTGCCGAGCCTAGCCGCGCGCCGGCGGTTCGTACGTGGATCGGGGGCCGCGAGGGGGTGAGGGAGTCCAGCGCGCCGCCGGGATGGGCCACCACGCTGGCGACCGTGCTGCCGGCAGCACGCAGGCGACGGTCGAGTTCGACGCCGAAGTACATCTGCGCCAGCTTGGAGCGCCCGTAGGTGCGCTTGGGCCGGTAGTCCTCGCGGGACTGGAGATCGTCCGGGTCCAGCCGCTCGGACTTCGCCGCGAAGCTGCCCATGGTCACGACGCGGGCCGCCGGCGCAGCCGCGAGCAGCGGCATGAGCCACCGGGTCAAGGCGAAGTGCCCCAGGTGGTTCGTGCCGAACATGAGCTCGTGACCGTCCGCGGTCTCCCTGCGCGGCGGGTGGTCGAGCGCGACCCCGGCGTTGTGGACCACGGCGTCGAGGCGATCCACCTCCAGTGACTCCACCGATGTCGCGAGCGTCGAGAGGTCGGCGAGGTCCAGCCGTACGGCCCGCACCCGGGCGCCGGCGACACGCGCACGGATCGCGTCCGCGGCGGCCTCGGCCCTGGCGGGGCTCCGGCTGCCGAGTACGACGGTGGCTCCGGTTGCCGACAACTGCTCCGCGACGAAGTACCCGATGCCGGCGTTGCCGCCGGTGACCAGGAAGACGCGGCCTTCGGCAGCCGGCAGTCGTCGGACGTTCCAGGGCGGGGTGGAGGACATGGCGAAGGGGCTCCCTTGTTGTCGCGCGGTTGCGGCTGCCCCAGGGCAGCTCGGCACCCACGATCGCCGCCACCGCCGACACACCGCCTACACCTCACCGACAGCCCCGCCGACCCCCCCACATCCCGCCGACGAAGCGCCGGACGGCCCGCCCGCCCCCGAGGTGGGTCTCGGCCTCGGGATCGCGGGCGTCCTCTCGCCGGCCGTGGGGGTCGGGGCCGACCACCCGGCGGACAGGCGCGGCGCGCACGGCGGGGACAGGCGGGACTTTGCGGGCACCCCCTAGGAGTTCCGCGGGTACCTGCGCGCGGTGACGAACATCGGCATCTCGCTCGGCGCCGTGCTGGCAGGGTGGGTCGTACAGGTCGGTGCCCACAGCGCCTACCAGCTCATGATCGTCGCGAACGCGGTCTCCTTCGCGGCCTCCGCCCTGATCGTGCTCCGCTTGCGCCCGGTCGAGCCGGGGCCGGCCGCGGGCGGTCCGCGCTGGATGGCGATGCGGGACCGCCCGTACCTCGCGCTCACCGCCCTGGACGGCGTCACGGCCGTCCAGTTCAAGGTGCTGCCCGTTGCCGTACCCCTCTGGCTCATCGCGGCCACCGAGGCCCCGCACTGGCTGATCTCGGGCACGATGCTGCTGAACACCGTCGTCGTGGTCACGTGTCAGATGAGGGCCGGCCGCAGCATCGACACGCCGGTGGCCGGCGCCCGCGCCTACCGCCGTTCCGGTTTCGCCTTCCTCCTGGCCTGCGTGCTGATCTCGTTGACGCAGGGCATCCCCGGCCGGGCCGCGGCGGCCCTCCTGCCGGCCGGGGTCGCCGTACACCCGATCGGCGAACTCTGGCACGCGGCGGCCGGTTTCGAGATCTCCTTCGCCCTGGCGCCCGAGCGGGCCACCGGGCAGTACCTCGGAGTGTTCGGGCTCGGGGCAGCCCTGGCGGAGGCCGCCGGCCCGGCCCTGATCATCTTCCTGTGCATCACCTGGGGCCGCCCCGGGTGGTACGTCCTGGGCGCCCTGTTCGCCCTCACCGGCCTGGCCGCCCCCCTCCTCGTCCGATGGGCGGAGCGCCACCGTCCCGCTGGTCAGCCGCAGTTCGTGGGGGAGGAGGCGCCCTCCTCGGCCACGGCCTGAGCCGAAGGCTCGTCTGGCCGGATATCGGCGTTCGGGTTGGGTTTGTGGATCACCGGCCTTTAGCCTCCAGTCAGTTGCTCAAGTCAACCAATGGGGACGGTATGGACGCGATCACCGGGCATTTCCACAGCCACGTGGAAAAGATTCTTGACGCCCTCGAAAAGGAACCCGACCGCGAGGCCCTTGTCCACGGGGACCGGCGCGTGAGCGCGGGCGAACTGCGCGGTCTCGTCTACGGCATGGCCCGCGCGCTGCGCGCGCAGGGGGTGGAGCGTGGTCAGATGGTCACCCTGCTCGCCGGCAACCTTCCCGAGACGATCGCGGCCCGTTACGCCGCCGGGCTGCTCGGCTGCGCCGTGAACCACCTCTACGCCGGCCTTTCGCCCGACGTGCACGCCGACATCCTCCGGGACGTCGAGACCCGGGCGCTGATCGTCGACCCGGAGCACGGCGGGCGCGCGGCGGAGCTGGCCCGTCGGGTGCCGCTGGAACGGGTCCTGGTACTGGGCGAAGGCGGCGCGGGCACGGGCCCGGACCTCGTACGGCTCGCCGCAGAGGAGTCCGCCGAGGCGTTCGCGGGTTCGGCGCGTCCGCAGGACATCTGCACCATTCGCCACACCGGTGGGACCACCGGGCACCCCAAGGCCATCTGTACGACCTTCGGGCAGTGGGCGGCGGTCGGATCCGGACGGCCCGAGGGCGGGGAGGCCGGGCAGGTCAGGGCCCTGGTGTGCACCACCCTCGCGCACGCGGCGGGCTTCATGGCGGACGCCGCCCTGCGCGACGGCGGAACCGTCGTCCTGCTGGAGGGATTCGAAGCGGGCGCCGTACTCGCCGCCGTCGAGCGCGAGCGCGTCTCCCACATGTTCCTGCTGCCGCCGCTCCTCTACCAGTTGATGGACCACCCCGAGATCGACCGAACCGACACCTCCAGCCTGCGCATGCTCACGTACGGGGGCTGCGCCTCCTCCCCGGCGCGCCTCGCGGCGGCGGTCCGGCGCTTCGGCCCCGTGCTGAACCAGTTCTACGGGCAGAACGAAGCGGGCGGGATCAGCGTGCTCCCGCCCGAGGACCACGACCCGCGCCGCCCCGAGCTGCTGCGCACCGCCGGGAAGGTCATCGAAGGCGTCGAGGTCGTCATCCGCGACGCCGAAGGGCGGAGCCTGCCCGCAGGTGAGCGCGGTGAGATCTGCGTGCGCTCGCCGCACGTGATGAAGGGCTACTGGAAGCAGCCCGAGCTCACCGCCGAGGTCCTGCGGGACGGCTGGTTGCACACGGGTGACATCGGGTTCGTCGACCGGGACGGCTACCTCACGATCGTCGACCGGCTGAAGGACATGATCGTGGTGGTCGGTGGCCACGTGTACACGGCAGAACTGGAGGACGTGCTGAACTCCCATCCGCACGTCCTGCACAGCGCCGTGTTCGGAGTACCCGACGCCCAACGTACGGAGCGGGTCCACGCGGTGGTCGTCCGCGCGCCGGGTCGCGAGGTCGGCGAAGTGGAGCTGTGTGCTCTGGTCCGGAAACGGAAGGGCGCCATGTACGAGCCCGCGAGCATCGCCTTCGCCGACGCGCTGCCCCTGACCGACGCGGGAAAGCCGGACAAGAAGCTGCTCCGCCGCCGGGCCCTCGGGCGCGGCGGCGAGTGACGGGCCGACCGGGGCTCTCAGACGAGGGCGGTGACCAGCAGGGGTGTTCTGGGCGGCCCTGCACGGGCTCGCCACCCTGGCCCGCGCGGGGCGGCTGCCGCGGGGGGACGCCGAGCGGAGGGTGCAGCTGCTGGTGGACCGGCTCGCCCTGCTCTGAGGCACCGCGCGGGCGCCACGTGGCTCGACCGGGTCGAGACGTGGGGTGGGGGTGGGGGGCGGGGCGGAGGCGATCGGTCCGCGGATATCCTGCCCAGCCGACCACCGACCAGGGAGGCCACCCCGCCATGACCAGCACCACGTCGTCCTTTCCCGATCACATGGAACTCACCGGGGAGGGCCTCGTCCTGCGCGACTGGACGGAAGCCGACCTGCCTGCCATGCCCGCGCTGTTCGACGACCCCGACGTCGCGTACTGGACGCCCATCGTCTCGCCCTTCGACGAGGCGGCCGGCCGTGCGCGGCTGGAGCGGGATCGGCGGATGCGGGCCGAAGGTACGGTCGTCCTGCTCGCCATCACCGTCGACGGCGGCGAACCCCTCGGTGAGGTGATGCTGCGGCGCGCCCCCGAGGGTACGGAGCTCGGCTACGCGGTCGGACCGGCTCACCGCGGCCGGGGGCTGGCCGCGCGGGCCGTGCGCGTGATGGCCGCGTACGCCTTCGAGCAGCTGGGTGTGGACCGGGTGATCCTCGAGCTGGAGGCCGAGAACGCCGCCAGCGTCGCGGTCGCCGTGAAGGCGGGCTTCAGCCTGCTGGACGTCCCGCTGATCGAGGGCGAGGAGAAGGGGCGCCCCTACACCTTGCAGACCTGGGGCCTGGACCGCCCCTGACCGCTCCGCGGCCACCCGGGGGCCGGTCGCCCCATCCGCCCCTGTGGTCCGTCGTGTCGGGCCACTGGTAGGAAACCTTCCTATCCACTACGCTCCCCGACGGCGGCTCGGCGCGGTGCCTGTTGGCATGGGCATGACGCGCTCAGCGAGAGCTCTGACCCGGCCGCCGTGACGCTGCCCCCTGCTCGCCCCAGGGTCCGGGGGCGGCGCTCTCCGCACCGGTGTCCAGCTCTCGCCGTTCCCAGGCCAAGGAGTCCAGGCATGCACCTGTACGCCTCCACCCCACCCCCCGCACCAGGCAGTCGACCTCGACCCACCCTCCTCCTCGCAGCCGCGGCCGCCGTGCTCGTACTCGTCGCCGGGCTCCTCCTCGCCTGGCCCGGCCGGGCCGGAGCCGCCGCCGACCCGCTCATCTCGCGCGGCAAGCCCGCCACCGCCTCCTCCGCGGAGAGCGCCTCGCTCGGCGCCGCCAACGCCTTCGACGGCGCCGCCTCGACCCGCTGGGCCAGCGCCGAGGGCAAGGACCCGCAGTGGATCCGCGTCGACCTCGGGGCCGGGGCCACCGTCTCCCGGGTCAAGCTGACCTGGGAGTCCGCCTACGCCAAGGCCTACCGCGTCGAGGTCTCCGCCGACGGCGCGACCTGGACCAGGATCGCCGAGGAAAAGGCCGGCAACGGCGGTACCGACGACCTCACCGGCCTCGCCGGCCAGGGCAGGTACCTGCGCGTCTACGGCACCGCGCGCGGGACGGCGTACGGCTACTCCCTCTACGAGGCCGAGGTGTACGGCACCGTGGACGGCGGAACGCCCCCCGGCGGCGGCGCCTTCACGGTCGTCGCGGCCGGCGACATCGCCGCGCAGTGCACCGCCTCCGACAGCGGCTGCGCACACCCGAAGACAGCCGCGCTGGCTCGCCGGATCGACCCGAAGTTCTACCTCACCATGGGCGACAACCAGTACGACGACGCCCGCATCGCCGACTTCCGCGCCTACTACGACAAGAGCTGGGGCGCCTTCAAGGCCAAGACCCGCCCCGTACCCGGCAACCACGAGACCTACGACCCGGCCGGCTCCCTCGCCGGCTACAAGGCGTACTTCGGAAGCATCGCGTACCCGCAGGGCAAGAGCTACTACAGCTTCGACGAGGGCAACTGGCACTTCATCGCCCTCGATTCCAACGCCTTCGACCAGGCCGCCCAGATCGACTGGCTCAAGGCCGACCTCGCCGCCAACGGCAAGCAGTGCATCGCCGCCTACTGGCACCACCCCCTGTACTCCTCCGGCGGACACGGCAACGACCCCGTCTCCAAACCCGTCTGGAAGCTCCTCTACGCCGCCAAGGCCGACCTGGTCCTGAACGGACACGATCACCACTACGAGCGGTTCGCCCCGCAGAACCCCGACGGCAAGGCGGCCGCCGACGGGATCGTGGAGATCGTCGGAGGCATGGGCGGCGCCGAGCCCTACCCGATCGAGCAGGTGCAGCCCAACAGCCAGAAGCGCATCAGCGGCCAGTACGGGGTCCTGAAGCTCGACTTCACGGACGCGGGCTACAGCTGGACCTACGTCGCCGCCGACGGGTCGGTCAAGGACACCAGCCCGAAGTACAGCTGCCACTGATGTACCTGGCCAACACCGGCCGCCCGGACGCGCCGCCCCGGCCCCCCGGGGCCCGGCGGCGCGTCCCCGCCACCGTCATCGCACTCGGCGCGGTCAGCCTCGTCACCGACGTCTCCTCCGAGATGGTCACGGCCGTGCTGCCGCTCTACCTCGTCCTCGGCCTCGGCCTCTCACCACTCCAATTCGGCTTCCTCGACGGCATGTTCAACGGAGCCACCGCCCTCGTCCGGCTCCTCGGCGGCCGGCTCGCCGACCGCGGCGGCCGCCACAAGCGGGTCGCCGGCGCGGGCTACCTGCTCTCCGCCCTCTCCCGGCTCGGGCTGCTCCTCGCCGACGGCGCCACGGCCGGGATAGCCGGCTCGCTCGCCGCCGACCGTATCGGCAAGGGCGTGCGCACCGCCCCGCGTGACGCGCTGATCTCGCTCAGCGGCCCGCCGGAGACCCTGGGCCGGGCCTTCGGAGTGCACCGGGCGATGGACACAACGGGCGCGCTGCTCGGTCCGCTCGCCGCCTTCGCAGTGCTCTGGGCGACGGCCGACGCCTACGACGCGGTGTTCGCCGTCAGCTTCTGCACGGGCCTGCTCGGCGTGCTGCTGCTCGTGCTGTACGTCCCCCCAGCGCCCGCCGGGGCCTCGGGGCCCTCCGCGCCGGCCGCGCCGCCGGTCGGCCCAACACCCCTCGCACGCACGGCGCTTCGTGACCCCGCCTTCCGCCGGATCCTGTACGCCGCCTCCCTGCTCGGCGCCGCCACCATCGGCGACTCCTTCCTGTACCTGCTCATCCAACGCGCCCTCGACCTGCCCGCCGCCCTGTTCCCGCTGCTGCCGCTCGGCGCCGCCGCCGGATACCTCCTCCTCGCCGTCCCGGCCGGCCGGATCGCCGACCGCGTCGGGCGCAGGCTGCCGTTCCTGGCCGGACATACCGCGCTGCTCGGCGCGTACGCCGTCCTGCTGCTCCCCGTGGCCCGGCCGACCCTGGCCGTGGTGCCGGTGCTCCTCGCCGTCTTCTACGCCTCGACCGACGGGGTCCTGATGGCGCTGGCCGGCCCCGTCCTGCCCGCGCACCGCCGCGCCGGCGGGCTCGCGGTGCTCCAGACCGGACAGGCGCTGGCCCGGCTGCTCGGCGCCGCGGGTTTCGGAGCGGCCTGGACGTTCTGGGGGCGGGGGCCCGCCCTGGGGACGGCGGCGCTCGCGCTGGCGGCGGCCCTCGCGGCCGCGTGGCGCATCCTGCCGGCTTCCCCCACCGCACCCGACACCACCCAGGAGGCCCTGTGAACCCCCGAGCGACTCGGCCCCGCCGCCTGCGCCGGCTCCTCCTCGTCCTACTCGCCGTCCTGCTGCTCGGGGGCGGATCCCTGGGCTACGTCCTGCACGCGAGGCACCGCGGTCTGCCGGCCGCCGCCGCGGACGGATCCTTCAGCCTGGCCGAACCCGGGCTCTACTACCGGGACTCGGCCACGGGCCGGGTCGCCCGCCACGACGGCGCCGGCGGGCCGCCCGCCACGGGGGGCCCCGCCTGCGAGCGGTTCCACGCCGCGGGGGAGCGCGTCCTGTGCCTGCGCAAGCTGCCCGGCATCCCGGCGCGCACCCAGGCCCTCGTACTGGACCGGCGGCTGCGCGAGATCCAGCGCGTGACCGTACCCGGCATCCC
This sequence comes from Streptomyces roseus, assembly GCF_001044425.1. Taxonomy (GTDB): domain Bacteria; phylum Actinomycetota; class Actinomycetes; order Streptomycetales; family Streptomycetaceae; genus Streptomyces; species Streptomyces roseus. The sequence continues at coordinate 95,072 of NZ_LFML01000131.1, forward strand.
CAACCGGGCACGCGTCTCGGCCTCCGGGAACGTACTGTCCTGGACGGCCTTCGCGGTCGGCGACTCGTACGCCGCGACCGGCTTCTCCACCCGTACCTCCCTCCTCGACCTGCGCACCGGCTACCTCGTCAAATCGATGGAGGACATCCCACTGACCATCGACGGGACCCGCTACCACGCGCCCGACGTGAACTACTGGGGCGTGACCTTCGCCGCCGACGACAACCGCTTCTACGCCACGGTGTCCACCAGGGGCCGTACCCACCTCGTCGAAGGGGACCTGCGCAACTGGTCGGCGAGGGCCCTGCGCGAGAACGTCGAATGCCCGTCCCTGTCTCCGGACAACACCCGCATCGCGTTCAAGAAGGTCTCCGACGACCTCGCGGCCCCCTGGCGGCTGTACGTCCTGGACCTGGCGGACCTGCGCGAACACCCGCTCGCCGAGACGCGCAGCGTCGACGACCAGGCGGCCTGGCTGGACGACGGGACCGTCGGCTACGCCCTCCCGGGGCGCGAAGGGCGCGCCGACGACATCTGGTCGGTCCCGGCGGACGGCACGGGCCGACCGCGCCTCCTGGTCCCGGGCGGTTCGTCCCCGGCCGCCGCGAACTGAACGGCCACCGACGCCTTCCCAGCCGACTCAAGGAGCTTGTGCCGAGGAGCCGCGACCTCGGGGCACGGCGCGTACGGAAGCGTTCGGTGGCACCCGAGGCGTGCGCGAATGCGTCGGATCGTCCTGCGCGCTCCCTGTCCGTGTCCGTGCCGCCCGGGCAGGGTGTGCGGGAATCGCACGTCTTGGAGAGGGGTGGTGGTCCGGTGGACGGGGTCCGTTTCGAGGGGCGCGTGATGGTGGTGACCGGCGGGGGCCTCGGGCTGGGCCGGGAGCACGACCGAGCGGTTCAAGCCAGGTCCTGAGAGGCGCCCTTCGGGAGCCGCCTCCGCAGAATCCTTTCCGTACGCCCGGCACGGGACCAAGGCGGACCGTGCCGTTCCCCCCCCCACCACGGGAGGACCCGTGCCACAGGACATCGACTTCGACCTCCCCGCCGCGGCGCCGGTCGGCCCGGGGCTGGACGAGGCCCGCCGGCGGAACCTGGAATGGGTCCGCGGACTGGGCCTGGTCACCGACGACCGTTCCGCCGCCTGGTACGCCTCCTGGGACATGCCGCGCCTGGCCGCCCTCGGCTTCCCGCACGCCCGGGGGCCCGCCCTGGACCTGTGCGCCGACGCGATGGGCTTCTTCTTCGTCTTCGACGACCAGTTCGACGGCCCCCTCGGCCTGGACCCGGCCCGGACCGCCCGCGTCTGCCAGCAGTTGATCGACATCGCGCACGGCGCCGCCCCGCCCGCCGGGGGCGACCCGTGCACGGCGGCGTTCGCCGACGTACGGGCCCGCGGCACGCGCGGCGCCCACCCGGCATGGACCGCCCGTACCGCACACGAATGGGAGTACTACTTCGCCGCCCACGCGCACGAGGCGATAGGGCGCCTGCGCGGAACCCCCGCCGACATGTCGACCTACCTCCAGGTCGGCCGCGGCATCGCCGCCACCGACCTGCCGCTCTCCCTCGGCGAACGCACCGCCGGGATCACGGTCCCCGCCGCCGCCTTCCACGCGCCCCAGCTGCGCATCATGCGGCAGGCGGCCATCGACGTCACCCTGATGTGCAACGACGTGTACTCCCTGGAGAAGGAGGAGGCCCGGGGCGATGTCGACAATCTGGTGCTCGTCCTCGAACACACCCGGCACCTCGACCGCGACGAGGCCGTCACGGCCGCGGGGCAGCGCGTGAACCGGCTGGTCCGGCGGTTCCGGGAGCTCGCCGGACAGGTGCCCGCGCTGTGCTCGCAGTTGGGCCTGCGCCGCGGAGAGCGGTCCGCCGTCGACACGTACGTCGGGATCATGACCGCGTGGATGGCCGGCTACCACGCCTGGCAGACCGGCACACTGCGCTACCGCACCGCACTCCAGGTCGTCCCGGCGACCGGCCCCGGCCATCTCGACCAGATCCTGCACGTGCTGCCCGGCAACACGTCAGCCCTCGGCACGTCCTGACCGGCCGACGCCGCAGCGCAACCACGAGCCGCGGCCCACGGCTCGGTCGGCTCCGGCGCGGCCGTCAGTCCCGGCCGCCGCCCCTGGCGTCGAGAGCGGTGATCACCGCGCCGCTGTGCAGTCTCGCCGTCAGGACGGCCGGGGGAGCGGGGGCCGCAGGCGCCGGGACGGCAAGGGTCCGGCCGGGCGTACGGGTGGTGAGCGAGCCCGTGGCGCTGATCTCCGCGACCTCCCGGCTGCCCGCGGCCAGTTGGTAGCCGCGGCCCGACGGCGCCCGCCACAGCGTCGCGGCGAGGACGTGCTGGCCGAACCGCCCGCAGGCGGCCGTGGACTCGGCGTGGGCCACGGCCAGGGAGTCCCCCGCGGGCGGCCGGAGCCGGATCCTGACATCGCCCCGGCCGCTCCAGTGCGTGGCCCGGGTACAGGACCAGACGGCGCGCCCGGCGCTCTCCGGGAGTTCCGTGACGGCGAAGTCCCACAGGTTGACCGCCCGGACCGCCCGTCCGTCGACCTCGCCGAGCGCGCAGGACTCCTGGGCCCAGCGGGCCAGGGCGGCGGATCCCGTGGCCTCGCGGGGCTGGCGGGCCGGCGGCACGTCGGAGCCTTCCACGGGCGGGGTGTAGGTGAGGTGGACGGGGAGCAGCCCGCCGAGGTCGGCGAGGAGGAAGGAGTGCTTCTCCACGATCCGCGGCGAAGAGGCGACCTCCAGGACCGGGCGCGGCCCGCAGCCCCCGCCCTTGGCCCGGCCGGCGGCGCCGTCGCCGCCGGGCCCGTCCCCGGCCTCGGGCGGGAGCTCCGTGGTGACCGTGCCGTCGGGGCCGATCGGCAGGGGCCGGAGGGGGCCGCCGGGGGCGGTGAGGTCCCGGACCCCCGCGGTGACGATCCACGGCGCGAGGAGCCGTCGGGCCGTGCCCGCGTCCCGGGTCAGCGTGACGGCGGCGGCCGTGGTGACGTTGGCGTCGTCGGTCCGGGCGATGTCGAGGCTCCGGCGACCGCCCCGCTCGGTGTAGCGGACGATCCGGTCGCCGTCGTGGAAGACCACGACGGCGGTGCCCGGGCCGGGATCCCCCGCGAACAGCAGCTGTGGCGGGTGCTCCGGCGGCTCCGCCGAGGCCGTGGGCGCGGTGGTGACGACCGTGGCGGAGGTGGGCGAGGCCCAGGTGCCCAGCGCCCGGGCGAGCAGGGTCCGGTCCCCGGTGCGCGCGCCTCGGGCCGGCCAGGCCGTGAAGTCCACCCGGCCGGTATCGGACCAGGCCTGCGCGGGCACCCGGACCAGGCGCGCCGGGTCGAGCGCGGCGCGGGCGACGGGTGAACCGGCGTACGGGGCGGGGAGTGCGGCGTCCGGCCCGGCGGCGGTGGCCCGGGTGAGACCGGCGGCCAGCAGCAGGACGGCGGCGATGCCCCAGGCGGCGCGGACGCGGGTGCGCCGCAGCAGCAGGTCGGTGGGCCGCGTGTGGACGTCGGCCGGATGCAAGATCGTTTCTCTCTCGGGGCGGGCCCCCGCAGCGCCGCCGGGTCCCGCCGGGGAACCCGGCTCGGCTGCCGCCGCGGCCGCGGCCCCGGGCGCCGCGAGTGCGGCACCCGGCCCGGATGCGGCCGCGCGGGCCGCCCGTACCTCTCCCGTCGGATCCGCGGCCCCGGCCTGCTCCAGTACGGCCGCCACGGCCTCCTCGTCCAGCCCCTCGAACCGCCCGAGCACCCAGGCGGCGCGGGCGTACGGGGTCAGGCCCGTCAGCCTGCGGGCCTCCTCGTCGAGCCCCTCGGCGCTCGGCCACATCCGCAGCCCCCACACCCACGGCGGCAGCGGGCCGCGCAGCCGGCCGGCCGCGTGCCGCACCACCTCGGCCCGTACGGCCGCCAGCGGGTCCTCGCCCTGCGCCGCCCGGCGCCCCGCGGCCCGCAGGGAGTGCTGGACGGCGCGGTGGGCGCGGAGCAGCCGTGAGTGCCGGTCCAGATCTGGCGGCAGCACCAGATAGGCCAGACGCAGCAGTTGGGGGTAGCGCTCGACGATGACCGCTTCGGCATGGCGCAGCCCGGTTCCGGATCCGTGACGGTGTCCCACAATGCGGACAACGAGCCGATCATGGGATGGTCACATTCGAACGGACAGCGCGGCGTAGTCCCCGGCGGTGACCCTCTCATGTCTCGATCATTCGCCATATACCGAAATGATGAGGCACCCTGGGGTCATGGATCGCCTCCCTTCCTCCGACCCGGCCGACGCGCCGGCACTCGCCGACCCGCCGGCCCCCGCCGCGCGCCTCGCCGCCCTCGCCGCCGCACTGGCCGACGAGACCCGGGCCGCCATCTGCATGACCCTGCTTGAGGGGCGCGCCTGGACCGCGGGTGAGCTGGCCCGGATCACCGGGGTCGCCCCCTCGACGGTCAGCGGGCACCTCACCCGCCTCCTCGACGCGGGGATCTGCGTGACGGAGCGGCAGGGGCGGCACAGTTACGTGCGCATCGCGGACGCCGCCACGGCCCGGCTGGTGGACGAGCTGGCCTCCTACGCCGTCCCGGGCCGGGACGCGGCGCACGCCGTGCCGGTCGTCTCCGCGCCCGATCCGCTGGCGCGGGCCCGCACCTGCTACGACCACTTCGCGGGGAGGCTCGGGATGGCGGTGACCGACGCGATGGAGAGCCGGGACCTGCTGCTCACGGAGGCCGTCTTCGCGCTGACCGGGAGCGGGCTCGACTGGTGCCGCCGGGCGGGCGTCGACGTGACGGGCGCCGGGCGCAGGCCGCTGGCGAGCTCCTGCCTGGACTGGACCGAGCGCCGCCGCCACCTGGGCGGCCTGGTGGGGGCGAGGCTGTGCGCGCGGGCCCTGGAGGATGCGTGGGTCGTGCGACCCGAGGGCGGCGGCCGGGGCCTGCTCGTGACGGCGGCGGGGGAGAAGGCCTTCGGTGAGCTCCTGGGCATCACCCCGAGGGCATGGAGCTGAGGCCGCTCCACGCCGGTCTGAGGTATCGGCCCAGAATTTTCAGGAGAAATACTTCGGCAATGACCGAAGTGTTCGGGGTAGGGTGGGTGACATGAAGACCCACTCGCGTGCCCTTCCGCCCGGCCTCCTCATCGTCGGCGCCGTGTGCTGCACGGTGTTCGCCTGGGCGTCCGCCTTCGTCTCCATCCGCAGTGCCGGAGCCGCCTATTCGCCGGGGGCGCTCGCCCTCGGGAGGCTGCTCGCCGCCTCGCTGGTCCTCGTGACGATCCTCCTCGTACGCCGCCAGGGCCTGCCCCCGCGCGGCGCCTGGCGCGGCATCCTGCTGTCCGGATTCGTGTGGTTCGGCGGCTACACCGTCGCGCTGAACTGGGGTGAACGCCTCGTCGACGCCGGCACCGCGTCCCTGCTGGTGAACACCGGGCCGATCCTGATGGCGCTCCTCGCCGCCCGCCTGCTCGGCGAGGCCCTGCCGCCGCGGCTGCTCACGGGCATGGCCGTCTCCTTCGTCGGCGCCGTCGTCGTCGGCCTGTCGATGTCGTCCGGCGGCGACGGCTCGACCTCGGTGCTCGGAGTGGTGCTGTGCCTGCTCGCGGCGGTGGCGTACGCGACGGGCGTCGTCGCGCAGAAGCCCGCGCTGGCCTTCGGGACGCCGCTGCAGATCACCGCGTACAGCTGCCTGGCCGGGACCGTGGCGTGCCTGCCGTTCGCCGGGAAGCTGGTGGCCGAGGTTCCGCAGGCCCCGCTCTCCGCGACCCTGAACATGGTCTACCTGGGCGTGGTCCCGACCGCCCTCGCCTTCACCACCTGGACCTACGCCCTCGCGCGGATGCCGGCCGGGAAGCTGGGCGCGACGACCTACGCCGTCCCGGCCATCGTCGTCCTGCTGAGCTGGATGCTGCTGGGCGAGGTCCCGGCCTGGCTGACCCTGCTGGGCGGTCTGCTGTGCCTGGCCGGCGTGGCCGTCTCACGCTACCGCCCCCGCGCCCAGGAGGGTTCCGGGCTGCGGGCGGACGGGCCCGCGCCCGGAACCGCGGCGGCGCGCGGGCGGTAGCGCGCCTCCCCTACCGCACCGTGCGCGGCACCCAGACCGAGGCGTGGAACGGGCCGTTCGCGGTGGTCGGGTCGGGGGCGGCGAGCGCCGCGCTGCCTGCGATGACGCCCCGGCTGTTGACCTGTTCCGCGTACGAGTTGAGGCCTCCGAGGGAGGCCAGGTACGTGAGGTCACCGGTGTCGGCGCGGGCGGCGAAGGCGAAGGAGTTGGGGGCGAAGTTGTCGCCGACCATGACGTTCCCGGAGATCTGCTTGACCTCGGTGACACCGCGCCCGGAGCCTACGACGGCGCTCGCGTGCGTCGTGAGGTCGAACGAGCTGGCGAGTATGCCGTCGCCGCCGACCACGGTGCTCCCGCTGATCAGCTGCGCGGTCAGGAAGCGGGATCCCAGGTCCGTACGGACGCCGGTACGGAGGTCGTACGCGTAACCGGTGAGGCGGTTCGCGGTGGTGCGGGACCCGCCCACCCCGGTGGAGCCGCTGATGGCGTTGGCCGTGCTGGAGTTCCCGCCGAGGGTGCCCAGATCGGTCGTCCTGCGGGTGCGCAGGTTGTACGCGAACCCGTGTGTGGTGGTGGCGGGCGCGTCCGGCAGGGAGGAGCTGCCCACGACGATCGCACCGCTGACGGCCGCCGCGGTGCTGACGCCCGACGGGCCGGCGAGGCTGCCGAGATCGGTCATGATCCGGGTGCGCAGGCTGTAGGCGAACGCGTGGGTGACCGCGTCGCCCGGGAGCGACGACGTCCCGACCACGGTGTCACCGCTCAGAGCGGTGACACGGCTGCCGCTGCCGCCGAGCGTGCCGATGTCGACGAGCCGGCGGGTCCGCAGGTCGTAGGCGAAGCCGTGGGTCGGCCCGTCGGCGGAGAGGTCCGACTGCCCGACGACGTGGTCCCCCTCGATGTCGACGGCCCGGCTGGAGCCGCCCAGCGTGCCGAGATCGGTCATGGTGTGCCCGCGCACGTCGTACGCGAAGGCGTGCTCGGCGGCGTCGCCGCTCGTCCACGAGCTCCCGACGACGGTGTCGCCGTCGATGGCGGTCGCCTTGCTGCGGGTCCCGCCCAGGGTGCCGAGGTCCCGCACGGTGTACTGGACGGACCCCGCCGCCGACCCGGCGGACGGCGTGTCGGCCCCGTACGCCGGACCGGCGCACGCGGCGAGCAGGCCCGCGCCCGCCAGGATCCAGGCACGTAATCGTCTGCGCATGATGCCCCCAAGAAGAGATGGCCGGTGGAACCGGGCACGGCTCGGCGGACGGTGCGCCCTCGCGACGCAGGGGGCCGGCCGTGATGCACGGCCTCAACTTGTACGGCAGTTCCGGTCGGGCAGACAGTGGGCGGTCGGCCACAAACGGACGGCGCTGCTTTGCGCCCAGCGCCCAGCGCTCAGCGCCTAGCGCCTGCGCGGCCAGGCCGGCCGGCGGCGCGAGATGCGGCGTCCGCGGTCGGAGGGCGCCTGCGGGGCCAGGGCGAACGACACCGTGATGCGGGCCCCTCCCAGGGGTCCGCGGTCGATGTGCACCGAGCCGCCCGTCGCGGTCGCGGCCCGCCCCGCGATGTCGAGACCCAGCCCGGTGGAACCGGTGCTGCTCCCGCGGGAGAGCGCCAGCTCCGGTTCGGGGATGCCGGGGCCGCCGTCCTCCACGACCAGTTCCACGGCCTGAGCCGTCCGCACCACCTGGACGCCGAACGGGGTCCCGGACGCGGTGTGGCGGAAGACGTTGCCGATGAGCGCGTCCACCACGGCGGCGACGTCGTCGTCCGAGAGCCCGACGGCCGAGGGTTCCCGGGTCACGTCGACGGTGCAGGACCGGTCCTGCTGCTCGGCCAGGACCGACCAGAAGGCGGTGCGGCGGCGGACCACGTCGGCGCTCTCGCAGCGCGAACCGGCCGCCCCGGCGGGGTCCGGGGCCGCCGAGGGCTCCGTACCGAGCATGCCCTGGCCCATGGGCCCCACGGCGAGGGGGGTGCGCGCCGCGGCGATGATGGCCCGCAGTTCGGCCTCCAGTTCACCGACGGCCGCCTCGACCCTGGCCGATTCGGGTGTGCCCGCCATCCGCTCGGACGCGAGGTGCAGGGCGGTGAGCGGGGTGCGCAGCCGGTGCGACAGATCGGCGACGAGCTCGCGTTCGACGGCGAGCAGCTCGGTCATCCGGTGCGCCATCGCGTTGAAGGCGACGCCCGCGTCCCGCAGTTCCCTGGGGCCCACGGGGTCCACGCGGGTGTCCAGATCGCCCTGGCCGAGTGCGCGCGAGGCCTGGGCCAGCTTCTTCGAGGACCTGACGACCTTGGACCCGAGACGGTCCGCCACCAGGACGGAGCCGCCGATCAGCGCCACCGCGAGGAAGGACATGACCGCCCACGATTCCTTGACCCCGTGGGTCAGTTCCTCCTCGGGCACGAAATTCTCGATCACGGCCACCCGGTCTCCGGGGAGTACCACCGGCTGCAGGCATATCCAGCCGTTCGGGATCTCCTGGGAGATGGACTCCCTGCCCTGCTGGGCCCGTTCGAGCAGCGCGGCGGGTGCCTTGGATTGGCCGAGCGGCGCGGTGTCCGCCGGCAGGTGGATCACCAGCTGCTGGGCCGGGTCCAGACTCGCGGCGGACTCCCGCAGCGCGGCGGGATCCGTGGTCAGGGTGAGGACGGGGGCCAGTGCGGCGGCGCGCTGTTCGGCCGCGGTGACGGCCTGCGCCTTGACCAGCGACATCACCAGCGCGGCCAGCGGTATGAGGAAGGAGAGGGCGACCATGGAGGTCACGGCGAGTGCCACTCCGGCCAGCGAGCGCCTCAACGCGGTGCCACCAGTTTGATGCCGACTCCCCGGACGGTCAGCAGGTAGCGCGGGGCCGCCGCCCGCTCGCCCAGCTTGCGGCGCAGGGACGACAGGTGCACGTCGACGGTCTGTCGTCGACGTACGGCTCGCGCCAGACCTCGGTCAGCAGACGGCGCTTGGACACCACCTGGCCGGGGTGGCGGGCGAGGAACGCGAGCAGGTCGAACTCCCGCCGGGTGAGGCGCAGCTCCACGCCGCCCAGGTACGCGGTGCGCGCCCCCGGGTCCACCGCGAGTTCGCCCACGGTGGTGGGGTGCAGCGCGTCCGGCGTCGCGGCGGCGTGCGCCGCCGGTGCTCCCCGCGTTCCCGCCGCGGGTCCGGTGGAGGGGACGTGGCTGGTGCGCCGCAGGACGGCGGACAGGCGCGCGACGAGCTGGCCGCCGGAGAACGGTTTGACCAGGTAGTCGTCGGCGCCCGCGTTGAGCAGGCTGATGATCTCCCGCTCGTCGTCGCGGGCGGTGGCCACCAGGACGGGTACGGAGGAGATGCCGCGGATCATGCGCAGTGCGTCCCCTCCGTCCAGGTCGGGCAGGCCCAGGTCGAGGACCACGGCGTCGAGGGGCGTCTGGGTGACCTCCCGCAGGGCTCCGAATCCGTCGGCCGAGCTGCGCACGGCATACCCGTGTTCCGTCAGGACCTCGATCAGTGACTGGCGGATGCTGGGGTCGTCTTCCACGACCAGGACGCTGGGCATGGGGGACACCTTAGGGTCGGCCGGTCGGTTCGCTGCCGGGGGGTGGGCGCGAAGCAGCCGCCGTCCGCCCACGGAGACGGCGGCTGCTTTGCGGGGCATCGCGGACATGCGCTAGCGGGGGCTGAACGTCGCTCCGGTGGCGGTGACGTTCAGGTGCACCGGGTGGCCGGAGACCGGGATCGTGCAGCCGTCCTGCGTGCTGCAGCTCGCGTAGCCGAGCAGCACCGTCGCCGCCCCGTCCCCGTTCCCGTTCCCGTGGGCGCGGACGGGCAGGGTGAGGGTGACCGGGCCGTCCGGGTAGACGGGCACCGGGGCTTCGACGCCGGGCACGGTGATCGACCGTACGTCCGCGGACGCCGCCGGCCTGCCGTCCGCCCGGACGGCCCCGCTGACGGTCATGGCCGTCGGTCTGCCCACGCCTTCCACGCCGTCGGCCGGCAGATCGGTGCTGTAGAGGTGGAAGCCCTTGCGCTCGGGCGTGAAGACCGCCGACAGCGTGCCCGTCGAGCCGTGCCAGCCGGACACCGTGAGGGTGACCGTGACCCCCTGCTCGGTGAAGCTCGTCGTGGCCGCGGCGGGGCGGGCGTCCCCGGCCTCCCCGGCCCGGTGACCGCCGCAGGCGGCGAGGGCGGCGGAGCAGAGGAGGACGGCCGAGACCCGGGCTGCCCGGGAACCCCGTAGGTACTGCGCAGCGTTCATGTGCGTCTCCGCATATCCGTATCGTCTTGTGCTTGGTCTTGGTGGGTCGGGGCGGACGGAGCCACTTCGCGGACGCCCCTAGACGGCCGTGGTGGAATCCGCGCTCCACAGCTGGAGCGCGTACACCAGGTCGCTCCACAGGCCGGTGGCCAGCAGTACGCCGACCAGGACGAGCAGGCCTCCGCCGGTCCGCAGCACCCATGGATAGTGGCGTTTGACCAGGCCGAAGGCGTCCAGTGCGCGGCGGAAGGCCAGCGCGGCGAGGACGAACGGCAGGCCCAGCCCGAGGCAGTAGGCGGCCATGAGCAGGGCTCCGCGGGCCGCGCTCGCCTCGGTCCATGCCAGCGCCTGTACGGCGGCCAGCGTCGGGCCGATGCAGGGGGTCCAGCCCACCGCGAACACCGCACCCAGTACCGGGGCTCCGGCGAGCCCGAGCGCGGGGCGCCGGTGACTGCGGAACTCCCGCTGTGCGAAGCCCGGCAGGAGCCCCATGAAGGACAGCCCCATCAGTACGGTGAAGCCGCCGATCGCCTGGGAGATCACCTCCTGGTGGGCCAACAGGACGCGGCCGAAGTGCCCGAACAGGGCGCCGCCGGAGACGAGGACCGCCGTGAAGCCCAGGACGAACAGCAGGGCTCCCGCCGCCATGCGGCTGCGGTGCCCGCCGCGCGCGTCCGCCAGGTCGGAGACCGACAGGCTCGTTACGTAGCTGAGATAGCCGGGAACGAGCGGCAGGACGCACGGCGAGAGGAAGGAGACGAGTCCCGCGAGGAGTGCCACGGGCGCCGCGATCAGAAGGGTTCCGTTGACGAGGGAGGCGGCGTCCGCCCCGGCGGCGAGCGTCATGACCCCTCCTGAGCAACGTGCGCGAGTACGGGCCGCAGCTGCTCCTCCGTGACGGCGCCTCCGATACTGACGGCGATGCGTCCGCGGCGGTCGATCACGAGGGTCGCGGGGACCGCCTGCGGGTTGAGCAGCGCGGGCGGGAAGCGGAGCAGCAGTTCGCCGCTGGGGTCGCGCAGGCTGGGGAAGCTCAGGGCGTGCGCACGTACGAAGGACCGGGCGGCGGCCGGGTCCCGGTCGCGCGTGTTGATTCCGAGGAACCGGACCCCCTCGGCCCGGGTCCGGCGGCTGAGCCGCTCCAGGTCGTCGGCTTCCGCCCGGCACGGTCCGCACCAGGAACCCCAGACGTTGAGGACGACGACGTGGCCCCGAAGCCCTGCGAGGCTGACCGCGTTGCCGTCCAGGTCGTCGCCGGTCAGGACGGGCGCCTCCGGGCGGGAGCCGGGGGCCAGCACCGCGGCCCCGGCCGCGGTTCCCACTGCCGTGCCCGCCCGCCCGTCCGGTGCGCCGGGTCCGCCGCGATCCGTGGCGAGGCCGGCGAGGACGAGGGCGGCCGCCACCGCCAGTCCGGCCCCGGCAGGGACGAGGGCGTACCTGCGGACCGTTCGTCTCATGACGCCCACTGGCGCAGGAAGGAGTTGATGCCCTCCGAGGTCAGGGAGGGGTTGCCGGTGACATGGGTGTCGGTGCGTACGGTGCCCGAGGGTGTGACGACGACCAGCACGGGCATCGTGTAGGTGCCGCCGGACGGGCTGTACTTGCGCAGCAGCGCGGAGTTGGCGGAGCTGTTGCCGCCGATGTCGATCTTGACGAGCTGGTAGGACGTGCCGAGGAGCGCGGAGGTCTGGGGCTGGCCGAACACCTTGTCGGCGGCCTTGCAGTTGCCGCACCAGTTCGCGCCGAAGTCGAGCAACACCATCCGCCCCTCGGACTTGGCCGTGCGCAGGGCGGCGTCGATGAGCTTCTGCGCGTCGGCCGAACCGTCGTAGCCGGGGCCGGGTACGGAGGCCGGCTGGGCCGCCGCGGGCGTACGGGACGCCGTGGCCGGCGCACCGGGGGCGCCGGACCCGGTCCGGGCGGGGGAGGAGGCGGACCGGGGCGTGGCCGACGCGGATGCGGATGCGGAGGCGGTCGCTGTCGCTGTCGGGGACGGCTCCGGCGACGCAGTGCCCGACTCGGTGGCGGAGAGCTCCGGGGAAGCGGAGGCTGCGGTCGGCGCGGCGGATCCGGCGGGCTCGGTGGACGGCCCGCAGGCGGCGGTCAGCCCCGCCGCGACCACGACTGCGGCGACCAGCGGCAGCCGCATCCCCCGGGGCGTGCCGGGGCGGGGCGGCTGTGTACGGCGGTCGGCGCGGACGGGTCGGAGCATGCGAGAACTCATGGCGAAGACACCCCAGGACACGGATCGGAATGCGGAAAGGGCGGGCGCCCTCCGGCTCGGTGAAGGCGGCGGCCCGACCGATCGCCGGGTCCACGCCCCGGTGCCGAGGGCCGCCCGGCTGAGGTGAGCATAGGACCGCTCCGGGCCGCCGGAACCGGCTCGGCCCGATCTTGAGGATGCCCTAAGGAACAGCTCAGATTCCGCTTCGCCGAGCGGTCCGCGGGGCGGGAACAAGGTGCGCGATCCGGTCAAAGGGGGCGGGGGCGGGCCGTGTTGTCCTCGTCGGCCCGCTTGTCCTCGTCGGCGCGCCCGGCGTGGCGGCGTGGCCGGAGCGGCCGCAGTGGCCGACCAGGGGACCTCCGTCGCGTTCACGCCTCAGAGGGAGGACTCGCGGACGCTGGCCTTCGCCGAGGGTTCGATCGTCGCCGTCACGACCGAGCGGTGGTCGGCGCTGGTGAACGTGACCGTCAGGGTGTCGTCCGCGGTCTGCGAGGTGGTGGTCTTGAAACCGCGGTCGGGGACGGCGGAGATCAGGCACACGCCGCGGCTCCCGTACCGCACGGTGACCTTGCCGCCCTGCGAGGGGACGGTGTACAGGCCCGCTCCGCCCTCCGCGCAGTCCACACCGCCCTTCGGGGCTCCGGTCCGGGGGGCTCCCGCGGAGGCCTTGGCGGGGGTGGGGGAAGCGGCCGGGGGAGAGGGCCGCTGCGACACCGGGGGAGAGGGGCTCGCGGACGCGCTCGGAGCCGGCGCGCTCGGCGACGGGGTGGTCGCCTGCCATGCGGGCGGCGTCTCGATGACCGTCGGGGCGGAGCGTGCGACGGGGGGCGTGTGCCGGGTCGAGCCGACGACGAACTGGACCGTGGCGAGCACGGCGGTCACGCTTGCGGCCGTGCACGACAGCCATATGAGCAGGTAACGCGGGAGTCGGGGCACGGCCCCATAGTGACGGACGCGCCGAGCGGCCCGGCACCGCCTCCCCTCTCCGGGGAATCCCGGGTTCCGCAGGGCCGGTACGGGCGCCCGCGCGGGCGAACGCCGACGTCCTGCGCACCCGTGGACGGGTGCGCAGGACGCGGGGCGCCGGGCGGCCCGGTTACTTGGAGGCGCCGAAGTCCTGCGTCCACCACGGGCCGCCGTCGCCCTTGTGCACGCCGATGCCGATCTCCTTGAAGGCGCAGTTGAGGATGTTGGCCCGGTGGCCGGAGCTGTTCATCCACGCGTTCATCACCGCGTCGGCGTCGGCCTGGCCGCGCGCTATGTTCTCGCCCAGGCGGGACCACGCGTACCCGGCGGCCTCCACGCGGCTGGTCATGGTGGATCCGTCGGGCCCGGTGTGCGACATGACGCCGCTGCGGGCCATGGTGTCGCTGTAGGCCCGCGCGGCCGCGCTCAGCTTGCCGTTCGAGGTCAGGGGGCCGCATCCGGCCGCGGCCCGCTCCTTGTTGACGAGGGCGAGGACCGCGGACTCGCTGCCCGCGTCGACGGTGCCGGAGCCACCGGAGCCACCGGAGCCACCGGAGCCGCCGGACCCGCCGGAGCCGCCCGAGCCGCTCGACCCCCCGGTACCGCCGCCCCCGGTCGCGGGCTTGCGCGTGGGCGTGTCGCCCTGACCCGGAGCCGACTTGGGCGCGATGCCGCTCTGCGAGGCCGCGGGCTGCGCCGGGGTGGCGGAAGCCGAGGCGTCGGGCGTCCCGGACGGGCTCGGACCCGTCGTGGCGGAGGCGTCGCCGGTGGGGGCGGCAGGGGTGGGAGCTGCCGTGGCGGCGTCGGCGCTCGCCGTCTTGGACGAGGCTCCGGCGGCGCCGTCGGTGCGCCCGCTCCCGCCCGCGCCGCCGTCGGAGTCGGCCACCGCGACGCCGACCGCCACCGCCGCGGCGGCCGCGGTGACGGAGAGGACGATGCGCGTACGCACCGTCTTGTTCCGTCGTGCTTCGACGCGGGACGGACGTCCGGGAGTACGGCTGGGGCTCATGCCGGTAACACCTCACAAGGCAGGGGAGGAGGGGGAGTGCGTCCGAGCCTAGGCCGGTGATCAGCGAACGGAGCGATCCGGAGGGGTTCTTCAACTTCCCTTAAGGAAGCCCGCAGGATCGGCAAAGGGTCGAATCGGGCAATCGCCCCAACCCGCAGGTTCCCAGGTGTTCTTATGATCTTCTTAGGGGCTCTTCCTATCGTCGCCGCTCATGACGACCCGACGACTGCCCGCCGTGCTCGGCGCACTCCTGGCCACGGCCCTCGCACACACCGCGCTCGCGCCGGCCGCCGCGGCGGCTCCCCCCGCCTCCGGATCCGGGCGCGCAGCCCCGCCCTGCGCCCCGGCCCAGTACCTCTACTCCTCCATAGGGGACTTCGACACGGAGGTCAGGCCCCTGATCGACCGGCCGGACATCGCGGGTGTCCAGGTGGTCGTACCGTGGAAGGCCATGGAACCGCAGAAGGGCCAGTACGACTTCACCGCGATCGAGGAGGCCCTCACGGTCCTCCGGGCGCGGTACAAGAAGTTGTTCGTCCAAGTGCAGGACCGCTTCTTCAGCGCTCCCACGCGGCTGCCGGACTACCTGCTCACTGACCCGGCGTACGCCGGCGGCGCCGCGCCGACCACGAACGAGAACGGCCTGGGCCCCGGAGAACCCGGAGCCGTCGCGGCCCAGTGGGTGCCCGAGGTGCGCGAGCGCTTCCAGAGGCTGCTCGAAGCGCTGGCCGCCCGTTTCGACGGACGGCTGGCAGGGGTGAACCTTCCGGAGACCGCCACCCAGGTCGACCTGGGAAAGGACCGCAGCGGCTACACCGACGAGTCGTACTTCCGGGCCGAACTCGACAACATGGCCTTCGGCGCCAAGGTCTTCAAGCGCACGCGGTTCATCCAGTACGTGAACTTCTGGCCCGGCGAGTGGAACAACGACCACGGTTACATGGAGCGGACGTTCGCCTTCGCCCAGGCTCACGGAGTGGGCCTCGGCGGCCCCGACGTCCTGCCGGACCGCCCGGCGCAGATGGAGAATTCCTACCCCTTCTTCGAGCGGTACCGCGGGAAGCTGCCCCTGGTGGCGATGGCGGTGCAGGAACCGGACTTCGAGTACACCAACCCCTCGACCGGCAGGCCCTACACGAAGGAGGAGTTCGTCGACTTCGGCGGGCGGCGCCTGGGAGCGGACGTGATGTTCTGGGCGACCAGCGCCCCTTGGCTGCACCGGCCCGCGTCCTGACCCTCCCCTTCACGCTCGAGGAAGGCCGGCCGCGGACGCCGGGTCGGCGCTGCCGGCGCGGCGGGCGCCGATCGACAGGAGGGCGCAGGCGAGCCCGAGGAGCGGCCAGGGGGTGAGCGGAAGGACCACGGCGATGACGACGGTCCAGCCCCCCAGCGTCCAGGCGATGAAGGGAGGCGGGATGATGCCGCGGCGGTCGAGCCACAGCACCGTCAGGCCCACGAGGGCGAGCGGTATGCCGAAGCTCGCCAGGCTCAGCCAGTACGCGCTGCCCGCCGGACTCATGTCGGCGAGGTCCTCGCCCCACAGCCCGCCGCCGAACCAAGTCCCGGCGTGGCGCGCCGCCTTCTCGACCGTCAGGGCGCCGAGCGTGTGCGCCGCTCCGAACAGGGTGATGATCCAGCCGGCCCATTTGATCACCTGAGTCCACCGCTCTTCCCGTGATCCCGGCAGCCGCAGTTTCGATACTGCCGTTCCGTATCGTGCGGGCACGACGGCGTGACCGTCGACCCCGCGACGGCCACGCCCCTCGCCCCCGCCACCGCAGCGGCGTCAGTGGGTGCTGTGCGCTTCAGGTGCCCGCCGGGTCCGGGCCTCGCAGGACGCTGGTCAGCGGTGCCAGTACGCGCCATCCCATCGCCTCGTACAGGGTGCGGCCCTGCGGCGTCGCGCCCAGTACGCCCGCCGTGGCTCCCTGCTCGACGGCTGCCGCGGTGAGCCTGTGCATCACCAGGCGTCCCAGACCGCGGCGCTGGTGAGCCGGATCGGTCTCCACCTGGTCGACGACCGACGTGTGACCGGTGACGGCGATCTGGCCGCGCGCGGCGAACGAGCCGTCGGCGCCGCGCACCAGGGCGCGGGTGACGCCGTCACGTGTCCAGGTGGTCATCCGGTAGCCGCCGGGCAGCTGCCCCGGAGCCCGGGCGGCGGTGCCGGGCAGGGAGGCGGCCATCAGATGGCCGGGTCCGCCCGCGAGGTGCCAGCCGGGGGCGAGCCATGGTTCGAGCGTTTCCGGCGGGACGAAGGCCTTCAGCCAGACGCCGGGTGCGGCGGAGTGCTCGGTGATCTCCCGGACGGTCGCTTCGTCCGCGGAGTGCAGGACGTGGCGCATGACGTGTCCGTGCAGGCCCACGTCGATGGTGAAACCCGAACCCGTAGCCACGGGTTCGGCGGCACCGCGCGAAGCTGACCAACCGTGGACCCATGCCCCTACCGCCTCGGCCGTGTGCGCGAAAGGCAAGACTTCCCCCTTGCGGGTAACAGGTGAACTCCTGGGTGGATTATTACATCGGGGCGGGGCTTCCACCGCGGGACCCTGGAACCTTTCCGGTCGTCGGCAGCGGCGATCATGGCCGGTTCGGCAGGCCGCTCGCCCCCTCAACGCCCGTATGTCCCAGGGTGTTAGCAGTCCGCCGGCGCGGGCCGCGCGGGGCGGCGCGCGAGGATCGCCGCGGCGGCTGCGCGCGCGGCGGCCCTCCTGGCCTGCGATGCGTGTCTTCCGGGGACGGTCGAACCCGCTCGCCCGCCGACGGGCCGTGCCCAGCGGGCCCAGTCGGGGAGAGCCGCCCACCCGAACCGCCCCCGGTGGGAATGTGGGATTCCGGTGTCTGATTCTGCACCGACTTGATTCAGCCGGAAATCAAGGTTCTCGATATCGAACTCCTGAAGGCAATCTCATTCCCACGAGGAAGACCAACCGCCAAGGAGGCGGAGGGTCGCCGATCGGTGGGGAGCCGGGTATGGCCAGGATCGTTCTGATGTCGGGGAGTCTGCGTCACCACTCGGTGAACGGCGCTGCGCTCGCCACCATCCGGAGCATTCTCGACCGGCGTGACAGTGAATTCCACACGTCGGAGATCCGGGTCGCCGACCTTCCTCACTACAACGAGGATCTGGACGTCGGCCCCGGCCCGGCGGCGGTGAGTGCCGCACGCGAACTGCTCATCGCTTCCGATGCCGCGATCGTCAGTACTCCGTCCTACAACGGTGCCATGACGGGGACGTTGAAGAACGCCCTCGACTGGCTTTCCCGGCCGTGGAAGGCGAGCTCGCTCTCGGGCAAGCCCGTGGCGCTCCTCACCGCTTCCCCCGGGACGTACGGCGGCGCCGACGCGCAGCCCGACACGCGCAGGGTCCTCGAAAGGTGCGGCGCCGTGCTGATCGAGCATCCGCGCGTGGCCATCGGCAGCGCCGACTTCCTGGTCGGCCGTGAAGGGACCATCACCGAACCCTTGGTGGTGGCGGAGCTCGAAAGCCTCGTCGACGCCACCATCGCGGCCATCGCGCGAGGTCGCCGTCGAGTCCCCGTCGCGGTCTAGGCCAGTCCCCCTCGTGCACATCCGCGGAAGGAGGTGAATTCCATGAAGAAGAACATCGTCCGTCGCGTCGTCAACAACAAGATCTGAGCCCTGCCAGGCCGGGTCGACCGCTTCCGCCGACGTTGTGGCGAGGGCGGTGGTTTCCGTGAAGAACGTCGTCGGATCATTTCCGCCACCAAGCCGTGAGGGAGGTGATTTCCATGACCAAGGGCATCGTGCGCCGCATCATCCGCAATGAGATCTGAGCCCCTCCGGGCCGGATCGCGACCGGTAAGAACAAGTGGAGGGAGGTGAGGTACATGGAGAAGATCGTCCGTCGTGTCGTCCGTCACGACATCTGATGCGGAATCCGCATCCCAGCTGAGGGGTGAAACCCCTCGGGCACCTGTCTCCCGGGGAAAGCGAACTGCTTTCCCCGGGGGCTGTCCCCATGAACAGAATCATCAACAGGAGGTATTTTCATGGCGAACCTGGAGCGCCTGACCCGAATCGTGAACAGTCCCGGCCGGGGCCTCCTGGGCGCGGACGCCCGAGGCGGTCTGCACTGGCTCGACCGCGAGCTCAACGTGCTGCGTTCGTCCAATTCCTCCGCCCCCTCGCAGGACCCTGCCGGCGACCCGATCTACGCCGTCACCCTGGTCGACGACTGGATCATCACGCGCGACAAGACGGGCACGATCTCCCGCTGGCACGCCGACACCCTGCGGCTCTCCGACCGCCTCGACGCCGCCGCGACCGCCGACGCCTCGCTGCTCCTCGAAGGCGAACAGCCCGCCCCCACCATGCTCCGCGGCATCGGCGTCTGGGACGGCAAGCTCTACACGAACAACGGGTACTTCCAGGTGGTCGTCATCGACCTGGAGACCTTCACCATCGAGCGGATCACCGAGTGGCCGCACGGCTACGACATGCTCGAATGGTTCTGCACCGACGCCCCCGGCGTGCACGCCGTCTCAGACCGGTCCGGCCGCATCCACCTCGGCTCGCTGCCGGACCTCTCCTTCCCGACGGTCGTCCAGGTCGACACGTCCAACGTCCACCGCGTCGTGTACGACGCCCGCCACAACCGCCTGTGGGCGCTCGGCGACGCGGGTCTGGGCGAGACCCGCAACATCGCCAACGGCGTGATCACGGTCGCTCTCGACGGCACCGTCGGCGAGCGCTTCGACTACGCGCGCAACGACGTCGAAGGCCTCGTCTTCTCACCCGACTTCTCCCGCGCCTACACCGGCGGCTTCGACGGCGAGCTGCTGATCTTCGACAACACCGACCCCCAGCTGCGCGTGGCCGAGCGGGTCGGCGGCTTCAGCCACCAGATCATCGACATCACCGTCGACGAGCACGGCGACGTCTACACCCTCACCCAGGACGGCGAGGTGACCGCGCTGACGGCGGACGGCACCGTACGCGCTCGCCTCGGCTACGAGCGCCAGTGCGTCTGGGACCTCCAGCCCGTCCCGGGCGACGACCGCGCCCTGCTGGCCGCGACCGACGACGGGACCGCCGCGCTGCGCCTGGTCGAGCAGGTCCCGGGCCACCCGGCGCTCGTCCTGACCGGACAGGAGTTCTCGGGCCTCGGCTTCACGCGCCGCCTCGTCACCCTCGACGACGGCTGGGCGGGAGTCTTCTGGCCCGGCACCGTACGCCGCGTCTCCGGTGCGGGCCAGGTGGTGTGGGAGCGGGAGATGCCCGCCCTTTCGCACACGCTCGGCCGGTCCCCCGACGGCGGTCGGCTCCTGATCGCCTGCAACGCCGGCGCGATCGAGCTCGACGCCGCGACGGGTGAGGAGCTGTCCCGGATCGACGACCTGCCCGCCAGTGCCTGGGCGAGCGCCTACCTGGCCGACGGCAGCCGGCTCATCGCCACCCGCAACGGGGTGATGGCCGCATACTCCGCCGACGGCGAAGCGACCTGGACCACCGAACTCGGCAGCTACCCCAAGCGCCTGCTGGTCGACGGCGACCGGGTACGCGCCACCGGTGGCGGCGGCATCAAGGAGTTCGAGGTCGGCAGGCCCCGACTGGGGCAGCGCTTCACCGAGTTGCTCGACAACACCAGCGAGAACTGCGTCATCGCCGACGGCGTCCTCGTCGCGATCACGTACGGCCTCCAGGTCGCGGCGTACGACCACGAGTCCGGTGAACTCCTCGGACTCCACGAGGACCTGCCCGACTTCCCCAAGGGCATGGCCCTGCTGCGCGGCCAGGACGGCACCCCCTACGTGGTCGTCGGCGGCCGCGGCGGATTCCTCCGGCTCTACCGGCTGGACCGCGCGCGCAAGGACAGCGTCCTGACCGCCGTGCGCGACCTGTGGCTGCCCGCCTCCACCGGCGACTACCCGAACGCCGGCCCACGGTGAGCCCTCCCGCGGCCACCACGCCCAAGACCGGATCCGCCCCCGGTTCGGATGCGGTGGAGCCCTCGCCCTTCGGGAACCCGCGGTTCACCGTGTTCGCCGCGGGAAACGCGATCAACAACATCGGCGAGGCGGTGTACGCGACGGCCCTGCCGCTGCTCGCCTACCGCCTGACCGGCTCGCTCACCGTCATGACGCTGCTGGCCGCCGCCGTCCCCGTCGGCATGCTCCTCGCACCGTCCCTGGGCTGGGTGGCCGACCGCTGGGGGCCGCGGGCCCTGGTCGTACCGGGTCTGCTGCTGCAGGCCCTCGCGGCCCTGGTGATGAACCTCGTCCTGCACGCCGGGACGCCCACCCCGGCCGCCCTCTTCGTTTGCGCGCTGCTCGTCGCGATCGGCGCAGCCGCGTACCGGACGGGGTGGATGACCGGAGTACCGGGGATGTTCCCCGACTGCCCGGTCCGTGCCCGCGGGACGCTGAACAGCCTCTTCTTCGCCGCCACCCTCGTCGGCCCCCTCGTCTTCTCCTTCTGCCTGCCCTTCCTGGGCTACGAAGGTCTGCTGTGGCTCAACCTCGCCACCTTCTTCGCGCCGGTCGCGGTCTGGGCGATGGGAGTGCACCCGCCCCGCGTCCGGCCGGGCACGCCCGGCGCCCCGGGCGCCGGCCGCAACTGGAAGCTCTCCGAGGGCTGGAAGGCGATCGTCGCGGACCGCCGTGTCCTCGACATGCTCATCGTGCAGGTCGTGCTCGCCATCACCTGCGGCGCGGGCCTCGAGGCCCTGGTCGTCTACTCGCTGGGCCACACCTGGAGCCTCTCCGACCGCGCCGTGAGCGCCGTCGTCACCGTGATGAACGCGTGCATGCTCGCGGGAAACCTGCTCGTCGCCCAGCGCAAGCGCACCCGCCCGTGGATCACCCTGACGCTGGGCATGACGGCCTGCGGCCTGTCCCTGCTGCTGCTCGCCCTGCCCTGGCGGTCGGTGTTCCTCGCCGCGGTCGCGCTGGGCGCGCTCGGCGAGGGCGCCGTCCTGAGCACCGTCGTGATGATGCGGGTCAAGTACCTGCCCGGCCCGGTCCTGGGGCGCGCCTCGGGGCTGATGTGGCTCGTCACGGGCGGGGCCGCACTGCTCTCGCCCGCCGTCACGCCCGCGCTGACCGAGGTCCTGGGAGCACGGGGGACGTTCCTCGTGCTGGGCCTCGGCGCGTGCTCCGCCCTCTGGTACCTGAGGCGCGGCCGTAGGGACTGGCTCCGGCCGTCCGCACCGGTCGCCTCCGAATCGAACGCGTAGGAGGAACCCCCATGCAGGAAGTTGTCGCATCACCCCGCGGGACGGCCCGCCTCGGGCCCCTGCGGCCTCGTGCCACGGTGCGCTCCGAGGTACGCGTCCCGCTCGGCCTCGGGCCCGGCGCCGAGTTCGACGCGAGGGTGACGACCTTCGACGGACTGGCCGACGGCAAGGAGCACTTGGCCCTCGAACTCGGTGTCCGGCCGGCCGACGGAGTCCCCCTGGTCCGCCTCCATTCGGAGTGCCTGACCGGCGACGTCTTCGGATCGGCCCGCTGCGACTGCGGTCCCCAGCTCCACGAGGCCCTGCGGATGATCGACGGCGTCGGCGGCGTGCTGCTCTACCTGCGGCAGGAGGGGCGCGGCATCGGCCTCTACAACAAGCTCGACGCGTACCGGCTCCAGGACGAGGGCCTGGACACGTACGAGGCCAACCGCGCCCTCGGCCTCGGCGACGACCTGCGGGACTACACGGCCGCGGCCCAGATGCTGCGGACCCTCGGGATCACCGAGGTCGACCTGCTCACGAACAACCCGGACAAGCGCGGCCAGTTGACCCGGCACGGCATCGCCGTGCGCAGCACCGTGCGGACGGGGGTGTTCGCCAACCCCCACAACCTCTCGTACCTCACGGCGAAGGCCGACAAGACGCTGCACACCATCAGCCTCAAGGAGAAGATCGCGTGATCAAGCACCAGGGCCCGATCAGCGGGGTCGCCACCTTCGGTGACCGCTACGTGGCCACCGCCGGCTACGACAACCAGGTCATCCTCTGGAACGCCGCCGAGCACACGTTCCTGGCCCGCGGCGTACACGACCACCTGGTCAACCAGGTGGCGTTCAGCCCGGACGGCTCCCTGCTCGTCACCTCCTCCAGCGACTACACCGCGCGCCTGTGGTCGGTCCCCGACCTGCGGCTGCGCGCGGTGCTGGGGGACCAGAAGGACGACGTGGAGATGTCCGTCTTCCACCCCGAGCAGGAGCTGATCGCCACGGCCTCCCGCGACCACACGGTCCGCGTGTACGACTTCTCCGGGGCCGTCGTCCGCCGCTTCGAGGGCCACACCGCCGACGTCATCTCCGTCGAGTGGCTGCCCGCCACCGGAGAGCTGATCTCCTCCAGCGACGACGGGACGATCAAGCGCTGGTCGCTCGCCACGGGTGAGATGACCGCCGACATCGACCTCGACGGCGTCGAGACGGACACCATCGCCATCACCCGCGGCGGCGTGGTCTTCGCCGGCAACGACGACGGCGCCATCATCCGCATCGAGAACGGCGGGACCGAGTACTTCCCGGCCCACGACGCCGGCATCAAGCGCCTCGTCCTCAACGCCGCGACCGGCGCCCTCGTCAGCCTCAGCTACGACCGCTCCCTGCGCGTCTGGGACACCGCAGAGGGGCTGCGTCCGCTGCACACCGCCGAGTTCCCCGCGGAGATCTGGGCCAGGTCCTGCGCCTTCCTCGACGACCACACGCTCGCCTTCGCCACCTTCGGCTCCACGTACGCCACCTACGACACCGTGACCGCGACCTGGAACCTGGACCTGGTGGAGGGCACGCGCTGCGTGAACGCCGTCACCACCCTGCCCGACGGGCGCACCTACACCGTCGGGGACGCGGGTGTCGTCCGCGTCGACGGGGCCGAGGGGGGACGCCCGGACAGCCTGTGCAACTTCCTCGTCCCCGTGGGCGGCCGGGTGCTCACCGGCGGCCAGCTGGGCCGCGTCTTCGACGCCGACACCGGCGAGACGCTCCACCAGCACCGTTCCCCGCTGAACTGCGCGGCCGCCTTCGAGCGCGACGGCGTACCGCACGTGGTCGTCGGCGCCTACACCGGCGAGGGCCTCGTCTTCGCCGTGCGGGCGGACGGGGCGGTCGAGCACGTGGCGACGCTCCCGCTGCTCGCCAACGCCGTGAAGGGCCTGGCCGTCTCCGGCGACACCGTCTTCGCGGTGTGCGCGGACGCCTCGGCCAGCTGGTTCAGCACCGAGACCCTCCAGGAGACCGCCCGCGTGGAGGAGGCGCACACCCGGATCGCCAACGGCTGCGCGCCGCTGCCCGGCGGCCGGTTCGCCAGCGTCAGCCGGGACCTGCTCCTGCGCCTGTGGGACGGCGACGGCGCGACGGCCGTGCCCACCCCGCACGACCACTCCGTCAAGTGCGTCGCCGCCTCCACCGACGGGGTCCTGGTCGCCACCGGTTCGTACGGGGGCACGGTGGCGGTCTACGACACGCGCACCGGAGCGTGGCCGTACGTCGGCAAGCCCACCACCGCCGGCATCTCCGCCCTCCACTACGCGCCGGAGGCGGACACCTTCCTCGCGGCCTCGTACGACGGCTCGGTGTACCCGGTCCCGGCGGTACGGGAGGCGGACCCCGCCCCGCAGCGGTGGTGAACACTCCACGCGCGGCGCAGGCGTCTCACGGTCCGTCGATGAGGCGCTGGAGGCCGGGGGCGTAGAGGTCGGCCAGGCGTTCGGCGCCGGCGTGGACGCCGGCGCCGTCGGGGCGGTGCAGGCTCAAGGTGGCGCCGAGCCCCAGCAGTTGGCCGGCGATCAGCTCGGCCCGCAGCTGTGCGTCCGGGCCTCCGAGGGCGGCGGCCAGCCGGTCGGTGACCTGCTCGCGGAAGCGCGCGCGCAACAGGGTGCGTTCGTCCTCGATGCCCAGGGAGAACACGACGCGCAGCAGGGGATCCCCGCGCAAGCGGTCCCGTAGCTCGACCATCGTGAGGACCAGGTGCCGGCCGAGGGCGGGGGGCTCGGCGGCGAACAGTTCGTCGGCGGCCGCCCGGAAGTCGACGACCGTGTTGAACAGCGCTTCCTTGCTGCCGAACCGCTTGACGATCAGCGACGGGCTCACTCCCGCGGCGGCCGCGATCCCGCGCATCGTGACCTCGGCGTACGGCCGCAGGGTGAACGCGCGGCGGGCGGCCCGGACGATGGCCTCGCGCCCGGTCTCGGCGCCCGCCTCGCCGCCCGCGCCGGTGCCCGTCTCCCCGCGCGCGTCCGCACCGGCCTCCCCCTCGGCCGGGGCGGACGCGGTGGTGGGGGAGTCCTCGGTGCTGCTCATGCGCTCTCCGGGGCGGCGGTCACGGACGCTGACACCGTGACCGTACCGCCCGCGCGGCCCCGCAGCGGACCGCGTCCGCCCCTGACGCGGTGCGACGGCCGGTCCGACGGCCGGTCCGACGGCAGGAACAGCGTGGCGACGAGGGCGGCGAGCGCCGTGCCCCCGGCGATCAGGAAGATGAGCAGGTAGGCGTGCAGGGTCGGTGCGGTGCGCCCGCCGGCGACGAAGGTCACGTGGGCCAGGACGGCGGCGACCACGGCGCTGCAACAGGCCTGGCCGACGGAGCGCATGAGGGTGTTGAGACCGTTGGCCGCGGCGGTCTCCCCGACCGGTACGGCCCGCATCACGAGGGCGGGCAGCGCCGAGTACGCGATGGCGGTACCGGAGGAGACCACGGTGGCGCCGGCCACGATCAGCCAGAGGCTGTGGCTGGTGAAGAAGCGGACCACGTAGCCGACCGCCATGACGACGGCGGCCAGCGCGAGGGCGGTGCGGGGCCCGTAGGCGGCCGAGATCCGTGCGGAGACGGGAGAGAGGGCAACCATGGCCAGGCCGCCGGGCAGCAGGCACAGGCCGCTGACCACGATGGACGCGCCGAGGCCGTACCCGGTGCTGGTGGGCTCCTGCACCATCTGCCCGGTGACCAGGGAGTTCGCGTAGAACGCGAAGCCGATCAGCAGGGCCGCCACGTTGGTGAGCAGGACGGCGGGCCGGGCGGAGACCCGCAGGTCGACCATGGGGGATACGGTGCGCAGCTCGAACCACCCCCACAGCAGGCCCACGACCACGGAGGCGCCGAGCAGGCCGATCGTGCGCGGGGAGGTCCACCCCCAGTCCGAGCCCTGGGTGATGGCGAGCAGCAGGCCGACCAGGGTGGCGGTCAGTCCCAGGGTGCCGGGGAGGTCGAAGCGGCCCGGCGATCGCACCGGCGACTCGGGGACGATCCACAGCACCAGCAGCAGGTCGAGGAGGCCGAGCGCCGCCGACGCCCAGAACATGGTGTGCCAGTCGAAGTTCTCCATGACGACCGCGGCCACGGGCAGACCGATGGCGGCGCCGATGCCGAGCGTCGAGCTCATGAGCGCGATCGCGGGGAGCACCCGCTCGGCCGGCAGCTCGTCGCGGATGATGCTGATGCCGAGGGGGATCACCGCGAGCGCCGCTCCCTGGAGGGCCCGGCCGGTGATCAGGACGCCGATGTCGGAGCTGACCGCGCACAGCACGGAGCCGACGCTGAGCACGCCCAGCGAGGCCAGCAGCACCCGCCGTTTCCCGTACATGTCGCCGACGCGGCCGAGCACGGGGGTGAACACCGCGCCGGTCAGCAGCGTGATCGTGACCAGCCAGCCCGCGGCGCCGGGGCTCGCCCCCGTGAGGTCGGGGACGTGCGGCAGCAGCGGAACCACCAGGGTCTGCATGACGGCGACGACCATGCCGCAGAAAGCGAGGACGGGCATGACGAGCTCGGGGTGACGGCTGCGGGAGGCGACGGGCGCGGGGGAGGGCGTAGGGGAGGGTGCGGTGGGGTCCTCGGGGGCCGGACCGGGTGCGGGTATCGCGGGGGGCATGTTGCTCCAGGGGCGTGGGGGAGCGGAACCACAGGGGTGCACGACTGTTCACCCCCAGGGTAAACGACTGTGCACCCCCTCGTCCGCCCCCTCCGGTTTAGGGCATTGGTCCAGACCTATTGACGGGGTCGGTGGGCGCTCCTACGATCCGGACCGGCGCATCCCCACGTCTCCCCACCTCACCCAGGCCGGGTGTCACACCCCCACGCATGGTCATGCCCATGACACTCGGCGGGATTGGAGCACCGCATGTTCCGTCGACGGTCGCGTACCCCACGTCCGCCGGGCGACCTCCGCCCCTACCCCCGCCGTCCGGCCGTCCTGAGGCGCGTACTGGCCGGGGTGAGCGCCGCCGCCGTCATCGCCGCCGGCCTCGCGGTGGCCGGCTCCGTGACGGCCGGGGCTGCCGTCACCGCCGACCTGGTGGCCAACCCGGGCTTCGAGAACGGGCTGAGCGACTGGTCGTGCCCGGGCGGTGTCGCCGCGGTCGTCGCCGGCCCGGTCCGCTCCGGCGCCGCGGCCCTCAAGGCGGTACCGACCGGTCAGGACACCGCCCAGTGCACCCAGACCATCAGCGTGCAGCCCAACTCCCAGTACTCCCTCAGCGCTTACGTCCAAGGCAGCTACGTCTATCTGGGCGTCACCGGCACGGGGCTCACCGGCTCCCCGTCCACGTGGACGCCCAACAGCCCCTCGTACGGCCGGCTCGACGTCGCCTTCACGACCGGGCCGAGCACCACGTCGGTGACCGTCTACCTGCACGGCTGGTACGGACAGCCCGCGTACTACGCGGACGACGTGTCGCTCAGCGGCCCCGGCGGCCCCACCCCCACGCCGACCGCGACGCC
>NZ_LFML01000131.1:122632-126142 GCF_001044425.1 Streptomyces roseus
GGCCGTCGGGCAAGGTCCTCCAGGGCTACTGGGAGAACTGGGACGGCGCCTCCAACGGAGTCCACCCCGGCATGGGCTGGATCCCCATCACGGACAGCCGGATCGCCGCGCACGGGTACAACGTCATCAACGCCGCCTTCCCGGTGATCCTCTCGGACGGCACCGTCCTGTGGCAGGACGGCATGGACGCCGGCGTCAAGGTCTCGACCCCCGCCGAGATGTGCCAGGCCAAGGCGGCCGGGGCCACCCTCCTGATGTCGATCGGCGGCGCCGCCGCCGGCATCGACCTGAGCTCCGCCACCGTCGCCGACAAGTTCGTGGCGACCGTCGTCCCGATCCTGAAGAAGTACAACTTCGACGGCATCGACATCGACATCGAGACCGGCCTGTCCGGGAGCGGCAACATCAACACGCTGTCCGCCTCCCAGGCCAACCTGATCCGCATCATCGACGGCGTCCTCGCGCAGATGCCGGCCGGCTTCGGCCTCACCATGGCCCCCGAAACCGCGTACGTCACCGGTGGAAGCGTCACCTACGGATCGATCTGGGGCGCCTACCTGCCGATCATCAAGAAGTACGCCGACAACGGCCGCCTGTGGTGGCTGAACATGCAGTACTACAACGGCAGCATGTACGGCTGCTCCGGCGACTCCTACCAGGCCGGCACCGTCCAGGGCTTCACCGCGCAGACCACCTGCCTGAACAACGGTCTGACCATCCAGGGAACCACCGTCAAGGTGCCCTACGACAAGCAGGTGCCCGGCCTGCCCGCCCAGCCCGGCGCGGGCGGCGGCCACATGGCGCCGAGCCTGGTCGCCCAGTCGTGGAACGCCCACGGCGGAACCCTGAAGGGGCTGATGACGTGGTCGGTCAACTGGGACGGCTCGAAGGGCTGGACCTTCGGCGACAACGTGAAGTCCCTGCAGAACCGATGACCCCCCGCTGACCCCTCACCGTCCCGGTGCACCGCACTGGGACGGTGAGGGCCCGCCAGTGCGGCGAGCAGTCCGATCAGCTCGTCGCACCGGCGGCGGCCGGTGGCCCCGGCCGGGTCGTCAGTGCGCCCACGGCAGACGAACCGCCTCGATCTCCCCGTCGTTCAGCAATGCGTGGATGAGGGCCGGGGGCCCGGCGACCTTGGTGGCCCACAGATCGCAGTCGGCGCACAGCACCCACGAGCGAAGCACCCACACCTCGTCACACCAGGACTCCGGCGAAGAACATCGACGACAGCAAGGCGTACTGGACCGAGCAGAGCACCAGTAACGGCACCTGGATCCACCGGGACATGCGGTGCACGAGTACGAGTCCGACGAACATCTGCGCGTGGTTTCGGTACCACGACATCTCCGCACCGGCGAAGAACGGCAGCAGGAAGATCGCCACCGTCAGGATCAGCGCCGCCCATTCGTCGGGGCCGAGCCGGCGATCGCGCACGAGCAGGACGACGGCCGTCGCCACCACCAGCAGGAAGAAGATCACGTTCAGCCAGAGCTGGCTCCTGTGCGCACCGAGGCTGTGCTCGACCAGCCACGGCAGATGCCCCTGTGGCCGGTACCAATCGCCGAACGGGAAACCGTAGGCGTTGCGCATCTCGTCGAACGGCTGGCGCACCCCGCTCTGCTGGTAACTGGACTTCTGGAGGGCCTCGTACGCGTCCCACCGGCCCGTCGCCTGCCACATCAGCCACTTGGCCCAGAGGACGCCGCACCCGGCGATCGCCGCCGATGCCACGGCCTTCGCGATCCGCACCCGCCACGCGTCCCGCTGCCACGCGAAGAGCGCGCTCAACAGGAGCATGCCGACCGCGACCGCACCCACCAGGTGGCAGGAGGCCGCCGCGAAACCACCGGCGGCGGCCATCCCCCAGGAACCGCGTCTCACCCCGGCGACACAGACGAGCAACGCCAACGTACCCGTGGCGATCGGAAAGATCGCGTGGAAGTAGACGGCGCCCGGGAAGACCACACCGATGGCGAGGGTGAGGCCGGAGGCCCAGGTGAGCCGGGCACCGAGCAGATACCACAGCACCGCGAACATGCCGAACAGGGATGCCTCGGCCACCAGAACCGCGGAGGTCTCGTAGGGCAATCCGGTGGCGGAAACCGCCCGGACCGCCATCGGATAGCCGGGAAACCAGGCGACGTTCCCGCACATGACATCGGGGAAATCCGCGTAGCGGTCCCGGCACCAGAACATCTCGTAGCCGGTCTTGGCGATGGCCAGATAATGTTCGGAATCCCAGCGGCGTCGACCGGCAGTGGACCAGTACGCGACCTTGGACCCGTCCCCGGCGGCGGAGTGCGCCGCGACCAGCCAGGTGACGAGGTTCCCCAGCAGCCACGCGACCACCGGAGGCACCAGACGGTGCAGCCCCTCGCGGAGCGGTGCTCCGGTCCGCGCGGGCGGCACAAGATCGATCACCACGCCGCCATGGAACCACGGGTGCGGCCCGGTCACCCGCCCGCCGCTCCCGGGCCCGGGCCTCGGGTGGCGGCGGTGGTCGATCGCCGGCCGCCGGCCACCCCGGCGTGGGACAGGAGTGAGGGGTGGGGAGGCGGGTATGAGCCGGGTACCCGTTCCTGCGCCCGCGTGCCGGGCCGGTACCGGCGCCTCCGCCAGGCAGACGGGTTCGAGGAGGTGCACGTCATGTCCGTATCGACCCCGGCTTCCCGCCCCGACCCGCGCCAGGGGACTCCGCCCGGCGAGACCCCGCCCGGGGAGTCGAGCACCGGCTCGGAGACGGGTCCGTACCGCCCTCTGTCACGCGGTTGGGGTACGGGGCCCCTCGTGGTGATCTGGACGATCGCCCTGGTGTTCGCCCTGTTCTTCCTCGCCTACGCCATCATCCTGAACCTGTGAGCCGCGAGGCCCACCGCTGAGCCCGAAGGCCCACCGCTCCGCCGGGTCGGGCGAGGAGACGCCCCGGATCCGCGTGATCGCCGCATTTCCGGGGAGGGTCAACAAGAGCACGCGGTGCATCCGACCGCTGCCACGGAAACGGAGGACAGGCATGAGCGAGACCAGTGCCCGCGGCGATGACGTCTACCAGCCGCAGCCCGAGGCCGAGCCCTCCGAGCTGCAGCCCGACATGGACGACAGCCTCGGCGAGCCCGGCACGGACGCCGTCCTCGACCAGGGCTACTCGCCGCCCGAGCGGCCCCTTGCGAGGCAGGGGGACGACACCACGGGCGAAGCGCTGCGGAGGGGCGAGACCCTCGACGAACGCCTCGCCCGGGAGGAACCCGACCAGCAGCCCCCGCCGGGGGACGGCATCGGGGACCTGGTCGACGGGGAGGGAGAGCCGGTGGACCCGGAGGCGGGCGACGAGCGCGCCGGACGGCTGGCGCCGGCCACCGCCTGGCCCCATGAGAACTCCGTCCTCGCCCACGACGTGGGCATCGACGCGGGGGCCGCCTCGGCCGAGGAAGCCGCCATCCACGTCATCGAGGACCCCGAGGAGGGGCAGCCGTAGCAGGCCGCACCGTCCGCGCGCACCGCACCGCGCCG
>NZ_LFML01000132.1 GCF_001044425.1 Streptomyces roseus
CTAGACGAGTAAGTCCGAAGTGCTCGGGTCAGTGGTCGTAGGCGATCAGCGAGCGGGTGGTGGGTGTTCCCGTGTGCCGGTTGTGCCAGATGGCTGCGGTCAGGGCGAGGATGCGTTGTCCGACGCGGGCCAGGACCCCGGCAGGAGTCCTGGCCCCGTGCCGTTCGAGGTCGAGTTGCCCTTTGAGGGTGTCGTTGACCGACTCGATCAGCTGCCGGATCGGCTTGAGCAGGTGTTCGCCGGGCCGGGGTTTGAGGTTGCGGTAGCTGGGCCGCAGCAGGGTCAGGCCGTGGTCGGCCATGAAGGCGTCGAGGTGCTTGGAGACGTAGCCCTTGTCGCCGATGACGGTCTGCCCGGGATAGGTGGCCAGCAGGTCCCGGTCGCCCGTGAGCATGTCGGCCAG
Organism: Streptomyces roseus; assembly: GCF_001044425.1. Classification (GTDB taxonomy): domain Bacteria; phylum Actinomycetota; class Actinomycetes; order Streptomycetales; family Streptomycetaceae; genus Streptomyces; species Streptomyces roseus. The sequence goes on from NZ_LFML01000132.1 coordinate 404, forward strand.
GACTTCCCGCTCATCGACTTTGGGGTTGGCCAGGGCCCAGGCGATCGGTAGTCCGCCGGGTGTGCAGAGCAGGTGCAGGCGAAGGCCCCAGAAGAACCGTGAGTGCGAGGGGCAGTAGCCGTAGCCGGCCCAGCCGGCCAGGTCGGAGCGTTTGACGGTGGGACGTGAGCGGGCGCACTCGACGGGGGTGGAGTCCACGATCCACACGTCGTCGTGCCACAGGTCGGTGTCCCGTGCCAGGGTGCGAATGAACCGGCCGATCAGCGTGTTCGCGGCCCGCAGGCGCTTGTTGTAGCCGGACTGGCCGGGCAGGTAGGGGAACTCGGCGGCCAGGTGGGCGCGGGCGAACCGCAGCCACCTGGCTTCGGAGACGAAGCCGAGCACGGCCTGCATCACCGCGAGCGTCAACAGCTCGGCATCCGTCAGCCTCGGAGGCCGCCCCGCCCGCCGCGTTCCTGCCAGAGAGTCATCGATCCTCACGTACAGTGCAGTCGCGAGGGTCTCCAGGTTTGTCGTCACACAC
>NZ_LFML01000013.1 GCF_001044425.1 Streptomyces roseus
TCCGGCACACCGAGCCCGGCCTCGCGGGGCTCGTCGGCGAGGCCGAGGCCCGCGCGTACGCCGCGGCCCTGCTCGGCCCGCTCTCCCCCGCGCTGCGGGAGACCCTGCGCGCCTGGCTGGCCCACCACGGCAGCTGGGACCGCAGCGCCGCAGCGCTCGGCGTGCACCGCAACACCGTCCGCCAGCGCATCGCCCGCGCGGCGGCCCTCCTCGACCGCGACCTCGACGATCCGGACGTCCGGATGGAACTGTGGTTCGCACTGACCCGGACCCCGCAGGCCTGACCGGGCCTGACCACCGGGCCTGACCGGGCCTGACCGGGCCTGACCGGACCGGGCCCGGACGGCGCCGGGGGCTGCTGCGCCGTACGGATGGACTCGGGGCTTCCGGCGGCGGGCTCGCCGCCGCGCGGCGCGCGGCGCCCTACGTTCGCACTGCTCCCCCACCCCTCCCGAAAGGCACCACCGTGCGATCGATCCGCCTCGCCCTGACCGCTCTCGCCGCCGGCGGCTTCCTCTTGGCCGGCGCCTCCGCCGCGTCCGCCGACGACGCCTTCACCGTGTACGCGCCGATCGACAACACGTACTCCATCGTCTTCGGCGACGTGTCCCAGGTGGCCGGCGACGACGTGTTCAACGCCGGTCGCGACAACACGGTCGGCTCCCACAACGGCGCGGCCCCGGCCGGCGACATCGGCATGGCCGCGCTGCCCGGCACCCAGGTCTTGGGCAACGGGGCCCTGATGCACGGCGCCGCCGGCCAGTGGACCGGCAAGATGCTCGGCAAGTGAGCCCGGGCGCCCGGCCGGCGGTTCGCCCCGCCGGCGGGGCGCCGGACATCACACCCGGCACCGCTCCACGAGTCTGGACAGTCCACCCGACCCACCGGTAACTTAGTGGTCTGAGCAAGCGCTTAGACACGGCGCGACAGCGCGACGGGCGACAGGATCGAGGAGGCGGCTGTGCGCCGTACCGTTTTCAACGAGGACCACGAAGCGTTCCGCGAGACCATCCGCGCCTTCATAGAGGCCGAGGTCGTCCCCGTCTACGACGAGTGGTTCGCCGCCGGCCAGGCGCCGCGCGACTTCTACTACAAGCTCGGCGAGCTGGGCGTCTTCGGCATCAACGTCCCCGAGGAGTTCGGCGGCGCGGGCCTGGACACCCACAAGTTCGAGGCGGTCCTGTACGAGGAGACCTCCCGCGCGGGTGTGAACTTCGGCGGCTCCGGCGTGCACGTGCTGCTCGCGCTCCCCTACATCAAGATGCTGGCCGACGACGAGCAGAAGAAGCGGTACCTGCCGAAGTTCGTCTCCGGTGAGGAGATGTGGGCCCTCGCCATGACCGAGCCGGGCACCGGCTCCGACGTCGCGGGCATGAAGACGAGCGCCAAGCTCTCCGAGGACGGCACGCACTACGTCCTCAACGGCTCCAAGACCTTCATCACCGGCGGCGTGCACGCCGACCGCGTGATCGTCTGCGCCCGCACCGCCGCCCCGAGCGAGGACGACCGCCGCTTCGGCATCTCCCTCTTCGCCGTGGACACCAAGTCCGAGGGCTACTCGATCGGCCGCAAGCTGGACAAGCTGGGCCTGCGCACCTCCGACACCGCCGAGCTGGCGTTCGTCGACGTCAAGGTCCCCGTCGAGGACCTGCTCGGCGAGGAGGGCAAGGGCTTCTACTACCTCGGCCACAACCTGGCCTCCGAGCGCTGGGGCATCGCCTTCGGCGCGTACGCCCAGGCCGCCGCGGCCGTGCGCTTCGCCCAGCAGTACGTCACCGACCGCACCGTCTTCGGCAAGCCGGTCGCGCACTTCCAGAACACCAAGTTCGAACTGGCCGCCTGCCAGGCCGAGGTGGACGCCGCCCAGGCCGTCGCGGACCGCGCCCTGGAGGCCCTGGACGCCGGCGAGCTGACCCCCGCCGAGGCCGCCTCCGCGAAGCTGTTCTGCACGGAGGTCGCCCACCGGGTGATCGACCGCTGCCTCCAGCTGCACGGCGGCTACGGCTACATGAACGAGTACCCGATCGCCCGCCTGTACGCCGACAACCGCGTCAACCGCATCTACGGCGGCACCAGCGAGATCATGAAGTCCATCATCGCCAAGGCGATGGGGCTGTAAGGCCCTGGCCTTCACTCCATGAACGAGGCACTGACGACGCTCCTCGATCTGCTCGACCTGGAGCAGATCGAGGAGAACATCTTCCGCGGTACCAGCCGTTCGGCGCTGGTACCGCGCGTCTTCGGCGGCCAGGTCGCGGCGCAGGCCCTGGTCGCGGCCGGGCGGACCGTGCCCGAGGACCGCACGGCGCACTCGCTGCACTCGTACTTCCTGCGCGCCGGTGATCCCGGCGCGCCGATCGTCTACGCCGTCGACCGGATCCGGGACGGGCGCTCCTTCACCACCCGCCGGGTCGTCGCCGTCCAGCACGGCCAGCCGATCTTCCACCTCTCCGCGTCCTTCCAGACGTACGAGGAGGGCCTCGACCACCAGAGCGCGATGCCGGACGCGCCCGATCCGGAGACTCTGCCGACAGCCGCCGAGGCGCTGCCCGCGTACCGGGAGGTCTTCCGCGATCCGGGCACGGTGGAGCGGCTGATCGAGGCGCGGGGCGCCGTGGACCTGCGGTACGCGACCGTCCCGCCCTGGGGCAGCGTCGGCAAGCCGGTCGAGCCGCGCTCGCAGGTGTGGTTCCGTACGGCGGGGAAGCTGGAGAGCGACGACGCGCTCCTGCACACCTGCCTGGCCACGTACGTCTCGGACATGACCCTGCTCGACTCGGTGCTGCTCGCGCACGGCCGGGGCGGCTGGGCGGTCGGCGACGTGGTGGGCGCCTCCCTGGACCACGCGATGTGGTTCCACCGGCCGTTCCGGGCCGACGAGTGGCTGCTGTACGACCAGGAGTCCCCCTCGGCCGCGGCCGGACGCGGGCTCGGGCAGGCCCGGATCTGGACCCAGGACGGGCGCCTGGCCGTGACCGTCATCCAGGAGGGCGTCGTACGCGTCCCGCGCGCCTGACGCCCTTACCCTGCCCCCCTTCGGCGGTCCCCCTTCTGCCCGTCAGTCCCACCAGAACCTTCTGCCCGTCAGTCCCACCAGAACCTTCTGCCCGTCAGTCCCACCAGAACCCCCAGTGGCCCACGCCGGTCACCGCCTCGTCCGCGTAGGCGCGGACGCTGCCGGAGCCCTGCCAGACGTTGTCGGGGCAGAAGGCGAAGTGCTCGGCGGCCACCGGCAGGGCCGCGACCCTCGTCGGGGGCGGGGCGGCCACCGACAGGTGGAGCTCGTCGAAGCCGAGGGCGACGACGCGGGCGCCGAACCGCTCCTCCCACGAGCGCACGACGGTGGTGAGCAGCGCCGTGTCGTCCTCGTGGTTCGCCGCCCCCCGCCAGCCCATCGCGGTGGGTACGTCGGCTCCGCGGCCGGCGGGGACCAGCGCGAGCCGCGCCCCCGGCAGGACCCCGTCCCGTATCAGCTCGTCCGCGAGGGCGAGGGCGACCTCCTCGGGGTCCTCGCGCGGTGTCCGGTGCTCCGCCAGGCCCGGCCAGTCGCGGCCGAACGGGGCTGTCAGCCCCGCGCCGTCGGGACCCTCCCCCTCCTGCGGATCGGGGACGACCCCGGCCCAGAACTCCCGCAGCACCGGCTCGACATGGTGATCGTCGGGGTCGGACATCGCGGCGGGGCTCAGCTCGTCACGGGTCCACCAGCCCTCCAGACCTCGCCGCTCGTGGAGCAGCACCGCCTGAAGTCCCGCACCGGCCGCGGCGAGTCGGGCCCGGCAGGCGGCCAGCGCGCCGACCCCGACCGGCTCGTCCGAGACCCAGAGCAGCGGCTCGCGCCGGGCCGCGGACCACGGCCGTGCCCGCCAGGCGGACCCGGTGACGATCATGCCGGGCGGCAAGTCCAGCCGCAGGGCGCGGCCTTGCGGGTCCTCGGCCAGCAGGGACAGCGCGTTCTGCTTCTTCGGCGGTTTCGTCACGCCTTCGACGCTAGCCCCCGGCACTGACAACGCCACCGGTCCACGGCCCGGGCCGCGCCTACGGCTTGGGCTGGGCCTACGGCTTGGGCTGGGCCTTCAGCTTGGCCCAGATCGCTTCCAGCGCGGCTATGTCCGCGTCGTCGAGGCGGTCGTCGAAGACCTCGGCCAGGGCCTCGCGGCGCGTGGCGTCGGCCTCCGCGAAGGCGCGGCGGCCCGCCTCGGTGAGGGCGATGCCCACGGACCGGGCGTCCGTCGGCGACGGGACCCGTTCGACCAGGCCGCGGGCGCGGAGCGAATCGGCGACGCGGGAGACCTGGCTGCGGCTGAGCAGGGTCCTGGCGGCCAGCTCCGAGGGGGCGACCGGCTCGTGCTGCACGCTCAGCCACAGCATCACCTCGAACCACGACAACGGCAGGTCGTGCCGGCGCGTGAGCGCCTGGTCCACCCGGGCAGTGAGAGTGGTTCCGGCCCAGACCAGACCGTAGAAGGCGTGGTCACGCGGGGTGAGGCCGTCCAGGTTGGGTTTCGTGTGCGCCATACGTGAAGGATACCGGGTTGCGTGCACACGCACACATCGTTAATGTGTGTGTGCACGCACAAACCTAAGGAGCCTTCATGAGCACCCAGACCGCCGCCAAGACCGTCCTCATCACCGGCACCTCCTCCGGCATCGGCCTGGCCGCCGCGGTCGCCACCGCCCGGGCGGGCTGGCACACCGTCGCCACCATGCGGGACACCACGCGCGCCGACGCCCTGAACCAGGCGGCCGCCGAGGCCGGCGTCTCCGACCTGATCCAGGTCAAGCGGCTCGACGTGACGGACGCGGACTCCGTGGCCGCCTGCGTGGCCGAGGTCGTCGCCGAGCACGGACACCTCGACGCGGTCGTGAACAACGCGGGCGCCGGCTTCGTGGGCACGATCGAGCAGCACGGGATGGAGCGGGTGCGGTCCGTGATGGAGGTCAACTTCTTCGGCGTCGTCGAGCTCACCCGCGCCGCCCTCCCCCACCTGCGCGCCTCGGGCGGCCGGGTCATCACCGTGACGAGCGTCGGGGGCGTCGTCGGCCAGCCGTTCAACGAGTCCTACTGCGCCGCCAAGTTCGCCGTCGAGGGCTTCATGGAGTCCCTGGCCCCGGTCGCCGCGACCGCGGGCGTCCAGGTGGCCGTCGTGGAGCCGGGCGCCGTCGCCAGCGAGTTCGTGAACAACGTCGGGCTGGACATCCCGGCGCTGCTCGCCCAGGCGGGCCCGTACGCCCCGCCCCTCCAGGGCTACATCGACCACGCCCTCAAGTCCTTCGGCAGCGACACCGCCCAGACCCCCGAGCAGGCGGCGGCGCCGGTCGTCGACGCGCTGACCGCCGAGAAGATGCCGTTCCGGATCCAGACCTCGGACTGGGCGCGCGACTTCGTCGGCATGAAGCTCGCCGACCTCGACGGCTCCGCCGTCCAGACCGAGATGACGAACTGGCTCGGCTAGCCGGCGGGGCCCGGGCGGCGCATCCCGCCCTACAGCAGGTCCGCTGCCGACAGCAGGTACGCGACCATCGGGTCGTAGAAGCGCGGGTCGCGGACGTGGTCGTCGAGGGGAACCGCCACCTGGAGGGTGCCCTCCGCCTCGCCGAGGAACAGCGCGGGGTCGTTGCAGTCCGCGTACCCCACCGCGTCCAGCCCGCGCTGCGCCGCGCACCCCGCCCAGCCGTGGTCGCCCACGACCAGGTCCGGCTGGGGACGGTTCTCCGCCGCCAGCCCGTCCAGGATCGCGGCCATCGGCTCCGGCGAGTGGGTGTGCCACAAGGTGGCACCCCGCTCCAGCACGGCGACGTCCGCGAGCTGCCACACCGAGCCCTCGTCCGCCACCAGCCCCGCGGGGATCACCACGATCTCGCAGCCCGCCGCGCGCAGCGCCGCCGCCGTCACCCGGTGGACGTCCAGCAGGCCGCCCGGGTGCCCCGTGGCGAACAGCACGCTCTGCCGGTCCAGGGCCGCCTTGCGCAGGCGCGCCGCCATCCGGTCCAGGCCCGAGACGGTCAGCTCCGGGTCGATGGTGTCCTGGCCGAAGCGGTGGGCCGCGTCGTCGACGACCCCGACCCGCTCCGCCATGACGGCGAGCACGTCCTGCTCGTCCGTCCAGCGGTCGCCCAGCTCCAGGCCCAGCCAGTAGTGCCGGTCGCCGTTGGCCAGCTTGCGGTAGTGCGACAGGTTGTTCTCCCGGGGCGTCGCGACCTGACCCGCGATCCGGGTGCGGACCAGGTGGTCGACGAGCTCGGCGCGGCTCGGTACGTGCGTCTCTATCGGCTTCGGCATGCGGCCCATTCTGCCGCCGCCCGGCCCACCGCGGCGGCGCCATTTCGACCAGCGGACGCGTCGACTCACCCCGACAGCGCCCCGAACGCCCCGTGCGCGAGCCGCCGCAGGAGCGATTCCGTCGCCTCCCGGCCGAGCGCCGCCAGGTGCGGGGTGGAGTTGAGCAGGCCGAAGACGGCGTGCACGGCCACCCGCACCTCGGCCTCGCCGACCTCCGGGTGCAGCTCCCGTACGACCTCCACCCACAGCTCGACGTACTGCCGCTGGAGCTGGCGCACCAGCTTGCGGTCGGCCTCGCGCAGCCGGTCCAGCTCCCGGTCGTGGAGGGTGATCAGCGCCCGGTCGTCGAGGGCGAAGTCGATGTGCCCGTCGATGAGGGAGGCCAGTACGCCGTCCGGGTCGCCCGCGGCCGCGGCCACGCGGTGGCGGCCGCCCGTCAGCAGCCGCTCGCTGATCCCCACGAGCAGTTCGGCCAGCATGGCGTCCTTGCCCGCGAAATGGCGGTAGAGGCCGGGGCCGCTGATGCCCACGGCGGCCCCTATCTCGTCCACGCCGACGCCGTGGAATCCGCGCGCGGCGAAGAGGCGGGCGGCCTCGCTGAGGATCTGCTCGCGACGGGTCGGGGCGGCGGCTCTGGTGCTCATGGGAATCCATTCTAGACAGGGCCGTTAGCGCTCGTTAACCTAAGCTGTACATGCGTTAACGCTCATTAACAGCGTGCACCGAGCAAGGGAGCTCGACCGATGCAGCAGGCACCAGTGCTGACGAGCGCCGCGGACCCGGCGTCCGAGGCCTGGCGGACCAACGAGGCCGCCCACCGCGAGCTCACCGAAGGGCTGCGCGCCCGGCTCGACGCGGCCCGGCTCGGCGGCGGCGAGAAGGCCCGCGCCCGCCACACGGCCCGCGGGAAGCTGCTCCCCCGCGACCGGGTGGACGCCCTCCTCGACCCCGGATCCCCCTTCCTGGAGCTGGCCCCGCTGGCCGCCGAGGGGATGTACGGGGGCGCGGCCCCGGCCGCCGGGGTCATCGCCGGCATCGGCCGGGTCAGCGGCCGCGAGTGCGTGATCGTCGCGAACGACGCCACGGTCAAGGGCGGCACGTACTACCCGATGACCGTCAAGAAGCACCTGCGCGCGCAGGAAGTGGCCCTGGAGAACCGTCTCCCCTGCCTCTACCTGGTCGACTCGGGCGGCGCCTTCCTCCCCATGCAGGACGAGGTCTTCCCCGACCGGGAGCACTTCGGCCGCATCTTCTACAACCAGGCGCGCATGTCCGGCGCCGGCATCCCGCAGATCGCCGCCGTCCTCGGCTCCTGCACGGCGGGCGGCGCGTACGTCCCGGCGATGAGCGACGAGGCCGTCATCGTCCGTGGCCAGGGCACGATCTTCCTCGGCGGCCCGCCGCTGGTGAAGGCCGCCACCGGCGAGGTGGTCACGGCCGAGGAGCTCGGCGGCGGCGAGGTCCACTCCCGGACCTCCGGCGTCACCGACCACCTCGCGGAGGACGACGCGCACGCGCTGCGGATCGTACGGAACATCGTGGCGACCCTGCCCGAGCGCGCGGCCCTGCCCTGGTCGGTCGAGGCCCCGGAAGAGCCCAAGGTGGACCCGTACGGGCTGTACGGCGCGGTCCCGGTCGACTCGCGCACCCCGTACGACGCCCGCGAGATCATCGCCCGGATCGTGGACGGGTCCCGCTTCCAGGAGTTCAAGTCCGAGTTCGGGCAGACCCTGGTCACCGGCTTCGCCCGGATCCACGGCCACCCGGTAGGGATCATCGCCAACAACGGCATCCTGTTCTCCGAATCCGCCCAGAAGGGCGCGCACTTCATCGAGCTGTGCGACCAGCGCGGCATCCCGCTGCTCTTCCTGCAGAACATCTCGGGCTTCATGGTCGGCCGCGACTACGAGGCCGGCGGCATCGCCAAGCACGGCGCTAAGATGGTGACGGCCGTGGCCTGCGCCCGGGTCCCGAAGCTCACGGTGGTCGTCGGCGGCTCGTACGGAGCCGGCAACTACTCGATGTGCGGCCGGGCCTACTCGCCGCGCTTCCTGTGGATGTGGCCCAACGCCAAGATCTCCGTGATGGGCGGCGAACAGGCCGCCTCCGTACTGGCGACCGTCAAGCGGGACCAGATCGAGGGTGCGGGCCAGGAGTGGCCGACCGAGGACGAGGAGGCCTTCAAGGCCCCGGTCCGGGCGCAGTACGAGGAACAGGGCAGCGCCTACTACGCCACGGCGCGGCTGTGGGACGACGGGGTCATCGACCCGATGGAGACCCGGCAGGTGCTGGGGCTGGCCCTGACCGCGTGCGCGAACGCCCCTCTGGGCGACTCGGGCTTCGGCATCTTCCGTATGTGACGTGTGGTCTGTGACGTGAGGACTTCTTCGATGTTCAGCACTGTTCTGGTCGCGAACCGGGGCGAGATCGCGGTACGGGTCATCCGCACGCTGCGGGAGCTCGGCGTGCGGTCCGTGGCCGTCTTCAGCGACGCGGACGCCGACGCGCGGCACGTACGGGAGGCCGACACGGCCGTCCGGATCGGCCCGGCGGCTGCCGCCGAGAGCTACCTGTCGGTGGAGCGGCTGCTCGACGCCGCCCGGCGCACGGGCGCCGAGGCGGTCCACCCCGGGTACGGGTTCCTCGCCGAGAACGCGGCCTTCGCGCAGGCCTGCGCCGACGCCGGCCTCACCTTCATCGGGCCGCCGGCCGCCGCCATCAACCTGATGGGCGACAAGATCCGCGCCAAGGAGACCGTGAAGGCGGCGGGCGTGCCCGTCGTGCCGGGCTCCTCGGGCAGCGGCCTGACCGACGCCGAACTGGTCTCCGCCTCGCTGGAGATCGGCATGCCGGTGCTGCTCAAGCCCTCGGCGGGCGGCGGCGGAAAGGGCATGCGCCTGGTGCGCGACGAGGCGGTGCTCGGCGAGGAGATCGCGGCGGCCCGCCGCGAGGCGCGGTCCTCGTTCGGCGACGACACGCTCCTCGTGGAGCGGTGGGTGGACCGGCCGCGCCACATCGAGATCCAGGTGCTGGCGGACGCCCACGGGAACGTGGTCCACCTGGGCGAGCGCGAGTGCTCGCTCCAGCGGCGTCACCAGAAGGTCATCGAGGAGGCCCCGTCGGTCCTGCTCACCCCGCAGCTGCGGGCCTCGATGGGCGCGGCGGCGGTGGAGGCGGCGCGCTCCTGCGGGTACGTCGGCGCGGGCACGGTGGAGTTCATCGTCCCGGGCGGGGACCCTTCCTCGTACTACTTCATGGAGATGAACACCCGGCTCCAGGTGGAGCACCCGGTGACGGAACTGGTCACGGGGCTGGACCTGGTGGAGCAGCAGCTGCGGGTCGCCTCCGGCGCCGAGCTGGGCTTCTCCCAGTCCGACGTCACCCTGACCGGGCACGCCATCGAGGCGCGGGTCTGCGCCGAGGACCCGGCGCGCGGCTTCCTGCCCTCGGGCGGCACGGTGCTGGCGCTCTCCGAACCCTCGGGCGGTTCCGTACGGACGGACTCCGGGCTGGTGGCGGGCGTCGACACGGGCTCCACGTACGACCCGATGCTGTCGAAGGTGATCGCGTACGGCCCGGACCGGGCCACCGCCCTGCGGGTGCTGCGCGGCGCCCTCGCCGACACCGTGATCCTGGGCGTCCAGACCAACGCCGGTTTCCTGCGCCGCCTCCTGGCCCACCCCGACGTGGTGTCCGGGAACCTCGACACCGGTCTGGTCGAGCGGGACCTGGCCGGCATGCTGCCGGACGGCGTCCCGCCGCAGGTGTACGCCGCGGCCGCGCTGCTGGCCGGGGCGCCCCGGCCGCGGGCGGGTGCGGACGGCTGGGTCGATCCGTTCGGGGCCGCCGACGGCTGGCGCCTCGGAGGCACCCCCGCCTGGACGGTCCACCACTTCCGCCTCCCCGGCCAGGAGCCCGCCCTGGTCCGCACCCGCCCGCAGGGCGCCGACACCGAGCTCCTGCTCTCCGACGCCGGCCGGGATCCGGCACCGGCTCGCGGCCGGATCGTCAGCCGCACCCCGGACCACCTCACGGTGGAGCTCGACGGGATCACCCACCGTTTCTCGTACGCCGCCTCCCCCGAGGGGGTCTGGCTGGGCCGCGACGGCGACTCCTGGCACGTGCAGGACCACGACCCCGTCGTCGCCGCCCTCACCGGCGCGGGGCACGCCGGCGCGGACACCCTCGCCGCCCCCATGCCCGGCACCGTCACCGTCGTCAAGGTGGCCGTCGGCGACAAGGTGGCCGCGGGGCAGAGCCTGCTCGTCGTCGAGGCGATGAAGATGGAGCACGTCATCTCCGCCCCGCACTCCGGCACCGTCACCGAGCTGGACGTCTCCCCCGGCACCACCGTCGCCATGGACCAGGTCCTGGCCGTCGTCACCCCGGACGAGGACGAGAAGGAGGAGACGTCGTGAACGGGCTGCCCATGAACGTCCCGGCCCCCGGGCTGCCGGCGCGCGTCCGCATCCACGAGGTCGGCGCCCGCGACGGGCTGCAGAACGAGAAGACGGCCGTACCCACCGCCGTCAAGGCCGAGTTCATCCACCGGCTCGCCGCCGCCGGCCTCACCACCATCGAGGCCACCAGCTTCGTGCACCCCAAGTGGGTGCCCCAGCTGGCCGACGCCGAGCAGCTGTTCCCGGAGCTGGGCGACCTCGCCGGGGTGCACCTGCCCGTCCTCGTCCCCAACGAACGCGGCCTGGACCGCGCGCTCGCCCTCGGGGCCACCCGCATCGCCGTCTTCGGTTCGGCCACCGAGACGTTCGCCTCGCGCAACCTCAACCGGACCGTCGCCGAGTCCCTCGCCATGTTCGAGCCGGTGGTGGCCCGCGCCAAGGAGGGCGGGGCCCATGTCCGCGGCTACCTCTCCATGTGCTTCGGCGACCCGTGGGAGGGGCCGGTCCCGGTCCACCAGGTGGTCCGCGTGGCCAAGGCCCTGCTGGACCTCGGCTGCGACGAGCTGAGCCTGGGCGACACCATCGGCGTCGCCACCCCGGGCCACGTCCTGGCCCTCCTCGGCGAGCTGGGCGAGGCGGGCGTGCCCACCGACCGGATCGGCGTGCACTTCCACGACACCTACGGCCAGGCCCTGTCCAACACCCTCGCCGCGCTCGGGCACGGGGTCACCACCGTCGACGCCTCGGCGGGCGGCCTCGGCGGATGCCCGTACGCGAAGAGCGCCACCGGCAACCTCGCCACCGAGGACCTGGTGTGGATGCTCGACGGCCTCGGCATCGAGACCGGCGTCGATCTGACCGCCCTCACCGCCACGAGCGCGTGGATGGCGGAGCAACTGGGCCGACCGAGCCCTTCCCGTACCGTCCGCGCCCTCTCCCACAAGGAGTAACGAGAACCATGGCCCTCGACCACCGGCTCACCCCCGAGCACGAGGAACTCCGCCGTACCGTCGAGGCGTTCGCCCACGACGTCGTCGCCCCCAAGATCGGCGACCTGTACGAGCGGCACGAATTCCCCTACGAGATCGTCCGCGAGATGGGCCGCATGGGCCTGTTCGGCCTGCCCTTCCCGGAGGAGTACGGCGGCATGGGCGGCGACTACCTCGCCCTCGGCATCGCCCTGGAGGAGCTGGCCCGCGTCGACTCCTCGGTGGCGATCACCCTGGAGGCGGGCGTCTCGCTGGGCGCCATGCCGCTGCACCTCTTCGGCACCGAGGAGCAGAAGCGGGAGTGGCTGCCGCGGATGTGCTCCGGGGAGATCCTCGGCGCCTTCGGCCTGACCGAGCCGGACGGCGGCTCCGACGCCGGCGGCACCCGCACCACCGCCGTCAAGGACGGCGACGAGTGGGTGATCAACGGCTCGAAGTGCTTCATCACCAACTCCGGTACGGACATCACCGGCCTGGTCACCGTCACCGCCGTCACGGGCCGCAAGGCGGACGGCCGCCCGGAGATCTCCTCGATCATCGTCCCGTCCGGCACCCCGGGCTTCACGGTGGCCGCGCCGTACTCCAAGGTGGGCTGGAACTCCTCGGACACCCGTGAGCTGGCCTTCGACAACGTACGCGTGCCGCTGGCCAACCTGGTCGGCCAGGAGGGCCGCGGCTACGCCCAGTTCCTGCGCATCCTCGACGAGGGCCGCATCGCGATCTCGGCCCTCGCCACGGGCCTCGCGCAGGGCTGCGTCGACGAGTCGGTGAAGTACGCGAAGGAGCGCAAGGCCTTCGGCCGGCCCATCGGCGACAACCAGGCCATCCAGTTCAAGCTGGCCGACATGGAGATGCGCGCCCACATGGCGCGGATCGGCTGGCGCGACGCGGCCTCCCGGCTGGTCGCCGGGGAGCCGTTCAAGAAGGAGGCGGCGATCGCGAAGCTGTACTCCTCCACGGTCGCCGTCGACAACGCGCGCGACGCCACGCAGATCCACGGCGGCTACGGGTTCATGAACGAGTACCCGGTGGCGCGCATGTGGCGCGACTCCAAGATCCTGGAGATCGGCGAGGGCACCAGCGAGGTGCAGCGCATGCTCATCGCCCGTGAGCTGGGCTTCGCCGGCTGATCGACCGGACAGGAGCGACCGCCGGACCGGGATCGGGCCGGCGGTCGTTCGCGTTCACGTACTACTCCTGTTCGCGCTCCGCCTCGGAGACGAAGGGCTGGAGGAAGTTCGCGATGTGCTGCTCGACGTCGGTGATGCGCTGCTCGAAGGCGTAGAGCTGGTCCCGCATGCCCGCCTTGGCCTGCTCGTCCTGCCGGGACTCCTCGATGTTGCGCTGGACGATGCCGATGAGGTCCTGGAGCTGGAGGTGCAGTGTCCCGCTGATCCCGCCCCACATCTCGCGCAGGTCGGCGGCGCGGCTGGCCGCGTACTGCCGGGCGGTCTGGGCCGCCGAGTCCTTCACGTGCGCGGCGAACTCCTCCGCCGCGCGCGTCTGCAGCTTGCCGTCGGCGAAGAAGACCGCCCCCGAGGCCAGCAGCGGTCCGACCGCCGCGCCTATGGCGATGGCCACGCCGACCGGCGGGACGGTCAGGCCCAGGCTGATCAGTCCGGCCGCGGCGGCCGCGGTCGTCCCGCCGACGACCATCGCGCCGCCGCCCGCGCCGAGCGCCATGAGCGAGCTGGGGCGGAACATCAGCGGCACGTCGTCGCGGTGGCGCGGCCCGTCGCGGCCGTTGCCCTTGCCCGCCGCGATGGCCAGCGTGTAGATCAGGTAGTTCTGGTCCCGTTCCGACTGCGATCCGGTCAGTTCCGCGCGGAGCTTGTCGAGGAGGTCGGCGTGCGCCCGGATCAGCGGTTCGAGCTGGCGCACCAGATCGGCCTGCCGCTGCTCGATGACGTGGTCGAGCTCCTGGGCGCAGAAGACCTGCATGCGCTCCTGGAGCTGGACCGTGTACGCGTCCATCAGCCCGTGCTGGGCGGCGATGCGGCCGCCCTTGGTGAAGGAGCGGATGGCGCGGCTCAGGCGGCCCGGGCCGGTCGTGACGTGCCATTCGCCGATCTCACGGCTGATCTCGGTGAGGAACGCGCCGAACCTCAGCTGCAGTTCGTTCTCCATGCCGAGGATCTTGCCGGCGACGATGTCGCGGATCGCGTCGGCGCTGGTGCGCAGCTGGTCCTGGGTCGACTGGCTGCGGTCGAGGAGCTCGCGCAGCTCCGCCGTCGACTTCATCAGGATCGCGCCCTCGTCGTGCAGGCGCACGCGCAGGTTGACCGCGTTGTGCCGCAGGAACTCGGCGAGCCGGACGAACTTCACCCGGGCCGCGTCGCGCATGCAGAAGACTTCCAGGGCGGATTCCAGCTGACCGATGCCCGACGCCTTCAGCCCCTCCTCGTTGCCGTCGATGCGCGAGCGCAGGGCCTGCAGGGCGCTGACGAAGAAGACGTTGGCGGGGGCGGGGCCGGATTCCCCGGCGAGTTCGGCGACGGCGTTTCGGCAGCGGCTCATCACCTCCGCCTGCTCCTCCTCCTCGATGCGGTCGAACTGGTTGACCACGAAGAAGATGTCGCGGTGGCCGAGTTTCCTGACCCGGGTGAGGTAGTTCTCGGTCTCGTGGAGGGTGAACGGCCGTCCCGCGTCGGTGACGAACACGACGGCGTCCACCTCCTCCAGGTACCGCAGCGTCACGAGCTCGCGGTCGGAACTCTCGTTGATGCCGGCCGAGTCCACGATCTCGACGGACCGGCGCAGCAGCTCCAGCGGCTGCTCGACGACGGCCAGCGCGAAGGACGGGGTCCGGGGCGCACCGTGGGCGTCGATCTGGAGGGCGACCTCGCGCTTGAACTCCTCCGTGGTGACGGCCGTTTCGGAGCCGCGCCTGTCTCCGTCGCGGTACAGCCAGGCCCGCTCGGTCTCGCCCCAGCGCAGGACGGTGGTGAAGGCGGTGGCCGGATTGGCCTTGGTGGGCAGCAGCCGCTTGCCCAGCAGGGCGTTGATCAGGGTGCTCTTGCCGCTGCTGAACTCGCCGAGCACCATGATGCGGAAGGTCTCGCGCTCGAAGACCGCCCCGTTGATCCCGAGGTCCAGCGCGCCGCCCGGGGTTCCTGGCGGGACGATGAGGGCGGCGGCCTCGCCGGCCACCTGTTGCAGGCGCTGGTAGTAGGAACGCAGCGTTCCGATGTTCTCGCTCCAGCCGCGGAACTGCGCGGCCGGTGATTCCTGCCCGGCCGCCGACCGCCGTTTCTCGTGCGCCATCAGGCCCCTTCCAGGGGAGAGAGGTGGGCGTGCACGGAGCGGCTCAGCGTCCGCGCCGTGCTCTGCAGTGAACGCCAGTGGCCGAGGGACTCCGGCTGGGCGGCGACGGCCGTCGTGTGCAGCCGCCACCACTGCTCGTCGCGGTCCCGCGCCCGGCTCAGCAAGTGGTCGTAGACCTGGCCGACGCGCGACTCGGTCCGTGCCACCTGTTCCGTGAACGCCGCCTCGACGATCCGTTCCAGGTCGTCGATGGCGCGTTCCCGGCGCTCGGCCTGGCCGTGTTCGAGGGCTTCGGTGACCAGCGCCGTGCCGGCCGCTCCCGCGATCTGGCCCACGACCTCGGCCGACATGGGCGTGAGCACGCTCTCGATGGCCGTGCCGACGAACTCCGGCAGCCAGGAGGCGTCCCAGCCGGTGGCGTTGCGGGACTCGGCGGCGGCGGCCTCCTCGGCGACTGCGGGCAGGGCGGCGGCCGGTACGACGCGCCCGGCGCCGGGGGCGGCCAGTGTCTGGAACAGCTCCTCGCCGGGCCGGTTGCGGAGCAGGATGCCGCGCAGCCGGTGGACGTCCTCTTCGACGGCCCGGTCGACGGCCTCGGTGATCCACGCCTCGAACTGCTGGAGGGCCTCGGCGGTGTACGGGATCGCGTGGAGGCGGATGAAGTGCGCTTCCTCCGGCGTCTCCAGCATCCCCGAGAAGCGCGCGGCGAGTTCGCGGGCGGTGGCGGCGCGGCGCCTGCGCGCCTCGGCGGCGATCGTCTGGACGAGGGCGGCGCGCCACTCCCCGGCATCGGCGCTGAGCACGATCCAATGGAAGCGGGCGCTCTCGTGGGCGGTGTGCCAGATCTGGGCGGCCCGCGTCCGGACCGGGTCGGGCCGGTCCAGGTCCGCGAGCGCCCGCCCGGCGGCCTGCTCCACGAGGGCACAGGTGGCGGCGAGGAGGTGCAGCCTGCGGATGGTCCGCAGTGCGCGACGCAGCCGGATCCCGGCCAAGTGGCCGAGGACGGCGCGGAGCGGCTCGACGCCGTCAGGTTCCGCGGTGCCGGGGGCGGGGACCGGTCCGGTCAGGACCAGCGCCTCGGGGGCCAGGGTGGAGACCAGGTGGTTGACACGGCGCATGATGTCGGCCGCCTCGTCCTCCACCTCGGCCGGTTTGGTGACGACGACGGCGAGCGGGGGGCTGTGCGGGGCGGCGGCGAGCGCCTTGATCCGGGCCTGCTCGGTGGCGAGCATCGCGCGGCGGGCCTCGGTGACGACGACCACCACGTCGCAGTCGCCGACGATCCGGGCGAGGGCGGCGGTGTCGGGCTGCCGCACTCCGGACCAGCCCTCCCAGCCGGGGGTGTCGACGAGCTCCACCCCGGTACGGGCCGCCCAGGACCCGGACGGCACTTCGACCGGTACGGTACGCAGGCCCGCCGGCCCGGGGTCCCCGGGAGCGGCGGCCGGCTCCGGCCCGGCCGAGTGGCCGGATCGCGCCGGTCCGGCGGCGAAGGGGCGTATCAGCACGGGCGGACCGTCCGTGGCGTGCACGGACACCGGTACGCACGCCGCGCCGACCAGCTCGTTGACGAGCCGGGACTTTCCGACGTTGCTGCCGCCGATGACGCAGATCCGGGCCCGGGGGGATTCCGCGCGGCGGGCCGTGCGCCGGATCAGCGAGGCCGCCGAGTCCGCTCCGGCCCGGTCGGCCAGCAGGGCCACCCGTTCGGCGAGTTCGGCCTGCCGCAGCTCCTGGTCGTGCCCGCCCGTACCGGCCACAGCGACGCCACCCCACCCCGTCAGGTCTTCCCGGCAGGGCCATGATGCCAACGGACGGGGCCGGGCGCCGCCGGTTCGGCGGGAAGGCTCCCGCGGGTATCCGGGGAGGAGGCCTGCCGGGGGAACTTAGGCCCCCCTTACCAGTTCCGGACAAGGTTAGGCTAACCTTCCTTTTGAACGGCCCCGTGGCCGCCCGGCACGCACGAAAGCGGACATAGACATGCCCAAGTCCCGTACCTCCCGCCTCTCCCGCCGCGGTCTCATCGCCGCCGGCGGCGCTCTCGGCCTCGTCGCGGCCCTCACCGCATGCGGTGGCTCCGACTCGGCGAAGGGCGGGGCGGGCGACAAGGACAAGGGCGCCGCCGCCTCCGGCCCCTGGACCTTCAAGGACGACCTCGGCAAGGACATCAGCCTCAAGGCCAAGCCGAAGAACATCGTCGCGTTCACCGGCACCGCCGCCGCGCTGTACGACTACGGCATCCAGGTCAAGGGCGTCTTCGGCCCGACCAAGACCGCCGACGGCAAGCCCGACGTCCAGGCCGGCTCGATGGACATCTCCAAGGTCGAGATCCTCGGCAACGTCTACGACGAGTTCAACGTGGAGAAGTACGCCTCCCTCCAGCCCGAGCTGCTCGTCACCAACACCTGGGACGGCACCTACTGGTACGTGCCCGAGGCCTCCAAGGACAAGATCCTGAAGCTGGCCCCGGCCGCCGCCGTCGGCGTCGGCGGCGACGTCTCCATGGACAAGGCCCTGGAGCGCACCGCGGACCTCGCCAAGTCCCTCGGCGCCGACATGAACGCCAACTCCGCCGCCGACGGCAAGGCCCGCTTCGATGCCGCCGCCGCCAAGGTCCGCGAGGCCACCAAGGCCAACCCGGGCATCAAGGTCCTCGTCGGCTCCGGCTCCGCCGACCTGTTCTACGCCTCCTCCCCCGACACCTCGGCCGACCTGAAGTACTTCAAGTCCCTGGGCGTCGAGTTCGTCACCCCGGACAAGCTGGGCGAGGGCAACTTCTTCGAGAGCCTGAGCTGGGAGAACGCCGGCAAGTACAAGGCCGACCTGATCCTGCTCGACAACCGCACCGGCACCTTGCAGCCGGAGGAGCTGAAGGCCAAGCCGACCTGGGCCGAGATGCCCGCCGTCAAGGCCGGCCAGGTCGCCCCGCGCGTGACCGAGCCGATCTACTCGTACGACAAGTGCGCCAAGATCCTCGAGGACCTCGCCAAGGCCGTCCAGGGCGCCAAGAAGGTCAGCTGACCCGCGGCCGGCCCCGCGGCCGGCCCCGCCGGCCCCGGCGCCCCGACCCGGCGCCGCTTCCACTCCCAGGGGGGACTTCCCGCATGACCGCCACCGCATCCGACGCGACGGCCTCCGAAGCCGTACCGGCAGCCGCCCACTTCCGGTTCTTCGAACTCGAAGTGCTGCGCACCCGCCGGCTCGGGCACTCGTTCCTGCGGGTCACGTTCGGCGGGGAGTCCCTCGCGGGCTTCCGCTCGGGCGGCTACGACCAGAGCCTCTCGCTCTTCCTGCCGCCCGCGCACGAGGAACACACCGTGCTCCCGTCCACCGATGAGGACACCTGGTTCGGCGCCTGGCGCGCGATGCCCGACGCCGACCGCCCGGTGATGCGCTCGTACACCGTGCGCGAGCAGCGCCGTACGGACGGGGGCGCGGACGAGGTCGACATCGACTTCGTCCTGCACGGCGACTCCTCCCCCGCCTCGTACTGGGCCGGACGGGCCGTCACCGGCCGCCGCATCATGGCGATCGGCCCGGCCGTGGCGCGGAACAAGTCCGTACGGTTCCAGCCACCGGCCGCCACCGACGCGCTGCTGATGTACGCGGACGAGACGGCGCTCCCGGCCGCCGCCGCGATCTTGGACCGGCTCCCCGCCGGGACGCGGGTCTCGGCCTGGTTCGAGGTCCCGCACGCCGACGACCGGCTCGACCTGCCGACCCGCGCCGACGCCGACATCACCTGGATCGTGCGCGGGAGCGGCGCGGGCAAGGAGCGCACCGAGCGCGTGGTGGAGCTGCTCCGAGCTGCGGGGCTCCCGGCCGCAGAGGCTCCGTACGCCTGGCTCGCGGGCGAGGCCGGCACCATTCGGGCGGTGCGCAGGCATCTGGTGCAGGAACGTTCCATCGACCGGCGCGCGGTGCGTTTCACCGGTTACTGGCGCCTCGGTGCGAGCGAGGAGGAACTCCTCGCCGAGGCGTACTCGGGACGGGCACCCAGCGAGGACCCGGCTTCCGCGCTGTAGCCACAACTGCCTTTGCAGGCACGTGAGTTGAGAGAGGGGCCCCGGCTTTTGGCCGGGGCCCCTCTCTATTTGGCGAGGAACTTAGGTTAGGCTAACCTAAGGATCATCTTCCCCACCCCCCTCTCCCCCTTGCCCGGAGGAACGTTGATGCGCTCGCATCTGCTGAATGAGACGACCGCGGACCTGTACCGGCGTTCCGTCACGGAAGGCGTCGAGCGCGTCGCCGCGAAAATCGCGACCACCGAGCGGCCCCACACCGGCATCTCCGTGGACGAACTCGCCCCGGTCATCAACGGGATCGACCTGGACCGGCCGCTGGAGGACCCTGCCGCCGTCCTCGACGAGCTGGAGGAGGTCTACCTGCGCGACGCGGTGTACTTCCACCACCCGCGCTACCTGGGCCACCTCAACTGCCCGGTCGTCATCCCCGCCGTCCTCGGCGAGGCCGTCCTGTCGGCCGTCAACTCCTCCCTGGACACCTGGGACCAGTCCATCGGCGGCACGCTCATCGAGCGCCGCCTGATCGACTGGACCGCCCGGCGCATCGGCCTCGGCCCGGACGCGGACGGCATCTTCACCTCCGGCGGCAGCCAGTCCAACTTCCACTCCCTGCTGCTGGCCCGCGACGAGGCCTGCCGCACCGTCATGCAGCGCGGCGAGCGCCCGCCGGCCAAGTCCGAGGTCCTGCCGAAGCTGCGCATCTTCACCTCCGAGGCCAGCCACTTCAGCGTCAAGAAGTCGGCCGCCATGCTCGGACTCGGCTACGAGGCCGTCATCTCCGTCCCCGTCGACCGCAACCGCCGCATGGACACCTCCGTGCTCGCGTTGGAGCTGGAGAGCTGCGTCCGCGAGGGCCTCTACCCGATGGCCGTCGTCGCCACCGCCGGCACCACCGACTTCGGGTCCATCGACCCGCTCCCCGAGATCGCCCGCCTGGCCGCCGAGCACTCCACCTGGATGCACGTGGACGCCGCCTACGGCTGCGGACTGCTGGTCTCCCCGACCCGCCGGCACCTGCTCGACGGCATCGAGCACGCGAACTCCGTCACCGTCGACTACCACAAGTCGTTCTTCCAGCCGGTCAGTTCCAGCGCGATGCTGGTGCGCGACCGCGACACCCTCAAGCACGCCACGTACTACGCCGACTACCTCAACCCCCGTCGCATGGCGGAGGAGCGGATCCCCAACCAGGTCGACAAGTCCATCCAGACCACGCGCCGCTTCGACGCGCTCAAGCTCTGGATGACCCTGCGCACCATGGGCGCCGACGGCCTCGGCTCGCTCTTCGACGAGGTCATCGACCTGGCCGCCGCGGGCTGGGCCCTCATCGACGCCGACCCGCGCTTCGAGGTCGTCGTCCGCCCGCAGATCTCCACCCTGGTCTTCCGCTACGTCCCCCCGGGCGAGGTCCGCGAGGACCTCGTCGACGAAGCCAACCTGCACGCCCGCAAGGCGCTGTTCGCCTCCGGTGAGGCCGTCGTCGCCGGCACCAAGGTGGACGGCGACCAGTACCTGAAGTTCACCCTCCTCAACCCGCAGACCACGACGTCCGACATCGCGGCCGTCCTCGACCTCCTCGCCGCACACGCCGAGCAGTTCCTGGGAGAATCCCTTGCCGTCCACCACTGAGCCCCACGACTTCATCGGCATCGGCCTCGGCCCCTTCAACCTGGGACTCGCCTGCCTGACCGCGCCGATCGACGAACTCGACGGCCTCTTCATCGAGTCGAAGCCGCACTTCGAGTGGCACGCCGGGATGTTCCTGGACGGCGCGCACCTGCAGACGCCGTTCATGTCGGACCTGGTCACGCTCGCCGACCCGACCTCCCCCTTCTCCTTCCTGAACTACCTGAAGGACAAGGACCGGCTGTACTCCTTCTACATCCGGGAGAACTTCTACCCGCTGCGGACCGAGTACAACGACTACTGCCGCTGGGCCGCCGACCGCCTCACCAACGTCCGGTACTCCACCTCCGTCACGGAGGTCACCTACGACGAACGGGCCGAGGTGTACGAGGTCCACACCGACCGCGGCGAGACCCACCGCGCCCGCCGCCTGGTCCTGGGCACCGGCACCCCGCCGCACCTCCCGCAGGCCTGCGCCGGCCTGGGCGGCGACTTCACGCACAACTCCGCCTACGTGCAGAACAAGGCGGAGCTCCAGCGGAAGAAGTCGATCACCCTCATCGGCTCCGGCCAGAGCGCGGCGGAGATCTACCACGACCTGCTCTCCGAGATCGACGTGTACGGCTACCGGCTCGACTGGGTCACCCGCTCCCCGCGGTTCTTCCCGCTGGAGTACACGAAGCTCACCCTGGAGATGACGTCCCCGGAGTACGTGGACTACTTCCACGCGCTCCCCGAGGAGACCCGCTACCGGCTCGAAATCCAGCAGAAGAACCTCTTCAAGGGCATCGACGGCGAGCTCATCAACGCCATCTTCGACCTGCTCTACCAGAAGAAGGTCACCTCGCCGGGCCCCGTCCCGACCACCCTGCTGACCAACACCTCGCTGAACTCGGCGGCGTACGACACCACCACGGGCACGTACACCCTGGGGCTGCGCCAGGAGGAGCAGGAGCGCGACTTCTCCCTCGCCACCGAGGGCCTGATCCTCGCGACGGGGTACAAGTACGCGCTGCCCGAGTTCCTGAACCCGGTGCGCGAACGCCTCGCCTTCGACGGCCACGGCCGGCCGGACGCGGCCCGCAACTACAGCATCGACGTGACCGGCCGCGGGATTTTCCTGCAGAACGGCACGGTGCACAACCACTCCATCACCTCGCCCGACCTGGGCATGGCCGCGTACCGCAACGCGTACATCGTCGGAGAGCTCCTCGGCCGCGAGTACTACAAGGTCGAGAAGTCCATCGCGTTCCAGCAGTTCGCCGCCCCGGAAGGCAGCCACGCATGAGCACCACCGCAGAGACCCTCTACACCCGCACCGACGCCGTCCTCGGCACCTTCGGGATCCGCCCGCTGGACCCCTTCGCCGACGCGGAGCTGCTCCACGGCTGGGTCACCCACCCCAAGGCCTCGTTCTGGATGATGCAGGACGCCTCGCTGCCGGAGGTCGAGCGCGAGTACATGCGCATCGCCGCGCACGAGCACCACGACGCCTTCATCGGCCTCCACGAGGGCCGCCCGGCCTTCCTGATGGAGAAGTACGACCCGAGCGAGCTGGAGCTGGTGGGCCTGTACGAGGCGCGGCCCGGCGACGTCGGCATGCACTTCCTCGTCGCGCCGAGCGACCGGCCGCTGCACGGGTTCACCCGCGCCGTGATCACGACGGTGATGGCCGCGCTGTTCGCCGACCCGGGGACCGAGCGCGTGGTGGTGGAGCCGGACGTGGAGAACACGGCCGTGCACGCCCTGAACGAGGCGGTCGGCTTCGTCCCCGACGGCCCGGTCCGCAAGCCGGAGAAGACGGCCCTGCTGAGCTTCTGCACCCGCGCGCAGTTCGAGGCGGCCACCGGCCTGAAGGGTGGCTCCATATGAGCCTCGCCGACGCGATCTCGCACCTCTCCCCCGAACTGTGGGCCCGCGCGAACCGCGCGCTGGTCCGCAAGGCCCTGGCGGAGTTCTCGCACGAGCGCCTGCTGACCCCGGAGCCGGTCGACGGCTCCGAGTCGGCGTACTCGGTCCTGAGCGACGACGGCTCGGTCGAGTACCGCTTCACCGCGGCCCGCCACGCCCTGGACCACTGGGCGGTGGACGAGGCCTCGGTCACCCGGCTGCGGGACGGCGCCGACCTCCCGCTGGACGCCCTCGACTTCCACATCGAGATGCGCGAGTCGCTGGGCCTGAGCCCGGAGGTCCTGCCGGTCTACCTGGAGGAGATCTCCTCCACCCTGGCGGGCTCGGGCTTCAAGTACACGAAGCCGCAGGTTCCGGCCGCCGTGCTCGCGAAGTCCTCCTTCCAGGACATCGAGACCGGGATGACCGAGGGCCACCCCTGCTTCGTCGCCAACAACGGCCGGCTCGGCTTCGGTGTGCACGAGTACCTCTCGTACGCGCCGGAGACGGCGAGCCCCGTCCACCTGGTGTGGGTGGCCGCCCGCAAGGACGTCTCCACCTTCACGGCGGGCGCGGGCCTGGACCACGACGCGTTCATGCGCTCCGAGCTGGGCGAAGCCGCCGTCGCGGGGTTCGAGGCCAAGCTGTCCGCCCTCGACCTGGACCCGGCGCAGTACCACTTCCTGCCGGTCCACCCCTGGCAGTGGTGGAACAAGACCACCGTCACCTTCGCGGCCGAGATCGCGAACCGCCGGCTGGTGCTGCTCGGCGAGGGCGAGGACGCCTACCTGGCCCAGCAGTCGATCCGCACCTTCTTCAACACCACGACGCCGGAAAAGCACTACGTGAAGACCGCCATCTCGGTCCTCAACATGGGCTTCATGCGCGGCCTCTCGGCGGCCTACATGGAGGCCACCCCGGCGATCAACGACTGGCTGCACCAGCTGATCGAGGGCGACGAGGTGCTGCGGTCGGTGGACTTCTCGATCATCCGCGAGCGCGCGGCGATCGGCTACCACCACCGCCAGTACGAGCGCGCCACCGACCGCTACTCGCCGTACCGCAAGATGCTGGCCGCCCTGTGGCGCGAGTCCCCGGTGGGATCGCTGAAGGAGGGCGAGCGCCTGGCGACCATGGCCTCGCTGCTGCACGTCGACTCCGAGGGCAGGTCCTTCGTGGGCGCCCTGATCGAGGAGTCGGGCCTGACCCCCTCGCAGTGGCTGAAGCCGTACCTGCGGGCCTACCTCCTGCCGCTGCTGCACTGCTTCTACCAGTACGACCTCGCGTACATGCCGCACGGCGAGAACACCATCCTCGTCATCGAGAACGGTGTGGTGAAGCGGGCGATCTTCAAGGACATCGCCGAGGAGATCGTGGTCATGGACCCCGACGCGGTGCTCCCGCCGGCCGTCGAGCGCGTCCGGGCCGACATCCCGGAGGACATGAAGCTCCTGTCGATCTTCACGGACGTCTTCGACTGCTTCTTCCGCTTCCTCGGCTCGATCCTGGCGGCGGAGGGCATCTGCGAGGAGGAGACCTTCTGGCGGGCGGTCGCGGAGTGCGGCATCGACTACCAGGAGTCGATGCCGCAGCTCGCGGAGCGCTTCGAGCGCTACGACCTGTTCGCCGAGGAGTTCCAGCTGTCCTGCCTGAACCGGCTCCAGCTGCGCAACAACAAGCAGATGGTGGACCTCGCCGACCCGGCGGCCGCCCTCCAGCTGATCGGCACCCTCAAGAACCCCGTCGCGCCTTACGCACCGCGACGGTGATCAAGGGGGCGGGTGCGCCGCCGATACGGTCCCTCGCCGGCGCACCCGCCTCCCCTCGGCTCAGGTCCAGGGGACGTCCGGCGCCCGGTAGTACGCGATGTGCTGGGCGTCCAGCCGCGGGCCATGCGCCGCGACCCGCCGGCCGTACTCGGCCCAGTCGCGCGGGCCGCGGCTCCAGCCCAGCTCCGCCAGGCCCAGCACCCGCGGGAACGCCATGAGCTCCAGGTCGGCGCGGTTCGCGATCGTCTCCGTCCACAGCGGCGCCTCGACGCCGAGGACCGCGGACTCCGGGACCCCGGCCGCGGCCAGGTGGGTCCCCGGGTCCCAGTCGTAGGCCCTGCGCACCGGGACGAAGCCCGCCCAGGCCAGCCCCGGCCCGGTCGCCGCGTCGTACTTCATGTCCAGGTACAGCCGGTCCGCGGGCGACAGGACCAGCGGGTGGCCCGCCTTCGCCGCCGCGGCCACCGCCGCCTTCTCGCTCGCCGCGGTCTTGTCGTGGCCCCAGTACTGGAGCACCGCCCCCGGCGCCGGGCGGGCCGTCGCCAGCTGGTGCCAGGCCACCACCGTCTTGCCGTGGCGCGCGACGACCCGCTGGGCTCGGTCCATGAACGCCGCGTAGTCCGCGGCGGGCGTCGAGTGCGCCTCGTCGCCGCCGATGTGCAGGTAGCGGCCCGGGGTCAGCTCGGCCAGCTCGCCGAGCACGTCGTCGACGAACTCGTACGTCCGCTCCGACGCGACGCACAGCGAGCTGAAGCCGACCTTGGTCCCGGTGTAGCGCTCGCGCGCCTTCCCGTCGCAGTTCAGCTCCGGGTAGGAGGCCTGGGCCGCGTTCACGTGCCCCGGCATGTCGATCTCCGGGACCACGTCGACGTACCGCTCGCCCGCGTACGCCACCAGGTCCCGGTACTGGTCCTTCGTCCAGTACCCGCCGGGACCGCCGCCGACCTCGCTGCCGCCGCCGTACTCCGCCAGCCGCGGCCAGGAGTCGATGGCGATCCGCCAGCCCTGGTCGTCGGTCAGGTGCAGGTGCAGCGTGTTGACCTTGTACCGGGCGAGCTGGTCCACGTACCGCTTGACCTGCTCGGCCGTGAAGTGGTGGCGGGCGATGTCCAGCATGGCCCCCCGGTACGCGAACCGCGGCGCGTCGGTGATCTCGCCGCCGGGCACCGTGCCCGGCCCGGTCACCGGCAGCAGCTGGCTCAGCGTCTGGCCCGCGTGGAAGAGCCCCGCCGGGGTCCGGGCGCTCAGCGTGACCCCGCCCGGACCGGCCTCCAGCCGGTAGCCCTCGGCGCCGGTCCCCCCGGCCCCCTCGTCGAGCCGCAGCCGAATCCCGTCGCCGGCGGCTCCGTCGACGACCGGCAGCGGGAGTCCGCTGGAGGCCCGGAGCTGCTCCGCGAGGAGCTCACCGACCCGCCGGACCTCCTCGCCCCCGCCCGGGCCGGTACGGATGACGGTGCCCGGGCCCACCGCGTACCCGGGGCCCGCGGCGCGGGCCGAGGCGGGCGCCGGCAGGAGCTGTGCGTACGGGGCGAGGGCGGCCGGCCGGCCGTCCCCGGGTCTGGCGTCGGCGGCGGGGGACGAGGCGCAGGAGACGGCCGCGCCGAGGGCGAGGAGTGTGCCGAGCGTGCGTCGCAGGACTCTCATAGGTCAGGTATAGGCCGACTGGCGCGCCGGGGCCGGTGCGAGAATCGGCGGATGGCGGAAATCATCCAGAAGGACGGCACATGGACCTTCGACGGGGACGCGGTGCGGATCGTGCCCGGCCGCGACAAGGGGGTGGGGCTGCTGCGCCAGACGCTGGGCGAGGTGGTGGTCCCGCTGCGCGCGCTCGCCGGGATCAGCCACGAACCGGGCCGCAGGGCGGGCCGGTTGAGGCTGAGGCTGCGTGACGGCGCCGACCCGCTGCTCCAGGTGACGGGCGGGCGGCTGCCGGAGGCTTCCGATCCGTACCGGCTGACGGTGGACGCGGACCGCACCGGGGTGGCGGAGTACTTCGTGGACGAGGTCCGGAGCGCGCTGCTGCTCGACCAGGTGGACCCCGGCCCGGCGGACGCGTACCTGCTGCCGGGTCCGGCCGTGCCGATCTCGGTGGCCGCCGGGGACGGGACGGTGGCCTTCGACGGGGACCGGGTGGCGCTGGACTGGAACTGGACGACGGAGGAGGCCAAGAGCTCCGGCGGGCCGCGCGAGTTCCGGGTCGGGGACCTGCGCGCGGTGGAGTGGTCCCCCTCGAAGGGCCTGGAGAACGGGTGGATCCGGTTCACCCTGGCGGGTGCCCCGGCGGCTCCCGCGCCCAAGTACGACCCGCACACGGTGGAGCTGTTCGGCTTCAAGAAGGACCCGCTGATGGCGCTGGTCGCGGCGGCCGTGGCGGTACGGATGCCCCACCCCCGGGCCGCCGCGGCGGCGGCCGAGCCCGCCCCGGCCCTGTCCAAGGCGCCGGTGCCGGAGCTGGCGGCCTCGGCCGCGGAGCCGGTCGCCCCGGAGGACCACGACGCGTTGCTGCGCCGGCTGCGCGAGCTCGGGGACCTGCACCAGGGCGGCATCCTCACGGCCGAGGAGTTCGCCGCGGCCAAGCAGGCCGTTTTGCGCCGTTTCTGACCCCTACATCCGGCTTTCACTGACCGGATTCACGCCTTCCACTGGTCTGGACCAAGGGGATCCTGCCCGATTGCGGGCAGGATCTTTGCGTTCCCGGCCGGGGCCAGTCAGTATCTACGGGTGCTCGACCGCCGCCCGTCTCATGACGATCTCGTCGACCACCTGGTGCGCAGCACCGCGCTGCAGCGCGGTGAGGCCGCCCGGGTGGTGCTCGACGTACTCGCGTACTTCGACGAGACGACCGAGGAATTCGTGCGCCGCCGCCACCGTGAGCTCCAGTCCGGCGGGGCGGTCAACGCGGAGATCTTCGAACGGATCGCGGCCGAGCTGCCGCACCGCGCCGTGGCGCCGCCGGAGCTCTCGCTCCGGCAGCTGCGCCGCATCGTCTACGGCTGAGCGACAGGGCCGGCGGACGGCCAGGCGCGGCGACAACTGCGGCAAGGGCAGACGAACTTCAGGAGGGGCAAGACCTTATGTGCGGAATCGTGGGTTACATCGGCAAGCGTGACGTGGCACCGCTGCTGCTGGAAGGCCTGCAGCGGCTCGAGTACCGCGGATACGACTCCGCGGGCATCGTCGTCAACAGCCCCAAGTCCCCCGCGCTCAAGGTCGTCAAGGCCAAGGGCCGGGTCCGCGAGCTGGAGTCCCGCGTGCCCAAGCGCTTCGCGGGCACCACCGGCATCGCGCACACCCGCTGGGCCACCCACGGCGCGCCGAGCGACATCAACTCGCACCCGCACCTGGACCCCGAGAACAAGGTCGCGGTCGTCCACAACGGCATCGTCGACAACGCCGGCGAGCTCCGCGCCAAGCTGGAGGCCGAGGGCGTCGTCTTCGTCTCGGAGACCGACACCGAGGTCATCGTCCACCTCGTCGCCCGCTCCAAGGCCGACACCCTGGAGGAGAAGGTCCGCGAGGCCGTCAAGGCGATCGAGGGCACGTACGGCATCGCCGTCATGCACGCCGACTTCGCCGACCGCATCGTCGTGGCCCGCAACGGCTCGCCCGTCATCCTCGGCATCGGCGAGAAGGAGATGCTCGTCGCCTCCGACGTCGCCGCGCTGATCGCCCACACCCGCCAGGTCGTGACCCTGAACGACGGCGAGATGGCCACCCTCAAGGCCGACGACTTCCGCACCTACACGACCAGCGGTACGAAGACCACCGCCACCCCGGAGACCGTGGAGTGGGAGGCCGCCTCCTACGACATGGGCGGCCACGACACGTACATGCACAAGGAGATCTCCGAGCAGCCCGACGCGGTCGACCGCGTGCTGCGCGGCCGGATCGACGACCGCTTCAACACCGTGCACCTGGGCGGCCTGAACCTGGACCCGCGCGAGGCGCGCGGCATCCGCCGGGTCAAGATTCTGGGCTGCGGCACCTCGTACCACGCGGGCATGATCGGCGCGGGCCTCATCGAGAGCATGGCCCGCATCCCCGCGGACGCCGAGCCGGCCTCGGAGTTCCGCTACCGCAACCCGGTCGTGGACCCCGACACCCTCTACATCGCCGTCTCCCAGTCCGGTGAGACGTACGACGTGCTGGCCGCGGTGCAGGAGCTCAAGCGCAAGGGCGCCCGCGTCCTCGGCGTCGTCAACGTGGTGGGCTCCGCGATCGCCCGCGAGGCCGACGGCGGCGTGTACGTGCACGCCGGCCCCGAGGTCTGCGTCGTCTCCACCAAGTGCTTCACCAACACGGTCGTGGCCTTCGCGCTGCTCGCCGTGCACCTGGGCCGGATCCGGGACCTGTCGGTCACCGACGGCAAGCGGATCATCGAGGGCCTGCGCAAGCTGCCCGCGCAGATCCAGGAGATCCTCGAAGGCGAAGAGGACATCAAGAAGCTGGCGGCCGAGTACGCCGAGGCCAAGTCGATGATGTTCATCGGCCGGGTCCGCGGCTACCCGGTGGCCCTGGAGGCCTCCCTCAAGCTCAAGGAGATCTCCTACATCCACGCCGAGGCCTACCCGGCCTCCGAGCTCAAGCACGGCCCGCTCGCGCTCATCGAGCCGGCGATGCCGACGGTCGCGATCGTCCCGGACGACGACCTGCTGGAGAAGAACCGCGCGGCGCTGGAGGAGATCAAGGCCCGCAGCGGCCGGATCCTCGCGGTCGCCCACCGCGAGCAGGAGAAGGCCGACCACACGATCCTCGTGCCCAAGAACGAGGACGAGCTGGACCCGATCCTGATGGGCATCCCGCTCCAGCTGCTGGCGTACCACACCGCCCTGGCCCTGGGCCGGGACATCGACAAGCCGCGCAACCTGGCGAAGTCCGTCACGGTCGAGTAGTCGCACCTGCCGACCGGCCACGCGGATCGGCCCCCGGGGGATTCCCCCCGGGGGCCGATCCCGTACGCCGGCCTGCGCACCTCGCCTGCCGTACGTCCGCCTCCGTACGGTCCTCAGCTCGCGGCGACCGCGCCACGGCCGGAGGACTTGCCCAGTGCGACGGGCCAGTGGGCCAGCGCCGCGGTGGCGCCGTACCAGAACATCAGCCCGGCGAGCGCGGCCACCCAGCCGGCGACCTTGGCGACGGGGCCGCTGCCGGCGAAGGAGCCGACCGCGAGGAGCAGCAGGGAGAGGGTGAGCAGGGCGTACGCGCCCTGGCCGAACAGTCCGCTCGCGGCGCTCAAGGTGAGGGTCAGCGCGAGCAGGGCGAAGAGGACCAGGAACAGTCCGGCCGCGTGTGCCGAAACCTTTCCGTCCGCCCCCGATGCCCAGGTGAACCAGAAGGCGCCGAGGCCCGCGAACGCCGTCCCGTTGAAGCCGTTTCCGCCGCGGAATTCGAGGACTCCGAGGACGAACAGGGCGATACCGCCGACGTAGGTCGCGAGTGACACGGAGTTGGCGACGGACACTCCGCTGACGATCGCGGTGTGGCCGATACCGAATGCGAGAAGGGTGAGACCCAGGGCTATGTGCCCGAGGGTCGAAGTCGAGGCCGTGCTTCCCGCAGAGACACCATTGTCCACGGCGGGCTCCCTTCGATCTGCAGTTGTTTGCTGCGTCCCAGCAGCACTTATCTACCCTTTACATGGGGGTTCACAACCGCACGAGCGACGTACAGCCGGTTACGGAATGACAACAACCGGTCGCTGCGCGCGCTTGGCCAGCCGGCCCGCCACGGATCCGAAGATCCGGCCGACGATCCCGTGCGTGGAGCCGACCACGATGGCGTCCGCCGAGTACTCCCGGCCGACCTCCTCCAGCTCGTGGCAGATGTCCCCGCCCCGCTCCACCAGGATCCACGGCACCTCGGAGAGGTAGTCCGCGCAGGCGAGCTCCAGTCCCAGCACCTCGGTGCGGTGGTCCGGTACGTCCACGAAGACGGGCGGCTCGCAGCCGGCCCACACGGTGGTGGGCAGCCGGTTGGCCACGTGCACGATGATCAGGCCGGAGCCGGACCGGCGGGCCATGCCGATCGCGTACGCGAGGGCGCGCTCACTGGACGTGGAGCCGTCGAAGCCCACCACCACCCCGTGCCGGAAGGCCGGGTCGCAGGGGTGACGTGTCTGTTCCACCGCGCGCAGGTCGCTCGACGCGTGGTCGGCGAGGGGCTTGCGCTTGCGGTCCGCGGGTTCGGGGAATTCGTGACCGGCCATGGGTGTCTCGGCGGAGAGGTCCTCGGGGGAAGGGACAAGGCGACGGGGCGGCGAATGGGCGGAAGCGACGATTGAAAAAACGACGACTCTGGGTGACGGAGCTCTGTCCGGGAAGCATCTTCCCAAGCCCTTACCCACCAGGGTACGGCGACACTCCTGTCCTGCACAGGGCTTGCCGCCCTTGGAGAGCGTCCCAGGGAGCATGCCGGAGACAGGGCTCCTTGGCAATGGCCGCTGTCCCCTACAGCCAGTGACGAGTTGCCGCGCCCGCCCCTCGCGTGCCACCCGTGCGCGCAGTGACCGAGCCGCGCCGCGCGCCGTTGGACAGACGTCCGACCGCCCAGGAAGAGCCCGCAGGGAGCACGCCGTGCCCGGCCATCCGGTTCACCCCGTCCAGCCCGCTCAGCCGACCCACTCCGCCCACTCCGCCCACTCCCCCCGGACCTCCCGGCCCTCCGGGTCCGGGCGGCAGGCCGGCGCGACAACGCATTTCACGCCCGCCCCCGTTCACTCGTCCGTGCGCTCGGCGAGACGCCCCCAGGACGACCCGGCGGGTGACGTGGTGCGCTGGGCCGCCTTCAGCTGCCTGCTCGTGCCCGTGGTGCTCGTCGTGTACGGGACCTCCTTCGGCGGGGCCGCCGTCGCCACCCTCGGGCTGGTCGCGGTCACGGCGGCGTGCCGGGCGATGCTGCGCTACTCGGAGAAGGCGCAGCGGGCCGCCCTGGTCCTCGCCGAGGACCGGGTGCCGCCGGGCCGGCGTCGCCGGCGTTCGCGCGCCGGCAGCGGGTCCGGGGGCCGCGGCTGCCACACGTCCGGTGGAATCTCCCCAGAGGACTGACTGATTCGCACACCCACACCCGCATGTTTTCAGCCAACTTCCCGGAACCATGCCGGTCTTGCCGGAATGCCCCCTCAACCCCCCTACCACCAGCGACGACGGCACCGAGGGGGCTCCGAGACCCTACGGGTACTGGCCATGGCCGGAGGGCGCGCTTCCCACTCCGGTAGCGGAGTGGAAGGCTTCCTGATCGAATGCTTTTCGCCAAGTTGCCAAGTCGACATAGCGCTGCGTGCTGAACTTGTCACGCCGACACCACGGGACGCAGTAGATTCGATCATGTATTTACGGCGGGGGATCCACGTGCAAGGCCGAGGGGAAACGTGCAGGTGCGACCAGACCAAGGAGTCGCGACACCCAAGGGGGGCTTAGCCATGAGCCAGGATTCCACCGCCGTCGTCGCGGACGCCGGCAGGAAGCTCGCGGGGCGTCGCCGCAGGGAGATCGTCGCTGTGCTGCTGTTCAGCGGCGGCCCGATCTTCGAGAGCTCCATTCCACTTTCCGTGTTCGGCATCGACCGGCAGGACGCGGGAGTTCCACGCTATCGACTGCTCGTCTGCGCCGGTGAGGACGGTCCGCTGCGGACCACCGGCGGACTCGAGCTCACCGCGCCGTACGGGTTGGAGGCGATCGCCCGGGCAGGCACGGTCGTCGTTCCCGCCTGGCGCTCGATCACTTCACCGCCGCCTCCGGAGGCGCTCGACGCACTGCGTCTGGCGCACGAGGAGGGCGCCCGGATCGTCGGACTGTGCACGGGGGCCTTCGTGCTCGCCGCCGCCGGTCTGCTGGACGGCCGGCCCGCGACGACGCACTGGATGTACGCGCCGACGCTGGCCAAGCGGTACCCGTCCGTCCATGTCGATCCGCGCGAGCTGTTCGTCGACGACGGCGACGTGCTGACGTCCGCGGGCACCGCGGCCGGAATCGACCTGTGCCTGCACATCGTGCGCACGGACCACGGCAGCGAGGCGGCCGGGGCACTGGCCCGCCGGCTCGTCGTCCCGCCGCGCCGCACGGGCGGCCAGGAGCGCTATCTCGACCGGTCGCTGCCGGAGGAGATCGGCGCCGACCCGCTGGCCGAGGTCGTCGCCTGGGCCCTGGAGCACCTCCACGAGCAGTTCGACGTGGAGACGCTCGCGGCCCGCGCCTACATGAGCCGGCGCACCTTCGACCGGCGGTTCCGTTCGCTGACCGGCAGCGCGCCGCTGCAGTGGCTGATCACCCAGCGGGTACTCCAGGCCCAGCGGCTGCTGGAGACCTCCGACTACTCGGTCGACGAGGTCGCCGGGCGCTGCGGGTTCCGCTCGCCGGTCGCCCTGCGCGGGCACTTCCGGCGCCAGCTGGGGTCCTCCCCGGCCGCCTACCGCTCGGCCTACCGGGCGCGCCGGCCGCAGGCCGACGTGTCGCAGGTCACCGAGATGCCGGGCGGTCCGCTGCCGCACCAGCGCACCGCGCAGCCCCAGCGGGCGGCGGCGGCCCTGGCCGCGGCCGGCCCGACGGTCACGGAGCTGTACGCCCCCAACCGGGTGCTGCGCGAGCACGCGTAACTCCCGCCACGGGCACTGCCTGAGGAAGGTCCCCCGCATCGGTCACCACCGAAGCGGGGGACCTTCCGCGTAATCCGCATAAGCTGGGCCGCATGAACGATCGCATGGTGTGGATCGACTGCGAGATGACCGGGCTCTCGTTGACGGACGACGCACTTATCGAGGTGGCCGCACTGGTCACCGACTCGGAGCTCAACGTGCTCGGCGAAGGCGTGGACCTCGTGATCCGCCCGCCGGACGCGGCCCTGGAGACCATGCCCGACGTGGTGCGCGAGATGCACACCGCCTCCGGACTGCTCGACGAGCTGGCCGACGGGATCACCCTCGCCGACGCGGAGGCGCAGGTCCTCGCGTACGTACGGGAACACGTGAAGGAGCCGCGCAAGGCGCCCCTCTGCGGGAACTCGGTCGGCACCGACCGCGGATTCCTGCTGCGCGACATGCCCGCGCTGGAGAGCCACCTCCACTACCGGATCGTGGACGTGTCCTCGGTCAAGGAGCTGGCGCGCCGCTGGTACCCGCGGGCGTACTTCAACAGCCCGCCGAAGAACGGCAACCACCGGGCGCTCGCGGACATCAGGGAGTCCATCGCCGAGCTCCGGTACTACCGGGAGGCCGTCTTCGTCCCGCAGCCCGGGCCCGACTCGGACACCGCCCGGGCGATCGCCGCCAAGCACACCCTGTCCGCCGAATAGGACCCGGCGGAAGCCTCCGGAGACGGGACGGGGAAAAGGGGGGCGCGAGCACCCTCCCGGACCCTGTACCCTTTTCTTCGGCCGGTCGGTTTTCCGACCGGACATGGTGGGTGTAGCTCAGCTGGTAGAGCACCTGGTTGTGGTCCAGGTGGCCGCGGGTTCAAGTCCCGTCACTCACCCTGCGAGAGGGCCCCGGTACGCGAAAGCGGCCGGGGCCCTCTGCGTTGTGCTGTCAGTCCGTTCCGGGTGGCCCGGTTTCCTCGGTGTCGAGCTGGTGGTCGGCCCATATGTAGCTTTCGGGCAGCAGATCGGTGATGGACACGGTCCGGAGCCGCTCGCCCGCCCCGACGATGACGTGCAGTGCCGGGAAGTAGTCGAGAAGGACCTGCCGGCACCGTCCGCAGGGGGGAACGACCCCGCGGTCGCGGTCGCCCACGGCGACGATCGTGTCCAGCTCGTGGATGCCCTGGGCGGCTGCCGTGCCGAGGAGCACCAGCTCCGCGCAGGGGCCGCCGGTGAAGTGGTAGGCGTTCATCGCGGTGACGATCCGGCCGTCCCGGGCACGGGCGGCGGCCGCCATGGTGTGGTTGTCGCCGCGGCTGCGCGTGCGTGCGACGTGGGCCGCGGCCTCGATGAGCTCGTGGTCGACGGGTGGGCTCTGCGCGGTCATCTTTCTTTCGCTTTCGTGAGGTGGCTACGGGGCGGCGCGGACGTCGCCGGACACCGCCTGGGCTCCCTGGGACCGGAACGCCTCCGCGTGGTCCCGGCACCAGGTTTCGAAGGTGCGGGCCGGATGGCCGGTGAGCTGCTCGACGGCGTCGGTGGTCTCGACCGGGAGCCCGTCGCTCGCGGCCCAGTAGTCGAGGAGCGCGTCGGCGTAGGCGCCGGACATGTACGCGCCGACCTCGGCCTTCCACTGCTCGGCGGTGACGGCCTCGAACGGTATGGGGGACCCCAGAACCCGCCCGAGTATCGCGAGTTGGGTCGCGAACGTCAGCGAGTGCGGACCCGTCAGATGGTACGCGCGGCCTCCGAGGGCCGGGTCGGTGAGGACGGCGAACGCGGCCTCGGCGAGGTCGGCCTCATGGACCGGGTCGCAGTGGGCTCCCGGATGGGGCAGGTGGACCGGGCGGCCGGACTTCAGCGACCAGGCCCAGCCGAGGGCATTGCTCGCGAAGGATCCGGGGCGCAGCAGGGTGGTGTGCAGCGGGGAGGCCAGCAGGGCCTCCTCGACGGCGAGGTGGGAGGCGGCCAGCGGGTTCTCGGCGGCGCCGGGGGCGAGCACCGAGGAGGAGGACAGGAGCACGACATGCTCGACTCCGGCGGTGACGGCCTCCTTGACGAAGGCGTCGACGGCGGAGGCCTCGGCGTAGAGGAAGACGGACCGGACTCCGGCCAGGGCGCCGGGGAAGGTCGCGGGATCCCCGAGATCGCAGCGGACGGTTTCGGGTGTATCCGGCTCGCGGGAGGCGAGGCGGTGGGGCACGCCGCGGGCGGCGAGCAGGGAGACGAGGCCGCGGGCGACGGCGCCGCGGGCACCGGTGACGAGGATCGACATGACGGGTCCTGCTCCCTGTCCGTGCGGACGGTGTCCGCGCTAGGATGAGTACGCGGCACAGATTCTGCATCACAAATACTCTGCGCCACACAGATAAATTTCAGGCATGGAGAAGCCGATGTCAACCGATTCCCCTCGTTCGAGTGACCCCGCCCGTGATGAGTGGAGCCGCGCCGAGCTGCTCGCGCGCATCGTCACCGAGAGCCAGCGCCACTACGCCGACTACTCGCTCTTCAACCAGGCGATGGCCGACCACGTCGGCCTGCACCCCACCGACATGCAGTGCGTCGGGCTCCTCGGCATGGAGCCCGGCCCCGTCAGCACCGGTGAGATCGCCCGCCTCACCGGCCTGACCTCCGGCTCCGCCACCCGCCTCGTCGACCGTCTGGTCAAAGCCGGCATCGTCGAGCGGCTCGCCGACCCCCACGACCGCCGCCGCTCCCTCGTCGCCCTCGCCCCCGAGGCCCGCCGGCGCATCGGCGAGGCCTGGGACACCCCCGGCCGGGCCTTCGGCGCGGTCCTGGAGAGCTACTCCGACTCCGAACTCGCCGTCATCGCGGACTACCTGCACCGCGCCGCCGAGGTCGGCCGCGCCCAGGCCCGGCGCCTGAACTCCGGCGGCTGAGCCCCCTGCCCGGACAGACCGCGCAGGGGGCCCTCGGGCGCCCTCGCGGGGGCCCCGCGAGGGCCCCCGCAAAGACCTCCGCGAGGCCCTCAGTCGCCGGCCGCCGCCGTGGCGCCCTGGATGTGGAAGTTGAAGTCCGCGTGCCCGAGCGTCCCCATCAGCCGGAGCCAGATGGGCAGGAGCATCTCCGTACCGCGGGCCGACTCGATGCCCCCGAGGTCGAGCACGCTCGCCTCCGGCCAGCCGAAGGAGTACAGCAGTTCGCGCACGGACTTCTTGGCGTCGGCGTCCTCCCCCGACAGGAACACCGTGTGCTCGCCCGGCACCCGCGCCGGATCGACCATGACCCGGCAGTTCATCGTGTTCAGCGTCTTGACCACCCGCAGCCCCGGGAACGTCCGCTGGAGCAGTTCGCCCAGGCTGTCGTCGTCCACCGGATCGAGGGTGGGCGGGAACCCCCGCGAGAAGTCCAGCGGGTTGGCGATGTCGATCAGCACCTTGCCGTCCAGGTGCGCGGCGTCCGCCTCCGTCAGGGCGGCGACGCTGACCTGCCCGCCCGTGGCGTTGACCAGGACGTCGCCGTGCCGGGCGGCGTCGGCGAAGGGGGCGAGGGCGACCTGCGGGTGGGCCTCCTGCCATTCGGCGTACTCGGCACGGGCCAGGGTGGCCCCGGGATCCCGGGTGCCGATGACCACGTCGTGTCCGAGGGAGACGAGGCGGTCGGCCACCGTACGGCCGACGATGCCGGTGCCGAGGACTGCGTATCGCATGACCGGTTCCATTCCGTTGGGGGAAGGGAGGAGCGAAAGGGAGAATCCAACGACCAACGACCAACAACCCGTACGGTACGCGTCAGCCGCGCCGCTTGCGCCGGCTCACCCTGCGCGTCCGTACGCCGCCCGCCCCGCCCCGCGCCCGGTCGTCCAGGGCGATCCACACCCTGACCTCGGTGCCTCCGAGCATCGAACGCCCGATCCGCACGTCACCGCCCGTGGATTCCGCGACCCGGCGCACGATGTCCAGTCCGAGCCCCGTCGAGCCGTCCCGCCCGCCGTCGTTGCCGCGCCGCAGCGCCGCGTCCGGATCGGCGATCCCGGGACCCGCGTCCGAGACGAGCACGATGACCGCGTCCCCCGCGTCATGGACGTCCACCGCGAACGGCGTGCCCTCCGGCGTGTGCCGGAACACGTTGCCGAGCAGGGCGTCGAGGGCGGCCGCGAGCTCCGGCCGGGCGACCGGGAGCCGCACCGTCCGGTCCACGCCCGCGAGCCGC
This sequence comes from Streptomyces roseus, assembly GCF_001044425.1. Classification (GTDB taxonomy): domain Bacteria; phylum Actinomycetota; class Actinomycetes; order Streptomycetales; family Streptomycetaceae; genus Streptomyces; species Streptomyces roseus. The sequence goes on from NZ_LFML01000013.1 coordinate 36,985, forward strand.
ACCTCGCGTCCCTCGTCCTCCGCCAGCGCCGACCAGAAGGCCATCCGGTCGCGGATCACCTCCGAGGCGTCGCAGCCCGCCCCGGCGCCCGCCGCCCCGGACGCCGGGGCGCGCTGCTCACGGGCCGTACGGATGATCGTGTCGACCTCCCGCTCCAGCTGCTCCACCGCCGCCCGGGTCTGCTCCGCGGCCGGCCCGTCGCCGAGCGAGGCCGTGTTGAGCCGCAGCACCGTCAGCGGCGTCCGCAGCCGGTGCGAGAGGTCGGCGGCCAGCTCCCGCTCGTTGGCGAGGAGTTCCACCACCTGGTCCGCCATCGAGTTGAACGCGACAGCGGCCGAACGCAGTTCCTTCGGGCCGTCCTCCGGCACCCGCGCGCCCAGCCGGCCCTCCCCCAGCTGGTGCGCGGCGTCCGCGAGCCGCTCCGCGGGGCGCACCAGCCGGGCGCCGAGCCGGTCGGCGACCGCCACCGAGCCCACGATCAGTGCCAGGCCGACGCCCGCGAGGACCACCCAGGCCGTCGCGACGCCGTTGCTGACCTCGCTCTCCGGTACGAAGACCTCCACGACCGCTATGTCCCCCGACCCCAGGGCGGTCGGCTGGAGCAGCGCCGAGCCGCCCCCCGCCAGCCGGACCGTCATCGCCCGCCCCATCCGCCGGGTCTCCTCCACGGCGTGCGCCCCGGCCCGCGTGGTGCCGATCTCCACCGGGGCGCCGCCGCCGACCGGGGGCACGTGGACCGCCATCCGCCGGGCCGCGCCCATCTGCGTGGACTCCACGGCCTTGCTCAGCTGCCCGGGGTCGGTGGTGATGGAGAGGGTCGGCCCGATGGTCGCGGCCTGCCGCTCGGCGTTGGAGAAGGCGCGGTCGCTGGCCATCTCCTGGACGACGAGCCCGAGCGGTACGGCGAAGGCCACGACCACCATGGCCGTGACCGCCAGGCACACCTTGACCAGGGCCCATCTCACCGCGGCGGCTCCAGCTTGACGCCGACCCCCCGCAGGGTGTGCAGGTAGCGCGGCTGCGCGGCCGTTTCGCCCAGTTTGCGGCGCAGCCAAGACAGGTGCACGTCGATCGTCTGGTCGTCCCCGTACGACTGCTGCCAGACCTCGGCGAGCAGCTCGCGCCGGGCCACGACCACCCCGGGCCGCCCGGCGAGGAAGGCCAGCAGGTCGAACTCGCGCCGCGTGAGGTCCAGTACGGCCCCGTCCAGCTCGGCCTGCCGCCGCAGCGGGTCGATGGCCAGGCCGCCCACCCGCAGCACGCGCGAGGGCGGTTCGGCCCCGGCGGCCGCGCGGGCGCGGCGCAGCACGGCGGACATCCGGGCGGAGAGGTGCTCGACGGAGAAGGGCTTGGTCAGGTAGTCGTCGGCGCCGTCGTTGAGGAGCCGGACGATCTCCGCCTCGTCGTCGCGCGCGGTGGCGATGATCACCGGTACGTCGGTGATGCCGCGCAGCATCTTCAGCGCCTCCGACCCGTCGAGGTCGGGCAGGCCGAGGTCGAGGATGACCACGTCGAACCGGTGGTGGGCGACCTCGCGCAGTGCCTCCAGGGCCGTGCCGACGCTGCGCACGGTGTGCGAGGCCTCGGTCAGGTGCCGGATCAGCGCCGAACGTACGAACTGGTCGTCCTCGACCACGAGCACACTTGCCATGGCCCGCACCGTAGTCCATTCGGGGGACCCCGCGGGGTGTCGGACCACCTCCGGGGCGGGTGGTGCAGTATGTGCCCTGATGCACCGAGGACTTGTTCACGCACTCGCCTGGACGCTGGCGACCGGGGCGGCGGTGACGCTGTCCTGGTGGGGCGTGCACACGGTCATGTCCGGAACGGCCTACGATCCGCCGCTCGCGGTACCGCTGACCACGCAGCCGCTCTCCTCCTCGACGCACCGCGCGGCGGCTCCCCCGCCCGGACCGGCCACGGACGCGCCGTCCCCGTCCGCGGCCTCCCCCTCGGCTTCGCCCTCGCCCTCGGCCTCCGCCGCGAAGCCCCCGCCGAAGGCGGCCCCGCCGAGCCCGAGCCCGGACGGGCAGCAGGGCGGCGGCGGGGATACGGGCCGGGTGAAGGCCTATCCGGTCACGGGTGGCCGGGTGGTCTTCGACCTCGGCGCGTCCTCGGCCGAGCTGGTCTCGGCGACGCCGGACGCCGGGTGGCAGATGCAGGTGTGGAAGCAGCCGTACTGGATCCGGGTCACCTTCACGAAGGCGGGCCGGGAGATGTCGGTGTTCTGCACCTGGAACGGCCACCCGCCGATGGTGGAGACGTACGAGGGCTGAATAGGCCGTGTCTCAGCGGAAGACCGACGGCGGGGGCTCCGGCGAGGCCACCGCCGAGGCGTCCGCGACCGGGGCCGCGCCGCCCGCGAAGTCGGCGAGGGCCCGGCCGTGCTCGACCCGGCCGGGATGGGGATCGCTCGCGACCCGGCGGGTGAACTCGGCGACCGGCAGCTCCCGGTCGGCGGCCACCAGCACCGCGTTGCCGAACCGTTTCCCCCGCCAGACCACGGGATCGGCGGCCAGAGCCAGGTGCTCGAAGCGCGAGGCGGCCGTCGCGATCTGGCCCTTCAGGTGCGCGAGCGGCGGCCCGTCGGCGAGGTTGGCCACGTACCACCCGCCGGGCGCCAGCGCCCGCCGTACGTCGTCCAGGAACTCGGCGCTCGTCAGGTGCGCCGGGGTGCGGGCGCCGCTGAACACGTCCGCGATCACCAGGTCGGCCCAGCCGCCCGGGACCTTGGCCAGGCCCGCCCGCGCGTCCACCGCCCGGACCCGGACCCGCGCCTGCGGGTCCAGCGGCAGGTGTTTCCGTACGAAGGCCACCAGCGCGGCGTCGATCTCCACGACCTGCTGGGTCGAGCGGGGCCGGGCGGCGGCCGTGTACCGCGCGAGGGTGAAGGCGCCACCGCCCAGGTGCACCACGTTCAGGGGCTGCCGGGCGGGGGCGACGAGGTCGATGAGGTGGCCGATCCGCCGCTGGTACGCGAAGTCCAGGTGCCCGGGGTCGCCCAGGTCCACGTGCGACTGCGGGGCTCCGTCGATGAGCAGCGTCCAGGCCTGCGCGCGCTCCCGGTCGGGAGCGAGCTCGGCGGTGCCGCCGTCCACCTGCCCGACGACCACCCCGGGGCCCGCGCCGCCGCTCCCGCTCGCGCGCCCGCGCTGCCTGCCGCCGCCGCTGCCTTTGCCCTTGCCTGCCACCACCCCATTGTCGCCGGTCGGCGGCAGGCGTCAGCGACAGTTGTCCGCCGCTTCGATCAGGCGGGCGGCCTCGCCGAGCGCGGCGCGCAGCACGTCCGGGTCGGTGACCGGACCGACGGCTTCCGGGGGGAGCAGCCAGCCGGTGTCGCCGGCGGCGGGCGAGACGTCGTCGAAGCGCATGCCCCGCCCGTTGGTCTGGGTGCACGCGCTGCCCGGCATGTCCCAGGCGTCGGCGGTGCCGGGCGGGACGAGGAAGCCGAGGGTGTCGCCGGAGCCGTCGTGCAGCACCGGGCCGACCCCGCCGGCCAGGCTGGCGGCGCGGCGGATGATGTCCACGGCCTCCAGGCCCTGCCGGGTGGGGACGGTCACGAGGTCGGGCGCCTCGGCCGTCCCGACCGCCAACGCAACCGCCACGGCAGTCGCGGCCGGGACGGGGGTCGCGCCCGAAGACACGGGCGCGGTGTTCGTTCCAGTGCTCTCCATGCCGCCCTCCACCAAGGGAACCCCTCCTCGATCGCGTACGAGCGGGGCGCGAGTCACCTCACACCCCGCCCGGGCTCAACGCGCGAAAACGTCAACGGGTGCGGTGGCAAGACGCTGCAAAGGATGGCAGTTCATGGCGGATCGCGGGTGAGATATCCCTTTTGTAGCCAAACACCGCGTCAGCCGTCCGTCCCTGGCGGTACGTTCATGCGCGCCGGGACCTGCCCCATCCCGCGGAACCGGCGGTGCGTCCCTTGCCAGAGAGGCCACGTCCATGGCGGCGTTCCCCCACTCACCCAATCAGACGTTCCGGCGACTGCGCGGCCGCAACTCCCCCGCCGAGTTCGCCGCCATGGTGCGTCGCGCCGCGAAGGAGATCGGAGAAACGGTTTCCTGCGACGCCCGCTACATCGGGCGGGTCGAATCCGGCGAGATCCGCTGCCCCAACTACGCGTACGAGCGTGTCTTCCTGCACATGTTCCCCGGCCGGACCCTGGCCGACCTGGGCTTCTCCCCGCGCGAGGCGGTCCGCGGCCGGTCCGCGCAGCGCTCCGCCCCTTTCACCCACAAGGAGAGCGACGTGCTGCGTCGCGCGTTCATGGCGGGCGGCTCCGCGACCGTGGCGGCCGCGACGCTCGGCTTCACCCTCCTCGGCGACGCCCGCCGGGCGCCCTCACGGGCCGGGGAGTCCGAGGCCGCCGCGGTCGAGGAGGCCGTACGCCAGATCCGGCTGCTGGACGACCGGCACGGGGCCGACGCCCTGTACCGCAAGGCCGCCGAGCCCCTGCGCACCGCGTACGCGCTGCTGGACGCGGGGGCCACCCGGCAGTCCACCGAGGACCGGCTGCACGCGGGCGCCGGCGAACTGGCCATCTCCGTGGGCTGGCTGGCGCACGACTCCGGCCGTTTCGACGACGCCCGCTCGCACTACGCGGAGGCCCTCGCCACGGCCCGGGTCGCGGGGGACGCGGGCCTGGAGGCCCACGCCTTCAGCAACATGGCCTTCCTGGCGCGGGACTGCGGGCGGCCGCGGGAGTCCGTACGGGCGGCCCAGGCGGGCCGGCGCGCCGCACGCTCCCTCGGTTCCCCGCGGCTGCTGTCACTGCTCGCCCTGCGCGAGGCGGGCGGCTGGGCGGGGCTGGCCGACCGCAAGGCGTGCGAGGAGGCGCTGGCCCGGGCGCACACGGAGTTCTCGCGGGGCGCGGCGGCCGCCGACCCGGAGTGGATGTCCTTCTTCGGCGAGGCCGAACTGGAGTCCCTGGAGTCGCGGTGCTGGGCGGCCCTCGGCGAGCACGCCCGTGCGGCCCGGCACGCCCGCCGCGCGGCGGACCTCCAGGATCCGCACTTCGCCCGCAACGTCGCCCTTTACACGGCCGAGCTGGCCGACGACCTGGCCCGAGCGGGCGCCCCCGACGAGGCGGCCTGGGCGGGGGGCCGGGTGTTGGACCTGCTCACCGAGGTCCAGTCCACCCGGATCCAGTCGATGCTCGCGGGCACGGCCCGCGCCCTGGTCCCGCACCAGCGCAGCCCCCGCGTGGCCGCGTTCCTGGCCCGCCACGCGGCGGTCTGACGGCCCGGCTTCGCCCCCCTGAGCCTCAGAGGTCCAGGTGGCCGGTGTCGTTCCAGCGCTCCAGGGCGGGGGCCCCGTACGCCCAGCCCAGGACCGACAGGGAGGTGGGCTCCAGGCGGATGCGGGCGCCGAAGGAGGCCTCAAGGCCGAGCCAGCGGGCGGCCAGGGTGCGCAGGATGTGCCCGTGCGCGAAGACGAGCACGTCGCGCTCCGCCGAACGGGCCCAGGAGACGACCTCGTCGGCGCGGGCGGCGACGTCGGCCACGGACTCGCCGCCCGGCACCCCGTCGCGCCAGATCAGCCAGCCCGGACGGACCGCCTGGATCTCGGCCGGGGTCATGCCCTCGTAGTCGCCGTAGTCCCACTCCATCAGCGCGTTCCACGGGTCCGCCTGGGCGCCGAAGCCCGCCAGGTCGCAGCTCTCGCTCGCGCGGACCAGCGGGCTCGTGCGGACCTCCACGCCGGGCAGGCCGTTCCAGGGGGCGCGGGCGAGGCGCTCGCCGAGCAGCTTCGCGCCGCGCCTGCCCTCCTCCAGCATGGGCACGTCGGTGCGTCCGGTGTGCTTGCCGAGCTGGGACCACGCCGTCTGGCCGTGCCGGGCCAGGAGGATGCGGGGGGCCATGGAAACTCTCCCGGTAAGTAGTGTTTCGTACGACTTTGAGCGATTGCGTCGTCCATTCATCATCCATCACATGAACACCAGGCACCCCACCCCCTCGCACAAGCTTCCTGACGGTCCGGCGGAAGGCGGTCCGGCGGTCCGGCGGCGAGCCCCGAGAGCCGTTTTCCGGGGTACCGCCCCGATTGTCAGTGGCGGATGGGACACTTCCGCCCGTGAGCTCCTACCCGCCCAGCGGCCCGCCTCCGACGACGACACTGCGGCAGCGGCTCGCTGACCTGCGCGGCCCCGCCGTGCCGCCCCGCCCGCTCGACGCCCGCGCGTTGGCGGCGCTCGCCGCCAACCCCGGATGCGGCAGACGGGCCCTCCTCGACGGCGCCGGCGTGGACAAGACCGCGCTGGCCTCGGCCCTCGGCTCGCCCTCCGCCTTCGGCCAGTCGCAGTTCGCCATCGTCCGCGGGAACGCCTTCGAGGCCAGGGTCAAGGGCGACGGCGGCGCCGAGCTCCTGCGGCTCGTGCACGAGCACCTCGGCGCCGGATCCGAGCCGCCCGGCCCGGGCGCGCACGTCCCCGATCTGACGGCCGCCGGCCCCGAGGGCCGCGCCGCGCGCACCGCGCTCGCCCTGCGCGAGGCGACGGCCGCCGCGGCCGCGGACGGTACGTGGACCCTGCTGGACCACCCGATGCTGGCCCTGGAGGTGGCGGGCTCCCCCGCCTACCTGGAACCCGACGCCGTCGTGGTGCACCCCGACGGCCGCTGGACCGTCGTGGAGATCAAATCGTTCCCGATGATCGACGGGGCCGCCGACGCCGCGAAGGTGGGCGCCGCCGCGCGCCAAGCCGCCGTGTACGTCCTGGCCCTGGAGAAGACCGCCGGGAAGCTGGCCTCCGCGGTCGTCGGGCACACGGTGCTGCTCGTCTGCCCGAAGGACTTCTCGAACCTGCCCGCCGCCTCGCCCGTCGACGTCCGCCGCGAGCGGGCCGTGACCCTGCGCCAGCTGGAGCGGCTGACCCGGGTCGAGGAGCTGGCCGCGGCGCTGCCCGAGGGGCTCAGCTTCGACCCGGCGCGCCCCGCCGAGGAGCTGACCGAGGCGGTCGCGGCGGTCTCCGCCGCCTACGCCCCCGAGTGCCTGGCCGCCTGCGAGCTGGCCTTCCACTGCCGGGAACGGGCCCGCGCCGCCGACGCGGTGACCGCACTGGGCCGTTCCGTACGGGGGGAGCTCGGCACGCTCACCACCGTCGAGGAGGCCCTCGCGGCCGCCGCCGGCTCCGGCGGGACCGAAGACCCGACGGCGGCCTCGCTGCACCGTGCCGCCCGGCTGCGCGCCGAGGCCCTGGAGGCGGCCGCATGTCCCTGCTGAACACCCTCGCGCGCCTGGAGGCCGTCCGGGCGGGCCGGGCCCGGCCGCTGGCGACCGTACGGCACCGGCACCTGAGCGAGCGCCCGCTGGTCCTCGTACCCCTGACCACGGCGGGCGAGGCCGGGGCCCCGCTCGGCGCGCTGGTCGGCACGGATCCCGCGCGACCGCGGCTGCTGGTGGTCCCGCAGCCGCGCGACCGGGACCTGCGCTGGGCGTTCCTCGCCGACCTGGCCGACGAGGTCCTGCCGTACGTGGAGGGGTACGCGGACGACGTCGAGCGGGTGGAGCGCACCGAGACCGACCCGGAGACCGGCGCCAAGAGCAAGGTCGAGGCCGAGCTGTGCCTGGACGCGCCGCAGCTGATCGTGCCGAGCCGGGCCGGCATCGAGTACGTACGGCTGCTGGGGCGGTCGATGCGGTTCCGGCGGACGGCCGAGGAGGATCCGGAGAATCCGTATCCGGCGCCCTCCCGGGTGCCGCTGCTCGGCCGCTGGTTCACGCACCTCGGCGAGCGCTCCCGGGTCCCCGGGGCCTCGATGCTGCTGTCGGCGACGGAGCTGCTCGGCCGCCACTGGGCCACCGGCCAGAGCAATCTGGAGGACCAGCACCTGGGTGCGCTGCTGTCGTGGATAGTCCCGCCGGAGGGGGAATCGGGCGCGGAGGCGGCCCTGCGGGCCGAGCTGGGCCGCGACCGGGACGGGCAGCTGCTGGTGCCGCCCGCCGGACCCGCCACCGATCCGGCCTTCGACAACAAGCTGCTGGCGCCGGCGATGTCCCGCTACGACGCGGCGCGCTCCGGGGACGATCCGCGGGCCGTGGCCCGCGCGGAGGCCGCCGTCCGCGAGCTCGTCGCGGAGCAGATGAGGCCCGCCTGGCGGGCGGTGTGGCAGTCGCTGGAGCTGCTGCGCACGCTGCCGCCCGGGGAGCGGGCCGAGGAGCGCTGGACCCGCGACCGCTGGTCGTACACCGGTCACCGCGACCGGGTCCGGGCGGGCGAGCCGCCGCAGCCGCGCCGCGACGACGCGGTGACGGCGGCGCAGAAGCTGGCGACGCGCGAGACCGAGCAGGTGCGGCTCGACGCCCAGGAGGCGCTGGACGATCCGCTGGTGATGGCGGGCCGGCGACTGTCGGGCGAGGCCTTCGCGGGCGAGGTCACCGAGATCGTGATGGGGTGGACGGAGTCGAAGCGGCCGAGTCCGCGCCCGCTGGTGACCGTCGCCACGGAGGACCGTCCGCAGCTCGCGGAGGGCGGCGGCAAGGTGTTCCGCTCGCTGGAGGGCCGCCCGCAGGCGGCGCAGTTCGTCCGCTTCGAGGAGGACAGGCGGCTGATCGTGCTGCGGCTGCTGGACAAGATGGGGCGTGGCAGGGAGCCGGAGCCGGGCTCGGTTCCGGAGAAGGGCGACCGGGTCTGCTGGACGCTGTTCGAGCACGACGCGCGCGGCGGCCCGAAGCTGCCGGACCCGGAGAAGACCCCGTGGACGCACGGCGGCCCGCCGGGGTCCCGGGCCGCCGCTCCCCTGCCCGACACCGTGACGGACGAGGACATCCTGTGAGCACCGCATCCCGGCAGCGGTTCGACCCGGGGGCCGCGGCCGCCGAGGCGACCGCAGCCATCCTGCGCGACACCCTGCACGGCAGCGAGCGCGGCGTGGTCGTCGACTCCCCGCCCGGGGCCGGCAAGTCCACCCTCGTGGTGCGGGCCGCCCGCGAGCTGGCCGCGGCCGGGCGCCGGCTGATGGTGGTCGCGCAGACCAACGCGCAGGTCGACGACCTGGTGCTGCGGCTCGCCGACAAGGACCCGGAGCTGAGGGTCGGCCGGCTGCACAGCAGCGACGGCGACGCGTACGACCCGGCGCTGCGCGAGCTGCCCTCGGTCACCCTCTCGGCCAAACCGAAGGACCTCGCGGAGCTGCCGATCACCATCTCGACGGCGGCGAAGTGGGCGTACGTGAAGGACGCCGAGCCCTGGGAGCACGCCATCGTCGACGAGGCGTACCAGATGCGCTCGGACGCGCTGCTGGCCGTGGCCGGGCTGTTCGACCGGGCCCTGTTCGTGGGGGACCCGGGCCAGCTGGACCCGTTCAGCGTGGTCGGCGCCGAGCAGTGGGCCGGGCTGTCGTACGACCCTTCGGCGAGCGCCGTCAGCACCCTGCTGGCGCACAACCCGCAGCTGCCGCAGCACCGGCTGCCGGTGTCCTGGCGGCTGCCGGCGTCGGCCGCGCCGCTGGTCTCGCGGGCGTTCTACCCGTACACGCAGTTCCGCAGCGGTACGGGCCCGGGCGACCGGCGGCTGTCGTACGGGGTGGCCGGCGACGGCTCCGGCCCCGACCGGGTGCTGGACGAGGCCGCCGAGTCGGGCTGGGGGCTGCTGGAGCTGCCCGCGCGGCACACGCCGCGGACCGACCCCGAGGCCGTACGGGCGGTGGCGCTGGTGGTCCGGCGGGCGCTGGACCGGGGGGCGGTGACGGTGGACGAGCAGTCCGAGGCGCCCACCGCGCTGACGGCCGACCGGATCGCGGTCGGCACGGCGCACCGGGACCAGGCGGCGGCGGTCCGCGCCGCCCTGGCGGACCTGGGGGTCGACGGGGTGACGGTGGACACCGCGAACCGGCTCCAGGGGCGGGAGTACGACCTCACGGTGGTGCTGCACCCGCTCTCGGGCCGCCCCGACGCCACGGCGTTCCACCTGGAGACGGGCCGTCTGTGCGTCCTGGCCTCGCGGCACCGGCACGCCTGCGTGGTGGTGGCCCGGGCGGGGATAGCGGAGCTGCTGGACGACCACCCGTCCACGGAACCCGTCCAGTTGGGCGTGACGGTGAAGTTCCCGGACGGCTGGGAGGCCAACCACTGCGTCCTGGCCCATCTCGCGGAGCACCGGATCCCCTGGAAGCCATGACGGCACACCGCCGGGGGCGGTCGGCGGCCCCGCCCGGGCGGGCCCGGGGCGGCGCTCTTGCGCGGCGTTGGACAATGGAGGGTGGCCCGGAAGGTTCCAGAACGCGCACCAGGAGGACACGCATGGCAGAGCCCGAGCGGACGACCGAGCGGAAGCCGCGGCCCGCGCCGCTGCTGTTCGAGCCCTCGGAGGCCGCCACGGACCCGGAGCACTTCTTCGACCTGGAGTCGATCGAGGACCCGCGGGAGCTGCTGGCCCGCGCCACCGAGCTGACGCTCGCCTTCCGGGCGGCGCAGGAGCGGGCGGTGGAGTTCCAGGCGATGGCCGCCGCGCAGCTCGCCGATCCGCGCCGGTTCGACCGGCTGCCGCCGGCGGAGATCGCCGAGCGGGCGGACTGGACCGAGGACTACGCGCTGAAAATGATCGAGTTCGGCGAGTCCCTCCAGCGCGAAGCGGGCCCGGACGCGTCCTAGGAGGGGGTCGGACACCCGCGCGGGTGGCGCACCTGGCATATGCGGGGCGCAACATAGCCCATGATCCCCCGTCCTGTCCGGGTTTTGCGTAACTCCCGGAAACCGGACCGCTACGCCCGGTAGACCGGTCCGCATGACGACGCTGACGACGGCACCCGCCTACCCCGCCGACGCCCCCACCCCCGCCCCGCACGCACGCACCGCCACCCACGTCACCCACGTCACCCCTCAGGGCGCCGCTTGGCTCGCCTCCGCGTCGGCGTATCCGCACGGCACCCTCGCACGCTGGCAGGCCCGGGCCGGCTCCCCCGCCGTGCTGCCCTGCGGGACCGCCTTCGACGTCGTCAACGTCCCCCACGTCCTCGGCCGCCGCATGCTCGACCTGCTCTGGGCCGAGGGCCCCGGCTCCGGGCCCGTCGCCGTGCACCGCGGGCGGATGCTGCTGTTCGCCGCCACCGGGACCGCGCACCGCCTCCCCGCACTGCTGGCGTGGGTGGGGGACCCCCCGACGAAGTCGGGGGGAGAGTGCGGCAGCTCCGTGCCCGCGCCGCTGTGCCACGGCCACGGCGACGCCGTCACCGTGCCGCCGCTCGCCGCCACGCCCGGCCCCTCCCGGTGGGTCGTCGCCCCCGACACCCGCTCCCCCTGGCTGCCCGGACCCGAGGCACTCCTGTGGGCGTACCTGCGCGCCGCCCGAGCTGCGGATATCGATTTTTCCTTCCGGCCGTCTCCCTGCTAATGTCTTCCTCGTCAGCAAGCGCCGCTAGCTCAGTTGGTTAGAGCAGCTGACTCTTAATCAGCGGGTCCGGGGTTCGAGTCCCTGGCGGCGCACAGACGGAGGAAGGCCCCCACGCGAGTGGGGGTCTTCTTCGTGTTCCGGCACGGCGCCATCGCGCTATGTGGTGATCTTGACGGTGTACGCGCCCGACGGGGTCCGGTCCGCCACCTCGATCCTGATCCGCTCCCCGGGCACCGTGAACGTCTCCCCCACCTCCAGCGGCGCGTCCGCCAGCGGCGGGTACACCGAGCGGTCCCAGCACGCCTCCGAGGCGGGATGCCCGTCGAGCACCTCGATCGGTCCGCCGCCCGACGCCGCCTCGTTGCGGACCCGGTAGACCAGGACCCCCTCGGTACAGGTGTCCCCGTCGTTGCCGGCGGAGCCCCGCGCCTCGACCGCGATCGCGCTGCCCGGGCCCGTACGGATCACCGCGAGCCGGGTCCCGCCCGCGGCGCCCGGCGCCGGGGCCTGGCCCAGCGGGAGCAGGGTGTGCAGGGAGGAGCCGGACTGCACGCAGTCCACCTGGGAGGAGTCCAGCCAGCCCAGCTTCCACTTGTGCCAGGCGAACAGGTCCGGCGCCATCCCGAACTGGCTGCCCATGACGTCCCAGTCGCCGACGTAGGTGTCCCAGTCGCCCTTGCCGTCGCTCGGCCGGTGGTAGAGGTCGGGCAGGTCGAAGACGTGCCCGGTCTCGTGCGCGAGCACGTTGCGGTCCGGGGGGTGCCGTTCGAAGACGGTCACGATCCGGCGCAGGTCCGTCCCGTCCGCCCGGATCGGCCGGTCGAAGTTGACGACCTTCGTGGCGTCCGAGTCCACCCCGGGGGCGTCCGGGTCGGCGACGAAGTACACGACGTCGTACTGCGAGAAGTCCACCTCCGGGTCGGCGGCCGCCACCGCGTCCCGCAGGTACGCCGCCCGGTCCCGGGCCGCCCAGTCACGCTGTATCCCGTACGCCGTCGACGGCTTGGGCATCCGGATCCACTGCCGCTGCGGGTGCGGCTCCAGACGGAACCTCCCGTACGAGGCCCGCTCGAAGAAGTCGCTGGTCGCGGGGAAGTAGTCGCCCGTCAGCTGCTCGGTCGTCAAGGTGGTCCGGTGGTCGGGGAAGGAGAGGAAGACCATGACCGCGTGGAGGGTGCGCTCCGGCCTGGGGTAGGCCCGGTTCCAGGTGTCGAGGCCCAGGGAGTGGTGCGCCGAGGTGCGGGTCAGGGCGCAGGGCGCGGCTCCCGGAACGGCGACCGCGGGACCCGCGACGAGCGACATGGCGGCGAGCGCCGTCAGGGAGGTGAGCGCCGCCGCCGTACTCGTCATGCGGGAGCGTTCCACTCCCCCGGGTGTCTGCTGTCGCGGCACATCGACCTCCGGTGGTGGATTCGTACCATCTCGCACCACACTGAGGGGATTGTCTTACTAATGCCCTGTTCCGCTGCCCCACAAGAGTGAGCACTACGGCAAGCCGGTGACCCGGGGGGTTCACCCACATGCCTACAGAACGTCACGACCGATCACCGAAGATCAGTGGGGAACTTTCGCTGCTCAGAGCTGTGCAGAAACGATCGCCCGGGATCCTCCCGAAGAGGCGTCAGCACGCCGAAGTCCCGTGCCCCGCACGGCGACGCCGCTGGATAGGGCCGTACGGTGCCTCTATGATCGGCACACTTTCCTGCACGGACACTCACGAGCACTGCGGGAGCCAACGGTGAGCGGAACCTCAGAGGGAACCGGTTCGGCGGCCGACAGCATCCGATCGGCCACTACGGAGCGTCACCAAGCAGTGCCGGCCATGCCGACGACGCCGACCCGCACCGAGTCCGAACTGCGCGATTACCGGGCCGCCTTCAACGCGGCCCACCTCGCCATGGCCGTCGTCAGCCGCTCCGGGCACGTCGTCGCCGCCAACGCGGCGCTGGCCGGGCTGCTCGGGGCGGAGCCGCACGCGCTCGTCGAACAGTGCGCGGCCGACCTGGTCGACCTGGGCGCCGAGGCCCGTACCTGGCAGGCGTACCAGGAGGTGCTCCGCGGCCGGCAGGCCAGACTGCGCTGCACCCGCCGGCTCAAACACCCCGACGGGCACTCGCTGTGGACCGAGGTCACCCTCGGGCCCGTGCCCGGCACCCGGGACGTGCTGCTCTCCGTCGCCGACATCAGCGACCGCCGCGACCTCCAGGCCCGGCTGCGCCACCTCCAGATGCACGACCCGGTGACCCGGCTGCCCAACCGGGCGCTGTTCTTCGAGCGGCTCTCCGCCGCCTTGGAGGCCTCCTCGTACGAGCAGGGCGGCACCGGCCGGATCGGGCTGTGCTACCTCGACCTCGACGGTTTCAAGGCCGTCAACGACACCCTGGGCCACCGGGTCGGCGACCGGCTGCTGACCGCCGTCGCGGCCCGGCTGACGCAGTGCGCCGACCAGTCCGGGTACGGACGCACCGGCGGGCACCTGGTGGCGCGGCTCGGCGGCGACGAGTTCGCCCTGCTGGTCGAGGACTCCACCGGCACCGATCAGCTCGCCGACCTGGCGCGCAGCGTGCTGGCCGCCGTACAGGAGCCGTTCGACCTGGCCGGGCAGCGGCTCTCGGTCTCCGCGTCGATCGGCGTGGTGGAACGGGCCGCGGCCGGGACCTCGGCGACCGGGCTGATGCAGGCCGCGGACACGACCCTGTACTGGGCGAAGGCGGACGGCAAGGCCCGCTGGACGCTCTTCGACCCGGAGCGCAACGCGCACCGGATGACCCGCCAGGCGCTGACCTCGACCCTGCGGCCGGCCGTGGACCGGGGCGAGTTCGCGCTGGAGTACCAGCCGCTCGTCGATCTGGAGAGCGGCGCGGTGCGCGGGGTGGAGGCGCTGGTGCGCTGGAACCACCCGCAGTTCGGCACGCTGACGCCGAATCGGTTCATCGGAATCGCGGAAGAGGACGGGTCCATCGTCCAGTTGGGGCGGTGGGTGCTGCGGACCGCGTGCCGGCAGGCCCGGCGCTGGCAGATCGAGCAGCCCAGCGACTCACCGGTCTTCGTCTCCGTCAACGTGGCGGTCCGCCAGGTGTGGGACTCCGACCTGGTCGGCGACGTGGCGGAGATCCTGGCCGAGACCGGGCTGGCCCCCCAGCTGCTCCAGCTGGAGCTGACGGAGTCGGCGGTGATGGGCTCGGCCGGACGGCCGTTGCAGGCCCTCCAGGCGCTGAGCGACATGGGCGTGCGGATCGCCATCGACGACTTCGGCACCGGGTACTCGAACCTGGCCTACCTGAGCCGGCTGCCGGTGTCCGTGCTGAAGCTGGACGGCTCCTTCGTACGGGGCTTCCGCTACGAGGAGGGCGCCCACCCGAACCCGGCCGACGAGACCATCGTCGAGGCCCTGGTGCAGCTCGCGCACCGGCTGGGCCTGACCGTGACGGCGGAGTGCGTGGAGACCGCCGGGCAGGCGGCGCGGCTGCGCCGCGTCGGCTGCGACACGGGCCAGGGCTGGCTGTACTCGCGCGCGGTGGCCCCCGAGCTGATCGCCGAGATGATCGGCACCCGCCCGGGGGCGTGACCCTCCGGGGCCCTGCGGGGGCCGCCGCTGCGCGGTGCCTTCTCCCCGCCCCGCCCTTCTCCGTTTCCCCGGGCTCCGCCCGGGCCCGTCAGAGGCTGCGCACGAAGGCGGCGAAGGCCGCGGGGGCGACGGTGAAGGCGGGGCCTTCGGGGTCCTTGGAGTCCCGGACGGCGACACCGCAGGGCTGGGTGGCGATCTCGACGCAGTCGCCGCCGGTCCCACCGCTGTACGAAGCCTTGCGCCAGGCGGCGCCGCCGAGGGGGGCGCACTCGACGCAGTCTCCACCGGTGTTGCCGCTGTACGACGACTTACGCCACCTATTGCCCATCGGGTTCTGGCTGCTCCCCATAACGCTCCTCCATGACCCGCGTGATCAACGCCGCCGAGTCCTCTACGGACAGTGCGGCGGCCTGCAAGTGAGCGTAACGAAGCGACGCTTCCCTCACCACGTCAGGGTTGGCAGTCATGTGCCCCGCGATGAGGTCTTCCGTGTAGACGATTTCTGGGTCGTTGTCGAAGCGCAGGCCATTGAACGATCCGATTAGACCGGCATGTTGACCAGTCACGTAAGGGAGCACCTGGATCTGCACCCACCGGTTCTCATGGAAGCTCAGCAGATGCGAGAGTTGCGCACGCATCACCTCGCGACCGCCTATGGGCCGGTGCAGTACGCCCTCGTCCAGTACCACCCAGACCGTCGGCGACTTCTCCCTGTGCAGGATGCGGTGACGTTCCATTCGGGCCGCGACCAACTCATCGAGCCGGTCAGGCATTCCGGTCGCCAGTACAGCCCGTGCGTACGCCTCCGTCTGGAGCAGTCCGTACACGACCTGGGCCTGATAGGCCGAAATGAATGTCGCGCGGGCCTCCATCTCGGCATACGGCTGGAACCACGTCGGCAGCACGCTCCGCAGGACCAGCCCCACCAGGCGGGAGAAGTGGCCGTCCGTGCCCAGGGCGGCGTCGATCCGTTCCGAGAAGTCCCGGGTCGGGACCTTGCGCGCCGTCTCGATCTGGCCGATCAGCGAGGCCGTGCAGAACACGATCTCGCCCAGCGCCGCCTGTTTCAGGTTGGCGGCCTCGCGCAGGCGGCGCAGTTCGGAGCCGTAGTAGTCCAGCGGCGAGGCGCTGGGGTCGAGGTCGCGGATGTTGGCCAAGGGACGGCCACCCCCATGAAGACGCGGGTCGGATTCGGCTGTGGCCGAGCGTAGCGAGACCGCCACGCAGCGGTGTCCGGAATCCGGCAACCATGTGACACACCTCCGCCCCGCACCGGGGGAACCGGGTACGGGGCGGGGTGTCGCTCGGCGCGGGGTGGGGGGATCAGCAGGCGCCGAGGTCCTTCCAGACACCCCATTCACCCGTGGTGCCCGGGGTCTCGTTCTGCGTCCACCACTGGGCCTTGTACTTGCGGCCGTTGTAGGAGACCTCCTGGCCACCGGTGTAGACCGTGCCCGCGACGTACGCCGGGGTCGAACCGCAGCCCGCGGGCGGCGTGGTCGGCGGCGTCGTGGGCGGGGTGGTCGGGGGCGTGGTCGGCGGGGTCGTCGGGGGCGTGGTGGGCGGAGTCGTCGGGGGCTGCGTGGTGCCGCCGAGGGCGTCCGAGATCTGGTTCAGCAGGGTGGTGTTGTTGTCCAGGCCGAGGAGGGAGTACATCATCGCTCCGGCCAGGCCGCGCTGCTTGCCGTAGTCGACCCGGGCCTGGATGGACTTCTGGTTCAGGCCGGTGAAGAACTCGCCGTCCTTGTAGAAGTACGAGGCCTTGGCCTGGTCGTCCCAGAAGGTGGCCGACGGGTTGTCGACGATCCCGCCGAGCTCCTTGTAGTTGGCGATGCCGGCCTGCTGGCTGGTGGGCCGGGCGCCGGAGGCGCCGGTAGCGGGCTGCGCGAGGCCGCCCGAGGCCCCGGCGGGAACACCCTTCCAGCCGCGGTAGTAGAACTCGTAGCCCAGCGTCAGCTTGTTGGCGGGGAAGCCGCCGGCGATGCCGTAGGCCGGCTTGCCGTCGATCCAGGAGTCGATGGCGTTGTCGATGCTGTACTTCTCGGTGCCCGGGGCGATCGGGTCCGTCGGGTCGTTGGTGCCGGAGTACAGCGGCGACTGGTGGTACGTGGGCCCGTCGCCGTCCCAGGCGCCGTGCATGTCGTACGTCATGATGTTCGCGTAGTCGAGGTACGCGCCGATCTTGTCCGTCTCGATGTACTTGATCTTGTCCTGGCCGGCCGGGAGGGCCGAGGTCAGCAGGTACTTCTTGCCGCCGTTGGCCGCGCCGTACGCGTCGAGCTGCTCGCGGAACTCCTTGAGCAGGAGCGTGAAGTTCTGCTTGTCCTCGGGGGCGTAGTGGTTGCCCAGGTGTCCGCCGGAGGAGCCGGGGTACTCCCAGTCGATGTCGATGCCGTCGAAGATGCCCGCCGCGCTGCCCGCGCCGCCGTAGCCGCCCTCGACCGGCAGGTTGCCCTTGATGTACTGGTCGATGCAGGAGGAGACCAGCTTCTTGCGGGAGGCGTCGGTCTTGGCCGCGTCGCTGAAGTACTTCGAGTAGGTCCAGCCGCCGATCGAAATGTTGATCTTCAGCTTCGGGTACTTGGCCTTCAGCTGCTTGAACTGGTTGAAGACGCCGACGATCGGCTGGTCCCACTTGTCGGCCACGCCGCTGACGCTGTCCGCCGCGCTGAAGGACTTCTGGTAGTCGGCGTACGAGTCGCCCGCGCCGTCACCTGCGCTGGCGTTGTTGTCGTCGCCCGCCGCCTTGTTCGCCTCGAAACAGGTGAGGTTGGTGGGGTGAATGTTGCCGAACGAGTAGTTGATGACGTCCAGCTTGCCCGCGATGCCGCGGGTGTCCAGGTGCTTGGGGTAGAAGGCGTTCCCGTACACGCTCCACTGGTCGTAGTAAGCGATCTTGACGTTGCCGCCTGCGCCCGCGGCGGCGGCCGCGTCCGCGGCCTGGGCGGTGCCGAGCCCCGCGAAGCCTGCCAGCGCTCCGGCTGCCAGCGCGGCCGTGGCGGCGGCCGCGATGAGGGGTTTACGGATGTGCATGAACTGCCTCCGGGGGGTGGGAGGGGGAAGCGAGAGGTTCGGGTGGGAGAAGAGATAGCGATCACCCGAGGCCCGAGTCAATGGTTTGGACCAAAGAAGGACTAGACCACTCGCCGCGCAAATGCGCTCGTCAGAGCCTTGCGGGCATGCGAAAAACCGCCCGCCACCCCGGGTGACGAGCGGTTTAAGGGTCCCTTAGGACATGCTCCCGCAAGGTTTCGGCAACAAACCAGCCGAACTCCGTTCGTGCGCCGTCAATCAGCTGACGGCGCCTGCACCGGCATCCCGTACGCGTCCGCGACGAGTTCGTACGAGCGCAACCGGGCCGCGCCGCCGTGGGCGTTGGCGGTCAGCATCAACTCGTCGGCGCCCGTGCGCTTGGCCAGGTCGTCGAGGCCGGCGCGGACCTCCTCGGCGGTGCCGTGGACCACGTTCGCGAGCCAGCCGTCCACGAACTCCCGCTCCAGCGGCGAGAAGCCGTAGGCCGCGGCCTCCTCGGGCGTCGGGACCAGACCGGGCCGGCCGCTGCGCAGCCGCAGCATCGACAGCGCGCCCGTGAGCACCTGGGCGCGGGCCTGGGCGTCGGTGTCGGCGGCGAGCGCCGAGACTCCGATCACGGCGTACGGGGCGTCCAGTACGGCCGAGGGGCGGAAGTTCTGGCGGTACAGGTCCAGCGCGGGCAGGGTGCCGGCCGCCGAGAAGTGGTGGGCGTACGCGAACGGCAGGCCGAGCTCGGCGGCGAGGCGGGCGCTGAACCCGGAGGAGCCGAGCAGCCACAGCGGCGGCCGTCCGGCGGGGCCCTGTACCGGCCCCGGCACCGCGTGCACGCGCGCGTACGGGTGCCCGTCGGGGAAGTCGTCGTCGAGGAAGCGGGTGAGCTCCACGAGCTGCCGGGGGAACTCCTCGGCAGCCTCGTCGAGGCGGCCGGGGCCGCGCAGGGCGGCGGCCGTGCGGCCGTCGGTGCCGGGCGCGCGGCCGAGCCCGAGATCGATCCGGCCCGGGGCGAGCGCCTCCAGGGTGCCGAACTGCTCGGCGATGGCGAGCGGCGCGTGGTTGGGGAGCATGACCCCTCCCGAGCCGAGCCGGATGCGGGAGGTGTGGGCGGCCAGGTGGGCCAGGATCACGGCCGGGGAGGAGCTGGCCACCCCGGGCATGGAGTGGTGCTCGGCGACCCAGTGGCGGTGGTAGCCGCGGGACTCGGCGAGGCGGGCGATGTCCACGCTGGTGCGCAGGGACTCGTGGGCGGTGCTGCCGCTGCCGACCGTGACGAGGTCGAGCACCGAGAGCGCCACCGGCGCGTCGCCGCGTACGGCGCCCCGGATCGGATCCCGGTGGGCCGCCTGCCCTCCGCGGTCCTCGCGGCCGTCCCCGTCCGCGCCCCGACCCGCGTCCCCGGTGTCACTCATCGTCGCTCCCGTCCCGCTTGTCCGTCCGTACGAAGAATTCGAACCATCGGGGGCGCGCGGGCATTCCCGGCATCGACCAGGACAGCGGGCGTGACCTTGGCATATGCCAGCGGGACAGGCGCGCGCGGAGGGGACGCGAATGAGCCATCAATCTCATCAACAGGCGCTCCACGTGGGCCTCTTGATGGCTATCGTGGTAAGGCAAGCGGTAACAACCTGCTAGGGGGAAACCGTGGCGCTGAAGCCCGAGCCGACCGCGCCGTTCCACTCGGTGCAGTACGCCCTGCGCGTACTCGAAACGATCGCCCGCCACACCGGCGGCGTGACCGACGACCAGATCGCGCGTGAGACCGGCCTGCCCGCGGTCCATCTCACACCCATGCTCCTCATGCTGCGCCGAGAGGGGTACGTACTGCAGGTGTCGGACGGCGCCTACGCCATAGGCGACTCCCTCGTGCTGCTCGGCTCCGGCATAGACCGGCAGCAGGCCCTCCAGAGCAAGCTCCAGGAAACCCTCGACCGGCTCCGGGACTCGGTGGGCGCCGCGGTCTACATCAGCCGGTACGTGGACGGCGAGGTGAAGATCACGCAGTTCGCGGACAGCCCGCGCACCCCGAAGGTGCACGAGTGGGTCGACTTCCGCTCCGCGGCGCACGCCAGCGCGGTCGGCAAGTGCCTGCTGACGCAGCTCGACCAGAACGGGCGGCGCGACCACCTCTCGCGGCACAAGATCGCCCGGCTCACGTCGAAGACGATCGTGAACGAGCGGATCCTCTTCTCCAAACTGGACGCGCAGCCGGCCACGGTTCCGGTGCTGGACCTCCAGGAGTACGCGGTGGGAACCGTCTGCGCCGCGGTGCCGATCACGGCGGGGGCCTCGGTGGGCTGCCTGGCCCTGTCGATGCCGGTCGAGCACGCGCACCGGCTGCGGGCCGCCGCGGACGCGCTGAACCGCAAGGCCGCACCCCTGCTGCTGTCGCTCACGCTCTGACGGGTCCCGGCCGCGAGGGGCGCGGCGGCCCGGAAAACACTTCGGGCGGTTCCCGGTGAACCGGAAACCGCCCGAAGTACAGGTGCGCCGCCAGGGACTCGAACCCCGGACCCGCTGATTAAGAGTCAGCTGCTCTAACCAACTGAGCTAGCGGCGCCTGACAGAGAAAATACTACCTGGTCCTCAGGGGTGCTCAAAACCAGTACCCGCGGGCGCGGGGATCACCGCTCCAGGAGCTCGGCGCGGCCGTGCGCCTCGTACGCCGCCAGCAGGCCGGCGAGGTCCGCCGGGCCCAGGGGGCGGTACCCGGAGCCGCCCGGCGGGGACCACCAGACCGGGTCCGGGCAGCGGAAGCCGGACCGGCGCAGGGCGGCGCGGTGGATCTTGTTGGTGGCCGTCACCGGCATGGACTCCACGATCCGCACGTAGCGGGGGGACATCTTCGTGCCCAGGTCCGGCTGTGCGGCGAGGAACGCGGAGAAGGCCTCCGGCGAGAACCGCCGCCCCTCCTCCAGGGCCACCGCCGCCATCACCTGGTCACCGGCCGCCTCATCCGGAACCGCGTACACGGCGACCGCGGCCGCCGCCGGCCAGCGCGCCAGGATGTTCTCGATCACCGCCGCGGCGAGGTTCTCGCTGTCGACGCGCAGCCGGTCGTCCGTCCGGCCCGCGAAGTAGAGGAAGCCGTCCGCGTCCCGGAAGAAGAGGTCGCCCGTCCAGTACCAGCCGTCACGGGTCCGGGCCGCCTGCGCCTCGGGGTTTCGCCAGTAGCCCTCGAACAGGCTCCGGCCGCGGTTGACCAGCTCGCCGATCGCCGCGGAGCCGTTCAGGAGGCGGCCCGCCGCGTCCAGGAGGGCCGGCGGGCACTCCGCGCCCGTCCGCGGGTCGATCACCGCCAGGTCGGCTCCGGCCCCGGCCCGGCCCAGGGCGCCCGGCGGGGTGTCCGGGGTGCGCTGGACGGAGGCGCCGCCCTCGGTGGCCCCGTACCCCTCCACCAGCCTGACCCCGAACCGCTCGGTGAAGCGCGCCGCGTCCACGGCGCCGGCCTCGGTGCCGAAGCCGAGGCGCAGGGAGTGCTCGCGGTCGTCGGGGCGGGGCTCGGTGGCCAGCAGGTACTGGACCGCCCGGCCGACGTAGGTGAAGTACGTGGCCCCGTACGCGCGGACGTCGGCCAGGAAGGCGGAGGCGGAGAAGCGGGGGCGCAGCGCCACGGAGGCGCCCGCGGCGAGGGCGGGCAGCCAGTCGGCGATGACGGCGTTGCCGTGGAAGAGCGGCATGCAGACGTAGTGGACGTCCTCGGCGGTGACCGAGAACTGCCGGACCAGCGAGTCCGCGGCGGCGGCCAGCCGACCCTGGCTGCACAGGGCCGCCTTGGGCGCGCCGGTGGAGCCGGAGGTGAAGTAGAGGAGGAAGCGTGAGCCGGGGGCGGGGGCGGCGAGCACGGCCTCGCCCGGCTTGGCGCCCGCGTACGGGGCGAGCAGGGCGGCGTACTCCTCGGAGTCGGTCACGAGGATCCGTACGCCGGGCAGGTCGAGCCCGCGCAGCAGGTGCAGGTGGGCGCGCTCGGTGACCAGGATCCGGCATTCGGTGTGCAGGATGTCGCGCGCCAGCTCGGGACCGCGCCGGGTGGGGTTGATCCCGGCGACGGCGGCCCCGGCGAGGGCCGCCGCGCCGAGCCAGAAGGGGAACTCGGGGGTGTTGTCCAGCAGCACCCCGACGTGCGGTTCGGTGCCCCGGCCCGCCGGCAGGAGGTCGACGAGCAGCGCGGCGCGCGCGGCGGCCTCCTGGGCGGTGCGGTGGTGGCTGAGGACGGCGGTGTGCGTGCTCGCGCCGTACATCAGCCCCGGCCGGTGGTCGCCCCATTGGCGGGCTATGAGCTCCGCGACGGTTTCGGGTGTCGTCCGCATGGGGCCGGAGGGTAGCTGACGCCTCGTCAGAACTGAATCGGTTCGAGGGTCAGAACTGGACGTCGGAGCAGGAGTAGAAGGCCATGGGGGTGTCGTTGACCGTCCAGACCGCCAGGATCATGTGCCGGCCGGTCTTGCCGCTCGGCATCGTGCCCTGGTGGACGGTGGTCATGGCCGGGCGGGCACCGTTGTAGGCGACGGTGAGGAAGGGCTGGGATTCGAGGGACGCGCGGGTGAGGGGCTTGGTGGGGTCCCAGCCGTTCTTGGTGACGTAGTACTTGAAGTCGGTGGTGGAGTGGTTGGCGGTGAACTGCCACCGGAAGCCGTAGCTCTGCCCGCTGGTCACCTTGGTGGTGGGCCAGGCACCGCCGCGCGGGTCGTCGAGCTGCGCGAACTCGCTGTGGCCGCCGGAACATATCTGACCGTCGGCCGGGCCGGCGGCCGGGAAGCCCTTGTAGCCCTCGACGCTCTGCGGCTCCCACTGGATGGGGCCGCAGTCGGAGACCGTCTTGTTGGCGCAGAGCTTCTGGCGGCTGATGGGGGTGTCGGTGTAGCCGTGGCCGCTCGCGGTGGGGGCGGTGAGCAGCGCCAGGCCGGCGATGACGCCGAGGCCGAGCGTGGCGGCGCCGGCCCGTCCGGGCAGGCGAACGGGCATGCGGATGGGACGCATGATGCTCCTTGAACGTGGGGGGAGTCCGATGAGAGCGTGCGCACGCGTGGGGATTTAGGTCTAGACCAAGTACCAGGCTATGGACAGGAGTTGGCCATGTCCAGACCAATGGGAGAACGGGTGGCCCGATGAATACCGGCCACCCGTTCTCTGTCAGCTGCGCCTGTCGCGGCTGTTGCCGCCGTTGCCGGCGTGGCTCCCGTTACTCGGGGCGCCCCGTGTAGAAGGCGACGGTGAGGTCCTTCACGAGGGCCTTGCGCTCGTAGTCGTCGAGCTCGACGAGCCCGCGGGTGGTCAGCCGGTGGACGGTGTCGTCGACCGCGTCGACGACCGAGGTCAGCACCGTGTCCCGGTGCTTGGCGTCGATCGCCGCGACCCGGCGCCGCCGCATGGCCTCGGCGACCTCGGGTGCGTACTCGATACGGGTCGGCTGGGCCGAGTACACCTCGATCCCGACCGCCTCGGTCTCGGCCGCCAGCATCCGCGTCAGCGCGTCGCCCACGGCCTCGGAGTCGCGCAGGGTGGGGGCGTCCTCGTGGAAGGCGTCGGCGGGCAGCTGGGACAGGACCCGGGCCATGGCCGATTCCACCTGCTCGGCGAGGTATTCGGTGTGGTCCTCGACGGCCAGGGTGGCCCGGGCCGTGTCCTTGACCTGCCAGACGACCTGGACGACGACCCGCAGGGCCAGCCCGCCGGAGTCCACGGCGGGCATGGGCTCGCTGCGCCAGTGGCGCAGCCGCACGTCGACGCGGCGGCGCAGCAGGAGGGGGCTGACCCAGGTGAGGCCGGTACGGCGGACCGTGCCGCGGTAGCGGCCGAAGAGGGTGAGCACCCAGGCGTGGCCGGCCTTCGCGCGGCCGAGCCCGCCGAGAGCGAGCAGCGCGACGATGCCGAGGAAGGCGAGCGGGGGCCAGTGGGTGGGG
>NZ_LFML01000133.1 GCF_001044425.1 Streptomyces roseus
GGGTGGCTGGTCGTTGTTTGAGAACTGCACAGTGGACGCGAGCATCTGTGGCCAAGTTTTTAAGGGCGCACGGTGGATGCCTTGGCACCAGGAACCGATGAAGGACGTGAGAGGCCGCGATAGGCCCCGGGGAGCTGCCAACTGAGCTTTGATCCGGGGGTGTCCGAATGGGGAAACCCGGCAGTCGTCATGGGCTGTCACCCACTGCTGAACACATAGGCAGTGTGGAGGGAACGAGGGGAAGTGAAACATCTCAGTACCCTCAGGAAGAGAAAACAACCGTGATTCCGGGAGTAGTGGCGAGCGAAACCGGATGAGGCCAAACCGTATGCGTGTGATACCCGGCAGGGGTTGCGCATGCGGGGTTGTGGGAATGAGCTTGATCGGTCTGCCGGCCGGTCGGCGAGTCAGAAACCGTTGATGTAGTCGAAGGACATGCGAAAGGTCCGGCGTAGAGGGTAAGACCCCCGTAGACGAAACATCAGCGGCTTGCTTGCTCATCTCCCAAGTAGCACGGGGCCCGAGAAATCCCGTGTGAATCTGGCGGGACCACCCGCTAAGCCTAAATATTCCCTGGTGACCGATAGCGGATAGTACCGTGAGGGAATGGTGAAAAGTACCGCGGGAGCGGAGTGAAATAGTACCTGAAACCGTGTGCCTACAAGCCGTGGGAGCGTCG
>NZ_LFML01000134.1 GCF_001044425.1 Streptomyces roseus
CTGGCGGTTCTCGAAGTCGATGTCCTGCCAGCGCAGACCGAGCACCTCGCTCCGCCGCAGCCCGAGGACGAGCACCAGGACGCCGGCCGCGTAGAAGCGGTGAGCCCGCGCCGAGCGCAGGAAGGTGATCGCCTCCCGGGCGTTCCAGGGCTTGGCCTTGCCCTTGCTGACCTTGGGCATGTCCACGAGCAGCGCCACGTTGCGCGTCAGCAGCTCCTCCCGGATGGCCCGGTTGAGGGCGTTCCGGAGGATGCGCAGCACCTCGAACCGCGTCGCGGCGCCCACCTTCTCGCGCTTCAGGGTGGCCATGTGAGCCCGGATCTGGGCGGGCGTGAGCTTGGTCAACGGCTTCTTGCCGAGGTGGGGCGCCAGGTACAGCCGGACCTTCGACTCGTACTTGGCGTAGGTGTTGTGCTCGCGCTCCGGCTTCACGATGTGCTCCAGCCAGTAGGCCAGCCACTCGCCGAGCGTCCACGAGCGGGAGGGCACGGGGACACCGTTGCGCTCCTGGTCCTGGAGCTTGCCCAGCTTCTCGGCGGCTTCGTCGTACGTCGCGCCGTAGACGAACTTCCGGACACGGTGGCCGTCCGTGTT
>NZ_LFML01000135.1 GCF_001044425.1 Streptomyces roseus
CTCGACCTGCACAACGTTCCGCCCTGGCTGCGCATCCTCGTCGCGGGCTGGCCCGCACTCGCCTTCCTCGGCGGCACCCTCCTCGCCCACGGACCCACACCGGCGCCGGAGCCTGTTGATAAGCCCCACGTCGAACCCGTTCCGGACCTGGCTGTCGAGCGGGACCCGGAACCGGCTCCCGAACTGCCGCCAGCCGAACCCGCCCCGGATCACGTACCGCCACAGCCCGCCCTCACGCCGTCCGCAGTACCTGTTCCGCCCGCGCTGCTCGACCACGCCCAAAAGATCGCGGACGCCCACCAGGCACGGACCGGCGCCCCGATCGACGCGGCAACCCTGCGCAGCCGCCTCGGCGTCCCGCCCGCTCTGGCGGACTCGATCGCCCTCCAACTCGCCTGAAACGAAAGGAGACAGACCCCATGCGCCCGAACCGCTTCTACAACCTCGCCCGCTTCGGCCCGGTGCGTGTCGGCACCCACCACGACGGCCGGGGCCGTACCAA
>NZ_LFML01000136.1 GCF_001044425.1 Streptomyces roseus
GCAGGCCTCGCCCGGCTACGGGTCGCCCTGGTCGGGATCGACTGCAAGCGCGGTGTCGAGCAGCGGGGATACGCGCCCCGGCTGTCGGCGCTGGCCATGACCCCAGAGACGGCGTCCGGACTGCTGGATGCGCTGGTGGGCGAAATGGAAGACCGTTTCGATCTGCTGAGCGACTACGGGGCCGCTGACGTATGGGCGCTGCCCGAGGACATTCGTCCGGTGCCGATCGTGGTGCTCGTGGACGAGGTCGCCGAACTGTTCCTCGTGGCCAGCAAGAAGGAAGAAGACCGCCGGGACCGGATGGTCATGCAGATGATCCGCCTCGGACAGATGGCCCGCGCGGCCGGCATGTACCTGGAGATCTGCGGCCAGCGCTTCGGCTCCGACCTCGGCAAGGGCGCCACCACGCTCCGCGCCCAGCTCACCGGCCGCGTCGTCCACCGCGTCAACGACAAGCAGACCGCCGACATGGGCCTCGGTGACATCGCCCCGGACGCGGTCATGGCCGTAACGGCGATCCCGCCCGACCTGCCCGGCGTCGCGGTGGCCGGCGACTCCTCCGGCGGCTGGTCCCGCATCCGTACACCCGAATTGAGCGCGGCCAAGGCTGCCGAGGCCTGCGCCGAGTACGCGTACCTGACTCCGGCCCTTCCAGCCCTCGCCCCGTACCGGCCGGTGATCCCCGCCTCCGCCGCGTTCCCCGGGTCCGTCCCGCTGGTGAAGCCGACTCCGGCGACGCCGTAGCAGTTCTCTCCCCCTCGGTCGGCGTGACCATCTCGCGCCAGGTCCCTACCCGACCCATGCCCGAAACCGAAGGGAACCGCCATGAGCACTGACACGAAGCCGTCGACCCGCCGGCCGCGTACGGCCAAGCCCGCTCCCGTCCCGCCGTCCTGTGACACCTGTGACGGAACGGGGGAGACCACGACGACCGTCCGGGTCGGGCGCAAGCGCCGGGAGATCGGCGCCACACAGACGGGGCTCTGCCCGAGCTGCCTCGGCACCGGAACCGCCTGACTCGAATCCTCCCCGAAAGGAGGTGACTCGTGTTCCGCACCCTCCGCCTCGACGCCGTACTCATCCAGGCCGTCATCGCCGGTGCCCTGTCCTTCGCCCACCTGCACGATCTGGCTGCGGCGGCCGGACAGGACGGATGGAAGGCCTGGGCCTACCCGGTCAGCGTCGACCTGCTGTTGGTCGCCGCATGGCGCCGGATGCGAACCAACGCAGAGAACCGCGACGCCTGGCTCTGGTTTGCCATCGCCCTCGTCGCATCGCTCGGCGCCAACGTCGCCACCGCCGGACTGCTCGACCTGCACAACGTTCCGCCCTGGCTGCGCATCCTCGTCGCGGGCTGGCCCGCACTCGCCTTCCTCGGCGGCACCCTCCTCGCCC
>NZ_LFML01000137.1:0-431 GCF_001044425.1 Streptomyces roseus
AGTGCCCGCCGTTGACCAGGTGAACCTCCGCCTCCTTGGCGTCGCGGGCGAAGGCCCGCGCCCCCGCCGGGCCGAAGATTTCGTCGTTGCGGCCCCAGACGGCGAGTACTGGGACCTCGCTGGTACGCAGGAATTCGTGCAGCAGCGGGTAGAGCGGGCGATTGCTCTGATAGTCGCGGAACAGCGCCAGCTGGACTTCGTCGTTGCCCTCCCGGGAGACGAGGGCGAAGTCGTGCTCCCAGGTGTCCGGGCTGACCAGGCTTGGGTCGGGCACGCCGTGCAGGTACTGCCAGCGGATGGCGTCGATGCTCAGCGCGGCGCGGACGGCGGGCTCGGTGTCTGAGCCGGGGTTCGCCCCGTAGGCCCATACGTCGGCCCAGAACGACTCGACGAATCCGTCTTCGTAACCGTTGCCGTTCTGGGTGACGAGG
>NZ_LFML01000137.1:441-530 GCF_001044425.1 Streptomyces roseus
ACTGGACTTCGTCGTTGCCCTCCCGGGAGACGAGGGCGAAGTCGTGCTCCCAGGTGTCCGGGCTGACCAGGCTTGGGTCGGGCACGCCG
>NZ_LFML01000137.1:540-704 GCF_001044425.1 Streptomyces roseus
CCCGTTCGGGGTGCTTGAGCGCGAGGCGCCAACCGATGGGGGCGCCGTAGTCCTGGACGTAGAGGGCGTAGCGGTCCAGGCCCAACTGGTCGAGCAGTGCGGAGGTGAGTTCGGCGAGAGCGTCGAAGGTGTAGGTGAACTCCTGTACCGGGGGAGCGTCGGAG
>NZ_LFML01000014.1 GCF_001044425.1 Streptomyces roseus
GCGCGAGGGCCGCACCGCCGGTGCCCGCGACGGCGAAGCCGCGCGCCATGGAACGGGACTTGGGACGTCGGTGCTTACCCTTTGCAGGCATGGCGAATTCCTCTCCGTCGCCTGCGAGGTGAGCTGTCGGGTTCGGACTGGAGATGTCCGGCCGCGCATGAAAGGAACATGAGCGGCTTCACCCCGAGCTGTTCGGACGCGAAAGATCCGGAACAGCGGCCTACCTGGTTCCCCCGCTCCTGCCGCGCGCGTCGATAGTCGGGTGCGGTTTCCGGACGGCGGCAGGATGAGGCGGTCCATCCGGATCGATCGCGAAGGTAATCGAGCCCCGCCGCACGGAACAAGCCGCGAATTTCCTGACGGATTCACAGAACGGGGAATCCGACGGAATTCCGGTCACCCTCCGTCCATTACCCCGCGCCAACAACCGCTCCGGCCGGGCCATTCGCCTTTGACGATCAGGCACTCACGGTCACCGTATGATCTGGCTCACGGGGCCGCGCCCGATCTCGCCTCCGGTGATGGCAAGTTGGTCCCAAGTAGTGTAATTCGGACAGACCACGACGATGCGGAGGAGCACCCGTGACCCAGCAGATACCCCGGCCCTCGCTGACGGAGCCCGTACCGGAACCCGAACTCGCGGGAGTGCGCAACTTCCGTGACGTGGGCGGCTTGCCGACCACCGACGGCCGGAGGGTCAAGCCGGGAAAATTGTTCCGTAGCGGACATCTGGCACATGCCACCGAAAGTGATGCAGAATTCCTCGCGTCGCTCGGTCTGCACACCATCTTCGACTTCCGCAACGACGCCGACCACGCCCTCGAAGGGCTCGACGTGGAGCTTCCCGGCGTACGGAACCTCAACATCCCGCTGTCGGATCCGGCCGACGGCAAGGAGTTCTGGAAAATGGTCCGCGACGGCGGCATCGAACAGCTCCGCGGGCTGCTCGGCGAGGGGAGGGCCGCCGCCCGGATGACCAACTCCTACCGCGCGATGATCGAGAACCGCACCGCCGAGCACAGCCGGGTCGTGCACGCCCTCGCCGAGGACAGCGTCCCCGCGCTCATGCACTGCGCCGCCGGCAAGGACCGCGCCGGCCTGTCGATCGCCGTCACCCTGCTCGCGCTCGGTGTCGAGCGCTCGGCGATCCTGGCGGACTACCTGGAGTCCAACGCCCCGCACCGCCGCTACCGGGTGCGCCGCGGCAGCGAGGCGCCCGAGGCCCGCTCCCCCGAGGTGATGGAGCTGCTCGCGCCGCTGTTCGACGCCCGCGCGGAGTACCTGACGGCCGCCTTCGACACGATCGACACGCACTGGGGCGGGGTCGACCGCTACCTGGCCGAAGGGCTCGGGCTCTCCCCCGAGACCCTCGACCGGCTGCGGGACCGGCTGCTCGACTGAGAGCCGGCCCCGCCGTGGAGCGGGCCGTCAGCCGCCGCCGACGGCCTGCTTCACCAGCGTCCTGCCGAAGTCCCACATCAGGCCGCCCCCGCCGTGCGCCTCGTCCATGACCTCCCGGAAGGCTCCGACGAAGCGGTCGACGTCCCGCTCGTCCACGATCAGCGGCGGGATGAGCTTGATGACCTCCAGGTGGTCGCCCGACACCTGGGTCAGGATCCGGTGCTTCTGCAGCAGCGGCGCCACGACCATCTGCGCGAACAACCCCTTGCGGGCCGCCTGGAGCATGGTCCACCGGCTCCGCAGCCCGAGCGAGGACGGCCGACCGAACTCGATGCCGATCATCAGGCCGCGCCCCCGCACCTCGTGGAGCAGCTCGTACTGGTCCACGAGCGCGGCGAGCCGCCCGCGCAGCAGGTCGCCCATCGCGCGCGCGTTCGCCACCACCGACTCGTCCTCCATCACGGAGAGCACCGCCAGCCCGGCCGCCATGGCCTGCGCGTTGGAGCCGAAGCTGGAGGAGTGCACGAGCACCCGGTCCATGGACGAGTAGACCTTCTTGAAGATCCAGTCCTTGCCCAGGGTCGCGCCCACCGGCACGTAGCCGCCCGACAGGGCCTTGGCCACGCACACCAGGTCCGGCTCCACGTCCGGCTCGTGCTGGTACGCGTAGAAATCTCCGGTCCGGCCGAGCCCCGTCTGCACCTCGTCCGCGATGAGCAGCGCCTTGTGCCGGTGCAGCAGCTCCTGCGCGGCGCGCAGGAACCCGGGCGGGGCCGCGAGCACTCCCTTGCCCTGGACCGGCTCCACGACGAAGGCGGCGACGTCGCCCCGCCCCAGCTCCCGCTCCAGGGCGGCGAGGTCCCCGAGGGCGATCTTCGTATCGGGCAGCAGCGGCGCGAACCCGTCCCGGAACCCGCTCTCGCCGTTGACCGACAGGGAGCCCGTGGTCAGTCCGTGGAACGCGTGGTCGCAGTAGAGGATCCTGGGCCGGCCCGTGGCGTACCGGGCGAACTTCAGGGCCGTCTCCACCGCCTCGGTGCCGCTGTTGCCGAAGAACACCCGGTCCAGGTGCGGGCTGTACGAGAGGAGCTTCTCCGCCAGCAGCCCGGGCAGCGGCTGGCAGTCGAACCGGGTCAGATCGGCGAGCTGCGCGTCCAGGACGTCGTGCAGGGCCTGCCGTACGACCGGGTGGTGCCGGCCCAGGCCCATGACCCCGAACCCGGCCAGCATGTCCAGGTGGTCGTTGCCCTCGGCGTCCCAGAAGTGCGCGCCCTCGGCCCGTACGTAGACCTTGTCGAAGCCGATCGTGTGCAGCATCCGGGGCAGCTGGTGGTTGAGGTGGCGCGCGTGCAGCTCGTACCGTTCCCCGCCCCGCTCGTCCAGCAGGGCGCGGAGGTCGAAGCCGGTCACTGCTTCTCCCGGTTCCCCGAGACCGTCTCGCGGGCGGCGCGCAGGGATTCCTTGAGGGAGCCCATGGTGGCGAGGACGGCGGTGGGCTCGTACCCGCAGTGCGCCATGCAGTTCGCGCAGCGCGGGTCCTTTCCGCGCCCGTACTTGCTCCAGTCGGTCTCCTCGATCAGCTCCCGGTAGGTGGGAACGTAGCCGTCGCTCATCAGATAGCAGGGGCGCTGCCAGCCGAAGAGCGAGTAATTGGGAATGGCCCAGGCGGTGCAGGGGAAATCCGCCTTGCCTTCCAGGAAGTCGAGGAAGAGCGGGGAGTGGTTGAGCCGCCAGCGCCGCCGGTTCCCGCCCGCGAAGGCCTTCCTGAAGAGTTCCCGGG
This sequence comes from Streptomyces roseus, assembly GCF_001044425.1. Taxonomy (GTDB): domain Bacteria; phylum Actinomycetota; class Actinomycetes; order Streptomycetales; family Streptomycetaceae; genus Streptomyces; species Streptomyces roseus. Next base: position 3,182 of record NZ_LFML01000014.1, read on the forward strand.
TCTGCTCGACGCCCAGGAAGTGCTCCTGGTCGGGGGCCTTTTCGTAGGCGTAGGCGGGCGAGATCATCATTTCGTCGACCTTGAGGTCGTCATTGAGGTAGTTCAATACCTCGATGATCGTCTGCGGGGTGTCGGTGTTGAAGAAGGTGGAGTTGGTGGTGACCCGGAATCCGCGCTTCTTCGCCTCCTTGATGGCGGCGACCGCCTCGTCGAAGACGCCTTCCTTGGCCACCGACTCGTCGTGGCGTTCGCGCAGCCCGTCGATGTGCACCGCGAAGGCGAAGTACGGGGACGGGGTGAACTTCTCGATCTTCTTGCGCAGCAGCATCGCGTTGGTGCAGAGGAAGACGTACTTCCGCTTCGCCACCAGCTGCCGGACGATCTCGTCGATCTGCGGGTGCATCAGGGGCTCGCCGCCCGCGATGGACACCATCGGCGCGCCGGACTCCAGGACGGCGCCGACCGCCTGGGCCACCGGCATGCGCTGCTTGAGCACGCCCGCCGGGTGCTGGATCTTCCCGCACCCTTCGCACGCCAGATTGCAGGCGTAGAGCGGTTCCAGCTCGACGATCAGCGGGAACTTCTCACGCTTGCGCAGCTTCTGTTCGAGAAGATACGTCCCGACCCTGATGGACTGTCGCAGCGGCATGGCCATCTGGCTCACCTCCTGGGGAGCAGCAAAGAACGGTGCCAGTCATAAAACGCGGGCAGTACGGCACGCAGTACGCGGAAGGCCGATATTCCACCGCGGAGCGTGCCGATGCGGACGAGCTCATGCTCCGGAGCGTCCACGATCACCCGGACGGCCGCAACCGGACGGGTCCAGCCATCGGCGGCGGCCTCCACGGCGGTCCACAACGTGGCCGCGGACTCCATGTCGACCGCGATGGCGCCGGTGGCGCGCAGTCCGGCGCGCTCCTGGCCGCGGACGACGTGGTCGGATCCGGTCAGGGGGCCGATGTGCACGGTACGGCCCGGTGCGGCCCGGGCCAGTGCCTCGGCGAGCAGGGCGGTGCCCTCGCAGGCGACGGTGCCCCGCGGGTCGCGGGTCTCCTCGGCGACGACGAGGTCGCCGGGGCTCATGCCGGGGACCAGCCCGGCGCAGAACCCGGTGGCGAGCACGGGGGCCCGCCCCAGCCCCGGCTCGGCGAGCGCCCGGCCGACGGCCCGCTCGGCGGCGCGCGGGCCCATGCCCGTACGCAGCACGGCGTGGCCCGGTGCGGGGCGCGCCGCGCCGCGGGCGCCCGCACTGCGCAGGGCCGCCTGCTCGATGCGCAGCGCGCAGGCGACCAGCAGCGGTGCGGGGAGGGCGGCGCGGGCGGCGGGGGCCATCAGACGCCTCCGGGCGCGAAGGGTTCCCCGTACAGGTAGCGGCCGAGCGCGGTGAGCGGGAAGACCTGCCGGTACAGGTGGTAGTTGATGGAGAAGTCCCACGGGAAGCCGGTGCCGGTGAAGTACGGCTCGTCCCAGGAGCCGTCCCCGCGCTGGGTCTCCACCAGGTAGGTGATGCCGCGCCGGACGGCCCGGCCCTCCCGCTCCCCGGCCGAGAGCAGGGCCATCAGCGCCCAGGCCGTCTGGGAGGGGGTGGAGGCCCCCTTCCCGGCCCACTGCGGGTCCTTGTAGGAGCGCTGGTCCTCGCCCCACCCGCCGTCCTCGTTCTGTACGGATTCCAGCCACCGCACCGCCCGCCGGATCGCGGGGTGCGCCGGGGCGAAGCCGGCGGCCGCCAGGGCCGGGACCACCGACCCGGTCCCGTACACGTAGTTGGTGCCCCAGCGGCCGAACCAGGCTCCGAAGGGCTCCTGTTCGGCGAGCAGCCAGGCGATGCCCCGCCGGGTCCGCGGGTCGGCCGCCTTGCCCTCCACGGCGAGCATCTCCACCACGTGGGCGGTGACGTCGGCCGACGGCGGGTCGATGACCTCGCCGAAGTCGCAGAACGGCAGCCGGTTCGGGAGCGGGCTGGTGTTGTCGGCGTCGAAGGCGCCCCAGGCCCCGTTCCTCGACTGCATCCCGAGGTTCCAGGAGACCCCGCGGGCGATGGCGGCCTCGACCCGGGCGGGCTCCGGGTGCTTGATCCGGCGCAGCGCGAGGACCACTTCGGCGGTGTCGTCGATGTCGGGGTAGGTGTCGTTGTGGAACTCGAACGCCCAGCCGCCGGGGGCCAGTCCGGGCCGCCGCACCGCCCAGTCGCCGGGGCGCACGATCTCCTCGGCGAGCATCCAGTCGGCGGCCTTCACCAGGGCCGGATGGTCGGGGGCCAGGCCCGCGTCGGCCAGGGCGATCGCGGCGAGGCAGGTGTCCCAGACCGGGGACTGGCAGGCCTCGATCATCCGGGCCCCGTCCTCGCGCCACACCGCGAACCGGTCGAGGGACTCCAGCCCGGCCCGCATCACCGGGTGGGCGAGGTCGTACCCGAGCAGGTGCAGGGCGATGATCGAGTACACGGCGGGTGGCTGGATCCCGCCCCAGCAGCCGTCGTTCTCCTGGCGCTCGATGATCCAGCGGGCGGCGGTGTCCATCGCGGCCTTGCGCAGCAGGCGCGGGGCGAAGCGGCGGTAGACGTGCAGCGCCCTGTCCATCCGCTGGAAGACGCCCTCCCAACTGGCCAGTGGCGCGGGGCGCTTGGCCACGGGGTACGGCCGCCGCGCGTCGGTGTGCAGCTCGTCCAGGGCGAACGGGGCCGGGCGTACGGGCCGCTTCGCGGAGACCACCGTCAGCGGGACGATGGTCTGGCGGGCCCAGCAGCCGAAGTCGTAGATGTTCAGCGGCACCCACGGCGGCAGGAACACCAGCTCGGGCGGGAGTTCGGGCAGGTGGTCCCAGCTCCACCAGCCGAACAGGGCGAGCCAGATGCGGGTGAAGACGCGGGCGGCGGCGATCCCGCCGTGGGCCCGGATCCAGGCGGAGGCGCGGGCCATGTGCGGGGCGTCGGGCTCGTCGCCGGCGAGCCGCAGGGCGACGTACGCCTCGATGGTGGCGGAGAGTTCGGGAGGCCCGCCGTGGAAGGTGGCCCAGGTTCCGTCCTCGCCCTGCTCGCCCCGGATGAAGAGCGCGGCGGCCTGGGTGGTGGCCTCGTCCCTGATCCCGAGGAACTGGCGCAGCAGGAGGTCCTCGGCGTCCATGGTGACGTTGGTCTCCAGGTCGCCCTTCCACCATCCGGCCGCGTCCTGGCGCGCCAGCAGGTGCCGGGTCGCGCGCGCGACGGCCTCCTGCGCGCCCGGCACCGTCTCCGGTGAGGTGATGTCCGGATCGACGCCGGGGGTACCGGCGCCGTCGGTCGTCGCTGTCATGGCTTCCCCTTACGTGGCAGTGAACCTCTGCTGTGCTGGGGGTACGCCGTCGGCCGGACGCCCCCGTCAGGGGGCGCCGGCCGGCGACTCGCGCGTCATATCCCTGCTCGGGTGCCGGTCACCTCTTGCGCACGACGACGAAGTCGGCGAGCGCGACGAGCTGTTCGCGCACCCGCTGCGGCATCTCCACGTCGTCCAGCGCGCGGATGGCGATCGCGTGCTGGCGGCGTGCCTCCTCGGCGGTCCACTCGCGCCCGCCCGCGGCCTCGATGAGCGCGGCGCGCGCCGCGAACTCCTCCTCCGAGAAGTTCTCGAAGTCGTTGCTCTTGGCGTCGGCCGCGAGCAGCCGGCCGAGCTCCTCGCAGGCGGGCCCGCCTGCCGCGAGAGCGGCGACGACCGGCAGGGACTTCTTACGCTGGCGCAGGTCGCTCCAGGTCTGCTTGCCGGTGGCCTCCGGGTCGCCCCAGATGCCGAGGAGGTCGTCGACGGCCTGGAAGGCGAGGCCGAGGTGGTAGCCGTACTCCTCCAGCTTGTCGGCCGTACGGTCGTCCGCGCCGCCGAGGACGGCGCCGATGGAGACCGCGCAGGCGAGCAGGGCGCCGGTCTTGTTGCCCTCCATCTCCAGGCACTCCTCGACGCTGACGCGCTCGCGGTGCTCGTAGGAGATGTCCTGGGCCTGGCCGTCGATGAGCTTGCGGCTGGCGGTGGTCAGCCTGCGCGTGGCGCGCCCGGCCTCGACGGTGCCGAGCTCCAGCAGGACCTCGTTGGCGAGGGCGAACAGGGCGTCGCCGACGAGGATCGCCAGCGCCGGCCCGTGCACCTTCCACACGGTGTCGCGGTGGCGGCGCTGCTCGTCGCCGTCCATGAGGTCGTCGTGGAGCAGCGAGAAGTTGTGCACGAGCTCGACGGCTACGGCGCCCGGGATGCCGACCTCGGCCGAGGCCCCGGCGGCTTCGGCGGAGAGCAGCGCGAGGGCGGGGCGCACGGCCTTGCCGCCGTCGCCGTCCGCCGCGTTGCCCTGGGCGTCGATCCAGCCGAAGTGGTAGGCCGCGACGGTGTCCATGGGAGCCGCCAGCCGGTCGACCGCGGCGCGGAGCACGGGGGTCGACAGCGCGCGGCCGCGCTCCAGGAGTGCGAGCGTGTCCGCCTTCTCGGCGCCCCCTCCGGCTGCGCCGTTGCCGGCGTCCGTGTTCTCGACAGCCGGATTCCCCGGGTTCACTGGCTCTCCTCTGTGTCCTGTACGTGCTGCTGCGGTCGGGCTGGTGGTCGTCATGCCGCCTCCTGCAGGGGGTGCTTCCGGTGGCGGCCGAGTGCGGTGAGCGCGGCGTGCGCCGCGCTCAGTCCGCTGCGGACAGCGCCCTCCATGGTCGCGGGCCAACCGGTGGCGGTCCACGCACCGGCGAGGTAGAGGCCCGGCGTGTCGGTCCGCGCCCCGGGGCGCAGCCGGCCGACGCCGGGGGTGGGGGCGAACGTGGCGGTCCGCTCCCGGGTCACGAAGAAGTCCCGTACCTTGGCGCCCCGCGCGGCCGGCAGCAGCCGTTCGAGCTCGGGCAGGTATTTGGCGCGCAGCACCGACACCGGCTCGTCGATGTCGTCCTGGGCCGCCGACTGGGACAGCGCCAGGTACTGGCCGCCGTCGGGGAGCCCGGAGGAGTCGGTGCGGTCGAACACCCACTGGACCGGGGAGCCGAGGGCGGCGAAGAAGGGCCGCTTGAGCACCTTGCGGTCGTACACGACGTGGACGTTGAGGATGGGCGCGGTGCCGATGTCCAGGAGCTTGTCCGGGTCGGCGAGGGCGCCGGGCGGCAGCAGGGCGTGCGCCTCGCGCTGCGGGACGGCGAGGACGACGGCGGCGGCGTCGAGGGATTCGCCCTCGGTGTCGACCCGCCAGTTCCCCTCCGGCGTACGGGAGACGCCGGTGACGCGGGTGCGCAGCTCGGTGCGTACGCCTGCGGAGTCGAGCTGTTTGCGGGCGAGGGTGTCGTGCAGGTCGCCGAGCGGGACGGTGGCCCAGCCGATGTCGGCGGCGCCGTTCTCGGAGAGCAGGCCGGTCTTGAACACCGTGGCGGCCAGGCCCAGCGAGGCGTGGCCGGCGGTGGCGTTGAGGGTCGCGATGCCGACGAGGTCCCACAGGGCCTCGATGGTGCGCGGGCTCTGGCCCTGGCGGCCGAGCCAGGTCGCGAAGTCCACGCCGTCCAGGGCCGGGTCGGCGGGGTCGAGCCGGCGCAGCGCGAGGGCGGCGCGGCCCACGCTCGCCCGCTCGGCGAGCGAGAGGTGGGGGTAGCGGGCCAGGGAGCCGGCGAGGTGGAGCGGTACGGGCAGGGCGCTGCGGCGCAGCCGGCCCAGGCGCGGCCCGGCGGGGTGGGCGACGTCGAGTACGGGGACGTCGAGGCGGTCCTGGACGGGGGCGAGGTGCGCGCCTTCGACGCGGTCGAGGAACCACCGGTAGGCGGTGCAGCAGCGCAGGTAGACGTGCTGGCCGTTGTCGACGGTGAGTTCGCCGCGCTTGAAGGAGAAGGCGAGCCCGCCGAGGCGGGGGCGGCCTTCGAGGAGGGTCACCTTCAGTCCCGCGTCCGCGAGTTCGAGCGCCGCCGTCACGCCGGCGAGCCCGCCGCCGATGACGACGGCGCGGTCGTCGCTGCCGCTCATGAACCCTCCCCGATGCCGTGGCCTGCGGCGCCCGCCAGGAGGGACGCGCCCGTCCGGGCCCTGGTTGCCCGGGCGGCGGGCTTGGATCCTGCCGGGCTCACGCGCGCCTCCGCGTGCTCTGGCGGGAGATGGTACGGGCGTCGAGGCCCGAGAGGCCGCGTACGGCGACGTACGCCTTCTCGTGCGGGGGCAGCGAGACGCGGCCGCGGAGGACGGCCTCGGGCTCGCGTTCGATGCGGTCGAGCAGCCGACGGTAGATGCCGGCCATGGCGGCGACGCAGGCGCCGCTGCGCCGGTCGAGCATGGGCAGCAGCCGGTAGCCCTCGACGAACAGGGCGCGGGCGCGCCGCACTTCGTGGTGGACGAGCCCGGCGAAATCGGCCCCGGCGGGCATCCGGTCGCTCCCGAACCCGTCCGAGCAGCCGAACTTGGCGAGGTCCTCGGCCGGCAGGTACGTACGGCCGTTGGCGGCGTCCTCGCGGACGTCGCGCAGGATGTTGGTGAGCTGGAGGGCGAGGCCGAGGGTGTCGGCGTACTCGCCGGCCCGCGCGGCGTCGGCCGCGCCGAGGCCGCCGCCGTTGACGGTGCCGAACACCCCGAGGGAGAGCCGTCCGATGGCCCCGGCCACGCAGCGGCAGTAGGCCTTGAGGTCGTCCCAGGTCTCGTAGGTCCGGCCGCGCACGTCCATGAGGACGCCGTCGATGAGCTCGTCGAGGCCGCCGAGCGGGATCGGGAAGCGGCCCGCGGCGTGTGCGAGGGCGACGGCGACCGGATCGGTGTCGTCCTCGTCGATCTCCTCGGCCCGGATCCGTCCGAGCAGGGTGCGGGTCTCCTCCAGGCGGGCGAACTTCGCCTCGGGGGCCAGCATGCCGTCGCCGATGTCGTCGACGCGCCGGGAGAAGGCGTACAAGGCCGACATCGCCTGCCGCTTGTCGGAGGGGAGCAGCCGGATGCCGTACGCGAAGTTGCGCGCCTGGGAGCCGGTGACGGCCTCGCAGTAGCTGTACGCCGCCAGGACCGCTGCGGACGGTGCGGACGTGTGTGCGGAACCCTCCACGGTCGGGCTCACCCCTTTCTCGGCGCTGTGCGCAGGACGGCGGCCACCTCGCGGAGCAGTCCGCTCCTGGTGGGCTTGGGCGGGCCGGGAAGCACGTCGAATCCGGCGGCGGTGACGGCCCGCAGGGCGGCGCGCCCTCCTCCCACGAAGCCCGCGAGCAGCAGCCGGAGCCTGCCGTGCACGCTCCCCACGAGCGGCGTGCCCTCGTCGAGCAGGTCCCGGGCGCGCTGCGCCTCGTACGCGACCAGGGAGCGGACGGACGCGCCGGCGCGGGGCGCCTTGAGGTCGGTCTCGGCCACGTGGAAGCGGCGCATGTCCTCGGCCGGGAGGTAGATCCGGTCGCGGCCGAGGTCCTCCGCGACGTCCTGTACGTGTTCGACGATCTGCAGGGCGGTGCACACGGCGTCGGAGCGGCGGATCCGCTCGGGGGTGCTGGTGCCGGTGAGGGAGAGCACGAGGCGGCCGACGGGGTTCGCGGAGAGCTCGCAGTACGCGAGGAGGTCCCCGTACGTGGCGTAGCGCGCGACGCGCTGGTCCTGGCGGTTGGCCTCGATGAGGCCGAGGAAGGGCTCGGGGGTGAGGCCGTGGGCGCGGACCACGGGCCGCAGCGCTTGCAGGAGGGGGTGGTGCGGCGGCCCGCCGGGGCCGCCGAAGACGCGGCGCAGGTCGGCTTCGAGGGCGTCGAGCATGGCGAGCGGTTCGTCCGCCGCGGCCGGGTCGAGGCCGAGGAGCACGGCGTCGTGTCCGCCGGGGGCGAGGTCGCCGTCGCCGATGTCGTCGACCAGGCGGGCGTACCCGTACACCGCCATGAGGTCGTCGCGCCAGGCGCGGGGCAGGAAGGACGGGGCGACGGGGAAGTTCTCCGAGCGCGCCTTGCCGAGGGTGGCGTACGCCTGCGCTCGGGCGTCGGGGGCTGCGGGGGCCGCGTCCTGCCGTGGCCGGATACCGTGCCCGGGGGTCACCGCCCGCCGCCCGCGCGGGGGACGGCCGTAATGCCTGGGGGCCGGAGAATTCCCGTAGCCATTGCCGTCACATCTCCCGTTCTACACTGCCGACCCAATACATCCTATTTCGGACACGCCGCCGGACTTTCCCCGGGGTACCCCAGGCCGTTCACCTGCGGGGAATCGTCCCCTCTGGCGTGATTCAGGACTGCTCCAGCTTACGCTGTACAACGCCGCAGCAGCCTCTCGGGTATTGACACGGCCACCGAATGTCGGCGCGGAAGCCCCGGACAAGCCGAAGCCCCCGCCGCGCGGAGCGACGGGGGCCGGCGAGGGGCGCGGTCAGGCGCTGGTCGCCTTCTCGTAGGCCGAGACGACTTCCTCGGTGGGCCCGTCCATCAGCAGTTCACCCTTCTCCAGCCACAGCACGCGGCTGCAGGTGTCGCGGATGGACTTGTTGTTGTGGCTCACCAGGAAAACGGTTCCGGCGTGCTTGCGCAGTTCGCGGATGCGCTCCTCGGAACGCACCTGGAACTTGCGGTCACCGGTGGCCAGGGCCTCGTCGATCATCAGAACGTCGTGGTCCTTGGCCGCGGCAATGGAAAAGCGCAGGCGCGCCGCCATACCGGAGGAGTACGTGCGCATCGGGAGGGAGATGAAATCGCCCTTGTCGTTGATGCCCGAGAAGTCGACGATGTCGTCGTAGCGCTCCCGGATCTGCTCGCGGCTCATTCCCATCGCGAGACCGCCGAGGACCACGTTCCGCTCTCCGGTGAGGTCGTTCATCAGTGCGGCGTTGACACCCAGCAGCGAGGGCTGGCCGTCGGTGTAGACCTTGCCGGACTCGCAGGGCAGCAGGCCCGCGATGGCGCGCAGCAGGGTGGACTTGCCGGAGCCGTTGGAGCCGATGACGCCGATGGCCTCGCCGCGGTACGCGGTGAAGGACACCCCGCGCACGGCGTGGACCCGGCGGACGCCCGGCGCGTCGCCCTTGCCCCGGCGCATTATCTTGCTCAGCGCGGCGGTGGCGCTGCCCTTGCCGGACCTGCCGGTGTTGACGCGGTAGACGATGTGCACGTCGTCGGCGATGACGGTGGGGACACTGCCCCGGTTGATCTCAGCCACGGCCGTAACGCTCCTCAGCCTTCCAGAAGTACACGAAGCCGCCGAGGCCGATCACGACGGCCCAGCCGACGGCGAAGGCCCAGACGTGCGGCGGCAGGTTCCCCCGGCCGTAGTCGTCGATCATGGCGAACCGGACCAGGTCCATGTAGATCGCCGCCGGGTTCCACTGGAGCACGTCCGAGACCCACCCGGGCACGTGCCTGTCCTTGAGCGCCCCGCTGATCGAGAACATGACGCCCGAGGCGTACATCCACGTACGCGTGATGAACGGCATCAGCTGCGCGAGGTCGGGGGTCTTGGCACCCATCCGCCCGAAGACCAGCGCGAGGCCGGTGTTGAAGACGAACTGGAGCGCCAGCGTCGGGATGACGAGCAGCCAGGACAGCTTCGGGTAGTTGCCGAACGCGACCGTGACGATCACCACGACGATCATCGAGTACAGCAGCTGCTGGAGCTGCTGCATCGAGAAGGAGATCGGCAGGGAGGCGCGCGGGAAGTGCAGGGCCCGGACGAGGCCGAGGTTGCCGGGGATGGCCCGGACTCCCGCCATCAGCGAGCTCTGGGTGAAGGTGAAGACGAAGATGCCCGTCACCAGGAAGGGGATGTAGACCCCCTTCTCCATGCCGCGGCCCGCGTTCAGGATCAGGCCGAAGATCAGGTAGTACACGAGCGCGTTGAGCAGTGGGGTCGCCACCTGCCAGATCTGGCCGAGCTTCGCGTCGCTGTACTGCGCCATCAGCTTGGCCCGGGAGAACGCCATGATGAAGTGGCGCCGGTCCCACAGCTGCCGCACGTATTCGGCCAGGGTGGGCCGGGCACCGCTGACGGACAGGCCGTACTTCCTGGCGAGCTCCGCGGGGCTCAGCCCGGCGTCATCGGACGGCGGCTTGCTCGTGGCGAGGGCGCCATCCTGCTGGGTTGTGTCACTCACAAGTTGAAACTTTCCGTCTTCAAGATGCGGCAGTAGGTGGCATCGGGCCTGGGGCGCTCGGCCCGTGATCGTGCATGTCCGGGCACGCGTGTTCCGTGACCACGTATGTTCTCAGACGCGAGCCTGTCAGATCACAGGCGGTCGGCCCAGCCGGGTCAGCCGCCAGACCGTGCGCCACTTCATGGGGCGCCGGGGACCGCAGGGAGTGGTCCATCCCTCCTTGAACCCACCGAACCAGGCCTTGAGCGCCGGTGCCGAGGGCTTGCGCAGGAGCGTCAGCAGGAGCCAGACGCCCAGGTAGACCGGGACCAGCGGGGCGGGCAGGTTGCGGCGGGCGAGCCACACCCGGTTACGGGCCACCATACGGTGGTAGACCGCGTGCCGGGAGGGGGCGGTCGTCGGATGCAGCAGCACCATGTCCGCCCGGTAGTCGATCAGCCACCCTGCGTCCAGTGCCCGCCAGGCGAGATCCGTTTCCTCGTGCGCGTAGAAGAACTCCCCCGGCAACCCTCCGACCTGCTTGAACACGGCCGTGCGGACGGCGTTGGCGCCGCCCAGGAAGGTGGTCACGCGGGAGGAGCGCATCGGGTCCGAGGCGCGCAGCCGGGGCACGTGGCGGCGCTGGGTCTCGCCGGACTCCGGATCGGCGATCCGGAAGCTGACGATCCCGAGCCGGGGGTCCTCGGCGAAGGCCTGCCGGCACAGCTCGGCGGTGTCGGTGCGCTCCAGCAGTCCGTCGTCGTCGAGGAAGAGCAGGGCGTCGACCTCGCCGCCGCCGGGGCCGAAGGCCTCGATGCCGACGTTGCGGCCGCCGGGGATGCCCAGGTTCTCGGGCAGCTCGACGCACCGGACGCCCTCGGGGAGCCCGGTGGGCCGGACCCCCTGGCCCACGACGACGACCTCGACCGGGTCGCCCTCCTGGCGGGCCACCGAGTCGAGGAGCGCCTTGAGCTCGTCGGGGCGGTTGCCCATGGTGATGATCACGGCGCCCAGCCGCATCGGCGTGCTCACTTGAGCCTGCTGGAGGCCAGGATCGACACCAGGTGCAGCACCGTCTGGAGCATCGCGATGCCGGCCAGCACGGCGACGCCGAGCCGGGTGAAGTACAGGTCGCCCCGTATCTGGTCCACGATCGCCAGCAGCAGGATCAGGAGCGAGGCCTCGATGCCGAGGACGAGCCGGTGGAACTTGAGCGCGGACGCGGCGCGGCGGGCCAGCGCCATGCCGGAGGAGCGCGGCTCGGCCGCTGCCTCGGCGACGGGCTCCTTGCCGGTCTGGTGGCGGGCGACGCCGACCAGGTCGGTCTCTGCCTTGATCAGGATGGCGCCGAGGGCGGCGAGGGTGCCGAGGAACGCCCACAGCCAGTCGATCCGGCCGGTGCCCCACAGATCGGATGCGCGCAGGCCGAGGCCGACGAGCACCGCGGCGTCGCACAGGTAGGCGCCGACCCGGTCCAGGTACACGCCGGCCAGGGAGTACTGCTTCTTCCAGCGGGCGACCTCGCCGTCGACGCAGTCGAGCAGCAGGTACATCTGGACCGCCACCACGCCGAGGACGGCGCCCCAGATGCCCGGGATGAGCAGCGCCGGGCAGGCCAGGACACCCGCGAGGGTCATCACGTAGGTCAGCTGGTTGGGCGTGACCTCGGTGCCGACCAGGACCCGGGTGATGCGCAGGGAGATCTCGCGCATGTACAGGCGGCCGCCCCAGTGCTCGCCACTGCGCCGGTCCTTGACGCCCGGCGGGTGAACGACGGGCCGGAGTTCAGCTACGGATGGTCTTGGCATAGTCGGCGTACGCGTCCCTGATCTCGGCTGTGGACAGATTGAGGTGCTCCAGGATCGTGAAGCGTCCCGGGCGGGTCTGGGGGGCGTACTCGACGGCCGCGACGAACTCGTCCACGCTGAACCCGATCTCCGCGGGCAGCACGGGCAGGCCGTGGCCGCGCAGCGACTCCACGAAGAGGCCGGCCTGCTCGTCGGCGCCGCGCAGGAACATCGCGAAGGCGGCCCCGAGGCCCACCTGCTCGCCGTGGAGCGCGGAGCGCCCGGGGTAGAGCAGGTCGAAGGCGTGGCTGATCTCGTGGCAGGCACCGGACGCCGGGCGGGTGTCCCCGCTGATCGACATGGCGATGCCGGTGAGGACCAGGGACTCCGCGAGCACGGTGAGGAAGGTGTCGTCGCCGCAGCCGCCCGGGTGGCGCAGGACGGCCTCGCCGGCCGTACGGGCCATGGCGGCGGCCAGGCCGTCCACGGACTCGCCGGTGATCTTGTGCGAGAGCTCCCAGTCGGCGATGGCCGAGATGTTGGAGAGCGCGTCGCCGATGCCGGAGCGGACGAACCGCACCGGGGCGTCACGGATCACGTCGAGGTCGATGACCATCGCGATCGGCGTGGGCACGCCGTAGGAGCCGCGGCCGTTGTCGTTGTCCAGCGTGGCCACCGGCGAGCAGATGCCGTCGTGGGCCAGGTTGGTGGCGACGGCCACCATGGGCAGCCCGACGCGCGCCGCGGCGTACTTCGCCACGTCGATGATCTTGCCGCCGCCCAGGCCGACGACGGCGTCGTAGCGACTGCCCTTTATGTCGTCGGCCAGCTTGACGGCGGAGTCGATCGTGCCGTCGGCGACCGGGTACCAGTCGGCGTGCGGCAGGACGGGCTCCAGCTTGGAGCGCAGCAGCTGACCGGAGCCGCCGCTGATCGCGATCGCCAGCTTGCCGGACGCCGAGATCCGCTGGTCGGCCAGGAGGCCGGCCAGGTCGTCCATGGCGCCGCGGCTGATGTCGACGACGACCGGGGAGGGGATGAGCCTCGTCAGTACTGGCATGCGATCGTCCGGCCCTTGGCGAGGTCGTCGTGGTTGTCGATCTCGACCCACTTGACGTCGCCGATGGGGGCCACGTCGATGACAAAGCCGTCGTTGACGAGCTGCTGGTAGCCGTCCTCGTAGTACAGGTCGGGGTCGCGCTCGAACGTGGTCTTCAGCGCCTCGGCCAGGGCCTCGGCGGCCTCCGGCTCGATGAGGGTGACGCCGATGTACTCGCCGGTGGCGTCGGAGGGCTCCATCAGCTTCGTGATCTTGCGGACGCCCGTGGCGCCGTCGACGACGACCTTCATCTCCTCGTCGGCCAGGCTCTTGACCGTGTCGAGGGCGAGGATGATCTTCTGGCCGTTGCCGCGCGCGTCGAGGAGGGTCTTCTCGACGGAGACCGGGTGGACGGTGTCGCCGTTGGCGAGGATCACACCCTGCTTCAGGACGTCACGGGCGCACCACAGGGAGTAGGCGTTGTTCCACTCCTCGGCCTTGTCGTTGTCGATCAGCGTGATCTTGACGCCGTACTTGGCCTCCAGGGCCTCGCGGCGCTCGTACACGGCCTCCTTGCGGTAGCCGACGACGACGGCGACCTCGGTGAGGCCGACCTCGGCGAAGTTGCCGAGGGTGAGGTCCAGCACGGTCAGGCTGTCCTCGGCGCCTTCGGGGCCGACGGGCACGAGGGCCTTGGGCAGGGTGTCGGTGTAGGGACGCAGGCGGCGTCCGGCACCGGCAGCGAGTACAAGGCCGATCATGCTGGTTCTCCTTCGTCATGTACGGCGGGTGCCCCGGAGGAGACCCAGAAGCGGATGCTCTCCACGAGCACCACGAGTGCCACGAACACGGCCAGGACCGTGAGCGCGACGGGGAAGTCCGCGGCGCGCGTCGCCAGGACGGAGGCCAGGACCGCGGTCAGCAGGACCCGGCCGTCGTGACCGCCGATCGTCCACACCAGCCACCGCGGGGGCGCGCCCGATCCGCCGCGGATGCGGTAGACCGTGTCGTAGTGATGGTAGGCGACCGCCGCGACCAGTCCGAATGCCGCGGGAAGGGCCCCGGGCACGTCCGCCTTGGCGGCGAGGATCAGCACGGTGGTGTACTCGGCGGCCCGGAAGACGGGCGGGACGAGCCAGTCGAGGGCGCCCTTGAGGGGGCGGGCGACGGCCGCTCCGGCGAGCACGGCGTAGAACGCGGCGGCGATGATCACCTGGCGGGCGCCGAACCCGCACGCCCAGGCCGTCCACAGCAGGGCCACGGAGCCGATCACGGCGGCGGCGATGCCGGCCCCGGGGGCCAGCCGGCCCACGACCCGGCCGGCGAGCTCGGCGACCGGGCCGGAGTCGGCGAGGTCGGCCAGTGCCTGGGCGGCACGGTCGGTCCTCTTCGCCTTGCGGGTCAGCGAGCGCAGCACGCGGCCGGCGGTGGTGTAGAGCGCGCCGAAGGCGCAGCCGACGAGCAGGGCGTAGAAGACGATGCGGGGGGTGGTCGCCGCGGTGAGCACCGCGATCATGGCCCAGCGCTCGCCGATCGGCAGGATGATCATGCGCCGGACCCACACCGTCCAGCCGACGCTGTCGAGCTTGTCGGACAGGGCGGCCGTGGGGCTGGTGTTGGCGGTGGCGTCGTGGTTGGCCTCGTTGAAGGCGAAGTCCACGACGTGGCGGCAGGTCATGAGGATCATCGCGCCGAGCGCGAGGGCCCACACGTCGTCGCCGTTCCTGGCCGCGCCCAGCGCGAGGCCCGCGTAGAAGGAGTACTCCTTCGCGCGGTCGAAGGTGGCGTCGAGCCAGGCGCCCATCGTCGAGTACTGCAGCGAGTAGCGGGCGAGCTGCCCGTCCGTGCAGTCCAGGACGAAGGAGACGAGGAGCAGCACGCCTGCGGCGACGTAGCCGCCGCGCTCGCCGGTGGCGGCGCAGCCGGCCGCGATCAGCGCGGTGATCAGCGAGGCGGTGGTGACCTGGTTCGGGGTCAGACCACGGCGCGCGCACCAGCGGGCGATGTAGCGCGAGTACGGGCTGATGAAGAAGGTGGTGAAGAACCCGTCTCGGGACTTCACGGCGGTGCGCAGGCGTACGGCCTCGTCGTCCACGGCGGCGACGGCGGCTTCCGCCGCGGCGCGCTCCGCCCCGGTGGCGGGGACGGCGGCGACCAGGGTGCCGAGCTCGGGGTGGTGGACGGGGGTCCCGGCGGCCTCGACGGCCGCGGCGAGGCGGTCCGCGTGGGGGCCGCCGCCCTCCGCGGGGAGGGCCGCGGCCTTCTCCAGGGCCGCCCGGGCGCCCGGCTGGACGGCGACGGCGCCGGTCACGGCGCAGGCGTCGAAACGCGGGTCGGTCAGCGCGAGCCGCAGGGCGTGGACGTGTCCGACGAAGGCGCTGTCGACGACGGCCACCCTCTGGTCGGCGGGTACGCCGGCCAGCACGGCGGCGGCCTCTTCAGGACCGGCGGCCGGGCGGACGTCGAAGCCGAGGGAGCGCAGCTCGTCGGTGAGCGGTGATCCGGGGACCGGCAGGCCGGTGAGGATGACGGTCGACAGACGGACTCACTCCTTGCAGCGAAACACTGGACGGGCGCCCCGGCGGGGGCGGCGGCACGTCGGCAGAGGCTATCGGATGAATGGAAGCGGGGGTTCACCACCCGTTTACTCCCCGATAAGCCGAATATCCCGGGGCTTCGGGCCCCGGCGCGATCATCATTGACGATCACGCCGAGATACCACAAACCCGGGGAGCAAGGCCGCCGCGGCCCCGCCGCTTATCACGTCGCGGAGGCGGACATGCGCGGATGGCCGAAGTGGGGACAAGCCTCTTTTGTACGGCAGACTGAAGGCCGAAGTCCGAAGCGAAGGATGGGTATGCCGACCACACCAGCCACCGCCGCGAACACCGCGTCCCCCGGCACCGGCACTCAGGAACCGATCATGCTCGAACTGGTCGATGAGTCCGGCAACACCATCGGCACGGCGGAGAAGCTCTCCGCCCATCAGGCGCCGGGTCTGCTGCACCGGGCCTTCTCCGTGTTCCTCTTCGACGAGCAGGGCCGCCTGCTGCTCCAGCAGCGCGCCCTCGGGAAGTACCACTCCCCCGGCGTCTGGTCGAACACCTGCTGCGGCCACCCCTACCCCGGGGAGTCGCCGTTCGCGGCCGCGGCCCGGCGGACCCACGAGGAGCTGGGGCTGTCCCCCTCGCTGCTCGCGGAGGCGGGAACCGTGCGCTACAACCACCCGGACCCGGCGTCGGGCCTGGTGGAGCAGGAGTACAACCACCTTTTCGTGGGACTCGCGCAGTCCGGGCCGCGGCCCGATCCGGAGGAGGTCGGGGACACCGCGTTCGTGACCGCCGAGGAGCTGGCCAAGCGGCATGCCGAGGCGCCGTTCTCCGCCTGGTTCACGACCGTGCTCGACGCGGCCCGGCCCGCGATCCGCGAGCTGACCGGGGATGCCGCGGGCTGGTAGTCGGTACCGGTGTGCCGGGCGCGCCCGGCGCCCGTACGCCGCCTCAGAGCGCGGGTGAGGCGAGCGGCAGGGCCGCCCAGATGACCTTGCCGCCCGTCGAGGTGTGCTCGACGTCGCAGACCCCGCCGGACTCCCGCGTGACCTCGCGCACCAAGAGCAGGCCGCGTCCGCCGGTCTGGCCGAAATCCGCCTCCAGGGCCTTGGGGCGGTACGGGTGGTTGTCCTCGACCGCCACCCGTACCCATTCCCGGCCGATGGCGACCTCGACCGCGACCTGGGGCGAGAGCAGGGCCGCGTGCCGGACCGAGTTCGTCACCAGCTCGGAGACGATCAGCAGCAGCGCGTACACGAGGTCCCGGTCGGCCGGGACGCCCTGGCGGCCGAGTAGGTCGCGTACGGCCCGGCGGGCCTGCGGAACGGATTCTTCTACAGCGGGCACGGTGAACCGCCACACGCCCTCGTACGCGAGGGGGTCGGCCGGGGCGGCCGCCGGCTCACCCTCCTTGGCTGGCGGGACGCTCCCGCTGACATCCATTTCCCGGCCCCCGTCTTCACGCTCGATCGTCTCCACGCGTCAAGAGTGGGGAGCGGACCGGTCCGGACCGGAGCCCTGACCAGAAGTCAGCGTCAATCGGACGCTTTCTGACCGTTGGGGTATGACAGCGTCAGTTGTGCGACCGTTCCTGATCTTCTGCGGGGCCTTTCTCGGCCGCGATGGCCGGACCGCCACCGGCAGCGGCGTCCGCCGGGAGCTCGTCTTCCCTGACCAAGCCCAGAATGCGCCGGGCGCTCATGCCCAGGAGGATCAGGCTCAGCCCGTCGAACAGCAGGGCGAGCGAGAAGAAGGTTCCGATCACGTACAGACTGCTGCTCGGCCAGCTGGCGAGGACCAGGAAGCCCAGCAGGATCCCGAAGGCGCCCTGGACGAGGTTGACCCACAGGTTCGTCCCGCGCACCACCAGGCCGCCCACCAGCCGGAACACCCCGCCGATGAGGAAGAGCAGCGCGGCGAACATGGTCAGCGCCTCGGCGCTCGCCTCCGGCCTGCGCAGGATCACGAAGCCGGCGGCGATGTTGATCGCGGCGATGACGACGGCGAGCCAGAAGTGGTTGCTCTTGCGGGACTGGAACGCCTGGACCAGACCCACCACGCCGCCGGCGAGCAGCAGCCAGCCGAAGAGGAACATGGTGGTCAGGGTGGCGAAGCCGGCGTAGAACAGGCCCAGCAGGCCGGCCGCCACCAAGAGCACCCCGAGCAGGGCCAGCAGCCCGAAGCTGCGCCCGAGCCGCTTCGGGTCCTGGGCCCCGAGCTGCTTCGCGTCCTTGGTTCCGGGCTCGGCCGGGGACGCGGCCCCGGAACGGTCTGCGCCCATGGTCGTGCCACCTTTCAGGCACCCCCCGACGGACTCCCACGATCATAGGATCGGCCGACCGGGATAGCATCCGGCGCATGGACGCAGCCCTCCTGCACACCGTCGCCGACGGTGTCGCCACGGTCGTCATCTCGCATCCCGCCAAACGCAACGCCATGACGGCGGCCATGTGGCGCGCGCTCCCGGAGGTGCTGGACGCCCTCGCGGCCGATCCGGCCGTACGGGTGCTCGTCCTGACCGGGGCCGGACCGACCTTCTGCGCGGGCGCCGACATCTCCTCGCTGACCGGGGACGAGGAGCCGCAGGCCTTGGCCGTGGCGGCCGAGGAAGCCCTGGCCGCCTTCCCCAAGCCGACGCTCGCGGCGATCCGCGGGTTCTGCGTGGGCGGCGGCAGCCAGCTGGCGGCGGCCTGTGATCTGCGGTTCGCGGAGGAGGGGGCCTCCTTCGGGGTGACCCCGGCGAGGCTGGGCATCGTCTACCCCGCGTCCTCGACCCGCCGCCTGGCCGCGCTGGTGGGCCCGGCGGTCGCCAAGTACCTGCTCTTCTCGGCGGAGCTGATCGACGCGGAGCACGCGCTGCGGGCCGGATTCCTGAACGAGCTGCTGCCGGCCGGGCAGCTGGACAAGCGGGTGGCGGACTTCGCCCGCGTGCTGACCACCCGCTCGCAGCTGACGCAGGCGGCGGCCAAGGAGTTCGCCGACGGGCGGACGGACCGGGACGCGTACTGGGCGCGGCAGGCGGCCGCGAGCGGCGACACCGCGGAGGGCGTCGCCGCGTTCCTGGAGCGCCGTACGCCATCGTTCGGCTGGACCGCCTCGCCGGCGGGCGCGCCCGCGTCCGAGCCCGGGCGGACTACCGGCCGTCGAGGGGACTGACCGCGCGCAGCCGCGCCACGATCTCGGCCGGGGCCTTGTCCGGCGAGCCGGCGTCGTAGGGCGGCTGGGGGTCGTACTCGGTCATCAGCTGGACGGTCTGCGCGTACTCGTCGCCGGCGATCCGGCCGAGGAGGCCGAGGCCCATGTCGATGCCCGAGGACACCCCGGCGGCGGTGACGTACTTCCCGTCGTACACCACGCGCTCGCCGGTGGGCTCGGCCCCGAAGGCGGTCAGCCGGTCCAGGTAGAGCCAGTGGCTCGTGGCCCGGCGCCCCTTGAGCAGCCCCGCGGCGGCCAGCAGGAGCGAGCCGGTGCACACCGAGGTGGTCCAGGTGCTGGTGGCGTCGACCGCGCGCAGCCAGTCGACGACGGCAGGGTTCTCCATCTCCAGCTCGGGGTGGGGCCCGCCGGGTACGACGACGATGTCGGGCCGGGTCAGCTCGTCGAGGCCCCTGTCGGCGACGAGGGCGAGCGCCCCGCTGTCGGTGCGCACCGGCCCCGGCCGCTCCGAGACGAACACGACCTCGGCGCCGGACAGCCGCCCGAGGGTGTCGAAGGGCCCGATGGCGTCGAGGGCGGTGAACCGGTCGTAGAGCAGGACGGCGATCTGCATGTTTCCTCCAGGTGGTGGGGTGTCCGAGGGGCGGTGGTGTCCGAGGGGCGTGGGGTGTGCCCGATGGGCGGTGGTGCGCCTACTGAGCGGTGGTCCGCGGGCGGCCGGAGCCGAAGCGGCGCCGGTACTCGGCCGGGGGCTGGCCCAGGGTCTTCACGAAGGCCCGGCGCAGGGCCTCCGGGGTGCCGTAGCCGCAGGCGCGGGAGATCTGGGCGATCCCGTCCCCGGTGTCCTCCAGGAGGCGCCGCGCGTGCTCCACGCGGACCCGCTCCACATAGCGGCCGGGCGTGACCCCGGTCTCCGCCTGGAAGGCCCGCGCGAAGTGCCGCGGCGAGAGCCGCGCCCGCGCCGCCAGGGCCTCCACGCTCAGGTCCGCGTCCGGATGCTCCGTGATCCAGTGCTGCACCTCCCGCAGCGGATCCCGCCGCGCGGTCTGGGCCGCCAGCTGCGCGCTGAACTGGGCCTGATTGCCGGGCCTGCGCAGGAACACCACCAGGTGGCGCGCGATGCGCAGCGCCAGCCGGCGTCCGTGGTCCTCCTCCACCAGGGCCAGCGCGAGGTCGATCCCCGCCGTGACCCCGGCCGAGGTGGCGACCGGGCCGTCCCGTACGTAGATCGGGTCCGGTTCGACGGTCACCCGCGGGTAGTCCCGGGCCATCCGCTCGCACGCGTACCAGTGCGTGGTCGCCCGCCGCCCGTCCAGCAGCCCGGCCTCGGCGAGCAGCAGCCCGCCGGTGCAGACGGACACCAGCCGCTCCGCGCCACCCCCGTGGGCTCGGAGCCACTCGGTCAGCCGGGGCTCGAAGTCCCCCCGGTACTGCCCGCCCGGCACCAGCAAGGTGGTCCCGGCCCCCGGCCGCGCGCTCTCCAGGTCCCCGTCCGGCACCAGCGTGAGACCGCTGCTCGCCCGTACGGGCATACCGCCCGGGGAGACCGTACGAATCGCGTACCCGTCCCCCGCGCGGTCCGGGAAGCGGCCGGCCGCGGCGAACACTTCCACGGGCCCGGTCACATCCAGGCTCTGCACGCCGTCGTAGAGCAGGACGAGCACATTTCGGGGCGACATGACCCCATGGTGTGACGCGCCGCCCATGGCCGCAATGACGCTCGTCCCACCTTTACAGCCATGCCCTGCCGCGCGGATAGGATCGACGGACCATGACTGCAACCCTCGTCGCCAAAAACCTCGCCGCCGCGCACGGTGAGCGCACGCTCTTCGCCGATCTCGACCTCGTCGTCGCCCCCGGCGACGTCATCGGCCTCGTCGGCGTCAACGGCGCCGGGAAGTCCACCCTGCTGCGCCTGCTCGCCGGCCTGGACACCCCCGAGACCGGTGAGCTGCGGCTCTCCCCGCCCACCGCCGCCGTCGGCCACCTGCCCCAGGAGCCGGAGCGGCGCCCCGAGGAGTCCGTACGGGACTTCCTGGCCCGGCGTACGGGCGTCGCCGCGGCCCAGGCGGCGCTGGACGCGGCGA
The DNA here is from genome assembly GCF_001044425.1 of Streptomyces roseus. Classification (GTDB taxonomy): domain Bacteria; phylum Actinomycetota; class Actinomycetes; order Streptomycetales; family Streptomycetaceae; genus Streptomyces; species Streptomyces roseus. The sequence goes on from NZ_LFML01000014.1 coordinate 23,775, forward strand.
CCCAGGGACTGGTCGACGGGACCCCGGGAGCGGACGACGCCTACGCTACGACCCTGGACCAGTGGCTGAACCTCGGCGGCGCCGACCTCGACGAGCGCGCCCAGGAGGTCGCCGACGAACTCGGGCTGGCCGTCGGCCTGGACCTGCCGATGACCGCGCTCTCCGGCGGCCAGGCGGCCCGCGCGGGCCTCGCCTCGCTGCTGCTCTCGCGCTACGACGTCTTCCTGCTCGACGAGCCGACCAACGACCTGGACCTGGAGGGTCTGGAGCGCCTGGAGCGGTTCGTGAAGGGCCTGCGCGCGGGCACGGTCGTCATCAGCCACGACCGCGAGTTCCTGACCCGTACCGTCACCAAGGTCCTCGAACTCGACCTGGCGCAGCAGCAGATCAACCTCTACGGCGGCGGCTACGACGCCTATCTGGAGGAGCGCGAGCGGGCCCGTACGCACGCACGCGAGGAGTTCGACGAGTACGCGGGCAAGAAGGCGGCCCTGGAGGGCCGCGCCCAGATGCAGCGCAACTGGATGGACAAGGGCGTGCGCAACGCCCGCCGCAAGGCGAGCGACAACGACAAGATCGGCAAGAACCTGCGCGGCGAGTCCAGCGAGAAGCAGGCCGCCAAGGCCCGCCAGACGCAGCGTGCCATCGAACGGCTGGACGTCGTCGACGAGCCCCGCAAGGAGTGGGAGCTGCGCATGGAGATCGCGGCGGCGCCGCGCTCCGGCTCGGTCGTCGCCACCCTGAACGAGGCCTCCGTGCGGCGCGGGGACTTCGCCTTCGGCCCGGCCAGCCTGCAGATCGACTGGGCGGACCGGGTGGCGATCACGGGCGCCAACGGCGCGGGCAAGTCCACCCTGCTGGCCGTGCTCCTCGGGCGGCTGCTTCCCGACTCCGGTGCGGCCACGCTCGGTTCGGGCGTCCTGGTCGGCGAGGTGGACCAGGCGCGCGGGCTCTTCCTCGGGGACGAGCCGCTGCTGGAGGCCTTCTGCGCGGCGGTCCCGGACACCGAGCCGGCCGAAGTGCGGACCCTGCTGGCCAAGTTCGGCCTGAAGGCGGCGCACGTACTGCGCCCGGCGGCCACACTCTCCCCCGGCGAGCGCACCCGGGCGGCCCTGGCACTCCTCCAGGGCCGCGGGGTGAACCTGCTGGTGCTGGACGAGCCGACCAACCACCTGGACCTGCCCGCGATCGAACAGCTGGAATCGGCCCTGGACGCGTACGAGGGCACCCTGCTGCTCGTCACCCACGACCGCCGGATGCTGGACGCGGTGCACGTGACCCGCCGCCTGGAGGTCGCGGACGGCAAGGTCACCGAGCTCTAGTGACCTGAGTCAGAGATTCGGTGGCAGTAGGCGGCGACCCTGTCGAGGATCTCGTCGGCTGTCTTCGTCCAGACGAAGGGCCGTGGGTGTTCGTTCCAGTCGGCGAGCCAGGCCCGGATGTCGCGTTCGAGTGCCTGGACGGAGCGGTGGACTCCCCGCTTGAGCTTCTTCTGCGTGAGCTCGGCGAACCATCGCTCCACCAGGTTCAGCCACGACGAACTCGTCGGCGTGAAGTGCAGGTGGAACCGCGGGTGGGCCAGCAGCCACTTCTTCACGACCGGCGTCTTGTGGGTCGCGTAGTTGTCCAGGATCAGATGGACATGGAGATCCGCCGGCACTTCTTTGTCGACCTTGGCCAGGAACTTCTTGAACTCTGCAGCCCGGTGGCGGCGGTGAAGCGAGCCGATGACCTTGCCGGTGGCGACTTCGAAGGCCGCGAAGAGGGTAGTGGTGCCGGCACGGACGTAGTCGTGGCTGCGGCGTTCGGGAACGCCGGGCATCATCGGCAGGACCGGCTGGGACCGGTCCAGGGCCTGGATCTGCGACTTCTCGTCCACGCAGAGGACCAAAGCCTTCTCCGGCGGGTCGAGATAGAGGCCAACGACATCGCGGACCTTGTCGATGAACAACGGATCGGTCGACAGCTTGAACGTCTGCGAGCGGTGCGGGGCCAAGGCGAACGCCCGCCAGATCCGGGAGATGGCCGACTGCGACATCCCCGTCGCCGCGGCCATCGACCGGGTCGACCAGTGCGTCGCGTTCTTCGGCGTCTCCTCCAGGGTCTTGACGATCACCCGCTCGACATCAGCATCGGTGATCTTCCGCGGGACACCGGGCCGGGGCTCGTCGTGCATGCCCTCCAGACCGCGATCGAGAAACCGGCGCCGCCAGGTGCGAACCGTCTCGGAAGCGATCCCGAGACGACGCGACACCTCCGCGATCGAGTGTCCCTCCGCGGACTCGAGCACGATCCGGGACCGTAACGCCAGCGCCTGAGCCGTTGAACGACGCCGCACCCACCCCTCGAGCACAGCACGCTGGGCATCGGTCACAGACAACGGCGGGATCTTCGGTCCAGGACGACTCACACCTAACCAACGACGAATCTCTGACTCAGGTCACTAGGTGGCTTCCCGCGACTGCGGCGGGCGCCTCTTGCGTGCGAGCCGGGCGGCCACGAAGCCGCGCGGCAGGTGCCGGACGGCGAGCGCGTACGCCTGGTAGCGCCGGCCGGTGATGCTCACCGGGCGGCGCAGGGCCAGGTCCCTCAGGGCCTTGGCCACCACGGCCTCGGGCTCCAGCCACACCGCCTCGCGCAGGGAGCTGACGTCCATCCCGGCCCGCGCCTGGAACTCGGTGCGGGTGAAGCCCGGTACCACCGCCAGCACCCGGACCCCGTACGGCTCCATGTCCACCCGCAGGGATTCGCTGAACGCGGTGACCCAGGCCTTGGCGGCCCCGTACGTCCCGGTCGGCAGCAGTCCGGCCACCGAGGACACGTTGACCACCGCGCCCCGGCGGCGCTCGCGCAGCCCCGGCAGCACGGCGTGGGTGAGCCGCAGCGGTACCTTCACCAGCAGGTCGAGCAGCCGCTCCTCGTCCTCGACCGGGCTGTACGGGAACGGCGCGGGCAGGCCGAAGCCCGCGTTGTTGACCAGGATGTCCACGGGCCGCTGCCGGTCGGCGAGCCGCTCCGCGACGGCCGTGCAGCCGTCCGCGTCCAGCAGGTCGGCCGGCAGCACCTCGCTGGCCGTGCCGAACTCCCGGCCGAGCTCTCGGGCCACCGCTTCGAGGCGCTCCTTGTCGCGGGCGACCAGGACGAGTTCACAGCCCTTGGCCGCGAAGCCGCGGGCGAAGGCGGCGCCCAGTCCGGCACTGGCCCCGGTGATCAGAACGGTGGTCACGAGAGTCACTTCCTTACGGGGTGTGCGGGCGCGGCGGGGTCGGGGGCAGCGGGGTGAAGTCCGTGGTCGACGGCGATCCGTAGGCCTGGGCCACGTCGACCAGGAACCGGGCCTCGTCGTCGAGGTCGCCGCCCTCGGCGGAGGTCTGCATCGCGGCGGGCAGCTCCCACGCCGCGTCCTCCCCGGGCTGCCCGGCCCGTCCGGCCAGCTTCGCCTGCCGCGCCTCCTTCAGTACGCAGGCCAGCGCGGCCGCGGTGCGCCGCTGCTCGGGGATCCCGTGCCCGGTGACGTGGCTGCGGGCCAGCTCCGGGACGCCCGGGGCGACGTACTCGCCGAGGATCAGGATCGCGTCGCGGGTCTCGATCACCTTGCGGTACACCAGCAGGTTGCGCGGGACGGGCGGCCACAGCAGCTCGACGACCCGGCCGGCGCGCGGCTTGGTGAGGGCGACGTGCGGGACCGCTTGGACCAGGTCGTGCCACAGCGGCCACAGCCGCCAGGCGGTGGCGATGTCGGTGCTGGTGCGGCGCAGCGTGAACAGGGTGGGCACGAGGATCGCGGCGGCCCGCAGCAGCCCGTGCAGGTTCATCATCAGCGGCAGGGCGGGCATCGCCCAGGTGCTGGCGAACAGGGCCTTGAGCAGGTACACGAACCAGAACAGGCCCGCGAGCGCGGTGCCGAGGCCGAAGAGCCGTAGTCCGGCGGCGAGGCCCCGGCTCTCGGTGCGGCGGCTGTAGCGCCAGCAGAGGGCCACGCAGGTGGTGTTGGCGAGCAGGTGCGCGCAGATCAGGAGCAGCCAGTACGCGAGGGAGGGCACCGGGTCGCCCTGCGCCGGGATGGTGTGCGCGGTGTGCGCCGGGGCGGTCGTGTCCAGCACGGCGAGGGTGGTCAGCCAGGCCGCCGTGCCGGTCCAGGAGGCGAGCTGGAGGATCCGGCCGCCCGTCGCGGCGGCGACGAAGTAGAGCACGATGCCTGCGGACAGCACGCCGATGAGGTTGCGGACGAGGCCGACCGAGTGCGCGTAGTGCGGGTCGCGCATCGCGTACGCGACGACGTCGGGCAGGTTCAGGGTCATCGCGGCGGCGGCGGTCGCGACGGCGAGCCACAGGCCGCGCTGCTGCGGGGAGCGCAGGGCCGCCGGGGCGCGGAGCAGGACCGCCGCCCAGAGGCAGACGACGCTGGGCACGGCGAGCGAGTCGCCGAGTGCGGTGAGGTCAGCGGCGTCCATGGCTCCCCCGCCCGTAACCCATGGCGGATTCCAGCCAGGCGAGGGTGCCGCGAGGTGCGGTGGCCGACTGCGGGCAGGGGCCCGTCGTACGGATGCGGATCATGCTCGCCAGCATTTCCGCTTCCTGCTCCTGGCTGGTGGTGTAGTTGGTGCGCCCGAGGACGGTGGGGACCTGGCCGCCGTTGTCCTCGGCCTCCAGGGAGTTGTGGCCGAACAGGATGTGCCCGAGCTCGTGGAGCACGATGTGCTCGCGGTGCAGCGCGGTGGTCTGGGCCTCGTAGAACACGAAGTCGACGCTGTCCGTGCCCACCCACAGCCCGCAGACCCCGGATTCCGCGGCCTCCTTGGGGAGCGGGTGGAGGTGGATGGGGCGGCCCCGCTGCTCGGCGATCCGGTTGCACAGCCCCTCGATGGAGAAGGGATGTGTCAGCTCCAGATGGCCGAGAATCTTCTCGCACCGTTTACGGAGGCTGGGTTGCGAGTGGGGCATGTGATCCCTCTTCGGACCCTTTCGCGGGCAGCGTCGGTAGGCGTGCGTGGGCGTGGGCATGGCGTCCTGTGCCTTCAAGGCGGCCTCGGGGAGTGGGGTCCTGAGGGGAGAAACGGAAGCCCGTTCGCCACTCGGCGAACGGGCGTTCCACCATGCCTACAGATCTTGTACGGGAATTCGCAAGATGTGCGCCCGGGTGGGGTGCCTATTCGGCCATCTCCCAAGGGCCCCGGCGAACACGTGCGCCTCAGCGCTTGCGGCGCTCCTCGGGGCCGCCGGTGACGCCGGCGCGGCGCAGGGCGTCGGCCATCGCGCTGTTGGCGGGGGCCGGGGATCCGCTGCCGCCCTGGCGCGGGCCGCCGCCCCCTTGGCGCTGGCCGCCCTGGCGCTGACCGCCGCCTCCCTGGCCGCGGCCCTGACCGCCCTGGCCCTGGCCGCTTTGACCGCTTTGACCGGCGCCGCGCTGCTGCGGGGGACGGCCGCCGCCGCGCCGCTCCTGGCGCTCCTGGCGGTCCTCGCGCTGCCGTGGAGCGCCGCCCGCCGTGCGGTCGGCCTCGTCCTCCAGCCGCAGGGTCAGCGAGATCCGCTTGCGCGGGATGTCCACGTCCAGGACCTTCACGCGGACGATGTCGCCCGGCTTGACCACGTCCCGCGGGTCCTTGACGAAGGTCTTCGACAGCGCCGAGACGTGGGCCAGCCCGTCCTGGTGGACGCCGATGTCGATGAACGCGCCGAACGCGGCCACGTTCGTGACCACGCCCTCCAGGATCATGCCGGGCGCCAGGTCGCCGATCTTCTCGACGCCCTCCTTGAAGGTGGCCGTCTTGAAGGCCGGCCGCGGGTCGCGGCCCGGCTTCTCCAGCTCGCGCAGGATGTCCGTGACCGTCGGCAGGCCGAAGGCCTCGGTGACGAACTGCTCCGGCCGCAGCGAGCGCAGCACGCCCGTGTTGCCGATCAGCGCCGCCACGTCACTGCCGGCCGTCTTGGCCATGCCCCGGACCAGCGGGTAGGACTCGGGGTGCACGCTGGAGAAGTCCAGCGGGTCGTCGCCGCCGCGGATGCGCAGGAAGCCCGCGCACTGCTCGTACGCCTTCGGGCCGAGCCTGGCGACGTCCTTGAGCGCCTTGCGGCTGCGGAAGGGGCCGTTCTCGTCGCGGTGGGCCACGATGTTCTCGGCCAGCCCGCCGCTGATGCCCGACACCCGCGAGAGCAGCGGCGCGGAGGCGGTGTTGACGTCCACTCCGACGCCGTTCACACAGTCCTCGACCACGGCGTCGAGCGAGCGCGAGAGCTTCACCTCGGAGAGGTCGTGCTGGTACTGGCCGACGCCGATCGACTTGGGGTCGATCTTGACGAGCTCGGCGAGCGGGTCCTGGAGGCGGCGGGCGATGGACACCGCGCCGCGCAGCGACACGTCCATGCCGGGCAGTTCCTGCGAGGCGAAGGCCGAGGCCGAGTACACGGAGGCGCCCGCCTCGGACACCATCACCTTGGTGAGCTTCAGCTCGGGGTGGCGGGTGATGAGGTCCCCCGCGAGCTTGTCGGTCTCGCGCGAGGCCGTGCCGTTGCCGATGGCGATCAGCTCGACCGCGTGCTCCTCGGCGAGGCGGGCCAGCTTGGCGAGGGACTCGTCCCACTTGTTCGCGGGCACGTGCGGGTAGATCACGTCGGTGGCGACGACCTTGCCGGTGGCGTCCACGACGGCGACCTTCACGCCGGTGCGGAAGCCCGGGTCGAGGCCGAGCGTGGCGCGGGTGCCGGCCGGGGCGGCGAGCAGCAGGTCGCGCAGGTTGGCGGCGAAGACGCGTACGGCCTCGTCCTCGGCGGCGGCGCGCAGCCGCATCCGCAGGTCGATGCCGAGGTGCACCTGGATCTTGGTGCGCCAGGCCCAGCGGACGGTGTCGGCCAGCCACTTGTCGCCGGGGCGGCCGCGGTCGTTCACCCCGAAGCGGCGGGCGACCATGCCCTCGTACGTGGACGGGCCGGGCGTCGCGGAGTCTTCGCGCTCCTCGGGCTCCAGCGTGAGGTCGAGCACGTCCTCCTTCTCGCCGCGCAGCATGGCGAGCACGCGGTGGGAGGGCAGCGCCGTGAAGGGCTCGGCGAAGTCGAAGTAGTCGGCGAACTTGGCGCCCGCCTCCTCCTTGCCCTCGCGGACCCTCGCGACGAGCCGGCCGCGGCCCCACATGCGCTCGCGCAGCTCGCCGATCAGGTCGGCGTCCTCGGCGAAACGCTCGGTCAGGATGGCGCGGGCGCCCTCCAGGGCGGCCGCCGGATCGGCGACGCCCTTGTCGGCGTCGACGAACGCGGCCGCCGCGGCGGCCGGTTCCACCGTCGGGTCCGCCAGCAGGCCGTCGGCGAGCGGCTCCAGGCCGGCCTCGCGGGCGATCTGCGCCTTGGTGCGCCGCTTGGGCTTGAAGGGGAGGTAGATGTCCTCCAGCCGGGCCTTGGTGTCGGCCGCGTTGATCCGGGCCTCCAGCTCGGCGTCGAGCTTGCCCTGCTCCCGTACGGATTCCAGGATCGCCGCCCGCCGGTCCGCCAGCTCGCGCAGATACCGCAGCCGCTCCTCGAGGGTGCGCAGCTGGGCGTCGTCGAGCATCTCGGTCGCTTCCTTGCGGTAGCGCGCGATGAACGGCACGGTGGAGCCGCCGTCGAGCAGCTCGACGGCGGCCTTGACCTGCCGCTCCCGTACGCCGAGCTCCTCGGCGATCCTGCCTTCGATGGACATCGTCACGATCGGGTCCCGCCTGCCTTCGTTTGCCGGAAGGCTGCCAATTGTGGCAGGTGGCGGGGGCGGGGGCGGGGAGACCCGCGCCCGGGCCGCTTCCCGGCCGGGCCCCGGCCTGCGTCAGGCCTTGCCGAAGGCGTCCGCGGGGAAGGCCCCGGCGGTGACGGCCCTGGCGACGAATCCGCCGCCGAGCTCGGCCAGGCGGGCCAGGCCTTCGGCGCCGAGGTGCTCGTAGGGGGCGGCGTCGAGGCGGTCGGTGTCGGCTTCGAGGCGCTCGCGCACGGCCCTGCCCTCCTCGGTGAGTTCGCCCTCGGCGTCGAGGATCCCGCGCTCGCGCAGCCGGTCGGCGGCGGCGTCGAGGTCGGACTGCTCCCAGCCGCGGATGGCCTTGATCCACTTCGGGGTCATGCCGCGGCCGGTGGCGGTGTGGCTGACCAGCGCCTCCAGCGGGTCCAGGCCGGCGAGCAGCAGGGCGGCGAGGTGGCCGTCGCCGCGGTGCTCGCGCAGCAGGGTGGTGGCGTGCCACAGGCGCAGGTGCGGCTCCTCGGGTACGGGGAGGTCGGCGTGGGCGGCGTAGAGGGGCCGGGCGTGCCGGGTGCAGCCCTCGGCGGCGCGCAGGGCGAGGTCGGCGGCCTCGGCGAGGTCGGGGGAGGCGACGGCCTCCTCCCCGAGGAGGCGGCGCAGGGTGCTGTCTGCGGCGCGCAGGCGGGCGTCCAGGGCCTGTTCGGGGGTGATCGTGTCCCAGACGGCGGGCAGGTGCCGGGCGACGAAGTCGTGGCGGTAGTTGTAGAAGGTGGCGGTGACCGTGCCGGGCCCGACGGCGCCCATGGCGGCGGAGCGGGAGGCGAGGTTCACGGCGGGCCGCTCGGTGACGCCGAGGGCGGCGAACTCCTTGCCGAGGTCGGGAGAGAAGTAGATGGTCGCGTGCAGCGGATTGATCGCTGCATGCCAACAGTTACGGGCGGCGCGCGCGGGAATCGTCATGCCGGTCAGATTACCGACCGCTCAGTATGGCGGGTAGGCCGAGTCCCGGCCGCCGTGCACCGCGCGGGGCGACCTCCGGTTTCCGGCCGTCTTCCGCCCGCCCCGGCGGCGGCGGAGGGCCGCTCACGTACCCGAACGCGGCTCATCGGGGCTCATCTGGGCGGTGATCCCGGGGTGCGGCGCCCCGGCCTGTGACGGCCGAATGGCGATCGTGTGACACAAGGGGCCATGGACATGACGTGACGCGGCAGGCCTGAATACGGTCGGACGACAAGCCGTTGACCAGAACTGCCTCCCTACCCCTTGGAGCTCTTCGTGCACCGCAAAGTCATCGCCCCGAGCGTCCTCGCCGCCTCCCTCCTGCTGGTGATCCCGGCGTCGGCGGCGAGTTCGGTCCAAGGGGCCCCGGGTATCGGCGATCCCTACTACCCGGCCAGCGGCAACAGCGGGTACGACGTGTCGCACTACGACCTGCGCCTTCAGTACCAGCCCAAGACGGACCTGCTGGAGGGCACCGCCACCCTCCTGACCACCGCCAAGCAGGACCTCTCCCGCTTCAACCTGGACTTCGGCCTGAAGGTCAGCGAGATCCGGGTCAACGGCGCCAAGGCGAAGTTCGCCACGTCCGGGGAGCACGAGCTGGAGGTGACCCCCGACCGGCCGCTGAAGAAGGACACCCCGGCGTCGGTCGTCGTCAAGTATTCGGGAAAGCCCTCGGAGTTCAAGATCGACGGCTGGTCGGCCTGGCAGCGCACCCCGGACGGCGGGATCGCCGCGCAGGAGCCCGACTCGGCCGTCTGGTGGTTCCCGAGCAACGACCACCCGCTCGACAAGGCCACCTTCGACATCTCGGTCAACGTTCCCGACGGTACGCAGGCCATCAGCAACGGCGTGCTCCAGTCGCAGAGTTCCCGGCTGGGCTGGACGCGGTACAACTGGCGCTCGAACAAGCCGCAGGCCACGTACCTCGCCACCCTCGCCATCGGCAAGTTCGACGTCACCACCGGCCAGACGGCGAGCGGCCTGCCGATCCTGAACGCGTACAGCAAGGACCTCGGCGACAACGCGGGGGCGGCGCGCGCGAGCGTGGAGCGGACCGGCGAGGTGGCCGAGTGGCTGGAGGGGGTCTTCGGGCCGTACCCCTTCAACGCCCTGGGCGGGTACGTGCCCAACGTGCCGTCCAGCTTCGCCCTGGAGACGCAGACCCGGCCGTTCTACAGCCCGAAGCAGTTCGCGAACGGCGCCAACGTCTCCGTGGTCGTGCACGAGCTGGCCCACCAGTGGTACGGCGACAGCGTCTCCGTCGACGGCTGGAAGGACATCTGGATCAACGAGGGCTTCGCCCGCTACAGCCAGTGGCTGTGGTCGGAGAAGGAGGGCGAGGGCACCGCGCAGGAGCTCGCGGACTGGGCGTACGGGCTGCGCGCCGCGGACGACCCGTTCTGGCAGGTCAAGCCGGGCGACCCGGGTCCGGAGAACCAGTTCCACGGAGCCGTGTACGACCGTGGCGCGATCGCCCTGCAGGCGCTGCGCAACGAGGTCGGCGACGAGACGTTCTTCAAGATCCTCAAGGGCTGGCCCACCGAGCGCGCCTACGGCAACGCCAAGGTCGGGGACTTCGTCCGGTACGCGGAGAAGGTCTCGAACAAGCCCCTCGCGCAGCTCTTCGAGACCTGGCTGTACACCCCGGGCAAGCCGGCCTTCACCCCGCCGGCCGCGGCGGCCAAGACCGCCCGGTCCCTCCAGGCCCCCGCCGCGAAGCCGGTGGAGCCGAAGTCCTGGAAGAAGATCGCCGAGACGAACACGATCCACGAGCACTGAGCGGCGCGGCGCGGCGGTGAGCCGGGCGGCGCGTACGAGGCTCTGCGCGCCGGCGCCCCTCAGGGGGTGCCGGCGCGCCACCGGGCCCGGGCCGCCCGCGCGATGGGCAGGTACCGCAGGCGCTCCGGCAGCAGCGGTACGAGGAGGCGCACGGCCGTGCTGAACCGCCGGAGCCTGCGCTCCTGGGCCGGGCTCCACTCCAGCCCGACGGCGGCGCGGGCCTCGGGCGGCATGTAGCCGGCGGTGACGAACGCCCGGAAGCGCAGGAACGCCGCCCGCAGCACCGGCCAGGTCAGCCGCAGCAGCAGCCGCACCGGCAGGGAGCCGCCCTCGGGCCTCGGCAGCTGCGCGTCGGTGGCGACCAGCTCGCGGGCGACCTTGGTCGGCTCGATCTCCTCGGCCAGCATCCGGCGGTAGTAGACCCAGTATTCCTCGACGCTCTGCGGCATGTCCCGGTCGTGCAGCCCGAGGATCCGGCCCACCTGGAGCCATTCCCGGTACAGCAGGCGCTCCTGGGCGGGGGTGAAGCGGCGCAGCAGGTAGCGCCCGGCGTACAGGTAGATCGGGAAGCCGGTGGCGTGCACCCAGGAGTAGCAGGCGGGGTCGAGGGAGTGGTAGCGCCGGCCGCGCGTGTCGACGCCCTGGATCTCCTTGTGCAGGCGGCGCACCCGGCGGCCCTCCTCGGCGGCCCGCGCCCCGCCGTACACCCACAGCTGGACCGAGCGCAGGGAGCGCTCGCCGCGCCCCCAGGGGTCGGTGCGGAAGACGGAGTGCTCGTCGACGCCGGCGCCGATCGCGGGGTGGGCGACCTGCAGGGTGAAGGCGGCGGGCAGCATCAGCAGGGCGCGCACGTCGCCGGAGATGGTCCAGAGCACCCCGCCGGGGGCCGGCGGCTCGGGATCGGGGCGGCGCGCGGCCTTCGGTCCGGGTCCGGGGGGCGCTGTTTCTCTCATGGTTCCAGTATGCGAGCGCCTCGGGTTCGGGTTGGGGGGCCAGACGTCCGCTGCCGGACAGAAAGTCTTGTCACGGGTGTTACCCAGAGGTAACCGCGGCTGCTTGGATGACGGAGTCGATCTCCCCCCTGCAGGAATGATGGAGACCTCATGCTGCACACCAAGCTCAGCCGCAACCGCGCCGCTGCCGCGGCCGTTGCGGCGATCGCCGTCGGCGCACTGGCCGCCACCAGTGCGCCGGCCGCCTCGGCCGCCCCGAGCGCCGCGGCCCCGCGGCTCAGCGTCCTCACGTACAACACGTTCCTGATGAGCAAGAACCTCTACCCCAACTGGGGCCAGGACCACCGGGCTTCGGAGATCCCCAAGGCGTCCTTCTTCCAGGGCCACGACGTGGTCGTGCTCCAGGAGGCCTTCGACAACGGCGCCTCGGACGCGCTGAAGTCGAACGCCTCGGCGCAGTACCCGTACCAGACCCCGATCGTCGGCCGCAGCAAGAGCGGCTGGGACGCCACCGGCGGCGCGTACTCCTCCACCACCCCGGAGGACGGCGGCGTCACGATCCTCAGCAAGTGGCCGATCGTCCGCAAGGAGCAGGTCGTCTACAAGGACGCCTGCGGGGCCGACTGGTGGTCCAACAAGGGCTTCGCGTACGTGGTGCTGAACGTGAACGGGACCAACGTGCACGTGGTCGGCACCCACGCCCAGTCCACCGACCCGGGCTGCGGCTCCGGCGAGGCGGCCGACATGCGCGCCCGCCAGTTCAAGGCGATAGACGCCTTCCTGGACGGCAAGAACATCCCGGCGAACGAGCAGGTCATCGTCGCGGGCGATATGAACGTGGACTCGCGCTCCCCCGAGTTCGCGACCATGCTCGCCAACGCCGACCTGGCGAACTCCGACTCGCGCACGGGCCACCCGTACTCCTTCGACACCGCGCAGAACTCCATCGCGAACTACCGCTACCCGACGGACCCGCGCGAGGACCTGGACTACGTCCTCTACCGCAAGGGCAACGCGCGCCCGGCGGGCTGGGAGAACAACGTCGTCAAGGAGCAGTCGGCGCCCTGGACGGTCTCCAGCTGGGGCACCTCGTACACGTACACCAACCTCAGCGACCACTACCCCCTGATCGGCCGCTGACCCACCCTCCCTCCCCCGGGGGCCCGCCCCGCGACGGGCCCCCGGGGCCCGCGAGCATCTCGTCGGCCCCGTCGGGCGTGCGTCCGCGCGCTCGTCCGGTGGGCGGCCGTGCGCCCACCGGACGGGGGTGTCCGGGCTACGCCTGCGCGTCCTGGGGAGGGTCCGCGTACGGCTCGGCGTACAGCGCCTCGATCAGGGCGCCGTACTTCTCCCGGACCACCCGGCGGCGCAGCTTCAGCGACGGGGTGAGCTCGCCGGAGTCGGGGCCCCATTCGCCCGTCAGCACCCGGTACCGCTTGATCTGCTCGGTCCGGTTGAGCCGGGCGTTGGCCGCCTCGACGGCGGCCGCGATCTCCGCCCGGACGGCCGGGTGCTCCGCGAGCGCGGCGAGCGGGCCGGCCTCGATGCCGCGGGCCGCCGCCCAGGCCGGGGCGACCTCCCCGTCCAGCACCAGCAGGGCGACGAGGTAGGAGCGGCCGTCGCCGTGCACCAGGGCCTGGCCGATCAGTGGATGCTCCTTGACGGTGTTCTCCACCAGCGCCGGCGACACGTTCTTGCCGTTCGAGGTGATGATCAGTTCCTTCTTGCGGTCGGTCAGCCAGAGGAAGCCGTCCTCGTCGAGCCGGCCGACGTCCCCGGTCGGGAACCAGCCCTCGGCGTCGTGCGCGCTCTCCACCGACCCGTCGGGGCGCAGGTAGCCGGCGAAGACGGTCGCGCCGCGCGTGAAGATCTCCCCGTCCTCGGCGAGGCGCAGCTCCAGGCCCTCGATCGGACGTCCCACGGAGCCCAGCCGGAAGCCGTCCGGGCTGTTGATCGTGCACACGCCCGAGGTCTCGGTGAGCCCCCAGGCGTCCATGATGGTGATCCCCCAGCCGGCCCAGAAGCGCACCACGTCGATCGGCATCGGCGCGGTGGCGCTGGCCGTCCACACCAGCCGGTCCAGCCCGGCCAGGCCCAGCAGCGGGTCGAGCACCTGCTCCTTCGCCCGCTTGTACGAGGCTTCGAGCGCGGCCGGGATCCGCTCGCCGCGCTCGCGGTGGCCGGCCCGGGCGCGGGCGAGGTCGTTCGCGGCCTCGATGGACTCCCGCTGCGCGGCGGGCAGCTGGGCGAGCACGGCCCGTACGGACGCCGCGAGCTTCTCCCAGACCCGGGGCACCCCGAAGAACTGCACCGGGTGCAGTTCGCGCACGGCGGCCCCCACGGCGGCCGGGTCGGCGACGAGCCGGACGTGCGCGGCGCGCAGGAGGGGCAGGTAGATGCCGAGGATCCGCTCGGCGATGTGCGCGAACGGGAGGTAGCAGATGTGCTCGGCGTGCTCGGGCAGGTCCGTGCGCGCGTCGATGCGGACGGCCTGGAGCATGATGTTGCGGTGGGTCAGCCGGACGCCCTTGGGGTCCCCGGTGGTGCCGGAGGTGTAGACGACGGTCAGCGGGTCCTCCGGGCGGGTCTCCTGCCAGGCCTTCTCGAAGGCGTCGAAGCGGTGGACGCGGGCGCCGCTCGCGTGCAGGGATCCGTACGTACGGTGCGGACCGGCCTCGGCGGCTTCGGCTACGACCAGCCGCTCCAGGGGCACCCCCCGGTCGGCGAGCAGCGGTTCCCAGCGGGCCAGCTCGCGGGCGCCTTCGAGGACGGCGACGCGGGCCCGGCTGTGGCGGGCGATGTAAGCGATCTGCTCGGGCGCGGAGGTCCCGTACACGGTGACGGGGACGGCGCCGAGGTGGACCAGGGCGAGGTCGGTCAGCCAGTGCTCGGGCCGGTTGCCCATCATGATCAGGACGTGTTCGCCGCGCTCTACGCCGAGGGCGGCGTAGCCGGAGGCGAGGACGGCGACCTTGCGGCGTACCTCGCTCCAGTCGAGGGTCGTCCAGCCGTCGCCCTCCCGCCAGGAGAGGGCGGGGAGGTCGCCGTGCTCGGCGGCGTTGCGGGCCAGCAGGGCGGGGATGGTGAGCTCTTCGGGTCGTCCGGGCAGTCGCAGTTTCATGGTCATGGGCAGCTCCTGGCCGTTTCACATCGTTGGTGCGACAGCAATACTGTTGAACCCAAGCTGTGGAGCAGAGAGCGAGGCGCAGACGATGGCCGAACAGGCACCCGAGCCGATGCTCACCGTCGACGAGCTGGCGGCCAGGGCGGGCGTCACCGTGCGCACCGTTCGTTTCTACAGCACGCGCGGGCTTTTGCCCCCTCCCGTGATCGGCCCGCGTCGGGTGGGGCACTACGGCCCCGAGCACCTGTCGCGGCTGGCGCTGATCGAGGAACTCCAGCACCAGGGCATGACGTTGTCGGCCATCGAGCGGTATCTGGACGCGCTGCCCGACGACCTGAGCGCGCACGACCTGGCCATCCACCGGGCGATGGTGTCCAGTTGGGCTCCGGACTCGCCCCAGGAGGTGTCGCGGGAGGAGCTGGAGAAGCGGGCGGGGCGGAGCCTGTCGGACGCCGACGTGCTGCGGCTGACGGCGATGAACGTGCTGGCGCCGGCCGCCGAGGGCTTCCGGGTCGACGTGGGGCTGCTGCGGCTGGGGGTCGCGCTGCTGGACGTACCGATCGCGTACGAGACGATCGTGGCGGCGCGCACGGTGCTGCT
The DNA here is from genome assembly GCF_001044425.1 of Streptomyces roseus. Classification (GTDB taxonomy): domain Bacteria; phylum Actinomycetota; class Actinomycetes; order Streptomycetales; family Streptomycetaceae; genus Streptomyces; species Streptomyces roseus. The sequence continues at coordinate 38,926 of NZ_LFML01000014.1, forward strand.
GGAGCACGCGCGGACGGCGGCGCACGAGCTGACGGCGCTGTTCCGGGACGAGGTGTGGGGGCCGTTCACGCGCGGGGAGAGCGATCCGGAGCGGGTGGAGTCGATGAAGGCGCTGTCCGCGCACATGCAGCCGATGGTGGTGCAGGCGCTGGTGACCGCGTTCCAGCGGTCGCTGAAGGGGGAGCTGCGGGCGGCGTTCGTCTCCGGAGAGTGACCGGGCCGGGCCGTCCCGGAGCCCCTACCAACCCCAACTCCAGCCCCGTCCGGTGTTGTTGAGAACCCCAACACCGTCACCTATGGTTGGCATGGACACCACAACTCAGGGGGATGGACCAATGCGCATCAAGCGCTCCGTAGCACTCCTGGCTGCCGCAGCCGGTGTAACTCTGGGAATGGCCACTCCGGCGAGCGCGTATGCGTGCCAGACCGGCTACTTCTGCTTCTATTACAACTCCAACCAGGCCGGCGCCCGGTTCATGACGGACAGCAACATCCCCAATCTCGCCGGTGAGACCTTCAGTACGATAGCCAACGGCGAGGGCGAGCCGGTGAAGAACAACGCCGCCTCCGTGCAGAACGCTTCGAGTTACTGCTACCGGGTGTACTACAACTCGAACTACTCCGGTCCTTCCGACACCGTCGTGGCCTATTCGTCCCGGAACCTGGCGAACACGTACAACGACAACGCCTCCGTCCGAAGCATGATTTGCTGAGCAACGCCGCATGGATCGAAGAAGGGTGTCCCGGGGTCGCGACGGCGGCTTCGGGACACCCTTCCTCGTCATGGCAGAGGAATCCCGTGAAGTCGTTCTCCCCTTCCTCCACCGCGTACGCGGGCCTGGCGCTCCTGCTGCTTCCCCTGCTGGGCGCATGCTCGGCCGGCGCGTCCGGCCCGCAGGGGTCCTCCGCCCGCTCCGACGACGCCCCCGGCCGGAGCCCGGTGCACCGGCTCGACGACAGCAAGACCCTTGAGCTGCCGCTGGACGCGTACCTGCTCACGACACCCGACCTGGAGACCCTCTCCACAGGGCGCGACGCCCTCGTGCAGCGGTGCCTCGCCGCACTGGGCGCCCCCGCCGCCCCCGCACCACGGGGCGGCGTGAAGATCGGAACCAACGAGCGGCGCTACGGCCTGGCCGACCCGGAACTCGCCAAGGCCCACGGCTACCACCTGCCCGACGCGGGCCAACCGATCGAGGACTATCCACCGGCCGCCATGGCGCTCGTCCGGGGCGAGGTCACCACGTACAACGGCAAACCGGTACCCGAGGGCGGGTGCGCCCAAGAGGCGGGGCGGGAACTCCACGACACTGAGCTACAGCAGGCCCTGGGCCCCGTACAGCGACTCGACGTGGAGAGCTACGAGACGTCGCGGAAGGATCCCGCGGTCACGGAAGTCAGCGGGAAATGGTCCACGTGCATGGAGGAATCCGGGTACAGGTACCCGGATCCCGTCGCCGCCATCAACGACCGGGAGTTCGCATCCGGAGCGCCGAGCGACCATGAGAAGGCAGTCGCGCTCGCAGACGTCCTGTGCAAGCGGAAGGTGAATCTGATCGGCGTGTGGTCCGGGGCCGAGAGCGCGTACCAACGGTCTTTGATCAAGTCGAAGTCGAGCGTTCTGGCAGCGCCGCTGCTCGCCAAGGAGAAGACCATGTCGATCGCGAAGGCCGCGGTCAACTGACGGCGGAGGACACAGGGGGGCGAAAAAGGCAGGAAGGGGCGAAGGCGGGGAAGGCGGGGAAGGCGGGGCGGGCCCCGGGGAGCCGGCCCCGCCTTCCCCGCGACCGTCCTAGTCGGCGTACGTCTCGCCGCGCTCGGCCTTCGCGACGAGCGAGGCCGGCGGGGTGAACCGCTCGCCGTACTGGGCCGCCAGCTCGCGGGAGCGGGCGACGAAGCCCGCCAGACCGCCCTCGTAGCCGTTGATGTACTGGATGACGCCGCCGGTCCAGGCCGGGAAGCCGATGCCCATGATCGAGCCGATGTTGGCGTCGGCGATCGAGGTCAGCACGCCCTCGTCGAGGCAGCGGACGGTGTCCAGGGCCTCCGAGAAGAGCATCCGCTCCTTCATGTCGACGAACGGGATGTCCGCGTCCGGCTTGGCGAAGTGCTCGCGCAGGCCCGGCCAGATGCCGGTGCGCTTGCCGCTCTCGTCGTACTCGTAGAAACCGGCCCCGCCGCTGCGGCCGGGGCGATCGAACTCGTCGACCATCCGGTCGATGACGGTGTCCGCGGGGTGCGCGGTCCACGTGCGGCCCTCGGCCTCGAAGGCCTTGCGGGTCTCGTTGCGGATCTTGCGAGGGAGGGTGAGCGTGAGCTCGTCCATCAGCGAGAGCACCTTGGCCGGGTAGCCGGCCTGGGCCGCGGCCTGCTCGACGGAGGCGGGCTCGACGCCCTCGCCGACCATCGCCACGCCCTCGTTGATGAACTGGCCGATGACGCGCGAGGTGAAGAAGCCGCGCGAGTCGTTGACCACGATCGGGGTCTTGTTGATCTGCCGTACGAGGTCGAAGGCGCGGGCGACGGCCTCGTCGCCGGTGCGCTCGCCCTTGATGATCTCCACGAGCGGCATCTTGTCGACGGGCGAGAAGAAGTGCAGTCCGATGAAGTCGACGGGGCGCGAAACGCCTTGTGCGAGGCCCGTGATGGGCAGCGTGGAGGTGTTGGAGCACAGCAGCGCGTCGGGGGCGACGACGTCCTGGATCTCCTGGAACACCTTGTGCTTGAGGGAGGTGTCCTCGAAGACGGCCTCGATGACGGCGTCGCAGCCCGCCAGGTCGGCGGCGTCGGCGGTCGGGGTGATCCGGGCGAGCAGCTCGGCGCGCTGGGCCTCGGTGCTGCGGCCGCGGGAGACGGCCTTGTCGAGCAGCTTCTCGGAGTACGCCTTGCCCTTCGCCGCGGCCTCGGCGGTGACGTCCTTCAGCACCACCTCGATGCCCGCGCGGGCGCAGGAGTACGCGATGCCCGCGCCCATCATGCCGGCGCCGAGGACCGCGACCTTGGTGACCTTGCGCGGGGCGACGCCCTGCGGGCGGCTGCGGCCGGCGTTGACGGCCTGGAGGTCGAAGAAGAACGCCTGGATCATGTTCTTGGCGGTCTGGCCGGTGACCAGCTCGGTGAAGTAGCGGGCCTCGATGGTCAGCGCGGTCTCGAAGTCCACCTGGGCGCCCTCGACGGCGCAGGCCAGGATGTTGCGCGGGGCCGGGTACGGGGCGCCGTTCAGCTGCTTCTTCAGGTTGGCCGGGAAGGCCGGGAGGTTGGCGGCGAACTTCGGGTTCGACGGGGTGCCGCCCGGGATCCGGTAGCCGGGTACGTCCCAGGGCTGCTTCGACTCGGGGTTGGCGTCGATGAAGGCGCGGGCCTTGGCCAGCATCTCCTCGGGGGTGGCGGCCAGTTCGTGGACGAGACCGTTGTCGAGGGCGCGCTGCGGGTTGTACTGGGTGCCCTGGAGCAGGACCTTGAGCAGCGCGTCGGCGATGCCCATCAGCCGCACGGTACGGGTGACGCCGCCGCCGGCCGGGAGCAGGCCGAGGGTGACCTCGGGCAGGCCGATCTTGGAGCCGGGGGCGTCGAGGGCGACGCGGTGGTGGGAGGCGAGGCAGATCTCGTAACCACCGCCGAGAGCCGCCCCGTTGATGGCGGCGACGACGGGCTTGCCGAGGGTCTCGATGCGGCGCAGCGAGCGCTTGATCTCGGTGCCGGTGTCGAAGGCGAGCTGCGCGTGCTCGGGGCGCAGACCGATCATGTCCTTGAGGTCTCCGCCCGCGAAGAAGGTCTTCTTGGCGGAGGTGTAGATGATGCCGCGGATGGAGTCCTTCTCGGCCTCGGCGCGGTCGGCGATCGCCGCGATGGAGTCCTTGAAGGCCTGGTTCATCGTGTTGGCGGACTGGTCCGGGTCGTCGAGGATCAGGGTGACGACGCCGGTCTCGTCCTGTTCCCAGCGGATCGTGGTGGACTCGCTCATGTTTCTCGCTGCTTCCGTGTCGGGGAGGAGGTCTCGGGGGTACAGGACGGGGTTCAGAGGCGTTCGACGATGGTCGCGACGCCCATGCCGCCGCCGACGCAGAGGGTGACGAGTCCGTAGCGCTTGTCCTGGCGCTCCAGTTCGTCGATGACGGTGCCGAGCAGCATCGCGCCGGTGGCGCCGAGCGGGTGGCCGAGCGCGATGGAGCCGCCGTTGACGTTGACCCGGTCGAGGGTGATGCCCATGTCCTTGACGAAGCGCAGCACGACGCCGGCGAAGGCCTCGTTCATCTCGATCAGGTCGATGTCGTCGATGGTCAGGCCGGCCTTGGCGAGGGCCTTGCGGGTGGCGGGGGCGGGACCGGTGAGCATGATGGTGGGCTCGGAGCCGGAGACGGCGGCCGAGACGATCCGGGCGCGGGGCGCGAGGCCGTTTCGTTCGCCCGCCTCTCGGGTGCCGATCGCGACGAGCGAGGCGCCGTCGACGATGCCGGAGGAGTTGCCCGCGTGGTGGACGTGGTCGATCTTCTCGATCCAGTGGTACTTCTGCAGGGCGACGGCGTCGAAGCCGCCGAGGTCGCCGATGTCCGCGAAGGACGGCTTGAGCTTGGCGAGGCTGTCCGCGGTGGTGCCGGGGCGGACGAACTCCTCCTGGTCCAGGACCACCAGGCCGTTGCGGTCGGTGACCGGGACGACGGACTTCGCGAAGCGGCCCTCCTTGATGGCGGTGGCCGCGCGCTCCTGGGAGAGGGCGGCGTACTCGTCGACGTCGCGCCGGGAGAAGCCCTCGATGGTGGCGATGAGGTCGGCGCCGATGCCCTGGGGGACGAAGCCGGTGTCCCAGTTGGTCATCGGGTCGTTGAACCAGGCGCCGCCGTCGGAGGCCATGGGGACGCGGGACATGGACTCCACGCCGCCCGCGAGGACCAGGTCCTCCCAGCCGGAACGGACCTTGGCGGCGGCCATGTTGACGGCCTCCAGGCCGGAGGCGCAGAAGCGGTTCTCCTGTACGCCGGCCACCGTGTCCGGCAGCCCCGCGGCGATGGCCGCGATCCGGGCGATGTCGGAGCCCTGGTCGCCGACCGGGCCGACGACGCCGAGCACGATGTCGTCGATGGTGGCGGGGTCCAGGCCGGGGTTGCGCTCGCGCAGGGCGTTGATGAGGCCGACGACGAGGTCGATCGGCTTGGTGCCGTGCAGGGCGCCGTTGGCCTTGCCGCGGCCGCGCGGCGTGCGGATCGCGTCGTATACGTACGCTTCGGTGCTCACTGGTCAAGCCTTTCGGGGAGGTCTGGCGTTAGCCGAGGAGGGAGCGGCCGATGATCTCTTTCATGATCTCGGTCGTGCCGCCGTAGATGGTCTGGATGCGGCCGTCGGTGAAGGCCCGTGCGACCCGGTATTCGCTCATGTAGCCGTACCCGCCGTGGAGTTGCAGGCAGCGGTCGGCGACGCGCTTTTGGAGCTCGGTCGCCCACCACTTGGCCATCGAGGCGTGGACGTGGTCCAGCTCCCCGTTGGAGTGGTCGACGATGCAGCGGTCCAGGAAGGTGCGGGTGACGGCGCACTCGGTGGCCATCTCCGCTATCTCGAAGCGGATGTGCTGGAGCTTGGAGAGCGGCCGCCCGAAGGCCTCGCGCTCCTTCACGTACGTGGTGGTGATCTCCAGCAGGTGTTCGGCGGCGGCGATGCCGGCCATCGCGATGCCCATCCGCTCCTGCGCGAGGTTGGTCATCAGGTGGACGAAGGCGCCGTTGAGCTCGCCGAGCAGGTTCTCCTTGGGGACGCGTACGTCGTGGAAGAACAGCTCGGCGGTGTCCTGCGCCTTCTGGCCGATCTTGTCGAGGTTGCGGCCGCGTTCGAAGCCTTCCGTGCCGCGCTCGACCACCAGCAGCGAGAGCCCGTGCGCCCCGCCCTCGGGGGTGGTCTTGGCGACGACGACCACCAGGTCGGCCAGGATGCCGTTGGAGATGAAGGTCTTCGAGCCGTTGAGCACCCAGTGGTCGCCCCGGTCCTCTGCGCTGGTCCGGATCCCCTGGAGGTCGGAGCCCGCGCCCGGCTCGGTCATCGCGATGGCGGTGATGATCTCGCCGGAGCAGAAGCCGGGCAGCCAGCGCCGCTTCTGCTCCTCGGTGGCGAGCGAGGTCAGGTATGGGCCGATGATGTCGTTGTGCAGGCCGATCGCGAGCCCTGCGGCGCCCGCCCGGGTGAACTCCTCGGCGATCACGGCGGCGTAGCGGAAGTCGGTGTTCCCGCCGCCCCCGTACTCCTCCGGGACGGCCAGCCCCAGCAGGCCCTGCCGGCCGGCGGCCCGCCAGGCCTCACGGCTGACGATCCCGTCCTTCTCCCACTGGTCGTAGTGCGGCAGCACCTCCTTGGTGAGGAAGGTGCGGACGGTCTCGCGGAACGCCTCGTGGTCGGCGTCGAAGATGCGGCGTTGCATCGGGGCCCCCTAGAGCCAGCTCTTGACGGTTTCGATCAGCCGGGCCGGCTCGGCTCCGACGGGTGTGACGTTGAGCATGGTGACGCCCGCCTCCCGGAAGGCCTCGACGCGTTCACGTACGTAGCCCTCCGGCCCGCACAAGGTCATGAGCTCGCAGAACTCGTCCGGTACGGCGGCCGCCGCATCGCGCTTGCGGCCGGAGAGGTAGAGCTCCTGGATCTTGCGGGCCTCCTCGCCGTACCCGTAGGCGACGGCGAGGTCGTTGTAGAAGTTCTTGCCGACCGCACCCATCCCGCCGACGTACAGGGCGATCTGGGGGCGGGCGAGGTCCCGTGCGGCGGCGGCGTCCTCGCCGATGGCGAGCAGTCCTCCGGCCACGGTCCGCAGCGGGCCGAGCTCCGGGGAGCGCAGGGCCGTGCCCTCGGCGAGGGCGCTCCCCCACACCGCGTGGGCCTTCTCGGGGAGGAACAGGGTGGGCAGCCAGCCGTCGGCGATCTCGGCGGTCATCCGCACGTTGGCGGGACCGAGCGAGGCGATGTAGACGGGGACCGCGTCGCGGACCGGGCGGGTGAGGATCTTCAGCGGCTTGCCGAGTCCGGTGCCCCGTTCCGGCGGCAGCGGCATGTCGGTGATGCCGTGGTGGTCGATGGTCTCGCGGCGCCAGATGCGGCGGCACAGCTCGACGGTCTCGCGGGTCCGCCCGATCGGCTTGTCGTACGGCTTCCCGTGCCAGCCCTCGACGACCTGCGGGCCGGAGGCGCCGAGGCCGAGCAGGGCGCGGCCGCCCGAGAGCGCGTCCAGTCCGGCGGCCGTCTGGGCGACGAGGGCCGGGGTGCGCGAGTACACGTTGAGGATGGCCGAGCCGATCTTCATCCGCTCGGTGCGCGCGGCGAGGTAGCCCATGATCGTCGGGGAGTCGAACCCCCAGGCCTCGGCGACCCAGACGGCGTCGAGCCCGGCCGCCTCCAGCGCCGCCGCCTCGTCGGCGGCCCGGCGCGGGTCCCCGGCGTAGTCGAGCATCATGGACAGTTCCATCAGACCTCTTTCGGGAGCAGGGCCGGTACGTCCCAGTCGCGCGCCACGGATTCCGTGTGCGCACCGGGCAGGGCGGGGCCCGAGGTGACCGCGGAGGGCGTGGCCGAGAACCGGGGCGCGGGGGCGGGCTGGGTGATCCCGCCGAAGTCGGTGAAGGTGGCGCGGGCGGCCAGGTGCGGGTGGTGCGGCGCCTCGCCCAGGGACAGCACGGGCGCCACGCAGGCGTCCGAGCCGTCGAAGACCGCCGTCCACTCGTCCCTCGTACGGGACTTGAAGCGGGCGGCGACGGCCTCGCGGAGCTCGCCCCAGCGGGCCACGTCCTTGCGGGCGGGGGCTTGGTCCCCGATGCCGAGCAGTTCCACGAAGGTGTCGTAGAACTGCTGCTCCAGCGCGCCGACCGCCATGTACCCGCCGTCCGAGGTCTCGTACGTGCCGTAGAAGGGGCAGCCGCCGTCGAGGAGGTTGGCCCCGCGCCGGTCCTGCCAGCCGCCGGCCGCCATCATGCCGTGGATCATGGCGGTGAGGTGGGCGGCGCCGTCGACGATGGCCGCGTCGACGACCTGGCCGGCGCCGCCGGGGGTGCGGGCGTGCTGGAGGGCGGCGAGCACGCCGATGACGAGGTAGAGCGAGCCGCCCGCGTAGTCCCCGACGAGGTTGGCGGGGACGGCCGGCGGCTCGCCCGGGTTCCCGATCATGCCGAGGGCGCCGGTGACGGCGATGTACGCGATGTCGTGCCCGGCGGTGTGCGCGAGCGGGCCGTCCTGGCCCCAGCCGGTCATCCGGCCGTACACCAGCTTCGGGTTCCGGGCGTGGCAGTCGGCGGGGCCGACGCCGAGCCGCTCGGCGACGCCGGGGCGGAAGCCCTCGATCAGCACGTCGGCCCGCTCGACGAGGTCGAGCACGCGCTCCGGGCCCCCGGCGGACTTCAGGTCGACCAGGACGGAGCGCTTGCCGCGGTTGGTGACGTCGTACGCGGGGTCGACCGCGAGCCCGCCGCCGCCGGGCCGGTCCACCCGTACGACGTCGGCGCCCAGGTCGGCGAGGAGCATGGCGGCGAAGGGGCCCGGGCCGATGCCCGCCAGTTCGACGACGCGCACCCCGGCGAGCGGACCGCCGGAGGAGCCGGGGCCGCGGGAGGCGCCGGGGCCGCCGGTTCGGCCCGGCGTGCCCGGCCCGTCGGGCACGTTCCCTGTCACTGCCATCGAGCCCCCAGCGTCCGTAGCATCCGTGGTGCGCCATTGTGTGACACAACTGATGTAACACCAGCGATGCTAGGAACGCGTTCCACTCAGCACAAGAGCAACCGCTTAGCCGGTTGACTCGTTTCGCACGGCCGGGCTCTCCTCCAGGCGCGCGTCGAGCTCCTTGACGTGCCGCTTGAGGGCGACCGTCCGGTAGCTCTCCTCCACCCACTCGCACAGCACGTCCAGGGAGGGCGCCCCCTTCACGCCGAGCGGTACGAAGACCCAGCCGGCCCGCCCCAGCCCGTACCCGGTCGGCTCGGCCCCCGGCGCGGTCATGGCGTGGCCGTGCAGCGCCTCGTCCTTGAGCTTCACGGAGATCCCCGGCGACTGCGGGCCGTCGAGGCCGCCCAGGAAGACGAAGATCTTCTTGTTGACCTTCACGACGCAGTCCTCGGGCCCCCAGGGAAACTCCATCACGGCCTCCGGCAGCCCTTGGGCGAACGCCCGCACCGCCTCCCACTTGCGCACCGCAGCCTTCATGGACGCCTCCCGTCACCACAGCCACCCGCTCGCACGGACACTCGCCCCCCACGCTAGCCCCGCCTCCCGACACGGACCGGCACGTGGGCCGCAGCCTTCGCACGGGCGCCGGCGAAGTCCCGCCCGAACCGGTCTACCGGAACCGGAATGGCGACGACGTCAGCCCCGCTGTCGGGCTTTTCGGTGACTATCCGGACAACCGGCCGGAGACTGTGAAACTGCCGATCACAGCGGCCAGATGCGCTTTCCGCACCACTTTCGAGACTCTTGTCTCAGGTACGAAAGACGATCATGGGGGGAGTCAAGCGGAATCTCAGGAGCTATGTAATCTGAGCAAGCTTTCAGCCCTGGCCAAGGGCTCACGGAACATAGGGGGCTCGGTGTCCTACCGCCGACTCGCAGCATCCGCCGCCGTCTTCGCGGCCGGCATTTCTCTCATACCGGGCATGGCCCACGCGGCCGGCACCGACTCCGGCGATGCCCAGGGCATCAGCAAGCCCGACCTGGCGCAGGCCGGCCTGGAGAACACCGCCAAGTTCTCCAGCCCGGCCGCCCGGTCGGTCCGGCAGAGCGCACCGGCCACGGCCCCCAAGAGCAGGCTCGCCGCCGCTCCCATGGCGGAGACCGCCGAGGCCGCCAACCCGACGCTCGCGGTCGGTCTGGACGCGTTCGCCACCTCCGCCCACGCGATCGAGCTGCACACCTCCGTCACCAGCGCCGCCACCCCGCTCGACATCGCCGTCGCCTGGGGCGACGGGGCCACCACCACGGCCTCGGCCTCCGGCACCCAGTCCGTGATCTCCGAGCACACCTACGCGGAGCTCGGCACCTACACCGTCAAGGTCACCGTGACGGACAAGGCCGCCAACACCTCGGTCACCAACGAGGTGGCGTTCACGACCGCGGGCTCGGACTACACCCCGTACGGCCCGACCCGCCTGCTGGACACCCGCAACGGCACCGGCGCCCCGAAGGCCGCCAAGGTCGCCCCGTACTCCTCCGCCCACCTGAAGATCGGCGGGAACGGCTCCATCCCCGCCGGCGTCACCGCCGTGGTCCTCAACGTCACCGTCACCAGCACCACCAGCGGCGGCCACGTCACCGCCTTCGCCGACGGCGACGAGAAGCCGAGCACCTCGAACGTCAACTTCGTCCCCGGGCAGACGGTCCCGAACCTGGTCATCGTGCCCGTCGGCGCGAACGGCTACGTCAACCTCTACAACGGCGGCTGGGAGCCGGTCGACCTCATCGCCGACGTCACCGGCTACTTCACGCAGACCGCCTCCAGCGGCTACACCCCGCTGGCGCCACAGCGCTTCGTCGACACGCGCAGCGGCACCGGCACGGCCAAGGGCCAGCTCGCGGGCTACGGATCCTTCGGCACCCAGATCACCGGCCTGGGCAAGGTGCCGGCCTCCGGCGTCACCGCCGTGGCGCTCAACGTGACCGTCACCAACCCGCGCAGCGACGGCCACCTGACCGTCTACCCGAGCGGCCAGCAGGCCCCGACCGCGTCCAACGTGAACTTCACGACCGGGCAGACCATCGCCAACTCGGTGATCGTCCCGGTCGGCCCCGACGGCAGGATCAACATCCGCAACGGCGGCTGGAACCCGGCCGACGTCATCGTCGACGTCGTCGGCTACTACAGCCCGCAGAGCAAGGGCTCCTACCTGCCCTTCGCCCCGGAACGGATGATCGACACCCGCGATCCCAAGGACCCGGTCTACGGGCCCCTGGCCGGCCGCGACTACATCTACACGGCGATGGCCGAGCCCGGTTCCGGCGTCACCGGCTTCGTACTGAACGCCACGGTGACCAACACCAAGGACAGCGGCTTCCTCGCCGTCGCCCCCGACCCGAACACGCAGGAGGCGTACGACGACAACGCGGCGAGCATGCCGGCACCGCCCACCTCCTCGACCCTGAACTGGACGACCGGCAAGACCGTCCCGAACCTGGTCCAGGCGAGCACCGGCGGCACCGGCCTCGTCGACTTCTGGAACCAGAGCGACGGCGACACCGACCTCATCGTCGACGTCTTCGGCATGTACCAGGAGAGCTGAGCCGCGGCGGCGCAGCGCCGAGCACAGCGCCCCGGGAGCGGCCGTACAGGCCGCTGCCGGGGCGCTGTTCTGCGTACGGGGCGTGCGGGTTAGCCTCAGCCACCGACAGGAGTGGGAGGAGCCGTGGTGAACGAAGAGGTTCGAGGGGCTGACAGGGCAGACGGGGCGGACGGGGCCGAGGAGGCGGAAGGGGCCGAGGCGGCCGAGCGGACCGAGGGGCGCGAACCCGAACCCGCACGCGGACGGTCCTACGACGTGGTGCTGTTCGGCGCGACCGGCTTCGTCGGCGCCCTCACCGCCGAGTACCTCGCCGCGCACGCCCCCGCCGACTGCCGGTGGGCTCTCGCCGGGCGCGACCTCGGGAAACTGGAGCGGCTGCGCGAACGGCTGACGGAACTCGACCCCGGCTGCGCCTCGCTGCCGCTGCTGCGCGCGGACGCCTCGGACCCCGCGGAGGTACGGGAACTGGCCGCCTCCACCCGGGTCCTGGCCACGACCGTCGGGCCGTACGTCCTGTACGGCGCGGAACTGGTCGCCGCCTGCGCCGCGGCGGGCACGGACTACGTGGACCTCACGGGCGAGCCGGAGTTCGTGGACCGGATGTACGTCGACCACGACGCGCGGGCCCGGGAAACGGGCGCGCGGCTGGTGCACGCCTGCGGCTTCGACTCGATCCCGGCCGACCTCGGCGCGTACTTCACGGTGGGTCTGCTCCCGCAGGGCGTTCCGCTGCGGGTGGACGGGTTCATGCGCTCCAATGCCGCCTTCTCCGGCGGAACGCTGGCCTCCGCCCTCACCGCCATGGGCCGCGGACCGCAGACCCTGGCCGCGGCCCGGGAGCGCCGCCTGCACGAGCCCCGGCTGCCGGACCGCCGCGTACGGGGACCCCTGGGCGCACCGCGGTTCAGCCGCGAGACCGGCACGTGGGCGCTGCCGCTGCCGACGCTGGACCCCCGGATCGTGACCCGCTCGGCGGCCGCGCTGGAGCGGTACGGGCCCGACTTCCGCTTCCGTCAGTACGCCTCGGTGAAGCACCTCCCCGTCGCCGTGGGCGGTGCGGCGGCGGTCGGCGGGGTGGCGGCCCTGGCGCAGCTCCCGGTGGCGCGGCGGTGGCTGATGGGCCGCTGGGAGGCGGGCCGCGGCCCGGACGCGCAGCGGCGGGCGCGCAGCTGTTTCACGGTGCGCTTCGTGGGCGAGGGCGGCGGCCGCCGCGTGTTCACCGAGGTCTCGGGCGGAGACCCGGGCTACGGGGAGACCGCCAAGATGCTGGCGGAGTCGGCGCTGTGCCTCGCGTACGACGCCCTGCCGGAGCGGGCCGGCCAGCTCACCACGGCGGTGGCGATGGGCGACGCCCTGCTGGACCGGCTCCAGAAGGCGGGGATCCGGTTCCGGGTGGCCGCGGTCCGCTGAGC
>NZ_LFML01000138.1 GCF_001044425.1 Streptomyces roseus
CTAGAACCTGTCCTGTCGATCTCGGCCGTCCAACTGTCACACCCCGATGAAGCTCACCGTTTCCGTCATGTCCGCCCGCCCGGTGCGCAGTCGCGGCACGCCCTCCTTCTCGAACCCCACTGAGACGCCGCAGAACAGCACGAGTCCGTCATCGGCTCCGACTGCCCGGCTGACAGTCTTCCGGTACACCGTCCACATCACCTGGGGGCAGCTGTGCAGCCCCTCGGCCCTCAACAACAGCATGACCGTCTGCAGATACATCCCCGCGTCAGCCCACTGTCCGGGCCCCATCGTCCGGTCGAGGTAGCAGAACAGGACGGCCGGCGCCCCGAACGCCTCCGAGTTCAAGGTGGCGATCTTCCTGGGCCGGTCTGGGTCGTCGCGCTCGATCCCCAGCGATTCGTACCGCTGGGCGGCAGCAGCAGCAAAGCGGTCCAGATACGGCGAGGCCAGCCCGCCCGGGTACATCGGGTACTCACGCTCGTCGCCGGGGTCCCCCGCCCGTGCCCTGGCTGTCGCGGTCCGCTTGAGTTCCGCCAAGGGTTCACCGGTCACGACGTACAAATGCCACGGCTGGAGGTTCCCGCTGGACGGAGCCCGCGTCGCTGCGGTCAGCACTCGTTCGAGTACCTCCTTGGGCACGGGCTCATCGCTGAACGCCCGCACGGCCCGGCGACTGTCCACGGCCTCATACACATCCACGTCTTCGCGTCCTCTCATTTAACCGGGTCCCTCCACCGTATTCAGCCGTCGTACCGAGCAACGCCGGAGGTTGGAAGACGTCCCGACGATCAGTCCAGTCGTTGATAGGACTGTGGGAGACAGGGGTGACTTGACGGATGCTCAGTGGGAGCGGCTGGAGCCGCTTCTACCGGTCAGCAATGGGCGTTGTGGCAGGTGGCGGGACCACCGCCAGGTCGTGAACGGGGTGCTGTACCGGATCCGCACGGGCGTGCACTGGCGCGATCTGCCGGAGCGATACGGACCATGGAAGACGGTGCATGAGCGGCATCGCCGCTGGTCGGCGGACGGAACGTGGGAGATGCTCCTGCGGCGGATCCAGGCCGAGGCGGACGCGGCCGGCGAGATCGACTGGGACGTCTCGGTCGACTCGACGTCCGTGCGCGCACACCACCACGCCGCCGGCGCCCGGCACGCTCCGCCGCCCGCCATCAAAGGGGGCTCCGCCCAGGCGGTCAGAGCCGCTCGGGTTTGGGCGGAACTGATCGACCGGCTGGCGGAGGTGGTGAGGGAGGTGAGGCGCTCGGCCGGTCGCGCGGCGGGTTCACCACCAAGATCCACCTGAGCGCGGACGGCAGCTGCCGGGTGCTCTCGCTGGTCATCACGCCCGGGCAGTGCGCCGACTGCACCCAGTTCGAGGCGGTCATGGACCGGATCTGCGTGCCGCGGCTGGCCTGCGGCAGGCCACGTACGAAGCCGGACAGCGTCAGTGCCGACAAGGGTTACAGCAACCGCCGCACTCGCCGCTACCTACGCAGACGCGGAATCCGGCACGTCATCCCGGAGAAGGCCGACCAGGCAGCCAACCGGGTCCGACGCGGCAGCTCCGGGGGCCGACCGCCCGGTTTCGACAAGGACCGCTACAAGAAGCGCAACACCGTCGAACGGGCGATCAACAAACTGAAGACCTTCCGCGCGGTTGCAACCAGGTTCGACAAGCGCGGCTACGTCTACCTCGGAACCGTTACCGCAGCCGCGCTCGTCATCTGGCTCCGCTCGTGATCGCCAGGACACCGCCTAG
>NZ_LFML01000139.1 GCF_001044425.1 Streptomyces roseus
CGCGCCCTCGCCCGGCATGGCCGCCGGCGCCGGGCAGGTCCAGGCGATGTGGCCCGGCATCCTCGAAGCCGTCAAGAACCGCCGCCGCTTCACCTGGATCCTGCTCAGTCAGAACGCCCAGGTCACCGGCTTCGACGGGACCACCCTCCAGCTGGGCTTCCCCAATCCCGGAGCCCGCGACAACTTCGCGAGCAGCGGCAGCGAGGACGTGCTGAAGGCGGTCCTCGCCGAGCAGTTCCAGGTCAACTGGAAGATCGACGCCGTGGTGGGCTCGGGCGGTGGCCAGCCCGCGGCCGCCCCGTCCTCCTACTCCGCCCCGTCGGCTCCCGCCCACACCCCGCCGCCCGCCGCCCCGGCCTCCGACCGGCAGTCGGCTCCCGCCCCGCAGCAGCAGCCGTACCAGCCGCCGCAGCCGCCGGGCCGGCCGGGCGGCTCCGCGCAGCAGCCCCCCGTACGGCAGGCGCCCCCGCCGGTCGCGCCCGAGGACGACGTACCGGAAGAGGACGATCCGGACCTGGTCGACAGTGCCCTGACCGGACACGACCTCATCGTGCGCGAGCTCGGAGCCACGGTCATAGAGGAATACACGAACGAGTAGGGCCGTCTCATTGGGTGGCCGCACGAAGGGCTTCGCGCCACGCGGGCTAGGCTGCATGGCGTGAAGGTCCTCGTCATCGGCGGCGGCGCCCGCGAACACGCCCTGTGCCGCTCTCTGTCCCTCGACCCCGACGTCAACGCGCTGTACTGCGCTCCCGGCAACGCCGGCATCGCCGAGGTGGCGGAGCTGCGCCCGGTCGACGCCCTCGACGGCGCGGCCGTGGCCCGCCTCGCCACCGAACTCGGCGCCGACCTGGTCGTCGTCGGCCCCGAGGCGCCCCTGGTCGCCGGGGTCTCCGACGCCGTCCGCGCCGCCGGCATCCCCGTCTTCGGCCCGTCCGCGCAAGCGGCGCAGCTGGAGGGCTCCAAGGCGTTCGCGAAGGACGTGATGGCCGCGGCCGACGTCCCGACCGCCCGCAGCTACGTGTGTACCACCCCCGAAGAGGTGGACACCGCCCTCGACGCCTTCGGCGCCCCGTACGTCGTCAAGGACGACGGCCTCGCCGCCGGCAAGGGCGTCGTGGTCACGGAGGACCGGGCCGCCGCCCGCGCGCACGCGCTCGGCTGCGACCGCGTCGTCATCGAGGAGTACCTCGACGGCCCCGAGGTCTCCCTCTTCGCCATCACCGACGGCGTCACGGTCATCCCCCTCCAGCCCGCGCAGGACTTCAAGCGCGCGCTCGACGGGGACCGGGGCCCCAACACCGGCGGCATGGGCGCGTACTCGCCCCTGCCCTGGGCCGACCCGAAGCTGGTCGACGAGGTCATGGAGAGCGTCCTCCAGCCGACCGTGGACGAGCTGCGCCACCGCGGCACCCCGTTCTCCGGGCTGCTGTACGCCGGGCTCGCGATCACCTCGCGCGGCGTGCGGGTCATCGAGTTCAACGCCCGCTTCGGCGACCCCGAGACCCAGGTGGTTCTGGCCCGGCTGCGGACCCCGCTCGCGGGCGTGCTGCTGAACGCCGCCAACGGCACCCTGGACGCCCAGCCGGCGCTGCGCTGGAGCGCGGACGCGGCCGTCACCGTCGTCATCGCCTCCCACAACTACCCGGAGACCCCGCGCACCGGGGACCCGATCGAGGGCCTGGCCGAGGTGGCCGCCGAGGACGGGCCCGACGCGTACGTCCTGCACGCCGGGACCCGGAGCGAGGGCGGGGCCGTCGTCAGCGCGGGCGGTCGCGTGCTCTCGGTGACGGCGACCGGTTCCGATCTGGCACAGGCCCGCGAGAAGGCGTATAAGGCCGTCGCGCGGATCCGGCTGGACGGCTCCCAGCACCGTACGGACATCGCCGCCAAGGCGGCCGAAGGCCGCTGAGCAGGCCCGGTCGGCACGGCAGGCGGCCCGCGGGCCCGGTGCGCACCCAGGTGCCCACCGGGCCCGCGCGCGTGTCCGCGTGCGAGTGCATCCGGCCGCGTTCGAACGCGGCCACCTTTACCCAAAGCCATTCCATCGGGTGATGGTCACCCGGTCCGGCTGACTGCCGGTCGCTCCCCAACTAGGGTGCGATGCCAAGCATTCCGGCACTTGGCCCACCGGCATTGCGATGTCAGTGGCGGGTGTCACAGTGGGGG
>NZ_LFML01000140.1:0-2501 GCF_001044425.1 Streptomyces roseus
GCGGGGGCGGCGGGGAGCGCGCGCGGGCAGCTCCCACCGGTACGGGTGGCCGGGCGACCCGTCTGGGTGGGACGGGCTTGAACGTTGGTCAAATCCCCTGACGCCGGGATGCATCGTGCGGTGGTCGTCGTGCAGTGTCAACGGCCATGCGGAGTAAGGTCCTTCACGTACCGGAGCGATTCCGGAGGGTCGGGTACCGCCTCGCAGGCAGCGGTCGAGGGGCCTGCTCCCGCCGCCGACCTGCGGTGTTCCCCGGCCGGTGGGGCGCCGCCGGAGCGCGGCGCGGCGCACGGCGTGAGCCGGGGCTCATGCCCGGCCGGTATGCCTCGGCACCCCTGGAGCATGTCCACCGCGTCACATTCGGGCAGTTGTTCACCACGGCGCCCCTTACAGGGTCAACCTCGCGCGGTTACCGTCCGGTCATGACCCCCACACTCGCGCAGCTTCGTTACCTCGTCGCCGTCGCGGACTGCGGTTCCATCACCGGCGCGGCCGCCTCGGTCTTCGTTGCCCAGTCCGCCCTCTCCCGGGCCGTCCAGGCCATGGAGCGCGACCTCGGCATCGAGCTCCTCGCCCGCCGGGGCAGAGGGGTGGACCTCACCCCCGAAGGCGCCCGGGTGGTCCGGCTGGCCCGTACCGTGCTCGACGCGGTCGACGCCATCGACGACATCGGCACCCCGAACGGCAGGGGCGGACGGGTCACCCTCACCCTCGTCACCACCCCCACCCTGGCCCTCGACCTGGCCTCCGAGCTGGTCCCGGCGTACACCGCGCGCCACCCCGGCGTCCACGTGCGGCTCCACCAGCACGACGGCCGGGAGTCCCTGGTGCAGGAAGTCCTCGACGGAACGTCCGAGCTGGCCCTGGTCGACCTGCCCGTGGACAAAGAGCTGTCCACGCACCACATCCAGGAACGCGAGGTGGTGCTGGTCTCGCCCGCGGGCTGCCGGCTGCCGGCTGCCGGACCCGGTGCCGTTCCGGCTGCTCGACGGCCTGCCGATGGTGCTGCCGACCCCGGGGACCGGACGGCGTACCGAGATGGAGGCCATGTTCAGCTGCCTCGGAGTCCGGCCCGTGCCCGCCTTCGAGGTGGACGAGCGGCTGGCCTGGGTGACCGGCGTGACCGACGGCCGCGGCTCCCTCATCTGGTACCGGGACGTGGTGCTGAGGGCCTTCGGCAGCCGCGCCGAGATCCGCTCCTTCACCCCGCCCCTGCTGCGCCCCGTGGGCATCGCGCACGCCCGTCGGCCGCTGACCCGCGCCGCCCGGGCGTTCATCGCGCACGCCCGGCACAACGCGCCCGTGCGGGAGCCGGCGCGCTGACCGCGAGCCGCCGCAGTCCAAAGGGGCCGCCCGCATCGCACCCGCACCCGCCGTGTTTCGGCCAGGCATGCCGTCCCGGCATTGAACGATGCTCGAACGGGGGGTCGCCGTACCTGGCGATCACCATCTGATGTGCCATCACATGGTGTGCATGTCTCGACTCCTCACACCCCCCGGGGCCGCCGCCCTCGCGACCGCGGTCCTCGCCACCGTACTGCCGACCGCCGCATGGCCGGCAACCGGTCCCGCCGGCGCCGCAGGCGGCCCCGCCGCCGTGCCCGGGGCCTCGGTCGCCGTCCCCGCCCCGGAACGCAAGTGCACGCTGCCCGGTGGCATGGCCGAACTCAGCGGGCTCGCCATGAGCCGCAAGCACCCCGGCGTCTTCTACGCCGTCAACGACAGCGGCAACACCAACCAGGTCTTCGCCGTCGACTGCACGGGCGCGACCGGCCAACTCAAAGCCACCTACACCCTGTTCGGCGTCGGCAACACCGACTGGGAGGGGCTCTCCCTCGGCAAGGACGCGGCAGGCCTCCCGGTCATCCTGGTCGGCGACATCGGGGACAACTTCAGCGGTCGCGCCGAGGTCCTCGTGCACTCCTTCGCCGAGCCCGACCGGCTCGCCGACGCCGCAGTGACCCCGGTGACCTACAGGTTCGCCTACGCGGACGGCCGGCACGACGCCGAGTCCCTGCTCGCCGACCCCGGCTCCGGGCAGCTGTACATCGCGAGCAAACTGATCGGATCGGCAGGGCAGTTGTACAAGGCCCCGCTGCCCCCGCGGACGGGACAGCTCAACACGCTCACCGCCGTCCGGTCCGGCCCGGTCTTCGCCACCGACGGAGCGTTCTCGCCCTCGGGTGCCTCGTACACACTGCGCAGAGGCGGTCCGCTGGGCGCGAACACGGCCTCCGTGTACGACACCGCGGGGGCCAAGCTGGCGGACGTCGCCCTGCCCGCCCAGTCGCAGGGTGAGACGGTGACCTACTTCGACTGCACGAGCCTGCTCGTCGGCTCGGAGAACGACACCCAGATCTGGCGGGTCCCCCTGCCGCCGGAGGCCACCCCCGGCTGTGGCGGAACCCCGACCCCGACTCCCACGCCGACCCCCACTCCCACCTCCGGCGATCTGAAACTGGCCGACCCCGGACCCCAGACCTGCACCTTCAACCGGACCT
>NZ_LFML01000140.1:2936-10424 GCF_001044425.1 Streptomyces roseus
ACCCCGCCCGCTGGTGACGCCAAGCTCCTCGCGGTAGGGGGAGTCCGTGGCCCGGCGCTGTTCGCCGCGGAACAGCCGGTTCCGCCGTGGTGGCCGTGGGCGCGGCGGTGCTCCGGGCAGGCCGTGAGAGAGGTGATCCCGATCTCCGGCCCGACCCTCACGGCCGGGGTCACGGGATCCGCGGGCGGCCGGCGGGACGTCCGCCTCCGGTATGCCGGTGGTCCCGGCGACCTTCACGGGCGGGTGGTCGCGCGGAAGACGGGCATGTCCTCCCGACCCCCGAAGCGTTCTGCGATGCAGGCCGGGTCGGCCCAGCCGCCCTCGACCAGCAGGTGCAGCAGCCCGTTGAGGAGGGCCAGGTCGGTGCCGGCCGTATCCGCGGGAACACGTCCGCCTCCTCGGCGGTGGCGTTGCGTGCACAGCGACGGCCCGCAGCCACCGGGCGCTGAGGGGGATGGCCGCGTGCACTTCCGTACCTCCGCGGAGGAGAACACCGGCCCCCCCGGGACCCCATGGCGTGGCCGCAGCCGTGGGCAGGCCCATCACGCGGCGGCCGACGTGGAAAGTCCCTGTCGCGCACAGGTGACGGGCGCCGCCGCGCCCCGGGGTTGCAAGCGGCCGGGCGGTCGCCCGAACCGGCCGTGAGGCGCGCACCCGCATGAACACGGCCGGGCCGTACGTGCTTCGGGGTGACCCTGTTCCCGGCGCCCCGGTCGTCCGGGGTCCAGCGCCCCCTCGTGCGTACCTCGACGAAGATCGCTCCACGTCAAAGCCACCACCGCGCAGGGGTGTTCGAGCTGGCTTGAATGTCGTCGTACCCGCCCGTAAACGCCACACGGCACAAGATCGCCGTATCGAGGTAATGGCATCGGACGGGAGGACTGACGGGATGCGCTGACGGTTAGTGTGCTCCCGGATCCGGATGGATTGCCCGGGATTCCGACCCCCTTCTTTCTTTTCCACCGGTGACGTGCGCGCGTCGCCGGTCACCGCCCCGACGAAGGAGCGCCTGCCCGATGACCGTGGACACCAGCCCGGAGGCGCAGCTCGACCAGCCCCGGCAGACCAGCCTGGGCACGGCGGCTGCCCGCAACCTCGCCACCACGACCAAGTCCGCCCCGCAGATGCAGGAGATCACCTCCCGCTGGCTGCTGAAGATGCTTCCCTGGGTGGAGACCAAGGGCGGCACCTACCGGGTGAACCGGCGGCTGACCTACACCGTCGGCGACGGCCGCATCGAGTTCGTCCAGGACGGCGCCCACGTCCGCGTCATCCCCCGTGAGCTCGGCGAACTCGCCATGCTGCGCGGCTTCGACGACCTGGAGGTACTCACCGCTCTCGCCGCCCGGTGCGTCCAGCGCGACTTCCGCGCCGGTGAGGTCCTCGTCGAGCGGGGCACCCCCGCCAACGACATCCACCTGATCGCCCACGGCCGGATCAACCAGACCTCCGTCGGCAAGTACGGCGACGAAGTCGCCGTCGGCGTGCTGGCGGACGGCGACCGCTTCGGCGATAACGCCCTGCTCGACGGCGCCGGCGGCTGGGACTACACGGCCACCGCCGCCACCGCGGGCACCCTGCTCACGCTGTCCCGCTCCGACTTCGCCGCCGTGCTGTCCTCGGCGCCCCGGCTCCAGGCCCACGTGCGACAGTTCGGCTCGCTGCCCCACCAGCGGCAGAACAAGCACGGCGAGGCCGAGATCGCCCTGTCGGCCGGCCACACGGGCGAGCCCGAACTGCCCGGCACCTTCGTCGACTACGAGCTCAACCCGCGCGAGTACGAACTCTCCATCGCGCAGACCGTCCTGCGGGTGCACACGAGGGTCGCCGATCTCTACAACGAGCCGATGAACCAGACGGAGCAGCAGCTCCGGCTCACCATCGAGGCGCTGCGCGAGCGCCAGGAGCACGAGCTCATCAACAACCGGGAGTTCGGTCTGCTCCACAACGCCGCCTTCAAGCAGCGCATCCAGACCCACTCCGGTCCGCCCACCCCGGACGACCTCGACGAGCTGCTCTGCCGCCGCCGCGGCACCAAGCTCTTCCTCGCCCACCCCAAGACCATCGCGGCGATCGGGCGCGAGTTCAACGCGCGCGGGCTCTACCCGGACCACGTCGACCTCGGCGGACAGCAGGTCCCGGCCTGGCGCGGGGTGCCGATCCTGCCCTGCAACAAGATCCCGATCAGCAAGGAGAACACCAGCTCCGTCATCGCCATGCGTACCGGCGAGGACAACCAGGGCGTCATCGGCCTGCGCCAGACCGGACTGCCGGAGGAGTACGAACCGGGCCTGTCGGTGCGGTTCATGGGCATCGACGAGCGGTCGATCATCTCCTACCTGGTCTCCACCTACTACTCCGCCGCCATCCTCGTGCCCGACGCGCTCGGCGTGCTGGAGAACGTACAGATCGCCCGCAGGCACGACTGACGGACCGGGCCGCCCGGGAGCGCGCCCGGGAACCGGGACAGCCCCACCACCTCACCAAGGAGTTACGGATGCCCGATCCCGGGCCTTCCCCCGTGCAGTCGAGCCTCCCGGCCGCCGCGGCCGCCTTCGGGACGTACGGTCACGGCCGCGGCGTCGAAGCGGTCGGCTGCATCCGGCCCGAGCAGCTCGCCGTCCCCGCTCCCGCCGATCCGCCGGCTCCCGCCGGCGCACCGCACCCCGCTCTGGAGCGGCTGTTGCGCGGCCCGAGCGGACTGGGCACGGCGGGTCTCCACCTGGCCCGGTACGAGGGGCCGCCGCTCGCGGCTCCGGAGCCGGCCGGGGCGGCCGAGCCGGCCGCCGGCCGTCCGATCCCGGGCCTCTACCACCACCCCGTACCGGAGCCCGACCCCGTACGGGTGGCGGAGATCAGCCGCCGGATCAAGGAGTGGGCCGATGAGGTGGACCTCTACCCGCCGGAGTGGGAGGACCAGTTCGACGGCTTCTGCGTGGGCCGGTACATGGTCGCCTGCCACCCGGACGCCCCCGACATCGACCACCTGATGCTCGCCACCCGGCTGATGGTCGCCGAGAACGTGGTCGACGACTGCTACTGCGAGGACCACGGGGGCTCGCCCGTCGGCCTCGGCGGACGCCTGCTGCTGGCCCACACCGCCCTCGACCCCCTCCACACCACGACCGAGTACCAGCCGGCGTGGACGGAGTCGCTACGCTCGGACGCCCCGCGGCGCGCGTACCGCTCCGCCATGGAGCACCTCCTCCAGGGGGCGAGCCCCTCCCAGGCCGACCGGTTCCGGCACGACATGGCCCGCCTGCACCTCGGCTACCTCGCCGAGGCGGCCTGGGCCGAGACGGACTACGTACCGCAGGTGTGGGAGTACCTGGCGATGCGCCAGTTCAACAACTTCCGCCCCTGCCCCACCATCACCGACACCGTCGGCGGCTACGAACTGCCCGCCGACCTGCACGCCCAGCCCGCCATGCAACGGGTCATCGCGCTCGCCGGGAACGCGACGACCATCGTCAACGACCTTTACTCCTACACCAAGGAACTCGCCAGTCCCGGCCGGCACCTGAACCTGCCCGTGGTGATCGCCGAACGCGAGGGGGTCTCCGTCAAGGAGGCCTACCTGAAGGCGGTCGAGGTCCACAACGACCTCATGCACGCCTTCGAGGCCGCGGCGGCCGAGCTGGCCGTCTCCTGCCCCGCCCCCAACGTGGCGCGCTTCCTGCGCGGAGTGGCCGCGTGGGTCGACGGCAACCACTACTGGCACATGACCAACACCTACCGCTACAGCCTGCCCGACTTCTGGTAAGGACGGATCTGCAAGTGACCGACACCGATCTCACCATGGCCCCCGCCGCATCCGCGACTTCGGCGTTCATCCCGGCCCCGGCGACCCCCTACCAGGGTGACATCGCCCGCTACTGGGACCACGAGGCCCGGCCGGTGAACCTGCGCCTCGGTGACGTGGACGGCCTCTACCACCACCACTACGGCATCGGTGACGTCGACCACGCCGCCCTCGGGGACACCGCCGACAGCGCGTACGAGAAGAAGCTGATCGCCGAACTCCACCGGCTGGAGTCGGCGCAGGCCGACGTCCTCCTGGACCACCTGGGCCGCATGGGCCACACCGACC
Source organism: Streptomyces roseus (assembly GCF_001044425.1). GTDB lineage: Bacteria > Actinomycetota > Actinomycetes > Streptomycetales > Streptomycetaceae > Streptomyces > Streptomyces roseus. The sequence continues at coordinate 7,027 of NZ_LFML01000140.1, forward strand.
TGCTCGTGGACGCCGGATGCGGCCGCGGCGGCTCGTCCGTCATGGCCCACCAGCGGTTCGGCTGCAAGGTCGAAGGCGTCACCCTGTCCGCCAAGCAGGCCGAGTTCGCCAACCGGCGCGCCCGGGAACTCGGCATCGAGGACTCCGTCCGCGCCCGCGTCTGCAACATGCTCGACATGCCGTTCGAGACGGGCCAGGCCGCGGGCTCGTGGAACAACGAGTCGAGCATGTACGTCGACCTGCACGACCTGATGGCCGAGCACTCCCGCGTGCTGGCCGTCGGCGGCCGCTACGTGACCATCACCGGATGCTGGAACCCCCGGTACGGCCAGCCCTCGAAGTGGGTCTCCCAGATCAACGCCCACTTCGAGTGCAACATCCACTCCCGCCGGGAGTACATGCGGGCCATGGCCGACAACCGCCTCGTACCGCAGGCCGTGATCGACCTGACGCCCGAGACCCTGCCGTACTGGGAGCTGCGGGCCACCTCCTCCCTCGTCACCGGCATCGAGGAGGCCTTCATCAACTCCTACAAGGACGGCTCGTTCCAGTACGTGCTGATCGCGGCCGACCGCGTCTGAGCCCCGCGGATCCGGAGCAGGACCGCGGGGCGGCGGGGCCCGCGGGCCGCGGGCCCGGCTACCCGGCGCGCCGCTCCATCACCCGCCGCGCCGCCTCGCTCTCGGCGGCCGGGGGTGACAGCTCGTCCAGGGTGTCGATGTCGGTGTCCCGCTCCAGCTCCTCCTCCCATGCCGCGGCGAGCCGCTGCTGCTCGTCGCGCGGCAGCCCCTCGACGGTCTCGCGGTGTGCCGGGTCGAGGGCGGTCAGAAAGCGGTCGACGGCGTCGAAGGACATCCCGTACTCCTGGGGCGGCTGGCTGGACCCATGCACGGCTGCATGGCTGGACGGCTCGGCGGGATGCGGTGTTCCCGGCCCAGGATGTGAGAGACGGCCCGGCCGGGGCGCGGGACGCGGCCCGGGCCGCACCCGGATGGCGGCCCCCGCTCACCCCGTGGCGCCGCCGGGGACCCGATCACCGGTGTGTCAAACGTGCTCCTGCGGACGGGGCCCCTTCAATGGGCAGCCTCCGACCGAAAGGGCACGGTATGACCTCCCCCGCGCAGCACACCCGCCGAGCGGTCGTCACGGGCGCGTTCGCCCTGGCCGCCGGCTCCGCGCTCTCCCTCCTCCCGGCGGGCCGGGCACGGGCCGCGGCCACGGCCGCCGCGGCCGGACCGGAGATCGTGAGCTGCGCCGGCTGGGGGGCGCGGGCGGCCTCCGAGTCCGTGGTGGTCCTCTCGAACCGCCCGGAGCGGATCATCGTCCACCACACCGCGACGCTGAACGTGACCGACTACTCTCAGCAGCGCGCGTTCGCCCTGGCCCGGGCGATCCAGACGTACCACATGGACGCCCAGGGGTGGATCGACACCGGGCAGCACTTCACGGTCAGCCGCGGCGCGTACGTCATGGAGGGGCGCCACAGCAGCCTCGCGGAACTGCGCACCGGCAGGCGCCAGGTGCGCGCGGCGCACTGCGTGGGGCAGAACAACGTCTCGATCGGCATCGAGAACGAGGGCACGTACATGACGGAGGAGCCGCCTGCCGCCCAGTTCGCGAAGCTCGCGGACCTGTGCGCGTACATCTGCGACCAGTACGGCCTGCCCGCCTCCGAGATCTACGGCCACCGGGACTTCAACTCCACCTCCTGCCCGGGCGACCGCCTCTACGCCCAGCTCCCGACCCTGCGCAAGCAGGTCGCCGCACGTCTGGGCACCTCACTGACGGAGCCAGCGTCGGACCCCTTCCAGCACCTGATCGACGAGGCCGCCGCCCACGCCCTGTCGCCGTACCCGGAGTACGTCCCGGAGCGGCTGCTGCTGCGCTGACCGCCCAGGGCGCGCCCGCGCCACCAGGCCACCGCCGTACGCCGAGCGCAGCCCCGCTCGGCGTACGGTGGTGGCCTTTCGGCGTGGGACGGGGCAACCGGAAGCCGAACAACCGCCCCCTGTATTCGCGTTCCGCACGAGAGGTGGCCCGAGATGTGTTGTAGGACGTGCCGGCGCGGGTACGTGACGAGGTGTTCGACATCTCCGCCCGACCGCGGGCCCGGACCGGGCTTCGGACGGCCCGGACAGCGCACCCATCCGGACAGGAGTGAGCCACATGTCCCTGCTCGTCACGATCCTCGTCGTCGTCGGCCTCTGGTGTGCTGTCTCGGTCGCCCTGGCCTGCTGCTTCAGCGCCTACCGCATCTGGTGCCGCAGCGACCGGCGCCGCCGGGGCCCGCACGGCCGGCTCGGCACGCAGACCGGGCCCTTCTGACCCCTCCTTCCAGGCCCCCGCCGTCGCCACCTTGCGGGACCGGTCCTTCCGGCCCCGTCACGCGGACAGCGGGCGACGGCCCCAGGCGGTGATCATTCCCGGTGACAGTGCGGCGCAGCCGGGGGAGCCGAGATAGCTCACCGCCTCCTCGATCACCGCGTCGTCCACCAGCCCGGTGGCCACGATCGACTCCCTGGCCCGGTCCCACGTCCCGATCCAGAACCGGCTGATGGGGCTGCCCGGGACCAGGGGAGGCACCCTGATCTCGGCGGCCACGGAGACGAGCCCCGCGTCCCGCAGGTGCCGGGGGTAGTCGGCGACCCACGAGACGTCGGTGCCGATGGTGTCCCGCAGCCCCTGCCACATGGCCTGCATGACCCGGGAGTACGCGTCCGGCGGCGCTGTACGGGTGGTCAGGTCCACGGCGTCGCTGAGCACCAGCACCCCGCCCTCGGCCAGCAGGCCGGCGAGCCGGGTGATCACGCCCCGCCACGCGGGCAAGTGCATCAGCACGAACCGGGCGTGGACGAGCTGGAACCGGCGACCGGGGTCGAAATCCGGCGCCCCGGCGTCCGCCTCCAGGAGGTCGAGCCCGGGCAGCGGACGGGCGGCGAGGAAGCGGACATCGCGGTCGACGGCGAGCACGCTCGCCACCTCGGCCTCTTCGATCAGCCGCCGTGCCACGGTGCCGGTCCCGGCCCCCACGTCCAGACAGTTCCAGCCCGGCCCGGCCCCCAGGGCCCGCAGACGCTCCATCGTCATGTCGTCGTACGTGAGGGCCCCGAGGTCGATGCGCTCGTCCTCCCCGGCCTGCTCGGGCCGGAACACCGCCTCGCCGTAGCGCCCGCGCCCGGCATCTGTGCCCATGCGCCCCATTATCGCCGGGACGCCCCGACGGCGCCCGGCGCGCGGTGCGCTACCGTCCGGCGGTCCAGCGGGCGATCTCGGAACGCGTCGGCGGGTCGGCGCCCTCGCGGGTGCAGGTCATGGCCGCCGCGCGGGCGGCCAGCGCGAGGGCGGAGCCCACCCTGGGGTCCAACCGGGCGGAGGCCGTGGCCTCGCGCAGTGCCCAG
>NZ_LFML01000141.1 GCF_001044425.1 Streptomyces roseus
CCATGCCGGGGGCGCAGCAGATCGCTACACACTTCTCTCGGCTCAGCGTCCGGCGACCGTCTGTGGCCGGACATAAGCCGCCCAGACGCAGTCCTTGGGCCGCTTTTCCGGCGTCTGCGGCTCGTTTGGGGCGCAGGAAGAGGCCCGTGGGGGTGAACAGCCGCCAGTCGGAGTCTGATGTTGGATGTCTCAACCTCTCAGTCCGTTAGTGGCTGTGGGGAGCCTCGATCGCCGGACGAAAGGTACAAACAGCCCGCTGTCGCGGGCCGGGAGGGCTGAGGGTCGGTGTGGGCGGCTTATGTCCGGCCACAGCCGGTCGCCGGACGCTAAGCCGAGAGAAATGTGTGGCGATCCGCTGCGTCCCCCGGCATGGCCGGGGCCGGTGGGACTGGTGGGCTGGGGGTGGCTGAACCGGGTGGGGAGGTCCACATCGCTGACGCACCCGTGTGGATGACTGTCCCCCTGACCGTTCCTTCGGGGGCTTCCCGGCAGTCTTGTGGCATTCCGGGGCGGGCCGGGCGGTCAAGGGTGGAGCGCAGCGACATCGCGGAGCGACGCGACCGCAGGGAGCGCCCTTGACGGCCCGGACCGACACGGAAGGACAGTGGA
>NZ_LFML01000142.1 GCF_001044425.1 Streptomyces roseus
CGATGTCGCTGCGCTCCACCCTTGACTGCCCGGCCCGCCCCGGAAAGACAACAGACTGCCGGGAAGCCCCCGAAGGAATGGCCGGGGGTTTGATGACCAGGAACGGCCACGTCAGGGATGCCCGGCTTCCGCTCCGATCGCCCGCCGACACTTGGCAGGACCACCGAGCACGATCGGGGACGGGCGCGCGGCGAGCCCAGGCCTACGAATAGGCCCCCGTGACGGTCTTTTCAGGACCACGGCAGGCCAACCCGATCCAGAGGGTGACGGATTGCCCCTCCCGCACCCCTTCGCAACGGATCGCTACGCGCTTCTCTCGGCATGGCGTCCGACGACCGTCCGGGGCTGGGATCCGCTGCGGCGAGGTGGTCTGCGGCCGAACGGGTCGACGCTGGGGTCATACGACGTTGCGGACGGGGCATCACAGCCGAGCGTCATAGGGTGGCCGTCGCTGACAGGCGACGGAAGAACGGACGTTCATGGCGTACGAACTACGGGAACGCGCGATCTTCGGTGCCACCTCCGCCACCACTGCCACTCACGACGTCGGCTTGCTCGTGCTCCGGCTCGTCGTCGGCCTCACCATGGCCGGCCACGGCACGCAGAAGCTCTTCGGCTGGTTCAAAGGGCCGGGCCTATCGGCCACCGGCAAGGGCTTCACCATGAGCGGATATCCGGCCGGGGACACCATGGCGGTCGTCGCGGGTCTCTCCGAGACCCTGGGTGGCCTGGGCCTCGCCCTCGGCTTCCTCACGCCGCTCGCAGGCGCGGCCTTGACCGGAACCTTCATCAACATCCTCGCCGTTCGGGGCTTGAACACCTTCTTCGCCCCCAAGGGCATCGAACTCGAGTCGGTCCTCTTCGCCGGCGTCATCGCCCTCACCCTCACGGGCCCGGGCCGCTTCTCCGTCGACCACTTGCTCCCGGTCCTGCGCGAGTCCCGTCCCCGCTATTCCGTCCTCGGACTGGTCCTGGGAGCCGTAGTGGGATTCGTCGTCCTCCTCCTCCGCGACTGACCACCACGAACCACCCGCAGTCGCGTCGTCGCGCAACACGTCACGGCCGTGGGCGGCTTATGTCCAGCCCCCGGACGGTCGTCGGACGCCATGCCGAGAGAAGCGCGCAGCGATCCGTTGCGAAGGGGTGCGGGAGGGGCAATCCGTCACCCTCAGGCTCGGGTTGGCCGGGGCTCGGCGCGCGCCCGGCCCTGACCGTGTTCGATGGTCCTGCCAAGGAGGGGCGGCCGCCCGGAGCGATGGGCGGGCATCCCTGACGTGGCCGTTCCTGGTCATCAAACCCACGGCCATTCCTTCGGGGGCTTCCCGGCAGTCTGTTGTCTTTCCGGGGCGGGCCGGGCGGTCAAGGGTGGAGCGCAGCGACATCGCGGAGCGACGCGACCGCAGGGAG
>NZ_LFML01000015.1 GCF_001044425.1 Streptomyces roseus
CCTGCCGGCCCGGCACGAGCAGGCGGTCCTGCGCCACACGATCGAGCGGCTGCTCGAATCGAGCCACGGCGACTACGAGATCATCGTCACCGTCGGGCACGACGACCCGGAGACCGCCGCCGTCGCCGGGGCCGCGGCCGCGCGGGCGCCGGAGCGCGTACGGGTCGTCGTCGACCACCACGCGTCCAAGAACAAGCCGAAGGCCCTCAACACCGCCCTTCCGCACTGCCGGGGCGACATCGTCGGGGTCTTCGACGCCGAGGACCAGGTCCATCCCGAGCTGCTCGCCCACGTCGACCACGCCTTCCGCAGCGCACCCGCTGGTACCAGGGCTCCTCCAGGTCTACCGGGAGAAGGACTCGCAGCGGCTGTCCGGCCGCGGCGCGCCCCCGACCCGGACGGCGACGGCCTCGTCTGCACGTAGCGGTGCCGGACACCCCGCAACGGGAGGAGCCCCGGCGCCGATGGGCGCCGGGGCTCCTGCGGGTCCTGCTGCTCCCGCTGCTCCTGCGGGTCCTGCTGCTCCCGCGGGTTCGTGCCCTAGTGCTGGTACGCGGCGAGCGAGATGCCGATGTAGTGGGCCACGAAGGCGGCCAGGGTCAGCGAGTGGAAGACCTCGTGGAACCCGAAGAAGCGGGGGGAGGGGTTCGGGCGCTTGATCCCGTAGATCACGCCGCCCGCGCTGTAGAGGAGTCCGCCGACGACCACCAGGACCAGGACGGCGATGCCACCGGTGCGCAGGAAGTCGGGAAGGAAGAAGACCGCGGCCCAGCCCATCGCTATGTAGCAGGGGGTGTACAGCCAGCGGGGGGCGCCGACCCAGAAGACGCGGAAGGCTATGCCGGCCGCGGCCGCGATCCACACCGCCCACAGGAGCGTCCGTCCGGTGGAGGGCGGGAGGAGGAGGACCGTCAGCGGGGTATAGGTCCCTGCGATGATCAGAAAAATGTTGGCGTGGTCGAGACGCCGCAAGATCGCCTCGCCCCGCGGCCCCCAGGTGCCGCGGTGGTACACGGCGCTGATGCCGAACAGCAGGCAGGCCGTGAGGATGTACACCCCGCACGCCACCCGCGCCCGCGTGGAGTGGGTGAAGGTCATCAGCGCCAGGCCCGCGACGACGACGGCGGGGAACATCCCGGTGTGCAGCCAGCCGCGCATCAGCGGCTTGGCCTCCGGTGCGGCCGGAGCGGCGGCGGCGTCAGAAGTCATGGCCGACATGCTACCTACGGGTCCGTAGGTTTCCGTTAGTGCGCTTTACGGAAGATTGACGGGAGTGGCGATGCTCACGTGAGAAGCCCCCTGGACATATGCGCACATGCACCGGATGATCAGATGAGTGCGGTCGGCACCGGATGAGCGGAGCGCGAAGCGTCCGGGTCGCAGCCCCCACGGGGCAAACACCAAACAACCCCTCTTCAAGGAGCAATCGTGGCGCGCGAGAACGCGGCTCCCCTTTCCCTCCCGACGACCCACCAGGAGCTGATCTCCTGGGTGGACGAGATCGCAGCGATCACCGAGCCGGACCAGGTCGTCTGGTGCGACGGCTCCGAGGCCGAGTACGAGCGCCTGTGCGCGGAGCTCGTCGCCAAGGGCACGTTCAAGAAGCTGGACGAGGGCAAGCGACCCAACTCGTACTACGCCGCCTCCGACCCGTCCGACGTCGCGCGCGTCGAGGACCGGACCTTCATCTGCTCCGAGAAGGAGGAGGACGCGGGCCCGACCAACCACTGGAAGGCCCCCGCGGAGATGAAGGAGATCTTCGCCGGGGAGGAAGGCATCTTCCGCGGCTCCATGAAGGGCCGGACGATGTACGTCGTCCCGTTCTGCATGGGCCCCCTCGGCTCCGAGCTCTCCGCGATCGGCGTCGAGATCACCGACTCCGCCTACGTCGCCGTCGCCATGCGCACGATGACCCGCATGGGCAAGCCCGTACTCGACGAGCTCGGCACCGACGGGTTCTTCGTCAAGGCCGTCCACACCCTCGGCGCTCCGCTCGCCGAGGGCCAGGCCGACGTGCCGTGGCCCTGCAACACCACCAAGTACATCTCGCACTTCCCGGAGACCCGCGAGATCTGGTCCTTCGGATCCGGCTACGGCGGCAACGCCCTGCTCGGCAAGAAGTGCTACGCCCTGCGCATCGCGTCCGTCATGGCCCGCGACGAGGGCTGGCTCGCCGAGCACATGCTGATCCTCAAGCTCACCCCGCCGCAGGGCGAGGCGAAGTACGTCGCCGCCGCGTTCCCGAGCGCCTGCGGCAAGACGAACCTGGCCATGCTGGAGCCCACGATCCCCGGCTGGACGGTCGAGACCATCGGCGACGACATCGCCTGGATGCGCTTCGGCGAGGACGGTCGCCTGTACGCGATCAACCCCGAGGCCGGCTTCTTCGGCGTCGCCCCCGGCACCGGCGAGCACACCAACGCCAACGCGATGAAGACGATGTACGCCAACACCGTCTTCACCAACGTCGCGCTCACCCCGGACGGCTCCGACGTCTGGTGGGAGGGCATGACCGAAGAGGCGCCCGCGCACCTCATCGACTGGAAGGGCAACGCCTGGACCCCGGAGTCCCAGACCCCGGCGGCCCACCCCAACGCCCGCTTCGCCGTTCCGGCCTCCCAGTGCCCGACGATCGCCCCCGAGTGGGAGGACCCCAAGGGCGTCCCGGTCTCCGCGATCCTCTTCGGCGGCCGCCGCGCCTCCGCGGTCCCGCTGGTCACCGAGTCCTTCGACTGGAACCACGGCGTCTTCATCGGCTCGAACATCGCCTCCGAGAAGACCGCCGCCGCCGAGGGCAAGGTCGGCGAGCTGCGCCGCGACCCGTTCGCCATGCTGCCGTTCTGCGGCTACAACATGGGCGACTACATGGGCCACTGGATCGACGTGGCCAAGGGCAAGGACCAGTCCAAGCTCCCGAAGATCTACTACGTGAACTGGTTCCGCAAGAACGACGCGGGCAAGTTCGTCTGGCCCGGCTTCGGCGAGAACAGCCGCGTCCTGAAGTGGATCGTCGAGCGCCTCGAAGGCAAGGCCGCCGGCGTCGAGACCCCCATCGGCATCCTTCCCACCAAGGACTCCCTCGACCTGGAGGGCCTGGACCTCCCCGAGGCGGACCTCGACTTCCTGCTCACCGTCGACAAGGAGGTCTGGCGCGACGAGGCCTCCCTGGTCCCGGAGCACCTGAACACCTACGGCGACCACACTCCCAAGGAGCTGTGGGACCAGTACCACGCGCTCGTCGAGCGCCTGGGCTGAAAGACCTGTCCGGAGGCGACTCCGGGCACCTGAGTGTGGGAGCCCCCGACCAAGCGGTTCCCACCGCAGCACCGACCGGATCCCTGTCAGGAGTGTTGTCCGCGCTCCTCCAGGTAGGTCGTGTGCGTCTGCTGACGGCGGGCCTCTGCTTCGCGGAGGCCCGCCGTCAGGCGTTCCGCCTCCTCGTGCAGCAGCGAGAGCTGCAGCTCCAGGTGGCGCTCCGGGGACTCCCCGCCCGGCGTGAGCCGGGTCCACCAGCGCGTGCGGTTGTAGGTGTCCACGCACTCGGGCACGTCCAGCTCGATCGCCCGCGACAGCACGTGCACCGACTCCGGGTCGGCGGCCAGCACTTCCGCCACCCACCCCGGCTCCAGCAGCGCCCCGTACAGCTCCATCAGCTCCGCGAGCCGGCCCCCGGCCGGATCCGGCAGGTCCACCTCGGCCACGTACTCCCGCAGCCGCGCGAACCGTTCCCGGATGTCGTTCAGCTGCTCGGTGGGGCCCCCGGGCGGCGGCGGGGCCGGCCGCTCCGGCGGGGCGATCAGCGCGCCCACCCCGTAGAGCCCCGCCACGACCACCGGCCAGTACGTGCCCGCCGCCCCGGTGACGGTCAGGCCCAGCCCGGCCACCCCGCAGCCACTGCCGACCAGGTTCTTCTTCGACTCGACGTAGGCGAGAAGACGCGCGCCGAGCCCCCTCGCGAGGGACCTACTGGTAGCCACGGATCTCCTCGAAGGCCCCGTCCAGCGAACCGTTGCCCCCGGTGGCGTCGAAGAGCCGCCCGCCGGTCAGCTCGGTGATGTGGGAGAGCTCCTTGCGGTCCGAGTCCCCGAAGAGCACCGCGAAGACCGGCGTGCGCTTCTGCGCGTCCGGCAGCCCGGCGTAGAAGGAGTCGAAGTCCCGCGCCTTGTCGCCGCTCTGCCCGTCCGTCATCAGCACGATCGAGGTGAACGCGTCCGCGTTGCCCCGGCCCAGGTGCTCGTACGCGGCCTTCAGACTGCCGTACACCGCCGTACCCCCCTCCGGCCGGAGCGACTTCACGTCGTTTCGGATCGCGTCCAGCGCGGGCCCCGGATTCCCCGGCTCGACCACGTGCGTCAGCACCTTCTTCACCTTGTCGCCGAACGGCAGGAGCGTCACCTCCTCGCGGTCCCGGAACCGCTGCCCGGTCCCCGAATCGCCGGTCCCCGTCAGCTCGGTGAGCGCCGAGTGCAGCCGCCCTATGCGGTCCTCCTCCTCCATCGAGCCCGAGGTGTCCAGCACGTACACCGTCCGCGAGGGCCGGCGCAGCTCGTTCTCGTACGAGGCCAGCAGCCCGTCCGCGACCGGACGGGTGCCCGGGAAGGGCAGCTCGCGCCGCTTGTCCGCGGCCAGCCCGGCCGCCGGCTGCACCCCGGCCGCGACCGGCCGGCGGAAGGTCCTCTCGGTGATCGCCTTCTGCGCCTCGGCCCCGCTCAGGTAGTCGGTCAGCGCCCGCCCCGACTCGCGGGCCCCGGACGGGGCCGAGGTCAGCAGGGTCAGCGGGTAGTGCGCCGTGACCACCCCGTCGCGCGGCCGGATCACCGTCAGGCCCGCCTTCGCGTCCCGGTTCATGGACAGCAGCACGGACTCGTAGTTCACCAGCGCGTCCACGTCGCCGCGCTTGGCGTACGCCGTGGCCAGCCAGCCGGAGGAGCCCGAGGTCAGCTTCTGCCCGGCGAAGAACTCCTTCAGCTTGGGCTGCGCCGTCTTCACGTCCGCGTCGGTCAGCGCCGCCTGCGCGCCCGACAGCCCGGAGGCCACCGATATCAGGGCGGAGAAACCGGAGTTGGAGCGCACCGGGTCGGTCATCCCGTACGTCAGCTTCCCCGCGGCGACCGCCTCGTACACCGCCGACCAGGTCACCTCCTCCGGCTTCCAGCCGAGCCGGGCCAGCGCCTCCGCCCGTACGCCCAGCGCGACGGGCGAGGACATCACCGGCGTCTCGCTGCTGAGCTTGCCCGCCGCCTCCGGACGCAGCCGCAGGTAGTCGTTCGAGGAGAGCCAGATGGCGTCGTACTTGCCGTCGGCCTTCCCCGAGGCCACCTGCTCGGCCGCGTCCAGGGTGCCGGTCCAGGTGAGCTCGACGCCGACCCCGGTGGCCGCCTTCGCCGCCTTCAGCACCGGCTCCATGTCGGCCAGTTCGCTGGAGGCCAGCACGCGCAGCTTGCCCTCCTGGTACTTCGACTGCGTGGGCTTCGCCGGATCCGGAGAGCCGGCGTCGCAGGCCGAGGCCCCGAGCAGGGTCGCGGCGAGCGCGACCGCCGCGGCCAGCCGCCGGCGCACCGATGCGGTACGCACGCTCATCGCTCGCCACCCTCCAGCACACCGGGGACGCGCGTGCGGGCCAGATGGGCCGAGGCGGTCCGCAGCTCCCCGGTCAGGGACTCGACGGTGGCGGCCATGTTCTCGGTCGCCTGCGCCTTGAACGTGTCGATCGCGTCCAGCGTCCGGTAGATCTGCGCGAAGGCCGTGCGCAGCGTCTCGGCGCCCACCGCCGGATCGGCCGCGATCCGCTGGATCTCGCCGCTCTGCGTGGAAAGCATGTCCGCGTTGCCCCGGATCAGCTCCTCGGTCGTCCCCTTCAGGGCGTTGACCTGCTCGACCACCTTGCGCTGGTTGTCGAGGGCCGAGGCCAGCATCACGGCGATCCGCAGCGCGGACACGGTGGTGGTGGCGGCCCGGTCGACGCCCTTGATCAGCTCGTCGTTGTTGCGCCGGACCACGTCCATCGCCAGGTAGCCCTGCGCGCACACCGCGAGCTGGGTCAGCAGGTCCTGGTGCTTCTGCCGGACCGGGAAGAGCAGGTCGGCGCGCATCGCCTCGGCCGCCTGCGGATCCGCGTGGCCGGTCTCGGCGATCCGCTCCGCCACGGCCTCGTCCAGGGCCTCGGTGAGGACCGCGTACTCCTGGAGCTTGCCCATGGTCTCCCACAGGTGGGCCCGCTCGGTGTGCAGGGCCGCGTTGTCGCGGCGCAGCTCGTCCTGGCCGCTGCGCAGCGAGCCCACGATGCGGTTGAGCGTGGCCTGCGAGGAGGCGTACTTGGCCACGTGGTCGCGGAACCTGTTGCCCCCGGGCAGCTTCGCGAGCAGCTTGCGGGCTCCCCTGGCGGGCGTGTCCCGCGGGTCGAGGTCCTCGACGGTGCGGCGCAGTTCGACGAGGGAGCCCGCGACACGGGCCTGGGCGTCGCCGCCGCCGTCGGAGCCGAGCGAGCGCACGGCCCGGTCCAGCATGCGGTTGGACTGCCGGGCGGCGCTGCGGATGTCGCCGGCGCCGAGTGCGGATATCTCCCCGATCCGGCTCGCGAACTCGGGGGAGCGGGTGTCGATCCCGGCGAGCGAGCCGACGTACTCCCCGGCCCGGCGGGCCATCTCCTCGCGCACCCCGTCCTGGAGCGGGACGAGGCCCGAGGCCTGCTCCCGCTTGACGGGGGCGACGGGCTCGGGGGCGGTGAGGACGAGCGGGCTCTCCTCGGGTGGTGTCAGCGTCATGCGTGGGTCCCCCTAGCTCTTGGCGCGCGCGGCGAGCGCCATGAGGATCTTGACGGTCGGTGCGCTGACCTGGCGGATGCCCGTCAGCTCCGGGTTGAGGTACGCGGCGTGCGAGGCGGTGGCCGCGGTGAACTCGGGCACGCCGTTCTGCGGCCGGAACCCGTGCCGCACGGCCAGCTCGCGCAGCTTCGGGTCGTTCGCGAGGAGGGAGCCGAGCTCCTCGGCCTTCTCGCTGATCGGCACGAAGGTGTGCGGGGAGTTGACGGTGGTGTCCGGGTAGAGCACCACCATGCCGTCGGTGACACCCGGTGCGGGCTTCTGCTGGAGGAGCGAGGCCACCTGGGACTCGTAGGCCAGGATGAGCGGCTCGCCGCTGCCGGATATGAAGGCCCGGAAGGGGTCGTCCGTACTCGGCTCCAGCGCGCCCTGGACGCGGATCAGCTTCTGCATCAGGGGCGCGGTGCGCTCGATCCCGGCGTCGTCGGAGACCACCGTCTTGTCGTTGGCGACGTTGGAGGTGGCGGCCAGGAACAGCGCCCCGGAGTTGGACGTCATCGGATCGGTGGTCTTGATGAACACCGTGCCGGTCAGCTCGGCGAAGGCCGCGGAGCCGGAGAGCTGCTGCCACTTGCGGTCCTCGGCGGCCGCCTTGAGGTAGGGGCCCATGAGGAGGGTCCCGGAGTTCTTCCCGTTCGTCGTGGCGAGGCCGTTGTCGACGAGCACCTTGGCGGCGTTGGCGCGGGCGATGACCACGAGCGGGGAGAAGAACGGCTTGGTGGTCTGGGCCCCCTTGACGCCGGCCGCGGCCTCGATCTCCGGTGCGGGCTCGCTGCTGCCGGGGAAGGCGAAGTCGAAATCCTTGAGGGCGAGTCGGTCCATCGCCCAGGATCCCGAGGTTTCGGTCTTCACGGTGTAGCCCTTGTCGGCCAGGGCTTTGACGACGTCAGAGTCCCGGAAGTATGCGGACTTCTCGGATCCGATGACGCCCTTCACGGTCTTCGTCGCCGTGGCCGGCTCGTCCTTTCCTCCGGCGAGCGCGACGGCGACCACGCCGCCGAGGAGGAGGACCGCCAGTGCGATGCCCAGGATGCGTCTCACGGGTGCAGCGTGCTCGCGGAAACCCACATTCCGCGTCAAGTTGAATGAACGTCAGGTGTCCAGGCGGTCCCACTTCGAAATGCTGTGTGGATCGGCCGGTGCTGGCAGGCGGGGCGGCAGGCCGGGAGGATCGTCCCCATGGGCGTGAGCGCGTTGAAGTGGCAGGGCTGGGTGGTGGGCCTGACGGCGCTGGCCGGCCTGCTGGTGTTCGCCCCGCTGGGCCTGTACGTGTGGGCCAGCGGAGAACCGGGCGCGGCGCCGCCGCGACCGGCGGTGCAGGACGTACGGGTCACCGGCTGCCGGATCGACCCCGGCAGCCGCCGGGTGGTGGCGGCGGTCGAGGTCTCGGGCCGCCCCGAGGGCATCGGCGGCTACCTGGTCACGGTCGAGTTCCGTGAGCGGGCCACCGTGGACCCGGCCGCCGCCCGTGCGCCCCAGGCCCTGGTGAAACTCCCGAACGTGGCCCCGGACGCCACCGAACACGCGGAGGCCCTGGGTCCGGTCTGGCCGGCGTCCACGGTCCCCTGGTGCGGGGTGGCGGCGGCGGAGTTCACGGCGGCCCGGTAGGAGGGCATGGCGCCCGGTCCGGAGCCTCCGCGGCCCCGGACCGGGGCCGATCAGTGGCTGCCGGCCAGGTTCAGCTCGGCGGCGTGCGCGTCCATCCGCTCGGCGGCGAGGATCGCGACGGTGGTGTCGGCGCGGGACGCGGCGACGACCAGCGCCCGCCCGGCCAGGTCATGGGCCCGCCGGTGCAGAGCGGCGAGCCCGGCGGGATCCGCGACCTCGGCGCGGGCCGCCCGCGCCGGCTCGGCGCCCCGCAGCCGCGTCACCTGCGCGGCGATCCGCGCGGCGGCGCCGTCGAGCCCGAGCTCGTCGGTGACGGCGAGCAGGGCCGCCAGGTGCCCGGCCAGCTGGGTGTCCAGCGCCTCGGCGCGGCTGCTGTGCGGGTAGCCCGCGCGGCCGTCGGAGTGGTGGCCGCCCACGCGGTGGACGACCGGCTTCGTGCGGATCGGCTCGTACATGAGGGGGCCTCCTGCGTGGTCAGGAGGCCATCCTACATTGGATCTGTTCTAAAGTTGTGCTCGATCCGGCAACGAGTGCCGATCGGCCCGCTACGGCTGGCCGTAGCCGTCCAGGAACTTCCCGATCCGGGTCACCGCGTCCGCCAGGTCCTTGGCGTTCGGCAGCGTCACGATGCGGAAGTGGTCGGGCTCGGACCAGTTGAAGCCCGTACCGTGCACGACCATGATCTTCTCGGCCCGCAGCAGGTCGAGCACCATCTGCCGGTCGTCCTTGATCTTGTAGACGGCCGGGTCCAGCTTCGGGAACAGGTACAGCGCCCCCTTCGGCTTCACGCAGGTGATGCCGGGGATCTGCGTCAGCAGGTCGTACGCCGTGTCGCGCTGCTCCAGCAGCCGCCCGCCCGGCAGGACCAGGTCGTGGATCGACTGCCGGCCGCCGAGGGCGGTCGCGACGGCGTGCTGCGAGGGCATGTTCGCGCACAGCCGCATGTTGGCCAGGATCGTCAGGCCCTCGATGTACGACGAGGCGTGCTTCTTGGGGCCGCAGACCGCCATCCAGCCGGCCCGGTAGCCGGCGACGCGGTAGTTCTTGGAGAGCCCGTTGAAGGTGAGCGTCAGCAGGTCGGGCGCGATGGCGGCGGTGTTCGTGTGCGTGGCGCCGTCGTAGAGGATCCGGTCGTAGATCTCGTCCGAGCAGACGATCAGGTCGTGGCGGCGCGCGATGTCGGTCAGCCCGCGCAGCATCTCGTCGTCGTAGACGGCGCCGGTCGGGTTGTTCGGGTTGATGATCACGATCGCGCGGGTGCGGTCGGTGATCTTGCGCTCGATGTCGGCGAGGTCGGGCATCCAGTCGGACTGCTCGTCGCAGCGGTAGTGCACGGCGGTGCCGCCGGCCAGGCTGACGGAGGCCGTCCACAGGGGGTAGTCCGGCGCCGGGACCAGCACCTCGTCGCCGTCGTCGAGCAGCGCCTGCATCGACATCTGGATCAGCTCGGAGACGCCGTTGCCGAGGTAGATGTCCTCGACGTCCAGCTCGATGCCCTTGGTCTGGTAGTGCTGCATGACCGCGCGGCGCGCGGAGAGCAGCCCCTTCGCGTCCCCGTACCCGTGCGCGTTGCCCAGGTTGCGGAGCATGTCCTCGAGGATCTCCGGCGGGCACTCGAAGCCGAAGGCCGCGGGGTTGCCGGTGTTCAGCTTGAGGATGCGATGACCTGCCGCTTCGAGCCGCATGGCCTCTTCGAGCACGGGCCCGCGGATCTCGTAGCAGACGTTGGCGAGTTTCGTTGACTGGATCACCTGCATGACGGGAGCTTACGGGCCGGGCGGCCGCCGCGCCGAGGTATTCGGGACGGGAGTGGGGGATGGATATGTCCTGTTTCGAATGATGGGACGGTGGCGGCCCGGTCCGCCCTTGGAAACGGCGGCCACCGACCCGCCCCGACCTGCGGAATGGGTGAATCCGGGTGGCGCCGGATCCGCGGTGTTGCACGCGTCACGTCGGGGCGTGCGCACGGGGTGCGTACGGGGCCTGAGTACGGGCATGAGTACGCGCACTCATGCGCCGCGGCGCCACCGCGGCGCAGGCTTGCCGGGACGGCGGGCCGGAGGCGTGGGAAGGCGGGGGCGGAGCGTGGAATTCATGGTCGGCGGCATGGCGATCAGGACGGTGGGCACGGACGGGGACGACCGGGCGATCGAGTTCCTGGTCGCACCGCGGAGCGGGGAGGACGGCGAGGGTGCCGAGTGCGGCGGGGAGGCCGAGGAGGCGCATTTCGCGATCCACCGCGAGCACGGCCAGGGCTGGGAGAGCGCCCGGCTGACCATCGACCCCCTGTCGGGCAGCGTCCCGATCGCGGCGGTGGAATGGGCGATGGAATTCGCCCGCGAATACCTCTGAGCGGGCGACCGCAGCGGGCCCGCGATTCTCGCCGGCCCGTTGCCGGTGGTCCCCCTCCCGGGCGTGCCGGGCGTGGCCGCGGGCGTGCACGGCCCCGCCCGGGGTGTCCTACCTGCTGATGATCACCATGGGGATCTCGCGGGGGGAGGCGGACGCCTGGTAGTCGTCGAAGAGGGGCCACAGGGCCGTCATCGCCGGCCAGTAGATCTCGCGCTCCACGGCGCACGCCGTGCGGGCCGTGGCCTGGAAGACGGCCGCACCGACCTGGAGGCGCACCTCCGGGTGGGCGGTCAGGTTCCGGTACCAGGCCGGGTGCTCCGCGGCGCCCCAGTCGGCGGCGAGCACGATGTGCCGGCCCGCGTCCTCGACGTAGATCAGCGGGGTCCGGCCGGTCCGGCCCGTGGCGCGGTCGAGCGTGGTGAGCAGGAGGGTGGGGACCCCGTGCCACAGGTGGCCGTCGAGCCCGCCGGTGCTCACGTAGTCCCGGACGTGCTCCCGTTCGCGGCTGCGGCGCGGGTCGGTGGGGTGGTCCCAGTCGATGGTGATCGTCTGCATGGCGGTGCCTCCGAAATCAGACCCCCCGCGCGGCTTAACGATCCTTCGCCGATTCTGGATGCGGTGATCGCCCGGATCGCGCTCGGGGCAGCCCGCGTCCCCCCGGGGGCATCCCCCCGTCGGCAGCCCGTGGCAGCCCGTCGTGGCCCCGGCCCGGGAACACCGCCCGGCCGGGGCCACCAGCAGCTTCGTACCTGCCACCACCGCTCGAGGGGGGATCCCCTAAGGCAGGTAGCGCTCGATGACCTGCGGCCCCTCCTTCTCGATCAGCTGGCGCGCCTTCTCGAGCCGCTCCGGAGTCGGCTCCATGCCTTGCACCATCACGAGGTCCTCGGGGTCGTACGGCCGTTCCCCGCCGCTGAAGAGCTTGGCCGGCCGATTGGGCTGCTGGCCCGATTCACTGTCCATCGGGATACCTCCTCGCCGATTGCCCCCGGTTTCCGTGCCACCGGTCCCCTCATCCTCCGGCGACATCGCCATGAACGCACATCGGGCCCGTACCCCCGGCGGACCGCCCGGGCTAAGCGGCGGCGACGGCCGCCAGGGTCGTCACCGCCGTTATCGCGGCGCAGATGCTCAGGTTCACGGCCCTGTGCTCCCAGAACACCGCGACGAATTCGCGCAGCGTGGCGCTCGGCCAGTAGTACGTGGCCGTCGGGGAGCCGAGCACCTGGCCGTTGACCCCGACCGCGCGGGCCATCATCGCGGCCCGGAAGGCGTGGAAGTTGTTGGTGACGACCACGCACCGGTAGCCGGGGTCCGCATCGGCCATGATCGTGCGGCTGAAGGCGAGGTTCTCCCTCGTCGTGGTCGAGCGGTCCTCCAGCCGTACGTGCTCCTGCGGGACCCCGCGCGCGATCAGCCAGTCGGCCATCGCCCGCGCCTCCGAGAGCTTCTCGTCCGATCCCTGCCCGCCCGAGACCAGCAGCAGCGGGGTGCGCCCGCCCCGGGCCACCTGGGCGGCGTGGATCTGCCGGCCCTTCTCCAGCCGGGAGGCCAGCAGCGGCGGCACCCGCTCCCCGCAGATCAGCCCGGAACCCAGCATCACCACGTAGTCGACGTCGCCGCGCACCGTGATCCGCCCGTACAGGAAGGCGTAGGCGAGGAAGCAGAGGAAGAGGAAGGAGACGTAGCCGACGAGCATGACCAGCCCCGCCACCATCGTGTCCACGACCCGGTTGCCCCGCCCCGCCACCCCGAGGACCAGCGCGATCAGCGCGAAGATGCCCAGGCCGGCCGCCATGGAGAGCATGTTGGTCGGGCTGCGGCCCTCCTTGCGGAGCATCGTCAGACCGTTGCGGATCAGGTAGCCGCCGAGGACGAGCGTGCCGAGCGTCGGCACGACCAGTACCACCAGCACGGCGATCGCGTCCAGCGGTGACGGCAGTTCAGGTATCTGGAACAGCAGGCCGATCGAACCGCACATGAGGGTGAGGCCCAGCAGGACCGCGTTCCGGAAGCGCCGGCGGTCCTCCCGCACGCTCACGCAGAAGAGGACGAAAAAGAGCGCGGCGGGGAGAAAGGCGAGCATGTCGCCCATCGTAGGCGGACGGCCCCCGTCCCCCTGCCGTCCCTGTTGCTGCTGCCCCACATCCTCCTGCGGCCCGGACCCGCGGCGGCGTTCAGCGACCCCGGTACGGGGCCCTGCGCACCGAACGCCCCGCCAGGACCTGCGTCCTGCGCCCGTCCCGCATCACGAACCGGCCGTCGATCAGCACGTGCGGGATGCCGCTCGGCAGCACGCGCGGGTTCTCGTACGTCGACCCGGCCGCGACCGTGTCCGCATCGAACAGCACGAGATCGGCCCGGTACCCGGCCCGCACCAACCCCCGGTCCGCCAGCCGCAGCCGGGCCGCCGGACGGCCCGTCAGGTGGGCCACGCACTCCTCCAGCGAGAGGACCCCGAGCTCGCGCACGTAGTGGCCGAGGTAGTGCGGGAAGGTCCCGTACGCCCGCGGATGCGGTTTCGCGCCCTGGAGGATGCCGTCGGAGCCGCCGGTGTGGACCGGATGCCGCATGATCGCCCGGACGTTCTCCTCGTGGCCGACGTGCTGGAGGACCGTCGGCCCCAGCCGGTCCGCCAGCAGCAGCCGCCGGGCGCCCTCCCAGTCGCGCAGGCGCGTGCCCACGTACGACCCGAGCGCCGGGTCCGCCGTCCCCGCGATCTCGATCGTCGACCAGTCGACCGGCACGCCGTGGCAGCCGTCCGCCCCGGTCACCTCCAGCGCGTACCGGATCCGCTCCGACTCGGCGTCGTCGCCCAGCCGGGCGAGCACCGCCCGCGGGCCGCCCTCGTTCGCCCAGCTCGGCAGCAGCGCCACGAGGGTGGTGCAGCCGGGGGTGTACGGGTACGAGTCGAGGCTGATGTCGGCCCCGGCGGCGAGGGCGGCGTCGAGGAGGGCCAGCAGCTCGGCCGCCCGGCCCTCGTTCTCCGCGAAGTTCATGGTGGCGTGCGCCAGGTGGAGCGCGCAGCCGGCCTCCCGGGCCAGGGCGACCATCTCCGCGTACGCGGCCAGGGCGCCGCGCCCGTACGAGCGGTGGTGCGGGCAGTAGTAGCCGCCGTACGAGCCCACCACCCGGCACAGCTCGGTCAGTTCGGCGCCGGACGCGTACATGCCGGGGGTGTAGGTGAGCCCGGACGACATGCCGACCGCGCCCTGTGCGAGGCCCTCGGCGACGAGGGTGCGCATCCGGTCGAGTTCGGCGGCGGTCGCGGGGCGGTCCTCCCAGCCGAGGGCGTACGCGCGGACGGTGCCCTGCGGCACGAGGTAGGCGGCGTTGACGGCGATGCCGGTGCGGTCGAGCCGGTCCAGGTAGCCGCCCACGTCCCGCCAGTCGAACGCGATGTCCTCGCCCGCGCCGTTCCAGCCGGTGACGGCCGCCCGTACCTCGGCGAGCGTGCGGTCGTCGACCGGCGCGTACGAGAGCCCGTCCTGGCCGAGGACTTCGAGGGTCACGCCCTGCGCCGCCTTGGCGCTGTGGTCCGGATCGCGGAGCAGGGCGAGGTCGCTGTGCGCGTGCATGTCGACGAAGCCGGGCGCCAGGGCGAGGCCGTACGCGTCGACGGTGTGCCGGCCGCCGGAGCGGATCCGGCCGATCTCGGCGATCCGGCCCTCGTGCACCCCCACGTCGGCGGTGTACGAGGGCCCGCCCGTGCCGTCGACGACGCGGGCCCCGCGGATGACCAGGTCCACCGGCTCGGCCCGGCCCGCCTAGAAGAAGGTGCGGACGTAGTCGGTGACCGTGCCGTCCGCCTCGACCACCGGGATCAGCGGCCACTTCTCGAAGATCGTGCACGGGTGGGACATCCCGAGCGCCACCCAGTCGCCGACCCGCACGTCCTCCTCCGCGTCGGTCTCCAGCCAGGCGTGCTGGTCGGACAGCTTGACCACGCGGACCCCGGCGGCCGACCGCTCCTCACCGGTCAGCGCGTCGCGCACCAGCTCGGCCTCGGGCAGGCCGAGGTCGTAGGCGATGTCCCGCTTGCCGGCGTTGACGAAGGCCTGCGTGGGGGAGGGGCGGGAGACCACCTGAGTCCAGAGCCGGAAGGCGGGCCGCAGACCGCCCTCCTGCGGGACCCGGTTGAAGGGGGTGAGGCGGGTGTACCAGCCGTGGTCGTGGGAGACGTACGCCCCGGAACGCAGCAGCTTGAGCACCGGCCGGGACAGTTGCGGGAGCTCCCCGAACACGTCGGCGACGGCGTCGAACCAGGCGGAGCCGCCCGCGCTGACGACGATCTCGTCGAGTCCGGCGGCGAACCGCCCGGCCCGGTCGAACTCGACGGCCAGCCCCGTGAGCCGGCGCAGGTACGCGTGCACGGACTCCGGGTCGGCGCCCGGGACCTCGGCCTCGTACCCGGCGATGCCGACCAGGCGCAGGGTGGCCGCCGCGGCCACGGCGTCGGCGACGGCCCGGCAGTCCTCGTCGGTCCGCGCGCCGGTGCGGGCGCCCTCGCCGGCCCCGAGCTCGACGACGACGTCGACGACCTGGGACTGCCCTCGCAGGCCGCGGTCCATGAGCTCGACCCCGCGGACCGAGTCGACGTAGCAGACGAAGCGGAAGCCGGGATCGGCGGCGAGCTCGGCGGCGACCCAGCGCAGCGCCGCCGGGTCGACGAGCTCGTTGGCGAGGAAGATCCGCCGGATGCCGAAGGCGCGGTAGACGCGGGCCTGGTGGGGGACGGCGGCGGTGATGCCCCAGGCGCCGTGCTCCAGCTGGCGCTCGAAGAGCTGCGGGGCCATGCAGGTCTTGCCGTGCGGGGCGAAGGCGAGGCCGTGGCGGGCGGCGTACTCGCCGAGGGCGGTGAGGGTGTGCTCCAGCGCCTCGGCGTCGAGGGTCAGGACGGGGGGTGGTGAACCCGCCCGTGTACAGGTCCCGCTTCTCGGCGGCCAGCTGCCCGACGGTGAGGCCCGCCCGCTCGGCGTCGGGCGGCAGCCCCTTGAACCGGTGGTCGAGCGGTTCGTCGGCGAGCCGTCGGACTGCGTCGCTGCCCATGCGGAATCCTCCTCGCGTTGCATGTGCTGCAACGCCCGTTGCGTGTTTTGCCGCTTGCTGTCTAGCATCCTGCGTACGAGGGGTCAACGGCCGGCCTCGCGTACCGGTTCCGGACGGCGGCGGCACGGGAGGAGACGGCGTGAGCCAGTCGGTGGAGCGGGCGCTGCGGATCCTGCCGCTGCTCGCGCGCGGCCCGGCGGGACTCGGCGAGGTCGCCGAGGAACTCGGCGTCCACAAGAGCACCGCGCTGCGCCTCCTGCGCACCCTGCACGAGCACGGCTTCGCCTACCGCCAGCCCGACGGCCGCCACCGCCTGGGCGCCCGGCTCTTCGCGCTCGCCGCCGAAGCCGTGGAGAGCCTCGACGTCCGTACCGTCGCCCACCCCCACCTCGTCGAGCTCAACCGCCTCACCGGCCACACCGTGCACCTCGCCCTCCACCAGGACGACGAGGTCGTGTACATCGACAAGGTCGAGAGCCGCTACCCCGTCCGCATGTACTCCCGCATCGGCCGGCCCGTCCCCCTCACCGTCGCCGCCGTCGCGAAGCTGCTCGTCGCGGACCTCCCCGAGGCCGAGCGGCGGGCCCTGGCCGAGCGCATCGAATACCCCCGCCACACCGCCCGCTCCACCCCCGACGCGCAGGCCTTCCTCCGCGAGCTGGCCCTCGTACGGGAACAGGGCTGGGCCGCCGACCTCGGAGGGCACGAGGAGTCGGTCAACTGCCTCGGCGCGCCCGTGCGCGGGCCGGACGGGCGGGCCGTCGCGGCTCTGTCGGTCTCCGCGCCCAGCGTGGTCGTCAGCGCCGAGGGACTGCTCGAACTGCTTCCCCTGGTCCGGCGCACCGCCGAGACCATCGGCCGGGAGTACTCCGGCTCCCCGCACGCCCCCCACCACGACGAGGACACCCCGTGACCGAGAAGACCGCCCTCACCCCCGACACCCACACCACCCCGCCGGCCCGCTTCTCGCACGGCGTGCGCAAGGGGAACATCCTCCAGGTCGCCGGCCAGGTCGGGTTCCTCCCGCACGTGGAGGGCCGGGCGCCCACGCCCGCCGGGCCGACGCTGCGCGAGCAGACCGTCCAGACGCTGGAGAACGTCCGCTCTGTACTGGAGGCGGGGGGCGCGGGCTGGGACGACGTGATGATGATCCGCGTCTACCTGACCGACACCGGCCACTTCGCCGAGATGAACGAGCTCTACGACGCCTACTTCGAGCAGCAGGGGCTGAAGGAGGTCCCGGCGGCCCGCACCACGGTCTACGTGGGTCTGCCCGCAGGCCTCCTCATCGAGATCGACGCGCTCGCCGTCCTCGGCTGAGGCGCCGCGCGCCGCGGGCAGCGCGACGGCGGCGGGCCGCGCCCGGCGGTCGCCGGGCGCGGTGAAGGGCGCCCCCCTGGCGGTGGGGCGCCCCGGTGTCACGCACTCGGCTCACGTGCAGTACTGCGCCTGCTTCCCGATCGAGCGGTACATGCAGTCCGCGTTCTCCAGCAGTTGCAGCACGGCGTCGCGGTTGCGCGCCGTCTCCCGGTCGATCACCTCGTCCGGCGGGTAGAAGCCGCCGCCGCTGCCCGAGTCGGTCGGGTACATCTCGAAGGTGTACGCGAAGATCTTCTGGTTGCCCCACAGCCAGTCGTCGATCGTCCCGTCCGTGATGTACAGGTCGCTCGACTGCTCCGGCGTGTAGCCGTTGCTCCGCGCCATGCTCGTGCCGATGGTCTTGTACACGGCGAGGTCGTCGGCCGTCAGGCCCGGCGCCGTGTCGTTGTACGTCCACCCGAACGGCCACAGCACCAGCTCGCTGTACGTGTGGAAGTCGATCGCGGCCGTGATCTGCTGCTTGCCGCCGACCACCCGGCTGCGCACGAAGTCCGCGACCACCTTCACCTCGGGGCCCGACTCGGCGGCCGCGCCGCGGTAGGTCTCGGAGCTCTTGGAGCCGCTGGAGCCGCCGCAGCAGCCCCACTTGTAGTCCCAGTTGCGGTTGAGGTCGGTGCCGACGTACGAGGAGCCGGAATTCGGCTGCCGGTTCTTGCGCCAGGAGCGGTAGGAGCCGGTGGCGATGTCGTACTCGCCGCCGTCCGGGTTGAGGTCCGGCACGATCCAGATCTCGCGGCCGTTGACCATGTTGGTGATCCGCGAGTCGGTGCCGTACTTGGAGCCGAACTCCTTGAGCAGGTAGAGCGCCATCTCGACGGTCAGGTGCTCGCGGGCGTGCTGGTGGTGCGTGAAGAGCACCTCGGGCTCGTTCTCGTCGGTCGCGACGTTGTCGCTGATCTTGATGGCGATGATGTCCCGGCCCTGGTACGACTTCCCGATCACCTTCTTGCTCATGATCGAGGGGTACTGCGCGATGCGCTGGTCGATCTCCGCGCTGGCCTCGGCGTAGTTGTGGTACATCGAGTCCTTGGACGGGAAGTCCATCGGGCTCGCCGCGACGCCGCGCTCGGAGCGGTCCGGCGGTCCGGGCAGAGCGGTCAGCTTGTAGCCGAGCGCGCGCAGCTCCCGGGCCTGCATCGGATCGGCGCTGACGACGACCGAGCGGGCGTCGACCTCGTCGATGGAGACGCCCGTACGGAGCAGGGCCGTTCGCTCGGCCGGGGTGGCCGGGCCCTTGATCTCGTACTGGACGACGGCCTCGTCCTGGGTGGCGGTCGAGGGGGTGGGCGGCGGGGCCGCCGTCGCGCTCATGCCGTAGGCGGGTGCGCCGAGCGCGAGAGCGAGCAGGGCCGCCGTGACGGCGGCCCTGCGTCGGGTGTGGAGCCGCATGCGTTCTCCTGGGTGGGAGTGTGGGGGTAGCCGTGCGGACGCGCACAGCGTGCTCTCCTGGCATGTCCCGGTCAAGAACTCGATTCCGGCCAGATCCGCCGGGCGGGAGTCCCGGCGGTCGGCCCTCCACCGGGACGGCCACCCCCACACGTACCGCCTAGGGCAGCGCGTGAACCTTCGGACCCACCGAGTTGGACCAAGCGCCACCCGCCTTGGCGTCCCAGTTGGTCGACCAGGTCATCGCGCCGCGCAGCCCCGGGTAGGTCCGCGACGGCTTGAAGGTCCCGCAGTTCGTGCCCCTGGCCAGGCAGTCCAGCGCGTTGTTCACGATGGTCGGGGAGACGTAGCCGCTGCCCGCGCCGCTCGGCGAGGCCGGTACGCCGATGCCCACCTGCGAGGGGTCGAGCCCGCCCTCCAGCTGGATGCAGGCCAGCGCGGTGAGGAAGTCCACCGAGCCCTGCGAGTACACCTTGCCGTCGCAGCCGTTCATCGCGCCGCTGTTGTAGTACTGCATGTTGACGACGGTCAGGATGTCCTTGATGTTCAGCGCCGTCTTGAAGTAGCCGCCCGCCGTCGACTGCATGTCGATGGTCTGCGGGGCCATCGTGATGACGAGCGAGGAGCCCGCCTTGGCGGAGAGCGAGCGCAGCGCCTGCGTCATGTAGGTCGGGTTGAGGCCGTTCTCCAGGTCGATGTCGATCCCGCCGAAGCCGTACTCCTGCATCAGCGCGTAGGCCGAATTCGCCAGGTTGTTCGCGGAGGTGGAGTCGTTGACCGAGATGGTGCCCTTCTCGCCCCCGACCGAGAGGATGACGGACTTGCCGGCCGCCTTCTTCGCCGCGATGTCTGCCTTGAACTGGGCGACCGTGTAGCCGCCGAGGCCCGCGGAGTCGAGGTTGAACGTGATGGCCCCGGGCGTGGCCGTGGCGTCGGCGAAGGAGACCGCGATGATGTCGTACTGCGACGGGACGTCGGAGATCTTCTGGACGGTCGCGCCGTTGTTGAAGTTCTGCCAGTAGCCCGTCAGGGCGTGCTTGGGCACCGAGGGGTTCGGGTTCGGGTTGCCGCCGCCGGTCGTCGTCCCGGTCACCGCCGCCGACTTCGGGCCCTCGCCGGCCGCGTTGTACGCGCTCACCTGGAAGGAGTACGAGGTGGCCGCGGCGAGCCCGGTGATCTGGGCGGGGGATCCGGTCACGGTCTTGACGCGAACGCCGTCCTGATAGACGTAGTAGCCGCTCGCCCCGCTGACCGCGTTCCACGAAAGGGTGAGCGCGTTCGCGCTCTGGCCGGAAACGGCGGTCCCGCCCGGGGCGCCGGGGACGGACGGTCCCGGGTCGGTGCCCCCGCCGCCGTCCGGGCCGAACACGCTGAAGTCGTCGACGACGTAGGCCGGCTGCCCGTACCAGCCGTGCGTCCACACGGTGACCTGGGTGGTGTTCGCCCCCGTGGTGAAGGTGGTGGAGAGCTGCTGCCAGCCGCCGCCCGAGCCGGGGGTCCAGGTGGACACGTCCTGCGTGCCGGTCCCGGTCACGCCGAGGTAGACGTACGAGCCCTGCACCTGCTCGCTGAGCGTGTACGTGGAGTTCGGCTTGACCGTGACGGTCTGGCTGCACTGCGCGCTGTCCTGGCCCGCGGGGGTGGCCTTGAGGGCGGCGGCTCCGCCGTGGACGGGCGCGGAGACGACGGTGCCGCTCCCGGAGGTACAGGTCCAGTTCGCCAGACCGGACTCGAAGCCTCCGTTGCGGACGACGTTGACGTCGGCGGCTTGCGCGGTGCCGGCGGCGAGAGCGGTCAGCCCGCCTGCGGTCAGGGTGGCGGCGCCCAGCAGGGCGAGCGAGCGTATGCGGTTCACGTGGTCTCCGTGGGGGGAGAAGGGGATGTGAAGGGGGAGGTGGAACAGATGGGCGAACGCGCCCGGAGCCCTGGGTGGGGGAGGCCCGATGGGAACGTCACGGCGTGGGCCCCAAGTTGGTCCAGACCAATCTCCCTGTCAAGGCTCTTTGCAATGTGGCTTGAATTGATCGGCCGTCCGCTCCCGGATGTCCGGGTTTCCCGCCACCTGTGACCGGGGCCGCCGGTACGGGAATCACCAAGGCCCTGCCCCGCCAGGGACGACGCGGATATGGTGCTGGGGCAAGGGGGAAGGGCGCCGAACGTTTGCGGTCGCGCAGGGGTGCGCGTACGTGACGGCGGCGCCGACGTATGGGGCGTACGGGGTGAACAGGGGGATTCGCGTGCCGACCGCCATTGCCGTCACCAGCGCAGATCTGGTGCTTCCGGCCCCCGACCGGCACACACCGCCGGCCGTCGTCCTGCACCCGCCCGGACAGCTCGACCTCGCGGGAGCCCTCGCCGAGACCAGCGCCCTGCTGGAGCGCCACGGCCACCTCGTGGCCGTCGTACCGCCCTGGTTGCCGACGGCGACCGTCCAGCGGCTGCGCACCGTACGGGCCATCCTGGAGACCGACCGGATCGCCCTCCTCGACATCGATCTGCCCCCACTGGCCACGGCCCTGCTGGTGCGTCAGCTGCGCCAGCTCAGCGTGTGCGACTTCAGCCCCGGAATCATCGCCTGCGCGGCCCGGCTGCTCTCCCACTACATCCACGCCGGGGCCCTGCTGGGCTCGGTCGCCAGACTGGACCGGGTCCCGGTGGGCCTCAAGGCGCACGCCCGCTCCTGGTCGCCGGGCGCCCAGTTCGCCGTACTCGCCCACCCGACCCCGCACCTGGCCAGGCTGACCGGCTCCGGCGGGGGCGGCGCCCACGCCGGGGGCTCCGCGCTGCCGCCCGGACCGGCCTACGCCACCCACCTGACCTTCGCGCGCGGCCAGCTCTCCTCCGACTGGGTCACGGCCGAACTCGCCCCCGCCTGGCGGGTCCAGGGCGTGATGGAGAACCCGCTCCCCGCCGACTCCCCCGCGTGGTGGGCCACGGCGAAGCTGATCGAGTTCGCGGCCGCCATCCCGGACCCCTCCGTGCTCTACCAGCTGGTCGCCTCCGTCCGCCGCGAGGAGTGCCACTGGTGCGGCCTCGAACTGATCGGCGACCGCTGCGGCTTCTGCGCCGCTCCCCTGGCCGCCCCGCCGCCGGCCGGGACCGGGGAGCGCACCGCGCCGCCGGCCTTCGCCGGCGTCCCCAGACCAAGACACTGACCGGCTGACCGATCGAAGAACGGCGAGGTAGTACGGCCCATGAACTCACGCCAGCGCCGCGGCGTCATCCTGCTGCTCCTGTCGGTCCTGTGCGCCCTCGCGGCGTTCGGCGGGGTCCTCGTGGTGATCGGCGACGTCAATTCCAAGGTCGGGGCCGAGGTCACCGCCTACCGCGCCAAGGGCGACATCCCGCCGTACAGCCCGCTGTCGGCGGGCCAGTTCGAGGAGATCTCCATCCCCAAGCGCTGGCTGTCCGACACCGCCGTGACCGATCTGGGCCGGCTCAAGGACAAGATCGCGCTCACCACCCTGCGCAAGGGCTCGCTGCTCCAGTCGGACATGTTCGTCGACAAACCGCAGCTCCAGCCGGGGGAGCAGGAGATCGCGATCATGATCGACGCGTCGACGGGGGTGGCCGGCAAGATCTACTCCGGCGCCAAGGTCAACATCATCGCCACCTTCAAGGGGGCCAAGGAGTCCGACCCCTCCCGCTCGGTGATCATCGTGGCCAACGCCCGCGTCCTGAACGTCGGCCGACTCACCGCCCTCGACAAGGACAGCGACAAGAAGGGCCCCGCCGAGGCGGTCCCGATCACCTTCGCCCTGAACACCAAGGACACCCAGCGCGTCGCGTACGCCGAGTCCTTCGCGGAGCACGTGCGCCTGGCCCTGGTGGCCCCCGGCACCGACTCCGCGCCCGGCCCGGGCGACCGTACGTACACCCTCGACGGGGACAAGTGAGGCCCGGATGACCACCCGAATCCTCCCCGCGGCCGCCGACCCGGACGCCGCCCGCGCCATCTCCTCCCTCCTCAGCCAGCTCCCGGCCGCCGAACCGGGCGCCCCGGTCCCCGACTCCACCACCCTGCTCGACACGCTGGGGCGGCTGGCCGCCGAGTCCATCGACGAGCTGCCCGAGGTGGTCCTCGTACACGAGCGGATCGGGCCGGTGCCCGCGCTCGACCTCATCCGCGAGGTGGCCCTGCGGTTCCCCGCGGTGGGCGTGGTGCTGGTCTCCTCGGACGCCGGACCGGCGGTGTTCTCCGCCGCCATGGACTCGGGCGCCCGGGGCGTGATCGGACTGCCGCTCGCCTACGAGGAGCTCGCCGCCCGCGTCCAGGCCGCCGCCCAGTGGTCCACGGGCGTACGCCGCCACCTGGGCCGGGGGGCCGACGCGTTCACCGGCCCCGGCGGCAAGGTGGTCACCGTCGCCGGGGCCAAGGGCGGCGTCGGCACCACCTTCGCCGCCGTGCAGTTCGCGCTGGCCGCGGCCGCCTCGGGGCGGCGTACGGCCCTGGTCGACATGGACCTCCAGGCCGGCGACGTCGGCTCCTACCTCGACGTGCAGTTCCGGCGCTCGATCGCCGACCTCGCCGGGATCCACGACATCTCCCCGCGGGTGCTCCAGGACGCGGTGTACGAGGACCGGACCGGGCTCGCGCTGCTGCTGGCCCCCGCGGAGGGCGAGCGGGGCGAGGAGGTCGACGAGCGCGCCGCCCGGCACATCGTCGGAGCCCTGCGCAGCCGGTACGAGCTCGTCGTCATCGACTGCGGCTCCCAGGTGACCGGCGCGAACGCGGCGGCCGTGGAGATGGCGGACGTGGCCGTCCTGGTCACCACCCCGGACGTGGTCTGCGTACGGGCGGCCAAGCGGCTGGTGCGGATGTGGGAGAGGCTCCAGGTGCGCAAGGCCGAGGACACCGCGATGGTGGTCAACCGCTGGAGCAAGCACACGGAGATCCAGCCCTCCCTGATCGAGAAGATCACCAAGACGCGGGCCACCCGGACCCCGGTGCCCGCCGCCTTCAAGGAGCTCCAGGCGGTGGTGGACGCCGGCCGGGTGCAGGACCTCGACAACCGCTCCGCCGTCAAGCGGGCGCTGTGGACCCTGGCGGGCGAACTCGGCCTGCTGGCCGCCCCGTCCGAGGCGGAGCCCGAGGCCGCCGCCGCGGGTTTCCCGGGCGCGGCCCTGGCGGTGCGGACCGCGGGCCCGGTGGCGCGGCTGCGCCGGGGCCGGGAGGGCTGACGGATGTCCGCGCGCAGACCCGTACGGGACCGCGGACAGGTGGCGGTCGAGTTCGTCGGCATGGTGCCGCTGATCCTGCTGCTCGTGGCGGCGGTCTGGGAGTGCGTACTGATCGGGTACGCGTTCTCGCTGGCGGGCAACGCGGCGGACGAGGCGGCCCGCGTGGGCGCGGTGCACGGGGACGGGGCGTGCGATGCGGCGGCGCGCCGGCACATCGCGGGCGCCTGGCACATGAGCGTGCGCTGCGGCGCGTCGGGCGACGTCTACAAGGCGACCGTGGAACTCAACCTGCCGGTCTTCTTCCCGGGCCTGGACATCGGTACGCCGATCACGGGCGAGGGCGGCTCCCCGAAGGAAGAGGAGGACTGAGGTGGGACGAGAACGCGACCGGGGCCAAGTGGCCCTGGAGTACATCGGCTTCATCCCGATCCTGCTGTTCGTCGCGCTCTGCGGGATCCAGCTGGGCTGGGTCGCGTACGTGGAGCAGCAGGCGGACACCGCCGCCCGCACCGCCGCCCGCGTGGAGGCCCGCAAGGGCGAGGGCGGGGAGGCGGCCGGAAAGGCGGCGATCCGGCCGAGCCTCGCCTCGCTGGCGGTGATCGACGTCGCCGAGACGCGCGACGCGGTGACGGCGAGGGTGAGCATCACCGTCAGGTCGATCGTGCCCGGCCTGGACCCCGTCAAGGCCGAGCGAACGGCCGTCATGCCCAACGACGATCCGAAGGGGTGAGCGCACCATGAGCCTGCGTTCCCGCGTCAACGCCCCCGACGACCGGCACAGTCCGCGCGAGGACGGCCGGCTGGTCTCCGCGTACCGCGCGAAGCTGCTGGAGGAGATCGACCTCGCCGAGATGTCGGCGCTCGCGCCCGCCGAGCGCCGCGCGCGGCTGGAGCGCGTACTCGGGCACATCATCAGCCGCGAGGGCCCGGTCCTGTCCACCGTCGAGCGGGCGCAGCTGATCCGCCGCGTCGTGGACGAGGCGCTCGGCCTCGGCGTGCTCGAACCGCTCCTGGAAGACGCCTCCATCTCCGAGATCATGGTCAACGGACCGGACCAGATCTTCGTCGAGCGCGCCGGCCGGGTCGAACAGCTGCCGCTGCGCTTCGCCTCGAACGAGCAGCTGATGCAGACCATCGAGCGCATCGTCTCCACCGTCAACCGGCGCGTGGACGAGGCCAATCCGATGGTCGACGCGCGCCTGCCCAGCGGCGAGCGCGTCAACGTGATCATCCCGCCGCTCTCCCTGACCGGCGCCACCCTCACGATCCGCCGCTTCCCGCGCGCCTTCACCCTGCACGAGATGATCGGCCTCGGCTCGCTGGACGAGCAGATGCTCCTGCTGCTGTCCGGGCTGGTCCAGGCGAAGATGAACGTCATCGTCTCCGGGGCCACCGGCACCGGCAAGACCACCCTCCTCAACGCCCTCTCCGGACTGATCCCGGAAGGCGAGCGGATCATCACCATCGAGGACTCGGCGGAGCTCCAGCTCCAGCAGGCCCACGTCATCCGCCTCGAATCCCGCCCGGCGAACGTCGAGGGCAAGGGCCGGATCACCATCCGCGACCTCGTACGCAACTCCCTGCGCATGCGCCCCGACCGCATCATCGTCGGCGAGGTCCGCGGCGGCGAGACCCTCGACATGCTCCAGGCGATGTCCACCGGCCACGACGGCTCCCTGGCCACCGTCCACGCCAACAGCGCCGAGGACGCGCTCATGCGCCTGCAGACCCTCGCGTCGATGTCCGAGGTGGAGGTCCCCTTCGAGGCCCTCCAGGACCAGATCAACAGCGCCGTGAACGTGGTCGTCCAGCTGACCCGGTTCGGCGACGGCTCGCGCCGCCTCACCGAGATCGCCATCCTCGATTCGCACGGGCGCGAGCCCTTCCGGATCACCACCGTCTGCCGGTTCGCCGCCCAGCCGATGGGCGCCGACGGCCGCGTGCACGGGTACTTCGAGTACCACCCGCTGCCGCGCCGGATCGCGGACCGCCTCTACATGAACAACCAGCCGATCCCGCAGGCCTTCGGGGTCGCCATGTCCGACGACCAGCTCGCCACCCGCATCACCCGGACCGTCCTGTGAACCCACTGATCCTCCTCACCCTCGGCATCACCCTGCTGGCCTGCGTCCTCGTGGTCGCGGGCGTCCAGGCGTACGCCGCCGGCCGCGCCCAGCGCGCCGCCCTCGTCGAACGCCTCGCCGCCGACGGCGCACCGGAGCCCTCGGGCCGCCGGCGCCGCTTCCCCGGGGTGGACCGGCGGCTGCGCCGGACCGCCCTCGGCAGACGGATCGAGCTGAAACTGGCCGTGACCGGCCTGGACCTCACTCCCGGCGAGTTCTTCGTCTACGTGCTGATGTCGGTGGCCGGGGTGTGGCTGGTCGCGGCCAGCTTCCTGGCCCCCTTCTTCGGGCCGGTCGCCGGCCTGATCGGCCTGTGGGCGGCCGACGCGTACCTCAACTGGCAGCGGGCCCGGCGCAGCGAGCGGTTCATCAACCAGCTGCCCGAGCTCGCGAGGATCCTGGCCAACGCCACCCAGGCCGGGCTGGCCCTCCGTACCGCCATCGCCATAGCGGCGGAGGAGCTGGAGGCCCCCGCCGGCGAGGAACTCTCCCGCGTCGCCGACCGGCTCGCCGTCGGCCACTCCATCGACGAGGCACTGGGCGAGATCGCCGAACGGCTGCCCTCGCGCGAGCTGGTCGTCCTCGTCTCGACGCTGGTGCTGTCCGCGCGCGCGGGCGGCGCGATCGTCGGCAGCCTGCGCAACCTGACCGTGACACTGGAACAGCGCAAGGAGACGCGGCGCGAGGTCCGCACCCAGCTCTCCCAGGTGACGGTCACCGCCTACCTGGTACCGGCGATCGGGCTCGGCTCGCTGCTGCTCGTGAACGCGATGATGCCGGGTGCGCTGGACCGGATGACCGGCGCGTTCTTCGGCCAGACGGCCGTGCTGGTGGCGATCGGGCTCTTCACGCTGGGCTTCGTCCTGATCCGGCGGCTCTCGAAGATCGACGTGTGAGGGGGCGACGACGGACATGACGGCCCTGCTGCTCGCCGTACTGCTGGGGATCTCGGTCCTCGGCGTCTTCCACGGCATCCGCCTCTACCGCGCCGAGGTCAAACTGCCGAGCGACCTCGCGCTCGCCCTGGAGGTCGGCGCCACCCGTACGACCGCCGTCGGATCGGCCGTCGACCGCCTCGGCATCCGCTGGGCGCCGCTCGTCCTGCGGCTGATGGGCCCGGCCCGGGTCGCCCGCAAGCGCCGCCAGATCGACCTGGCGGGCAATCCGGCGGGCCTGACGATAGACCGGTACGCGGCGCGCCGCGCGGTGTACGGGTTCCTCGGCGCGCTCGGCGCGTTCGCCATGCTGATCAACGGGCAGCTCGTACCGGCCCTGCTGATGGTCGCGTTCGGCCTCTTCTGGATCGAGGTCGGCCTGTGGTCGGCGATCCGGGTCCGGCGCGACCACATCGAGCGGACGCTCCCCGACTTCCTGGACGTGCTCGCGGTCGTGGTGAGCGCGGGGCTCGGCTTCCGGCAGGCGCTGGAGCGGGTGGCGGCCAAGTACGACGGCCCCTGGTCCGACGAGATCCGGATCACCCTGCAACAGATGGACATGGGCGTCAGCCGCCGCCAGGCCTTCGACGAGCTGCGCAGGCGCAACGACTCCGAGCAGGTGGCGCAGTTCGTGACCGCGCTGCTCCAGGGCGAGGAACTGGGCTCGCCGATCGTGGACACGCTGATCGCGATCGCCGAGGACATGCGCCGTACGGATGCCCAGAACGCCCGCCGGCGTGCGGCCCGCGCCGTCCCGAAGGCCACGTTCGCGGTGACCATGTTCATGCTGCCCGGGACGCTGATCCTGCTGGTGTGCGGCTTCGTGTACGGCGCGGACGTGGACTTCGGCGCACTGCTCGGGGGCGGGTGAACCATGGCGGTCCTCCACATCCCCCTCGCGGGGCCGGCCGTACGCGGGAAGACCGCGGCGGCGGGGGCCGGGGAACTCTCCCCGGCGCTGCGCTCCAACGCGCTGCGGGCGCTCTGCCGGCGGGTGTTCGCCTTCCGGATGGTGATGATCGGTCTGGGCGCGCCGCTGGCGCTGGGGCGCACGGCGGCCGGCGGGCCGACGTACCTGGTCGGCGGCGCGATCCTGCTCACCTTCATGCTCTCGTACGTGCTCTTCCGCGACTGGGAGCGCTTCGGGCCGCTGCTGCTGGACCACCGCTGGCTGCTCGCCCCGGACCTGGCCTGCTGCGGGCTGCTGCTGGTCACGGCGCGGCCGGAGTCCCCGCTCGGCTTCGCCGTGCTCTGCACCCCGCTGCTGGCCGGGCTGGTCTACGGGTGGCGCGGCTCGGCGGTGTACGCGGCCGTCGCGGCGGTGGCCGTGGCCGCGGTGGCCGGCGGGCTGACGCTGCCGGCGCTGTGCCTGCTGGCGGGGGCGGCGGGGGCCTCGCTGCGGGACCTCCTCATCCGCTTCGGCGCGGCGAGCGCGGCCCTGACCGAGGCGAGGGCCCGGCTGGCGGCGGCCGAGGCGGTACGCGCCGAACGGGACCACCTGGCCCGCGAGATGCACGACTCGGTGGCGAAGACCCTGCACGGCCTGGCCCTGGCGGCGGACGCCCTGGCCCGCACCACGGACCCGGCGACCGTGCGCCGCCAGGCGGCCTTCCTCTCCGGTGCGGCGCGCGCGGCGGCGGCGCAGTCCCGGGCCCTGCTGACGGACCTGCGCCGGGAACCGGAGGGGACCGCGACCGCCCTGGCGGCCGAACTCCGCCGCCTGGTCGGCACGGAAGCGGAGCTGCGCACGCGGGGGCCCCTCCCGGAGCCGCCCGCCTCGGTGGCCCACCACATCCTGTCGATCACCGCGGAGGCCCTGGAGAACGCCCGCCGCCACGCGGCGGCCTCGCGGGTGACGGTCACGGCGGCAGCGGACCCGACGGAGCTCACCGTGACCATCGAGGACGACGGCCGCGGCCTCCCCCCGGGTGCCCGGCACACCCGGGGCCGCTACGGGCTGCTCGGCATGGCGGAACGCGCGCGGGCGATGGGCGGCCGGCTGACGATCGAGGCCCGGCGGCCCGGCCCCGGGACGGTGGTGGCGCTGCGCGTGCCGCTCGCGGCCCTGACCCCGGAGGGGAGCCCGTGATGCCGCTGCGCATCCTGATCGCCGACGACAACCCGGTGGTACGGGCGGGTCTGGCGTCCCTCCTGGCGACGGCGCGGGACCTGGTGGTGGTGGCCCAGGCGGCGGACGGCCGCGAAGCCCTGAGCCTGACCCGCAGGCACGCCCCGGACGTGATCCTGCTGGACGTGCGCATGCCGGGCGTCGACGGCATCTCGGCGCTGCCGCACCTCGTACAGCTGGCGCCCGTACTGATGCTGACGTACAGCCAGGAGTCGGAAGTCGTCCGGGAAGCGCTGCTGCTGGGCGCGGGCGGCTACCTGGTCCACGGCGAGTTCACGCCGGAAGACCTGGTCAGGGCGGTCCGGGACGTCCGCGAGGGCCGGGCCCACTTCACGGCGACGGCGGCGAGCGCGCTCCTCGCGGAACTCCGTACCTCTTCGCAACCGCAACGAAGTGTGGCACGCTCTTCCGAGGGACTGCACAACTCGGTTCTCTTCGGCCTGAGTTCGAGGGAGGCGGAGATCATGGACCTCATCGCGTCCGGGATGAGCAACCAGCAGATCGCCGCCGCCTGCTTCATCAGCGAGAAGACGGTGAAGAACCACATCAACCGCATCTTCGCGAAGCTCCAGAGCACGAGCCGCAGCGAGGCGATAGCACGCTGGCTGGGAACCGCCCGTCCAGGAGTGAGCGGCCATGGGTAGACGGAGTGCGCAGTGGGTCCGTAATTGGGCCCCGGGACCCTTGGTGGACACCGGTGACTCCCCGTACGGTCCGCAAACCAGCAGCGTCACCGGCCCGGGAGGAAACCCCCATGTTGCAGAACACCCTGGCGAGGATGCGGAACCGGTACGGAACCAGGCCCTCCCGGGACCGAGGCCAGACGGCCTTCGAATACCTGGGCATCATCCTGGTGGTGGTAGTGATCATCGGCGCAATCGTCGGCACGGGCATCGGTCAGAGCATCACCAACAAGATCAAGGATCAGATCACCGCCATCACAGCGGGCAAGTGACAGCCCACCGACCTGGTGATCGAGGGCAGGCCTTCCCCATCTACATCGTGGTGGTTGCCGGCCTGCTTTTCGCCGCGTTGGCGTTCTTCGCGGTCGGGATGGCAGGTGCGACCCGTAGTAACGCCCAAGGTGCGGCGGATGCCGGGGCACTCGCTGCTGCGCGTGAAGCGAGGGACAACGCATTTCTGGGCCTCGACCTGCTCAGCCTCACCCCCGCCGATTGGGGGAAGATCGTCAACGGCGATCTCCTCAACGAGACGGGCGCGTGTGGGAAAGCCGTCGACTTCGCCACGTTGAACGATGCCGATGCGGAGTGTGAACCTGCCCTGCCCAAGTTCACGGTCAAGGTGACGACCAAGGGCACCGTCGGAAACTCGGTCGTGCCGGGTGCCAGTGGCACGAAGGGCAAAGCAACGGCCACGGCATTGATCGAACCGCGATGCACTCTGCGGTCGGCTCCGACCCCTGCCCCCACACCGACTCCGGCGCCAACACCGAGCCCATCGCCGTCTCCTGGGGAGGCGAGTGTCGCTTTCGTGTGCAGTGGGAAGACCCTCACGTTGGATCCCGCGAAACCAGGCCCGTTGTCCCGGCTGGCGAGAACGCTCTTCAGCGTGCGACTGGTCGACTGACAGCTAACGAGAGACAAGGAAACTGCGTAGATGAGCATGCGGCACAAGGTGCAAGTCCGCGGGGGAGCGGCCGTTGCGGTTGCGGCGGTCTTGGCCCTCACATTGGCCGGATGCGGCGGCAGCGACGACAAGCCGTCAGGTGCGCAGAGCTCCTCCGCCCCGAAGCCCGCTGGGGGTGTCTCGCAGCAGCCGTCAGCCGGCAACCAGAGTTCAGCTCCTCCGGCAGTGATCGCGACGGCGGCCGGGGAGGACGGGGTTGTCCTCGAAGTCAACGAGGCCAAGCGCGATGGCGGCGGGTTCCTCACGGTGAGCGGCCAACTCAAGAACACCAGCGACAAGGATTTCAGCCACACCACGGCATGGCGCGGCAACGAACTCACGAGCAGCGGCGAGTCGGTTGCGGGGGCCACTTTGGTCGACAAGGCAGGAAAGAAGCGCTACTACGTGCTGCGCGACACCGAGGGAAGGTGTCTTTGCACCACAGGGGTGAACTCGATCGGAGCCGGCAAGTCGATGCCGTTCTTCGTTCAGTTTCCCGCGCCCCCGACGAACACTGCCGAGGTTGAATTCAACCTCCCCACCTTCGCAACGGCCACCATCAAAATCTCCGGGTGACCCCCATGAATAAACGCCACCGCGTCTCCGCATCCACCGCCGTCGTCGGCCTCGTCATCGCCGGGGTCCACTTCATCGGGGCGACCAGCGCCCACGCCGACGGGGTCAAGCCCTCCGTGCCCCCCGGCACCGAGCCCTCGGCCTCCGCGCCCGTGCCCATCGACTCCAGTGCCCCCGGCTTGAAGATCCCCCAGGGTGGAACCCTCGCTCCGGTCAAGGTCCTGGACATCGCCGAGGTCGTCGAGGACCTCGGCGGTGAGCAGCGGCGGCAGGAGACCAACCAGACCGTCATGATGGCCCTCCAGTCGGAGGTGCTCTTCCCCGAGAACAGTGCCGTCTTCAACGCCCAGGCCGCCGCCCGGATACAGGCCATCGCCAACGAGATCAACACGCAGAAGGCCACCCGCGTCCGGGTCTTCGGCTTCACCGACGACCAGGGCAGCTACGAGCACGGCAAGGAACTCTCCAAGCAGCGCGCCGACGCGGTCCAGGCCGAGCTCGCCAAGACCGTCACCAGTCCCGGCGTCGTCTACGACGTGCGCGGCTACAGCGAGGACTACCCGATCGCCGACAACGGCACCGAGGAAGGCCGCAAGAAGAACCGCCGCGTCGAGATCACCTTCCCCCGCACCACCCCGGCCGGCGGCAGCTAGGACCGCCGGGCGGACGCGCCCCGGGCGCGCCCCCTCAGGCCCCGGCGGCCCGCATCAGTGTGGCCGCCGCCGCGGCCGCGTTGTGGGCCGGGGCGGGGCCGGGGGTCAGGGCGGCCACCACCGTGGCACCCTCGACCAGGATCAGCAGCTGGTCCGCGAGGTCCTCGCGCCCGGCTCCGGCGGCCTCCGCCAGGAGTTCCTGCAGCTCCGCCTTGTGGCGGCGTACGACGTCCAGCACCGCGGCGGGGCCCGTGCCCAGCTCCCCGTACGCGTTCAGGAACGCGCAGCCCCGGAAGTCCGGCTCCGAGAACCACGCGGCCAGCCACGCGAAGACCGCCCCGACCGGATCGGCGGCCTCCGCCACCGCGCCGCGCAGACTCGCCGTCCACCGCCGGTCGCGACGGTCGAGGTAGGCCGCGACCAGGGCTTCCTTGGCCGGGAAGACCTTGTAGAGCCGCTTGAGCGGTACGCCCGACTCCGTGCGGATGCGGTCCATGCCGACGGCCTGGATGCCCTCGGCGTAGAACAGCGCCTCCGCCGCGTCCAGCAGCCGGGTCCGGGCCTCTTCGTCGTCCATGAAGGCAGCGTAGCCCAGGATCGCTTGCATTGAGAACGGTCGTTCTCTAGTGTCCTCACGCATAGAGAACGACCGTTCTCGCAGGCTCTCCCGTTGAGGTGTCCGTCATGACCGAAGCCCCCGCCCTGCGCCCGCCCCTGCCGCCCTTCACCGAGGAATCCGCCCGCGCCAAGGTCCAGGCCGCCGAGGACGCCTGGAACAGCCGCGACCCCGAGCGCGTGGCCCTCGCGTACACCGAGAACTCGTTCTGGCGAAACCGCGACCGCTTCCTCAGCGGCCGGGACGAGATCCGTGAGTTCCTCGCCGAGAAGTGGGAGCGCGAACTCGACTACCGGCTCCGCAAGGAGCTGTGGGCGTACACCGGCAACCGCATCTCCGTCCGCTTCGTATACGAGTGGCACGACGCGTCCGGCCAGTGGTGGCGCAGCCACGGCAACGAGCAGTGGGAGTTCGAGGACGATGGGCTGATGCGCCGCCGCGAGGCCAGCATCAACGACGTCCCGATCACCCCCGGGGACCGGCGCCTCACCTGACAGGTGTGCCGCCCGCCGGCCCGCGGTACTACGAGATCGGGGCGCCCCGGCCCGCGTGGCCGCCAGCTCCTTCGGGGCCTCTACCGCCCTCGGCCTCGCCGCCCGCCGTCCCAAGCTGCTGCGCAGCCTGGCCATCGTCGGCGAGCTCGCGAGCGCGCTCGGCGGCCGGGCGCGGATGCGGACGCTGGTCGGGGACGGCCACCTCCCCCACCTCACCCATCCGGAGCGCTATGCCGAGGACCTCACGGCGTTCATCAGGTCGAGTTGCGGTACCGGTCCGGCCGCCGCGAGCCCGGCATGATCGGCGGGGCGCCTCCTGAGGGTCATCTCCTGTCGGCGGCCCCCAGTCCGGTCAGGGCCTGGGTGACCAGGTCGCTCTGGTGGGTGGTGCCGGCGAGGTTGGGGTGGAGGCCCGTGCAGGCCTCCCCCGTGGCGGGGATCGCGCGGCAGAGGTCGGACGGCTGGTCGGTCTGGGTGCCGGGGCCGGTGAGGTCGTCCTTGAGCCCGTACATCCACCGCTGGTCGGGGGCCGCGCAGACACCGTGTCCGGTGCTGGAGGCGTACGTGTCCACGTAGACCGCGCCGGCCCGCTCGGCCTGGGTGCGCAGGACGGTGTTGACCCGGCGCTCCAACGCGTCGAGGAAGGGCATGTCCGCCTTGGTGACGGTGCCGAGCTGGCGCCAGGACCCGAAGGAGCAGCCGCTGGTGTCGGCGACGACGGCCGGGTACCCGACGACCGCCACCTTGGCGTGCGGCGCGCGGGCCCGGATCTCCTTCAGGGCGGTCGCGAGGTCCGCTTCCAGGGCGGTGAACCTGGCGTCCAGCCGGCTCTGGCCGGAACCGCGGGTGTAGTGGGTGGAACAGGGGCTGCCGGTTCCGAACGAGGCGATGCCCTGCGCGATGCATCGCGCGACGACATCGACGAAGCCGATGGAGTTGCCGCCGATCCCGAGCGTGACGAGATCGGTGGCGGCGGTGACGGCCTGGATCTGGGCCGGCCGGGGCGCCCAGCCGCCCTGGGGCGGGACGGACGGTGGCCCGGTGAGCTCGGTCTGGGGTTCCAGGACGCCGGCTCTGACCTGGGCGGCGGAACACGTGACGTCGGTCAGGCGGAGGGTGAGTCGGCGGGCGGTCTGCTGCGGATAGCTGAGCGTGGAGCGGCCGCAGCCGTCCTCGTCGG
Organism: Streptomyces roseus; assembly: GCF_001044425.1. GTDB lineage: Bacteria > Actinomycetota > Actinomycetes > Streptomycetales > Streptomycetaceae > Streptomyces > Streptomyces roseus. The sequence continues at coordinate 34,109 of NZ_LFML01000015.1, forward strand.
CCCAGGGCCGCACGAAGGCGCCGGCGCTGTACGAGTCGCCGAGGGCGGTGTAGTCGAGGGGGGTCAGCTCGCCGCTGTCGGCGGCGGCGGACGTGGGGGAGAGGGTCGCGGCCAAGGCGGTGAGGGTGAGGGCTGCGGCGGCTGCGAGGCGCATGGTCCGGTCCTTCGGGTGATGCGCCGGCCCGGGCGGCCGAGACGCATCACCCAAAGTAGCGGCTTTGACTACGGAGAGTAGCGAAGCGCGACTCAAACCCCCGGATCGAGTGATCGCGCGTCAGGCATTGCCCTCGCGGGCGTGCCGGGCCCGCGTCCTCACGAAGCCTGGTGGGCCTGCGTGATGAGGTCCGTCGCGACCTCCAGGGCCGCCAGCCGGGTCTCCTCCGGGTTGCCCTCCACGTGCTGGAGGAACATCATTCCGGCGTGCAGGGTGAACAGCGCGCTCACGCACCGCACTTGGTCCGTCAGCGGCCCGTCCTCCGTCCGCAACAGCTCCACCAGCGTGAACAGCCGGCGCTTCACGGTCTCGCCGATGCTCAGCTCCCGCATCGTCGCCTGGTTCTCCTGCATGAAGCGGTACAGCGGCGAGCCCGCCGCCATCGCCTCGCTGTAGCGGCGCAGCACCTCGCGCTTCATCTCCAGTGTGTGCGGCTGCCGCTCCGCCCAGTCGATCAGCTCGTCGATCGGCCGGGTCAGGTCCTCGAAGACGCTGATGATGATGTCTTCCTTGGTCTTGAAGTGGTAGTACAGCGCCGCCTTCGTGACCTCCAGCCGCTCCGCGATCTCGCGCAGCGACGTCTTCTCGTACCCCTGCTCGGCGAAGAGCTCCAGCGCGACGTCCTGGATGCGCTGGCGCGTATTGCCGCGGCGCGCCTGCGGACTGCTACTGGACATGGCTCTCCCAAACTACTTACTTGACGCCCGGCTAGTGACGGGTCTACCTTCCCCAGTGTAGTGAACTAGCCGGGCGGCAAGTAAGGGCCCGGAGCGCATGGGTAAACGGGGAGTGACATGGCTGAAAACATCAACGCGGCGGAGATCTCCGAGGAGGTGAAGCCGCGCAGCGTCCGTGTCGTCCTCATGGCACTCATGATCGCGATGCTCCTCGCCATGCTCGACAACATGATCATCGGTACCGCGATGCCGACGATCGTCGGCGAGCTCGGCGGCCTGGAGCACCTTTCCTGGGTGGTCACCGCGTACACGCTGGCGACCGCCGCCTCCACCCCCATATGGGGGAAGATCGGCGACATGTACGGGCGGAAGGGCTCCTTCCTCACCTCCATCGTGATCTTCCTGATCGGCTCCGCGCTCAGCGGCATGGCCCAGGACATGGCCCAGCTGATCGGCTTCCGCGCCGTCCAGGGCCTCGGCGCCGGCGGCCTGATGGTCGGCGTCATGGCGATCATCGGCGACCTGATCCCGCCCCGCGAGCGCGGCAAGTACCAGGGCATGATGGCCGGCGTGATGGCCCTCGCCATGATCGGCGGCCCGCTGGTCGGCGGCACCATCACCGACCACCTCGGCTGGCGCTGGTCCTTCTACATCAACCTGCCGCTCGGCGCCGTCGCCCTCGCGATGGTCACCGCCGTCCTGCACCTGCCGAAGAAGGCCGGGGGCCAGCGGCCGAAGATCGACTACCTGGGCGCGGCCCTCCTGACCGTCGCCATCACCTCGACCGTCCTCGTCACGACCTGGGGCGGCACCGAGTACGCGTGGGGCTCCGGCCAGATCATCGGCCTGATCGTCGTCGGCGTCGTGTCCATCGCCGCCTTCCTCTTCGCCGAGACCAAGGCCGCCGAGCCGGTCATGCCGCTGCACATCTTCCGCAGCCGCAACTTCACGCTCATGTCGATCATCGGCTTCCTCGTCGGTTTCGCGATGTTCGGCGGCGTGCTCTACCTGCCGCTGTTCCAGCAGTCGGTCCAGGGAGCCTCCGCCACCAACTCCGGCCTGCTGCTCCTGCCGATGCTGCTCTCGATGATGGTCGTCTCGCTGATCGCGGGCCGCGTCACCACCAGCAGCGGCAAGTACAAGATCTTCCCGATCGCGGGCGGCGCGCTCATGGTCGTGGGGCTCTTCCTGCTCGCGCAGATGAACACCGACACCACGCGTCTGATGTCCGGCGTCTACATGGCCGTCCTCGGCGCCGGCCTCGGCTTCCTGATGCAGATCACCATGCTGGTAGCTCAGAACAGCGTGGACATGAAGGACATGGGCGTCGCGTCCTCCTCGGCCACCCTCTTCCGTACGCTCGGCGGCTCGTTCGGCGTGGCCCTGATGGGTTCGCTGTTCACCAGCCAGGTCACCCAGACCATGACCGAGCGCCTCGGTCCGGGCGCCGCCACCGCAGCGGGCTCCGCCCAGCTCGACGCGGCCAGCCTGGCCAAGCTGAAGCCGGCGATCCGCGAGGCCTACCAGCACGCGGTCGCCGCCGGTACGCACTCGGCGTTCCTCCTCGGCGCGGGCGTCGCCGTACTGGGCTTCGTGGCGGCCTGGTTCGTCAAGGAGGTCCCGCTGCGGGGCGCGGGTCCGGCCCAGGGCGGGGACGCGGCCGACGGCAGCGGGGCGCAGGCTCCGGCGCAGTCCCTCGCGCACTGACCCCAGGCCCCCCCCGAACCCGGCAGCCTCCGGGTTCACGGTTCATCGGCCCGGCCCCGGCGGATTCCCGCCGGGGCCGGGCTTTTTCACGCCCCGACGCCGTGGGGCGCGGGGTCCATGAGTACGGGTGGTGCGGGGGAGGTTGAGCTCGTTACGTCCTGTTTCAGGTGGGGTTCAAATCGGGATCATCGAGTAGCAAGGTTCTATTAGCTGGATTTTATGGCGAATTGGTGGGAACCCGTCTGCCTCACGGATCGTCATGGAAGGGAGAGCGCACACGTACGCGGACGGGGAGGGGAATGATCATGGGCTTGATGGCGCGCGCGAACGGGCAGGGTATGCGGGGCACGGCAGCCGTCGTGGCGGCGGCCGCCGCGGTGGCCGGGACGGTCTGGGGAGTGGCGACCTTCGTGGGACCGGGCCAGGGCGCCGGACACCAACCGGCGCAGGAGAACGTGTCCCGCCGGAGCGACCCGCCCGCCCCGCCCGGCACCCCCGGCACACCCGACGACGGCGCGAAGGGCGGCGGCGCCCAGGGCGCAGGCGGTGCTCCGCGGTCCGGCATACCCGAGGGCATAGCCCACGCCTCCGAGAGCGGAGGCAACGCCGTCAACATCACCATCGATGACGGCCCGGACCCCCAGTGGACCCCCAAGGTCCTCGCCGTGCTGGAGAAGTACGACGTCAAGGCCACCTTCTGCATGATCGGGCCGCAGGCCAAGGCCCACCCCGACCTGGTCAAGCGCGTCGTCGCCGCGGGGCACCGGCTCTGCGACCACACCATGGACCACGACACGGGCATGGGCAGGAAGCCCGTCGCCTACCAGGAGCGGCAGATCCTGGACGCGAAGAAGATGATCGAGGACGCGGCCGGCGCGGGCGCCGAGGTCGAGTACTACCGCGCCCCCGGCGGCGCGTTCACCCCCGACAGCCGCCGCATCGCCGCCGCGAACGGCATGCGCCCGCTCGGCTGGAACGTCGACACCAAGGACTTCGGGAAGCCCGGCGTCGCCGCCATCGTCAAGGCGGTCAAGAGCGAGATCGGCAACGGCCCGACCGTCCTCTTCCACGACGGCGGCGGCAACCGCGCCCAGACCGTCGAGGCCCTCGACCAGGTGCTGGCCTGGCTGCAGGACCGGGGCCGCCCCACCGGATTCCCCGTCCGCACCGCCCCGGAAGGCTCCTGACACGCCGTCCGGCGGCGAACGGGTGAAGGTCGCCGCCCCACCGCCGCCCGCGGTGTTCCCTGGTCGCGCACACAGCCGCCCGTACGACGGCCGTGCGACGCGGGCCGCACCGCGCGACCCGTACGACCGCCCGTACGACCGCCCGTACGACCGCCCAGGACCCAGGAGGCCCCCGTGATCGCGCCGAACCAGCTGACCGACCCCACCGTCCGCGCCTTCGTCACCGCCGTCAACGCCGGCGACCGGAGCGCCTTCTCCGCCCTCCTCGCCCCGGACGCCACGATGTCCGACGACGGCTCGGACCGCGAGGTCGCCCAGTGGGCCGAGAAGGAGATCTGGTCCGCGAACGGGCACATGGACGTCGTCAGCGAGTCCGACGGCGGCCTCGCCCTCGTCGTCGACTACCGCAACGACACCTGGGGCGAGATGCGCACCGCCTGGCGGTTCGTCACCGACAGCGGCCGCGTCAGCCGTTTCGAGACCGGCCAGGCCTGAGCAGCCGGACCTGAGGGGCCAGGCCTGAGCAGCCAGGCCCGAGCGGCCGCCATCCGCACGCCCCATCCCGTACGGGTGAAAGCGCGCCCGGGCTCGTTCCAGCCCCCGCCGGGCCCCGTTGGACCGGTCATGAAGCGCACCCGTACCGCCGCCATCGCCCTCGCCGCCGCGGCGGCGGCCCTCGCCCCCGCCCTCGGCCAGGCCGCCGCCACCGCCGCGGACGGCTCGTACCTCCAGGACCCGGCCGGCGGCGAGAAGACGATGAAGTCGCAGTGGACCAAGGACGAGATGCACAAGGTGGAGGGGCAGTTCCGCTTCTACCCCGGCGTGCAGTACAAGATGGTGACCCGCCCCGGCCCCTCGGGCGCCCCCGACTACGAGCGGAAGGTCGCCGACCCCAAGACCCTCGCCTGGCAGCCCTCGTTCGACTTCGGCTGGGCGGTGTCGGACTCGACGCTGGTGAAGAAGGCCGTGACCACGAAGGACGGCAAGCACCCGATCGTCGTGCACGCCGTGCTGCGCCGCGTCTCGGACCACGCCAAGGCGGTCGAGGTGCACCAGGAGCTGGCGAACCGGCCGGCGACGGGGCGCGCCAAGGTCCCGGGCGGAAAGAGGATCGCCTGCGACACCGGTGAGTACGCGGTGGAGTGGTCGCTCACGCGCTCGGGCTACGGCACGCTCACGGGAACGCTGCGCTGGGACTCCAGCTGTGAGCAGTACCGGACGGCGTTCTCGACGGAGAACGGCAAGGTCTGACCCGGAGACGGGAAGCGGGCAAGGGCGGAGCAGGGGGGAAGGGCCGAGCAAGGGGGAAGGAGAGGGCCGGCCGCCCCGCGCACCTTGTGGGTGGTCGGCGGCGACTGGTCCGCGGCCTTGGATCAAGAGCCGTTGCGGCCATTCTGTCGCATGGGATGGGGTGCGGCAGGGTCGAAAGTCCTGTGTCGGACGGGATGTTCGGCGTTCTTCACGGTCAGTGCTTCTTCTTGCCGGCCTCGTTCGCCGTGGCGGCGATCTCCTCCAGCACGGTCTTCGGATCGCCGTTCGGTTCCACGGCCCGCCCGATGCTGCGCTTGATCGTGTCGCTGACCGTCACCCACGAGGGGTCGTTCACCGGGTACAACTGCGCGCCGCGCAGGGCGGTCAGGAAGAACTGGTCGTTGCTGTCCAGGCCGGCGCCCGACGGGTTGCGGGAGGCCGAGACGGTCGACGGCAGCAGGTGGTACCGGCCCGCGAAGTCCGACAGCTTCTTGTCCTCGTAGATGAAGTCCAGGAACTTGCCGATCTCCGCGCGCTTGCCGTTCTGCTTGAACGCCATCATCCAGTCGGCGACGCCCACGGCCGGCGGACTCTCCCCGGAGCCGAGGTTGTCCGCGACCGGCATGGCGGCGGTGCGCACGTCGATGCCCTTGGCCCGCGCCTCGTGGAGGAGCTGCGGGTAGCCGTTCAGCATGCCGACCTCGCCGCGCGTGAACGCGGCGAAGGCGTCGGCGCGGTTGAGCTGGGACGGCGGAACGGGCCCGGTCAGGCCTGGGCCGACCAGGTTGTCCTTGAGCCAGCGGAAGGTCTGGATGTTCTGGTCCGAGGCCAGGTTGTAGTTGCCGCTGCTGTCGGAGTAGCCGCCGCCGTTGCTGAGCTCCCAGATCATCGCCTCGGCGTGCGCCTCCTCCGGACCCAGGGGGAGCGCGTACGGGTACTTGACGCCCTTGTCCTTGAGTGCCTTGGCGGCGGACTTCAGGTCGGACCAGGTCTTGGGCTCGCTGACGCCGGCCTGCTTGAAGAGGCCCTGGTTGTAGAAGAGGAGCCGGCTGCTCGCCACCCAGGGCAGGCCGTAGAGGGTGTTGCCGACCGACCCGGCCTCGGCCAGCGGCTGGAGGAAGTTGGCCTCCGCGGTGACCGTGAGGAGTTCGTCCGCGGAATAGAGCTTGTCCTGCGCCGCGAAGTCCGAGTAGGAGCCCATGAGGGCCATGTCCGGCGCATTGCCGGCCTTGACCATGCGGGAGACCTCGCGGTCGATGTCCGCCCAGGGCAGGAGTTGGACCTGCACCTTGATGCCGGGGTTGGCGCTGGTGAAATCCGCCGTCACCTTGTCCCAGAAGGCTTTGGAACTGGTGGCCTGGCTGTCCCCGTATTCCGCGGCGACCAGACGGAGCGTACCGCTGTCACCTGCGCTGTTGCCCGTATCGCCGCATCCCGACAGCGGGAGCAGCAGACCGAGCGCGACCGCGGCCGCACGCGGGCCGAAGATTCTTCGTTGCACGGGTGTATTCCCCTGAATTTCTTTTGAGTCCCGTTACTACTTATGAGTTGCTCCGGGCTGGGGTGTCCGTCCGTGGCCCGTTGGCCGGAATTCTCTCCTGTGCGGGTGCGGTTGATTCCATGGGGGCGGAACTTGTGGTCAATGCTCCAAGTGCGGCTTTTCCGGCTGGTGTTTTTCGATATGTGATCAACGAATCGGACGCGCGTAGACATGCCGAATCGCCCGATTCCGGCCCCTTGGGGCGCCGGAGCGGGTGAGAGGTCCGGATCAGGTCAGAGGGTCGGCCGGAGCCGGCGCGGGCCCGTCGGCCGCAGCCCGCTGGCCGCTCCCGTGTCCTCAGTCGGCGAAGTCGCCCGCGTACGGGTCGGGCTCGCCCGTCTCCGGGTTGCGGCCCTCCTGCCAGCGCCGCTGGGCCTTGCGCCAGTGCACGAAGCTGAGGTGCCCGCCGTCCCAGAAGGTGATGCTGACCGGGCTCACGTCGAACTCGTCGGAGCAGAGCCGGTACAGGAACTCCGCCATGCCGTACGGGTACACGGCGAAGGCGTCGGCGGTGTGCCGGCCGACCACCAGCACGGGCCAGCGGTCCGGATCGGGGTCGGTCGTGAGCCAGCAGAGGATGTCGGAGCCGCCCGTGACACCCCACGCGATGATCGCCTCGGGGTCGACGCCGAAGGCGGCCCGGCCGCCCTCCGCCTCCCACAGCTGGCGGGCGTTGGCGGTCTCCTCGGCCATCTCGGCCGGGTCCCACTGGAGGCCGGGCTTGGGGAGCGGGAGGAGGATGCTGGCCTCGCCGTTGATGGAGCCGGCGCCGAAGCGGCCCATGAAGGCGACGAAATCGGCCGGGAACCGGGTGCGCCAGGTGGCCTCGACCGCCGGCCAGTCGATGTCCTCGTCGGCGCCGTGCGTCGCCGGCATGATCTGCTCCAGCGCCTTGATCCGCGCGTTCTCCGTCATGCCGCTCCCCTGAGACCCCAGCTCAACCGCCCCAACCTACCGCCGTCCCCGCGCGGAGCCTAGGCGGTGCCCCCCGGACCATGGCGGGCCGGGCCACCGCTCGCCCCCCGGCGGCGGCCGGGGGGGGCGGGTCAGTGCGTCGGTCCGGCCGTCCGGTCCTCGACGGACAGCAGGGCCCCGACCCGCAGCCCCCAGGCCGCCATCGCGCCCGCCTCGGCCTCCAGGACGTGCCGGGAGCGGAGCCGGGGCAGGCCGAGGCGGTTCGGCGCCATGGTGGTCAGGGCGATGACGCGCAGGCGGCGGTCGAGGTACGCCACGTCGATCGCGAACCGCATCCGGAACGTGTGCACGCTCCCGGCCGGGGTCAGGAGCAGGGCCGCGCCGGGGATGCCGTCGCGGCCGAGGAGCCCGCGGGTGCGGGCGCGGTAGGAGTCCGCGATCTCCAGGGGAACCGCAGGCAGGTCCGGCCCGAGCCGGAGGAGGCCTTCTCTGGTGGTCATGGCGGCAGGGTAGGGGCGGTTGGGCCCCCGGGCCCATGCGGGCGGCGGAGTCCGCCCCTACCGTCGGCGGATGGGCCTCATCGTGATCACCGCCGCGGCGGTCGCCTACGGCGTGGCCGCGGGGCTGCTGCTGCCGCGGGCGGCGTACCGGCTGTCGGTCGCACCGGACGCCCCGTGGCGCGACCGCTGCCCCGAGGGCCACCCCATCCCCGGCTGGCTGGGCCTATCCCGCTGCCAGGCCGGGGGGCCCGGCTCCGCCGCCCACCGCTACGGTGCGGGCCCCGCGTGGACCGCCGCCCTCGCCGGAGCGCTGTGCGGGGTCCTGGGGGGAGTGCTCGGGGGGCGGCCCGAAGCGGTCGTGTTCGTCGCCGCGGCTCCGGTACTGCTCCTGCTGGGCCTCGTGGACCTGGCCGTACAGCGGCTGCCCGACGTGCTGACCCTGCCGCTCGCCGCGGCCCTCGCCCTCGGGCTCGGGGGAGCGGCGCAGCTGCCGGGCGCCGCGGGGTCCTGGACCGATGCGCTGGCCGGCGGGGGCGTGCTCGCCGGGGCGTACCTCGTGCTCTTCCTCATCAACCCCGCCGGGATGGGCTTCGGCGACGTCAAGCTCGCGCTCGCCCTCGGGGTCACTCTTGGGTGGTACGGCTGGGGGGTATGGGCCGCCGGAGCCTTCCTCGGGTTCCTCTACGGCGCCCTGTACGGGCTCGGCCTTGTGCTGCGGGGCTCCGCAGGCCGCCGTACGACGTTCCCGTTCGGCCCCTTCATGGCCGCCGGAGCACTCACCGGAGTGCTGCTGGGCGGTTTCGGAGCGTAATCATCTTGCGCCGATGCACGCATCAGGCTTTACGAAGGGTTATGGTGGAACCCCCCCCTCGGGCCGGTCCGTATCCCCCCCACGGACCGGCCCGTTTTCTGTCTCCACCACCCCACACCTCAAAGCGCAGGTCAGCCGCGCTGCGCCCAGATGTTCGTGCCGGGGGTGGACACCGCGAAGGAGTCGATCTCCTTCAACTCCTCCTCGGAGAGCGGCGCACCGCCGAGCGCGGCCACGTTCTGCTCCAGCTGGGAGACGCTCGAAGCGCCGATCAGCGCCGAGGTCATCCGCTCGTCCCGGAGCACCCACTTCAGCGCCAGCTGCGCCAGCGACTGCCCGCGGCGCGCGGCGATCTCGTTCAGACCGCTCAGGCGGCGGACCACGTCCGGCGACAGCAGGTCGGGGTTGAGCGACTTGCCCGCGGCCGCGCGGGAGTCCTCCGGGATGCCCTTCAGGTACTTGCCGGTCAGAAGGCCCTGCGCGAGCGGCGCGAAGGAGATGCAGCCCATGCCGGCCTCCTCCAGGGTGTCCAGCAGCCCGTCCTCCTCCGTCCAGCGGTTGATCATGGAGTAGGAGGGCTGGTGGATGAGCGGGCGGATGCCCATCTCGCGCAGGATCCGCGCGGCCTCGGCCGTCTGGGCGGCCGTGTAGGAGGACACGCCCACGTACAGCGCCTTGCCCTGCCGGACCGCGGACGCGAGCGCGCCCATGGTCTCCTCCAGCGGGGTCTCCGGGTCGAAGCGGTGCGAGTAGAAGATGTCGACGTAGTCCACGCCCATCCGCTTCAGCGAGGCGTCGAGCGAGCTGAGCAGGTACTTGCGGCTGCCCCATTCGCCGTAGGGGCCCTCGTGCATGAAGTAGCCGGCCTTGGTGGAGAGGACCAGCTGGTCGCGGTAGGGAGCGAAGTCCTGCGCGAAGATCTTCCCGAAGTTGAGCTCGGCCGAGCCGGGGGGCGGGCCGTAGTTGTTCGCCAGGTCGAAGTGGGTGACGCCGAGGTCGAAGGCCCGGCGGAGGATCGCCCGCTGGGACTCCAGGGACTTGTCGTCGCCGAAGTTGTGCCAGAGGCCGAGGGAGATGGCGGGGAGCTTGAGGCCGCTGCGGCCGGTGCGCCGGTACTCCATGGAGTCGTAGCGCGAGGGCTCTGCCCGATAGGGATTGTTATCAGTCACGTTGTCCTCCCTATCACGGACTTGTGACAGACCGAGTTGGGTACCCGATCCCGCCGCGCAGTAATGTGGCGGACTCGGGGGTGGGACCGCAATTCGCACGGGGGCATTGCACGGAGGGGCTGGAAGATCGTGAAGCTGCGCGACCTGGTGTACAGGCTCTACGCACGCCGGGTGGAAGGCCGCCTCGACCATGACGCGTCGCCCAAGCACATCGGCGTGATCCTGGACGGGAACAGGCGCTGGGCGAGGGCGTCCGGAGGCACGACGGAACAGGGCCACCAGGCGGGGGCCGACAAGATCTCCGAGATGCTGGGCTGGTGCACCGAGACGGACGTCGAGGTCGTCACCCTGTGGATGCTCTCCACGGACAACCTGGACCGGCCGGAGGTCGAGCTCCGCCCGCTGCTCAACATCATCGAGAACACCGTCCGGGGCCTGGCCGCGGACGGCCGCTGGCGCGTCCACCACGTGGGCAACCTCGACATCCTCCCCGCGCAGACCCAGTCCGTGCTCAAGGAGGCCGAGCAGGCCACCCACGACGTGGACGGGATACTGGTCAACGTCGCCGTCGGCTACGGCGGCCGCCAGGAGATCGCCGACGCGGTCCGCTCGCTGCTGCTGGAGCACGCGGAGAAGGGCACCTCCTTCGAGGAACTCGCCGAGATCCTCGACATCGACCACATCGCCGAGCACCTCTACACGCGCGGCCAGCCCGACCCGGACCTCGTGATCCGCACCAGCGGCGAGCAGCGGCTGTCCGGATTCATGCTGTGGCAGAGCGCGCATTCGGAGTACTACTTCTGCGAGGTCTTCTGGCCGGCCTTCCGCAAGGTCGACTTCCTGCGGGCCCTGCGCGACTACGCCGCCCGCCACCGGCGCTACGGAGCCTGACGGCCGGGCGGGCTGACGCCCCCTCGGCCCCGCCCGCCACCTCCACCCCTCCCGCAGGGCCTTCACCTGGGATTCACCGAGCGTCCGTCATATGCCATGGCATGGCCGGGCCTGATCGGGGAATATCCCTTTCAGGTCGACGCCCGATCCACGGGTGTCGAGTCTCAGCGGGCGACATGGGGTCGTCCGCCCGGGAGGCCCTTTGCACCAGGACGCACGTGCGGTTCGCACGGACGGAGTGGGAGGGCCGGAAATCGGCCCCGCAGGGGTGCCGATGACCGGTCCGGTCTTCATGGCCCGACCTCTTCCGAGGGGGTACGTCCTTCCGTGGTGACCAGCACAAAGCGCCGCCTGCCCGACAGGCGGACCTACGTCCTCGACACCAGCGTCCTGCTGGCAGACCCCAACGCGATCACGCGCTTCGACGAGCACGAGGTCGTGCTCCCGATCGTGGTGATCACCGAGCTGGAGGCAAAGAGGCACCATCCCGAACTCGGCTACTTCGCGCGTCAGGCCCTGCGCCTGCTCGACGACTTCCGGGTTCGCTACGGTCGCCTCGACGCCCCCATCCCGTTGGGCGATATCGGCGGCACCCTCCGTGTCGAGCTCAACCACTCCGACCCCGGCGTCCTGCCCGCCGGCTTCCGGTTGGGGGACAACGACTCGCGGATCCTCGCGGTCGCCCGCAATCTCCAGGCCGAGGGCTACGACGTCACGGTCGTCTCGAAGGATCTCCCGCTGCGCATCAAGGCCTCCTCCGTGGGGCTGCTCGCCGAGGAGTACCGGGCGGAGCTCGCGATCACCGATGCCGGCTGGACCGGCATGAGCGAGCTGGCGCTGTCCGGAGAGCAGATCGACCTGCTCTACTCGGAGGAGCGGCTGTACGTACCGGAGGCCGCCGAACTGCCCGTGCACACCGGACTGGTCCTCCAGTCCGAGCGGGGCAAGGCCCTGGGCCGGGTCACGCCGGACGGCAACGTCAGGCTCGTACGGGGCGACCGCGAGGCCTTCGGACTGCACGGCCGCAGCGCCGAGCAGCGCATCGCCCTGGACCTCCTGCTCGACCCGGAGATCGGCATCATCTCCATGGGCGGCCGGGCCGGCACCGGAAAGTCGGCGCTGGCACTGTGCGCGGGCCTGGAGGCGGTGCTGGAGCGCAGGCAGCACCAGAAGGTGATGGTCTTCCGGCCGCTGTACGCGGTGGGCGGCCAGGACCTCGGCTACCTGCCCGGCGACGCCAACGAGAAGATGAGCCCCTGGGCGCAGGCGGTCTTCGACACCCTCTCGGCGGTGGCCGGGCGCGAGGTCATCGAGGAGGTGCTGAACCGCGGGATGCTGGAGGTCCTGCCGCTCACGCACATCCGCGGGCGCTCGCTGCACGACGCCTTCGTGATCGTGGACGAGGCGCAGTCGCTGGAGCGCAATGTCCTTCTGACCGTTCTGTCCCGGATCGGTGCGAATTCGCGGGTCGTTCTGACCCACGATGTCGCCCAGCGGGACAACCTGCGGGTCGGCCGGTACGACGGAGTGGTCGCCGTCGTTGAGAAGCTGAAGGGGCATCCGCTCTTCGCGCACGTCACGCTCAACCGCTCCGAGCGCTCCCCGATCGCCGCGCTGGTGACCGAGATGCTGGAGTCGCTGTAGGCCGCGACGGGGCAAAAACCCCATAGCGGGTAAGTGAGTTGGCGCCGCCCGGCAAAGGCACGAGAGCCTAGCCGGGCGGCGTCGTGCTGCACAGCCCTTTGAGGAAACCAACGGCAACATGCCTGGTGTGACCTTTCACACGCAACGGAGAATTGCCTTGCGGTGTCGGGGTCCGGCAGAGTCTGTTTTCCGTCAGGCCCCGCATACGGCACACCTGTATCTCCCGTTACTACGACGGGTGGTACGCGCAGCACCACAACTCCAGAGCCGTTCGCCGTATGCCGCCCGAGTCATCACGCGGCAGCCCCCGCAAGGGAGTTGCCCACGGGCCCGCGCCTCCAGTGATCACAGCTCCACGGAGGCCAGTGTCGAGGGGCACTATTGCGCCCGCCCGGTCACTGCGGACGCTGCTGGAAGGACACCGTGTGAGCCGGATCTCGGTCCGGGGATTCGCAGTGGCTTCGGCCACCGCAGTCACCACCGTTGGCGCAGTCGTGGGCGTTGCCGCTGGCGACCCCGCCTCGAACGATCTCGAGACCACCGCGTCCGGGGCGACCCTCCTCGCCGACATTCCGGTCGGCGAGCAGGCGCAGGTCCAGAGCGCGTCCCTGACGCAGCAGGCCGACGCCATCGCCCAGGGCGCAGACACCGACGCCAAGCGTGTCGCCGAGGAAGCCGCCCGCATCCAGGCCGCCGAGGACGCCAAGTCCAAGAAGGCCGAGGCGCAGAAGGCCGCCGACGAGAAGGCGAAGAAGGACCGCGAGGAGAAGGAGCAGATCGCCTCCCGCTCCGCGGCGCGCAGCGCCGGCGACTTCGCCGTCCAGAGCTCCTACACGGTCGCCCAGGTCAAGGAGATCGCCCGGCAGATCGTTCCGGCCGGTCAGTTCCAGTGCTTCTCGAACATCATCAACGAGGAGTCCACCTGGAACTACAAGGCCGTGAACTCGTCCTCGGGCGCGTACGGTCTGGTCCAGGCACTCCCGGGCTCGAAGATGTCCTCGGTCGCCGACGACTGGCGCACCAACCCGGCCACCCAGATCCAGTGGGGCCTCAACTACATGAACGAGCGGTACCACAGCCCTTGCGCCGCCTGGAGCTTCCACCAGTCCAACGGCTGGTACTAGAGGACGCCCCCGCTCGACCTCGAAGAGCCCCGCACCGTCCTACGGTGCGGGGCTCCTCGCGTGTACGGTCTTTCGAGGCGGGTACACGGGCGGGGGAAGGGAAACACATGGTGAAGAGGGCAGGCTGGCTCGGCCGGCTCGGCAACAGGCTCAACCGCGTGGAGGCGAGACTCCAGGCGCGGCGGGCCGAGGTCGAGGCGGAGAGCATGGGCGCGGTACCGGTTCCGCCCGGAGTTCCCGGCGTGGCCCGGTCGGGCGGGGGCACGAGCGCGGTGGCGCCGGCGGACCCGGCGTCCGGGACGTCCGCCGAGCACCCCGGCCACCCCGGCCACGCGCCGCACCCGCCGGCCCTGCGCGGGCGCCCCGACCCGGTGAGCGTGGTCCCGTGGGGCATGCGGGTCGCCGCCGAGGTCAGCTGGCGGCTCCTGCTGCTCGCGGGGATGCTCTGGGTCGTCATGAAGGTGATCAGCGAAGTCCGCCTGGTCGTCCTGGCCTTCGCCGCCGCCCTGCTCGTCACGGCACTGCTCCAGCCCTTCGTGGTCCGGCTGCGCCGCCTCGGCCTGCCGCGGGGGCTCGCCACGGCCGTCACCGCGATCCTCGGATTCGTGGTCATCGGGCTGGTCGGCTGGTTCGTGGTCTGGCAGGTCATGGAGAACCTCGACGACCTCTCCAACCGCGTCCGCGAGGGCATCAACGAGCTCAAGACCTGGGCGCTGGACAGTCCGTTCCACGTGACCGAGAAGCAGATCAACGACATCGCGAAGAACCTCAGCGAGACGATCGGCACCAACACCGAGCAGATCACCTCCGCCGGCCTCCAGGGCGTGACGGTGCTCGTCGAGGTGCTCACCGGCATCCTGCTCGCGATGTTCTCGACGCTCTTCCTGCTCTACGACGGCAAGCGCATCTGGACCTGGGTGCTCGGCCTGGTTCCCGCCACCGCCCGCCCCGGCGTCGCGGGCGCCGGCCCGCGCGCCTGGCGCACGCTGACGGCGTACGTGCGCGGCACGGTGCTGGTGGCGCTGATCGACGCCATCTTCATCGGCCTCGGCCTCTACTTCCTCAAGGTGCCGATGGCGGTCCCGCTGGCCGTCTTCATCTTCCTGTTCGCGTTCATCCCGCTCGTCGGCGCGGTGGTCTCCGGCGCCCTCGCGGTCGTCGTCGCCCTCGTCACCCAGGGGCCGTGGACCGCGCTGATGACGCTGGCCGTCGTACTGGCCGTGCAGCAGATCGAGGGGCACGTGCTCCAGCCCTTCATCCTGGGCCGGGCGGTACGCGTGCACCCGCTCGCGGTGGTGCTGTCCGTGGCCGCGGGCGGCATGGTCGCGGGCATCGGCGGAGCGGTGGTCGCGGTCCCGCTGGTCGCCGTCACCAACACGGTGGTGGTCTACCTGAGGGCCTACTCCCGGGACCAGCTCCTGCACGGCGCCGCCGCAGTCGGCCCGGGTCCGCACGGCTCGACGGCGCTCGAACAGGCCGCCGTGGAGGCCGGGCGTGATCAGCAGGCCTGAGCCCGACGGGGACCGGGCGGCCGCGGCCGCCTCCTGTGGCGCAGCGAGGACATGCGCGATCTGATGACGAGCCTGCGCACATGAACGACAGGGCCCCCGCCGCCGGGAACGGCAGCGGGGGCCCTGGAGCTCGTACGGTGGTCCGCACGAAGGGGTACTACTCGGCGGCGAGGGCGGCCTCGGCGTCGAGGGTGACCGCGACGGCCTGGATCACCGAGGCGATCTTGAAGGCCTCCTGGACGGTCTCGCGGTCGACACCGGCCTTGCGCAGGACCTGCTCGTGCGAGTCCAGGCACTGGCCGCAGCCGTTGATCGCGGAGACGGCGAGCGACCACAGCTCGAAGTCGACCTTCTCCACGCCCGGGTTGCCGATGACGTTCATCCGCAGACCGGCCCGCAGCGTGCCGTACTCCGGGTCGGAGAGCAGGTGGCGGGTGCGGTAGAAGACGTTGTTCATCGCCATGATCGCGGCCGCGGACTTGGCGGCGGTGTACGCCTCCGGCGACAGGGCCGCCTTCGCCTCCGGCTCCAGCTCACGCAGGACGCGCGGGGAGCGGGCGGCGATCGCGCAGGACAGGACCGTGCCCCACAGCTGCTGCCCGGTCAGGGTGTCCTGGTTGCCGATGACCGAGCCGAGGTTCAGCTTCAGGTCCTTGGCGAAGTCCGGTATGGCGGACTTGAGGGAGTCGAGGGACATCCGTCACTCACCCGCCAGCAGGGCGCCGGCGTCCAGGGTGCCCTCGCCCTTGTTCCAGTTGCAGGGGCACAGCTCGTCGGTCTGCAGGGCGTCGAGGACCCGCAGGACCTCCTTGGGGTTACGGCCCACGGAACCGGCGGTCACCATCGTGAACTGGATCTCGTTGTTCTGGTCGACGATGAAGACGGCGCGCTGCGCGAAGCCGTCCTCGCCCTGCACGCCACAGGCCTGCATGAGCTCGTGCTTGGAGTCGGCCAGCATCGGGAAGGGCAGGTCACGCAGGTCGGAGTGGTCCTTGCGCCAGGCGTGGTGGACGAACTCGGAGTCGCCGGAGACGCCGAGGATCTGGGCGTCGCGGTCCTGGAACTCCTCGTTCAGCTTGCCGAACGCGGCGATTTCGGTCGGGCAGACGAAGGTGAAGTCCTTCGGCCAGAAGAACACCACGCGCCACTTGCCCTCGTAGGTCTTGTGGTCGATCTGGGCGAACTCGCTGCCGGCTTCGAGCGAGACGCAAGCGGTCAGATCGTAGGTGGGGAACTTGTCACCGACAGTGAGCACGTGCTCTCCTTGCGAGATGGGAAGGTGATCCCTTTTGGGGGCTTTCCCTGCGGGGTTGGACGTGTCTCACATGCTGGCACAAGCAGCATTGATCGCGGAAATCGCAAGCGGTGGTCGCGGTGATCAGGGTTCCCTATCAATGCCTCTTTATGGACAGAGAGCGACGGGGAGCGATCAGTCGGGGGACACCTTTCGGCGCGAGCGCGTCACCGCCTCCGCGGAGGTCCGCCGAGCGGCGCACGGCCCGGCAAGGAGTTCCGCCGGGGCTAGTGTGGTGGCGGGTGATCGGAGGTACCTGTCAGTGGCCGTCGGCAACAGGGGAGCGAAACAGGCGACGCTCGCGCAGCTGCGCGCGTTCGCCGCCGTCGCCGAACACCTGCACTTCCGGGACGCCGCCGCGGCGATCAACATGAGCCAGCCCGCGCTCTCGGGGGCCGTCTCCGCACTGGAGGAGGCCCTCGGCGTCCAGCTGCTGGAGCGCACCACCCGCAAGGTGCTGCTCTCCCCGGCGGGCGAGCGGATCGCCGCCCGGGCCAGGGCCGTCCTCGACGCGATGGGCGGGCTGCTGGAGGAGGCCGAGGCCGTACGGGCCCCCTTCACCGGGATCCTGCGGCTCGGGGTGATCCCCACGGTGGCCCCGTACCTGCTGCCGACCGTGCTCGGGCTGTTCCACCGCCGCTACCCCCGGATGGACCTCCAGGTGCACGAGGAGCAGACCTCCTCGCTGCTGGACGGGCTCGCCGGCGGACGCCTGGACCTGCTGCTGCTCGCGGTGCCGCTCGGCGTCCCCGGCGTCACCGAACTGCCCGTCTTCGACGAGGACTTCGTCCTCCTCGCACCCCGGGAACACCCGCTCGCCGGGCGCCGGGACATCCCGCGCGAGGAACTGCGGGGCCTGCGGCTGCTGCTGCTCGACGAGGGGCACTGCCTGCGCGACCAGGCCCTGGACATCTGCCGCGAGGCGGGCCGGCCCGAGGGGGCGGCCGTCACCACGACCGCCGCCGGGCTGTCCACCCTCGTCCAGCTGGTCGCCGGCGGGCTGGGCGTGACCCTGCTGCCGCGCACCGCGCTGCGGCTGGAGACCGCCCGCAACGAGCACCTGGCCACGGGGTACTTCGCCGAGCCCGCCCCCTCGCGGCGGATCGCGCTGGCCATGCGGACGGGAACGGCCCGGCAGGAGGAGTTCCGGGCCATCGCGGCCGCGCTGCGCGAGGCCGTACGCCCGCTCCCGGTGTGGCCGGCCGAGTAGGGCGGCCCCGCCGGGCGGCCGTACTCGTACGGACCCCCGCGCGCCCGGCGCCACCGCGTGCGCAGCCCGCCGGCGAACCCGTGGTGCAGAGATGACTGCCGGCCTGCCGTGGCGGCCATTCGTAGGGACTTTCGTCGCGCCGGGGACGGATCGGAGCCGGGCCCGCGGGCGGCTGGCACTTTGAGGGCGAAGGGCACTGCCCCGTCCCCGGAAGGCTCCCGGAAGCTCCCGAAAGGCGCGCCATGCACGCACCCCCCACCGACGTCACCGCGCTCCCGCCCCAGCAGTCGACAGAGCCCGCCCCGACGGCCGCGCGGCCGTCTGCCGGATCCCCCGACCGGGTGGCCGGGCCCACGTGGTGGATGTGGGCCATGGCCTCGGGGCTCTTCCTCCTCTACATGCTGCTGTCGCTGCGCACCCATGAGCGGCTGCTGTCGCACGCCTTCGACCTGGCGATCTTCGAGCAGGCCGTGCGCTCGTACGCGGAGGGCCACCTGCCCCTCTCCGAGGTCAAGGGGCCCGGCTTCCCGGTCCTCGGGGACCACTTCTCGCCGGTCCTGGCCGTGCTGGCACCCCTGTACCGGCTGTGGCCCTCGGCGCGGACCCTGCTCGTGGCGCAGGCGGGGCTGATCGCCGTCAGCGTCCTGCCGCTGACCCAGTGGGCGCGCCGGAGCCTCGGCTCCACCGCCGCCCTGGTGCTCGGGCTCTGCTACGGACTCTCGTGGGGCATCGCCAGCGGGGTCGGATTCGACTTCCACGAGTGGGCGTTCGCCGTCCCGCTCCTCGCGTGCTCCCTGAGCGCGCTCGGCGAGGGCCGGCCGCGCGCCGCCGCGTGCTGGGCGCTGCCGCTGGTCCTGGTCAAGGAGGACATGGGGCTGACGGTGGCCGTGGTCGGCCTGCTCATCGCCTGGCGCGGAGGCCGGCGGGCGCGCCGGCTCGGGCTCGGCGTGGCCCTGGCCGGTGTGGCGTCGACGCTGCTGGCGGTGTTGGTGGTGCTGCCCGCGTTCAGTCCGAGCGGCTCGTACTTCTACACGGTGTACGCGGGCGCGTCCGGGGGCGGCCAGGGCGGCGGCTTCGCGGAGGCACTGCGCACGGCCACGATCGGGCTGGTCACCCCCGAGACCAAGGTGACGACCCTGATGCTGGTGCTGGCGCCGACCCTGTTCCTCGCGGTGCGCTCGCCGCTGGTGCTGGTCGCCGTACCGCTGCTGGTGGGCCGGGCCGTCTCGAACAACCCGGCCCACTGGGGCACCGGCTACCACTACTCGCTCACGCTGATGCCGATCGTCTTCGCCGCCTTCGTCGACGCCCTGGGGCGCCGCGGCACCACGGGCGCCGGCCTGCGCCGCTACCTGGCGGGCGCGGCCGGGGTCTGCGCACTGCTGCTGCCGGTGTACTCCCTGGCGCAGGTGGCCTACCCGGAGACCTGGCGGTCCGATCCGCGGATCGCGGCGGCGCACCGGGTGATGGACCGGATCCCGGACGGGGCCACGGTGCAGGCCTCGGACGGGCTGGTGCCGCACCTCTCCGACCGCACGAGCGTCAGCCTCTACGGGTGGCCGGCCAGCCGCCCTGAGCCGCAGTGGATCGTGGTGGACACGCAGGTGCCGCAGCAGCGGCGCTGGCCGCTGTCCGCGACCGACGAGTCCATCGCCCTCGCGGGGGCCCGGGCGCAGGGGTACCGGGTGGTGGCCCAGGAGGCCGGGTTCATCCTCCTCGGCCGGTCCCCGAACACTCCCTAGGTCTCCGGCGGGACGCGGGGGCGGCCGCGGGGCGGGATCGGGGCCGCCCCGCCCGGGAGGCGGCCGGCCTCGGACAGGGCCCGCCGCAGGAGGAACTCGATCTGCGCGTTGGCGCTGCGCAGTTCCTCGCCCGCCCAGCGCGCGAGGGCGTCGTACACCTGCGGATCGAGCCGCAGCAGCACCTGCTTGCGCGCCTGCCGCCCCGCCCGCGCGGCCGGCCGCTCCCGGCCCTCGGCCGCTTGCGGGTCCTGGGGCTCGCCGGCGGGGCTCACTGGTAGAGCGTGCCCGTGTTGACGACCGGCTGGGCGGCCCGGTCGCCGCACAGGACCACCATCAGGTTCGAGACCATGGCGGCCTTGCGCTCCGGATCCAGGTCCACGATGTCCTGCTCCGCCAGCCGGGTCAGAGCCAGTTCGACCATGCCCACCGCCCCTTCCACGATCTGCTTGCGGGCCGCCACGACCGCGCCGGCCTGCTGGCGCTGGAGCATCGCGGAGGCGATCTCCGGAGCGTACGCGAGGTGCGTGAACCGGGACTCTATGATCCGCACGCCGGCCGGCTCCACCCGGGCGTGCAGTTCGAGGGCCAGCTTCTCGGTGATCTCCTCGGCGTTGCCGCGCAGCGAGAGCCCGCCCTCCTCGTGGGCGTCGTACGGGTACTCGATCGCGATGTGCCGCACCGCCGCCTCGGTCTGGGTCTCGACGAACTGCGTGAAGTCCTCCACCTCGAACGACGCCCGCGCGGTGTCCTCCACCCGCCACACCACGACGGCCGCGAGCTCGATCGGGTTGCCGTACGCGTCGTTGACCTTCAGGACGGCCGTCTCGTGGTTGCGGACCCGGGTGGAGATCTTCTCCCGCGAGGTCAGCGGATTGACCCAGCGCAGCCCGTCCGTACGGATCGTCCCCCGGTACCGGCCGAACAGCTGGACCACCCGGGCCTCGCCCGGAGCCACCATGTTCAGCCCGCCCATGGCGACGGCCGAGGCAGCGATGAGGAGGACGCCGAGCACGATCAGTGCCACGTGCGCGGCCGACGCGTCCGAGGCCGCCCCCAGGGCGATCATCCCGGCACCGGCCAGGACCCCCAACAGCCCCAGGAGCAGGGCCAGTCCACCCCCCACGCTGCGTGCCGTGAACTCGCGTACGTCTCCTGCCACAGCAGCCGTCTTTGTCATCATCTGCCCCCATTCGCGCGGTCGCGGCCGGTCGGGCCGCTTAGCAAAGTGATATCACTTTTTCGCGCCGCCGCAACCCTGCGGGCCCGGTGCGCGTCGGTTCCCTTGATGTGGGTGCTGATTCTCACGTCCGAATTGACCGATATTGGCCATGGTTGGCCAACCTTTGTCACAACCTGCGGTGTTAGCTTTCTGAGCTGACGTCGGGGGGGTAATCGAGCGGAGCGGGAGCGATGGGCCGAGCAGAAGCGCGTAAGGCGCAGCAGCGCAGTACGCGACGGGCGCCGCGCGGGCGCGCCACCGGGAAGGGGCGTGCCGGCGAGCGGACCGGCATACGCCGCTTCTTCACATGGAAGAAGATCCTCGGGGCCTTCTTCGGGATCATCCTGCTCGGCATGGGCGCACTCGTCGCCCTCTACTTCTACGTGGACGAGCCCGACCCGAACGCCGACGCACTGACCCAGAGCAACGTCTACAAGTACGCGGACGGCTCGATCATGGCGCGCGACGGCAAGACCAACCGCGAGATCGTGCCGATCAGCCGGATCCCGAAGGACGTCAAGACCGGCTTCATCGCCATCGAGAACAAGTCTTTCTACCAGGACAGCGGCGTCGACCTCCTCGGCATCGGCCGGGGCCTGTTCAACACGGTCACCGGCAAGGGCAAGGCCGGCGGCTCGACGATCACCCAGCAGTACGTCAAGAACTTCTACCTGAATCAGGACCAGACGGCGACGCGCAAGCTCAAGGAGCTGGTGATCTCCCTCAAGGTCGACCAGCGCATGAAGAAGGACGAGATCCTCGCCGGGTACCTGAACACCAGCTACTTCGGCCGCGGCGCGTACGGCATCCAGGCGGCCGCCCAGGCCTACTACGGCGTCGACGTCGACAAGCTGACCCTGGAGCAGGGCGCGTACCTCGCGGCCGTCCTCCAGGCGCCCAGCGACTACGACCTCGCGACCGCGGGCCCGAACGGCACCCGCCTGGTCAAGATCCGCTTCAACGGCGTGCTCGACAACATGGTCGAGATGAAGGCGCTCGACCCGGAGAAGCGCAAGCAGCTCCAGCTCCCGATGCCGATCAAGCCCAAGGCCGCCCCCGGCATGGAGGGCCAGAAGGGCTACCTGAAGCAGGCCGCGGACGCGGAACTGCGCAGGCAGACCGGCATGACCAGCCAGGAACTCCAGGCGGGCGGCTGGGAGATCACCCTCAACATCGACCCCAAGAAGCAGGCCGCGCTGGAGAAGGCCGTCCAGGACGAGCTGGAGTCCCAGATCAACCGCAAGGACCGGCCCGTCGACGCGGCCGTGCAGGCGGGTGCCACCTCCGTGGATCCGAAGACCGGCGCGGTCGTCGCGATGTACGGCGGTACGGGCCTGTCCGACCACTGGGCGAGCAACGCGCTGCGCACCGACTTCCAGCCGGGCTCGACCTTCAAGCCGGTCGTGCTGGCCTCCGCGCTGGAGAACAAGTCCACGACGCACGACGGCAAGCCGATCACGCCGAACGCCCTCTACGACGGCACCAGCAAGCGCCCCGTCGTGGGCAGCGACACCCCGTTCGCCCCGCAGAACCAGGACAACGCGAACTACGGCGACCCGTTCCTCACCGTCCAGGCCGCCACCAACTCCTCCGTGAACTCGGTGTACGCCCAGATGATCGTGGACGTGGGCCCGTCGAAGGTGAAGAAGACGGCGTTGCAGCTCGGCATGAAGGACCGCGACGGCTGGCCGGCCGACAAGCCGGCCATGTCGCTCGGCACCATGAGCGCCAACACCCTGGAGATGGCCGGGGTCTACGCCACCCTCGACGCCCACGGCAAGAAGGTCACCCCGACGGTCATCAAGAGCGCCAAGCACGCCGGCCGCGCGTTCAATCCCGTCGAGTCCGTCGGCGGCCAGGCCGTGACCCGCGAGACCGCCGACACGGTGACCAAGGTGCTCACCGGCGTCGTCAACGACGGTTCCGGCAAGGCCGTCAAGAGCTCCGCCTACGAGGCCGCCGGCAAGACCGGTACCACCGAGTCCAACGTCGCCGCCTGGTTCACCGGGTACACGCCGGAGCTCGTCACCGTCGTCGCGATGTTCGGCGAGGAGCCGGGCACCGCCAAGCAGACCACCCTGACCGGTACCGCCGGCGGTGGCCGAGCGGGTGGTTCCAGCTTCCCTGCCCAGATCTGGAAGGCGTACACGCTGGCCGCGCTCAAGGGCGTGGACACCGGCGAGTTCGACCTCTCCGAGGCGAAGATGGGCGCCTCGCAGACGCCGACCCGCAGCACCTCCCCGTCCTCGTCGAGCTCCTCCTCCGCCAACACGCCGTCGGCGCCGGTCTCGCCTTCGCAGAACAGCCCGGACCCCGGCAAGAGCTCGCCGAACCCGACCAAGAGCCCGACGAAGAGCCCGGATCCGACCAAGAGCCCGGACCCGACGAAGAGCCCGGACCCGACCAAGTCCCCGCCGATCCTCATCCCCTAGCGCGCTCTCAGCCCGCGCCACACACCGCCGCCCCGCAACATCCACGCTGCGGGGCGGCGGTGTCGTATCACCGGGCCGGTCAGCGGCGCTCGGTCGCCCCCGGCAACGGGAGCTCGAACCAGACCACCTTCCCGCTGCTCAGCCGGGTCGCGCCCCAGCGGCGGGCCATCCGGTTGACCAGGAACAGCCCGCGGCCGCCCTCGTCGGTCTCCCGCGCCCGGCGCTGGCGCGGCAGCTGCGGCGAGTCGTCGCCGACCTCGCAGCGCAGTACGTCCGTCCGCAGCAGGCGCAGGGTCACGGGCCGCTCGGCGTACCGCACGGCGTTCGTGACCACCTCGCTGACCAGCAGCTCCAGGGAGTCCTGGAGCTCCTCCAGGCCCCACCGGGTCAGCGCCCGGCGGGCGAACCGGCGGGCCCGCCCCGGAGCGGTCTCCTCCGGGTCCAGGAACCAGTACGCGACGTCGCTGGGCGCGATCCCGTCGAAACGGGCCGCGAGCAGCGCGATGTCGTCGTCCCGGTCGCCCGGGCCGAGCATGTCCAGGACGTCGTCGCAGAGCGCCTCCAGCGGCGGCGGGTGGTCCAGGCCGGTCAGCTGGGCGGTGGTCGCCAGGCGTTCGCGCAGCTGCTCGATGCCCGTCCACACGTCGCGCAGCCGGGACTCCACCAGGCCGTCCGTGTACAGCAGCAGGGTGGCCCCGGCGGGCGCGTCCAGCTCCACGGCCTCGAAGTCCACGCCGCCGACGCCGATGGGGGCGCCCGGGGGTACGCGCAGCACCTCGGCGCGGCCGCCCAGGTGCAGGAGCACGGGCGGCGGGTGGCCGGCGTTGGCGATGGTGATCCGGTGCGAGACCGGGTCGTACACCGCGTACAGGCAGGTGGCCATCCGGTCGGAGCCCAGGCGCTGCGCCTGCTCGTCCAGGTGGTGCAGGACCTCGGCGGGCGGCAGGTCCAGCTGCGCCAGGGTCTGCGCGGTGGTGCGGAGCTGGCCCATGATCGCAGCGGAGGTCATGGAGTGGCCCATGACGTCGCCGACGACCAGCGCGACGCGGCTGCCGGGCAGCGGTATCGCGTCGTACCAGTCGCCGCCGACCCGGGCCGTCTCGGCGGCGGGCAGGTAGCGGGAGGCGAGCCGGACCCCGGTGGGCTGGGGGAGGCTGTCGGGCAGCATCGTGCGCTGGAGCTCGTCGGCGATGTACGCCTCGCGGCCGTACAGGACCGCCTTGTCGATGCCGAGCGCGGTGTGCGTGGCCAGCTGGGCGGCGACCAGGAGGTCGTTCTGCTCGAAGGCGGGCCGCTCGGGGCTGCGCAGGAACACCGCCGAGCCGATGACGCGGCGGCGGCCGCGCAGCGGCGCGAGGATGGCCCGCTGGCCGCGCGGTACGGGGTGCTCGGAGCCGAGCAGTTCCGGCAGCGCGTCCTTGGCCCCGGCGGCGGATCCGAAGACGGGCCGCACGCCGCGCAGGACCTCGGCCAGGGCCCCGCCGGGCCGGATCTCGCAGAGCTCCGCCGCGGGCAGGTCACCCTGCGGGCCGACCAGCGGCAGCTGGCTGAAATCGAGCTCGCCCCCGGCCCCCGCGCCCCCGGCGCCCTCGGCTCCCGTCAGGTCGTCGATCGGCCGGAGCCGGTCGGTGCGGCGCAGCCTTAAAACGACCGGTCCGAGGGGGCGCTCGTCGCCGACCGGGAGGGGGTCGCGCAGGTAGACGAGGATGGCGTCCGAGAAGGTGGGCACGGTGGCCCGGCACAGGCCGAGGACGATCTCGTCGAGGTCGATGCCCCGGGCGATCCGCCGCGTCGCCGCGCCGACGAACCGCAGCCGGTCGCCTTCGCGCCGCGCCACCCCGCCGTCGGGTCCGGCCGCGGCGGGCGCGGGGGCCGCGCCCTCGACGCCGCCGATCTGGATCCCGTACGCCGCCGCGGCGTCCGTACCGCCCTGGCCGCCGTACGCCGGCCCGGCGTCCGCGCCGGGACGTCCCGCGGACGCGGCTCCGGCTTCGGCCCGGGTCTCGCGGGGGCGGGAGGCGCCCGGTATCGGCGCCGGGAGGCCCTCGGACCCGCCGCGGCCCCCGCGGGCCCGTCCGGCGGACACGTCCGCCGGGTCCTCGCCGCGGGCCGCCGCCGCGTGCGCGGCGCTCCGCGCGGCCTCCTCGTCGCGGCCGCGGCGGCCGGCCGCGCCCTGGGCCGCCGTACCGCGTGCGCGGCCGCGCGCCGGCCGGGGCGCGGCGTCCGGTCGGGGCGCGGCGTCCTGCGGGCTCGTGGGTACGCCCTCGCCGCGCGGACGCGGGACGTCCGAGCGGACCGGGTCGTCGCCGGGCACGGCCGAGCCGCGTACGGCCTCGGCCGCGGGGACGGGGGCCTTGCCGTGGCCCGGCTCGTCCGCGCGGCCGCCGGAAGGAGCAGGCATGCCGGGGCCGCCCGGCGCCGGTGTCGCGGCGGCCGCGGCAGGCTGCGGGCCCTCCTGCGAGGTGGGGTACTCCGTCACGCGTGGAATTCCGTCCGTTTGCGCTCGATGTGCGCTGCACTCAACTCGGTCAGTCGCGGTATACCCGCTCTGCGGCGGGGACACCACCGCCCCGCGTTTCCGCGTCCCGCTCGTTACCTCTCGCTCTTTTGACCTCCGGTCAAATCCCGCGTACGGCACGACATTTACGGATCAGGGGCCCCGTGAGCCTCTCGCGCGCGACCCTTGCGGAGGGAGATCTTACGGTTGGAACCCGGGGGCGCATCAAGGGTCTCATGAGGTCATATGCGCCGGAGTGCGGTCCCAGTCCTCGGGCAGGGCCGGAACTCCCCATGCGGGATCCGGCCGCCAGTCCTGCCAGCCGTCCGAGAACGGCGGCCCCCACGCCTTGATCACGCCCACCGCCTCCCGCCCCGCGGCCTGCACCTGACGGGCCTGCTCGGCGTCCATCAGACCGGACCGCTGGGCCTGCGCGAACTCGTCCTCGTCCCGCCACTTCCACGTACGGTCCGGGTACACGGAAATGTCCAGGAAGTGGTCCACGGAGTCCACCCCGCCGGACCACTTGGTCCGCGGCTCCTCGAGGTTGACGTACCAGCTCTTGAACCGCCAGCCGTGGTCCCAGAACAGCCACACCGACCACGGGTCCGCGGGCCGGGCGAGCTTCAGCACGCCGGCGCCGAACCAGCGCGCGCGCACGGTGGTGCGCGGCGCGGTGTAGCGGGTGGCGAGCGGCTCCTCGTGGACGGGGGTGCCGTCGGCCAGCACCGGCTTGACGCACTCGGTGCCGGGGGCCATCCACACCGCCAGCAGGTCGGCGGTGTCCTGCACCACCGTCACGGGGCGGCAGATGTGGACCGCGCCCTTCAGCCCCGGGGCGTGGTCGCGGTAGCGCCACAGGACCTGCTCGCCCGGCCGCCAGCGGGTGCCCTGCGCGTCGCCGCCCCCGCGGCCTCCGGTACCTGTCATGCGCAGATCTTAGGGCGGGGGCCCCTGCGCCCGCTGCGGTGCAGGTCACGGAGGTGCGCGGGGACGGGAAACGACCGGATCCGGCCCCTGGGGAGAAACGTTTTCAGGGCCTGGTCATACGCAGGACGTCGAGGGCCTCGTCCAGCTGTTCCAGCGTCAGGTCGCCCCGGTCCACGTATCCGCCCTCCAGTACGACCTCCCTGATCGTCTTCCGTTCGGCGAGGGACTTCTTGGCGACCTTGGCCGCCTCCTCGTAGCCGATGTACCGGTTCAGCGGGGTCACCACGGAGGGGGAGGACTCGGCGAACTCCCTGGCCCGGGCCGCGTTCGCGGTGATCCCGCCGACCGTTCGGTCGGCCAGCAGACGGCTCGCGTTGCCGAGCAGCCGAATCGACTCCAGCAGGTTTTTGGCCATCACCGGGAGCATCACATTGAGCTCGAAATTGCCGGCCGCGCCCGCGACGGCGACGGTCGTGTCGTTCCCGGTCACCTGAGCGGCGACCATCAGTACGGCCTCCGGAACCACCGGATTGACCTTCCCGGGCATGATCGATGAGCCCGGCTGGAGATCAGGGAGATTGATTTCGGCCAATCCCGTGCGCGGCCCCGAGGCCATCCAGCGCAGATCGTTGGAGATTTTGGTCAGGGACACGGCGATCGTGCGGAGCATCCCCGAGGTCTCCACCAGCGCGTCCCGCGCGCCCTGGGCCTCGAAGTGGTTGCGGGCCTCGGTCAGCGGCAGCCCGGTCGCGGCGGCCACCTCGGCGATCACGGCGGCGGAGAATCCGGGCGGGGTGTTGATCCCGGTGCCCACGGCGGTCCCGCCCAGCGGCAGTTCGGCCAGCCGGGGCAGGGCCGCGCGCAGCCGCTCGACGCCGTAGCGCACCTGGGCGGCGTACCCGCCGAACTCCTGGCCCAGGGTCACCGGGGTGGCGTCCATCAGGTGGGTGCGGCCCGCCTTGACCACCTCGGCGAACTCGGCGGCCTTGCGCTCCAGGGCGGCGGCGAGGTGCTCAAGGGCCGGGATCAGCTCGCGGGTGACGGCGGCGGTCGCCGCGATGTGGATGGACGACGGGAACACGTCGTTGGAGCTCTGCGAGGCGTTGACGTGGTCGTTGGGGTGGACTTCACGGCCGAGCCGCTCGCCGGCGAGGGTGGCGATGACCTCGTTGGTGTTCATGTTGGACGAGGTCCCGGACCCGGTCTGGAACACGTCGACCGGGAAGTGCTCGTCCCAGCGGCCCTCGGCCACCTCGGAGGCGGCGGAGCGGATCGCGTCGGCGATGTCCTCGTCCACCACGCCCAGCTTGGCGTTGACCGCGGCGGCCGCGGCCTTGACAAGGGCGAGCGCCTCGATGTGGGCGCGCTCCAGGCGCTGCCCGGAGATGGGGAAGTTCTCCACCGCGCGCTGGGTCTGGGCCCGCCATTTGGCGTGCGCGGGGACCCGTACCTCGCCCATCGAGTCGTGCTCGATCCGGTAGTCGACCTGATTCTGATCGTGGGTCATGTTCATTGCCTCCTGAAAAAGTTGAGCAATTCTCTTGTTCGAAGTGTTCCCAAGTCCCCTACCGACCAGTAAATACCGTGGGTAACACCGACAGGGGAGACGTTCATGACACGTGTACGTACGAGACCCGGGCTCAGATCTACCGTCGCGGCCGCCGCGGCGATCGCGGCCGCCCTCGGGGGCGTCACCGCCATCACCCCCATGGCCCAGGCCGCCCCTTCCCCCGCGTCCGGCGCGGCCGCCGTCCCGCTCTCGCCCGAGCTGGAGGCCATCCGCGCGGCGGAGGCCGTGAAGATCTACGGCGACCCCGCGATCCGCCCGCTGAACGAGCGCAAGACCGGCCTGATCTCGCTCGGCGACAGCGAGATATCGGGCGAGGGCGTGGGCAACTACGACCCGGCCACCAACACCCCGGACAACCAGTGCCACCGCTCGCCGGACTCCGCGATCCACCGCACCGGCATCCCGGCCGACCTGACCTTCAACGTCGCGTGCTCGGGCGGCTACACCGGCAACATCCGGATCGGCGGCAGCAAGCAGTACGCCGACGAGCTGGTGCAGAGCGACAGCCTCGCCGTCAAGGCGCGGAACACCAAGATCAAGATGGTGCTGCTGGTCGCCGGCGCCAACGACGACCTCCAGTTCGGCCCGGTCATGACCGACTGCGTGACCCGCTGGGTGCTCAGCCAGGGCACTTGCGAGCCCAAGTACGGACCGGGCTGGCAGGCGCGCGTGGACGGCCTGAAGCCCAAGGTGGAGTCCACCGTCGCCGACCTCAAGACGGTCATGCGCGACGCGGGGTACGCGGACTCCGACTACAAGCTCGTCGTGATGGGCTACCCGAGCCCCATCGGCCCCGACTTCTACGACAACCCGAACTTCCCCGGCAAGCTGCCCGGAGGCTGCGCCGGCTACGACTCCGACGCCGCCTGGGGCCGCAACTACGCGGTGCCCTCCTTCGAGAAGGGCATGCGCGCGGCGGCGCTGGCCTCGGGGGCCACGTACCTGGACGGCTCGCGCCTCTTCCAGGGCCACGAGGTGTGCATGGAGGACGCCTGGGCCCGCGGGCTCTACCTGGACCTCGGGGACCACTTCCCGTGGGACGAGAACACCGCCCGCCAGTCCTTCCACCCCAACTACCGCGGCCACGGCGCGTTCGCGTCCTGTCTGACCCAGCTCTACGACTCGGGCCTGCGCGAGGCCTCCTGCGCCGACCCGGCGAGCACGGGCACGCCCGTGCTCCAGGCCGGAGCCTGGGACTCCCTCTACGCGCCGCTGAAGAACGAGGCCACCGGCAACTGCCTCGACGCCAACGGCGGCTCCAGCGCCAACGAAACCAAGGTCATCGGCTGGGACTGCCACGGCGGCCGGAACCAGGGCTGGTGGTACGACCCCGCGCGCAAGTCCGTCCACGTCGAACTCACCCACGACCGCTGCCTGGACGCCCCGGGCGCCAACTACGGCGCCGGTACGGGTCTGATCCTCTGGAACTGCCACGGCGGCGCCAACCAGAGCTGGGTCCGCGACGGCGCCACCCTGCGGCCCGCGGCCGCCCCGGGCATGTGCCTGACCGTGGCCGCCGCCCACGACCAGCTGCGCCTGCAGACCTGCAACGGCTCGGCGACCCAGCGCTTCGCGTAACCCGCCCCGCACCACCCGAACCCCCCCGCACCCGGTCGGCCACGCCGCCGGCCGGGTGTCCTCACCCGGTACCGGGTACCCGGCTCCGGGCACCCGATAGCCGGCTCCGGCACCCGGCTCACAGCCGGCGCAGATGCTCCCGCACCTCGCGCGGCCGATTGGTGATCAAGGTATCCACGCCGAGGCGCACGCACAGCTCGACGTCCTCCGGCTCGTCGACCGTCCAGACGCGCACGCGCAGCCCCTTGGCCTTCAGCCGCGCCACCAGACCCGGGTCCCTGCGCACCAGGTCGATACCGGGACCGGCGTGCCCGGCGAACGGCGGCCGGGCGGGCCGCAGCCGCCGCTCGATGAGGTACACGGCGGGCAGCCCGGGAGCCAGCCGGTTCAGCCGGACCAGGGCGCCCCGCGAGAAGCTCATCACCTCGACCCGGCCGTCGGAGCCGTCGGCGAGCCCGTGCTCCCTGAGCACCCGTACGAGCTCGGCCTCCAGGCGGCCCCCGGCGCGGGTGGGGTGCTTGGTCTCCACGGCCAGCCCGACGGGCCGGTCGGCGGCCAGCGCCTCCTTGAGCAGGTCCTCGAAGAGCAGGACCTGCGCCCCGCGGTGCGCCTCGCCCTTCCAGCCGCCGAAGTCGAGCCCGGCCAGTTCCTCGTACGTCATGGCGGAGACGACCCCGCGCCCGTCGGAGGTCCGCTCGACCCGCCGGTCGTGCACGCACACGAGCCGCCCGTCGGCACTCAGCCGTACGTCGCACTCCAGCGCGTCGGCGCCGTCGTCGATGGCCTGCCGGTAGGCGGCGAGGGTGTGCTCGGGGTGCTCGTGAGAAGCCCCCCGGTGGGCGATGACCCGCACGTCGCGGGCGGTGGCGGGCTGCGCGTACTGCCGATTCATGGACCCCACGCTATCCGCACGCGCCGGACGGCCGGGCTCCCCGTGCCGACCCGGTTACCGAACAGTCCGTTACATCGGCGTGCGGGCCGGCGCCGTCACCCTCACTGCGCTCACCGCCCCGGCCGAGGCAGGCCGGGGCGGGGTCCGGCTACGCCAGGCCCGGGCCGCGGACCGGGATGTGGGTGAACGTGGGCTCCGGGGCGGGATCCCGGAAGAAGTCGTTGCCCTTGTCGTCCACGACGATGAAGGCCGGGAAGTCCTCGACCTCGATCTTCCAGACCGCCTCCATGCCGAGCTCCTCGTACTCCAGGACCTCGACCTTCTTGATGCAGTCCTGGGCGAGGCGCGCCGCGGGGCCGCCGATCGAGCCGAGGTAGAAGCCGCCGTGCGCGGCGCACGCGTCCGTCACCTGCTGCGAGCGGTTGCCCTTGGCCAGCATGACCTTCGAGCCGCCCGCCGCCTGGAACTGCTCGACGTACGAGTCCATGCGGCCGGCCGTCGTCGGGCCGAAGGAGCCCGAGGCGTAGCCCGCGGGGGTCTTCGCCGGGCCGGCGTAGTAGACCGGGTGGTCCTTCAGGTACTGCGGCATCGGCGCGCCCGAGTCCAGCAGCTCCTTGATCTTGGCGTGCGCGATGTCGCGCGCCACGACCAGCGGGCCGGTCAGGGACAGGCGGGTCTTCACCGGGTGCCGGGTGAGCGTGGCGAGGATGTCGTCCATCGGCTGGTTCAGGTCGATCGACACCACGTCCGCCGACTCGTCCAGGTGCTCGTCCGTGGTCTCCGGGAGGAAGCGGGCCGGGTCGCGCTCCAGCTGCTCCAGGAAGACGCCCTCCGCGGTGATCTTCGCGGTGGCCTGGCGGTCCGCCGAGCAGGAGACGGCGATGGCCACCGGCAGCGAGGCGCCGTGGCGCGGCAGGCGGACGACGCGCACGTCGTGGCAGAAGTACTTGCCGCCGAACTGCGCGCCGATGCCGATCTTCTGGGTCAGTTCGAAGACCTGCTGTTCGAGGGCCTCGTCGCGGAAGCCGTGGCCCAGCGCGGAGCCCTCGCGCGGCAGCTCGTCGAGGTAGTGGGCCGAGGCGTACTTCGCGGTCTTGAGCGCGTGCTCCGCCGACGTGCCGCCGACCACGATCGCCAGGTGGTACGGCGGGCAGGCCGCGGTGCCCAGCGAACGGATCTTCTCCTCCAGGAACTTCATCATGGAGGCCTCGTTGAGGACCGCCTTCGTCTCCTGGTAGAGGAAGGACTTGTTGGCCGAGCCGCCGCCCTTGGCCATGAAGAGGAACTTGTACGCGCCGCCGTCCGTCGCGTACAGCTCGATCTGCGCGGGCAGGTTCGAGCCGGTGTTCTTCTCCTCCCACATGGTGAGCGGGGCCATCTGCGAGTAGCGCAGGTTCAGGCGGGTGTACGCGTCGTAGATGCCGCGCGACAGGGCCGCCTCGTCGCCGCCCTCGGTCAGCACGTTCTGGCCGCGCTTGCCCATCACGATCGCCGTGCCCGTGTCCTGGCACATCGGCAGGACGCCGGCCGCCGCGATGTTCGCGTTCTTGAGGAGGTCGAGCGCGACGAACTTGTCGTTCGACGAGGCCTCGGGGTCGTCGATGATCCGGCGCAGCTGGGCGAGGTGCGCGGGGCGCAGGAAGTGCTGGATGTCGTGGATGGCCTCTTCGGCGAGCAGGCGCAGCGCCTCGGGCTCGACCTTGAGGAACGTACGGCCGTCGGCCTCGAACGTCGACACGCCCTCCGATGTCACCAGCCGGTAGGGGGTGGTGTCCTCGCCCAGGGGCAGCAGGTCGGTGTACGCAAACTCTGGCATGACGGCAGTCATTCCTCACTCGGCAGACGGCGCTGGCGACCATTTGGCAGCGCGGCTGTCCAGCGTATGACCTCCGTCCCCGGCCGTGTCTGTGAGGTAAGGCTCACTGTCAACTGCCGAGGTCTATCGCGATCTATCGCGTATCGCTATGCTGGCGGGCGTGGACCTGGAAAAGAAGCCTGCCGCGCCTGCCGCCGCCCCCGCCGAACTGCGGGCCTCCGACGCCGATCGCGACCGGATCGCGCACATCCTGGCCGATGCCCTCGCCGAGGGCCGGCTGACCGCCGACGAGCACTCCGAGCGGCTGGATTCGCTGTACGCCGTGAAGACCGTGGGGGAGCTGGAGGTGCTCGTACGGGACCTCCCGGCACCCGGCGGCCCCGCCGCCGCGCCCGCGTACGGACTGAACCCGGCCCCGGCCCACGCCACCGGCCAGGCCCCCGTCTCGGAGACCGTGGTCGCCGTGTGCAGCAGCTCCACCCGCAAGGGCCGCTGGCGTCCCGGCGCGCACACCCGCGTGGTGTGCGTCCTCGGCGACGTCACCATCGACCTCACCGAGGCCGTCTTCGAGCAGCAGGTGACCGAGATCGAGGTGACGAGCGTGCTCGGGAACGTCGAGGTCACGGTCCCGGAGAACGTGACGCTCCGCGGCTACGGCAGCGGGGTCCTCGGCAACTTCGAGGTGCACGGCGAGGGCCGCGCCGAGAGCACCGACCCGAGCGCGCCGGTGGTGATCATCCGCGGCTTCGCCCTGCTCGGCAACATCGAGGCCCGGCCCAAACCGGGCGCCCGCCTCGTCGACCTGGCGCTCAAGTTGCGCAAGCGCCTCCAGGGGTAGCCTCCGCGCGGCCCCCGGCGCGGGTGCGCGCACGGCCCGACCGGATGCCGCCGACAGCGCGCGGGAGCGTCCGTCAGGAGTGAGCCCCCGCGCGCGGGCGTGCGCGGGGGCGTGACGCCGGGCGCCGACGTCGCGTTTCGGTCGAAGTTCGGCGCGACGGCGCCCCCGGTCCACGCAGTGCTTAGGGGCGCGCACAGCGGGTAGGGACAGCTGCATCGTCTCTCGCTTGCGTATACGTCGTCAGGAGTAGGCCGTGCCGCATCCGCCGCATCAGTCCCTGCAGGTAGCCGCCGTACCGAGCCTTCAGGCGCGTCCGGCCGCAGTACCGAAGCCACGGGTGCCGGCGAGGGAAGACGACGGCCCATGGCATGCGGAGGCGGTGTGCCGCCGGGACGAGGCGGGCCTGTTCTTCGCCCCCTCCAAGGAGCCCACGGCGGCCCGGCTCTCCCGTGAGGAGGCCGCGAAGCGGGTCTGCGCGCGCTGCCCCGTGATGGTCGCCTGCCGCGAGCACGCACTGCTCCAGCCCGAGCCGTACGGGGTGTGGGGCGGGCTCACCGCGGCCGAGCGCCGCGTGGTGCTGGCCCGCCGCAGGCGCCGCGCGGCGGAACTGC
This sequence comes from Streptomyces roseus, assembly GCF_001044425.1. Taxonomy (GTDB): domain Bacteria; phylum Actinomycetota; class Actinomycetes; order Streptomycetales; family Streptomycetaceae; genus Streptomyces; species Streptomyces roseus. The sequence goes on from NZ_LFML01000015.1 coordinate 67,879, forward strand.
GCCAAGCGCCGGGGGCCGGACCGATAGCCGCCGCGGGCTGAGCCCCGTACGTACGACAGCGAGAGGGGCACCCACCGCCGCACGCGGTGGGTGCCCCTCTCGCCGTACCTGCTGCCCTGTTCGCAGGTTCCTACTGGGCGCGGTCGAAGTCGATCGCGCTGTACGCGCGCAGCTTCGACAGCCGGTGGGTCGAGTCGATCTGGCGGATCGTCCCCGACTTCGAGCGCATGACCAGCGAGGACGTGGTCGCGGTCTCCGAGCGGTAGTGGACGCCGCGCAGCAGCTCGCCGTCGGTGATGCCGGTGGCGACGAAGAAGACGTTGTCGCCGGAGACCAGGTCGTTGGTGTGCAGGACCCGGTCCAGGTCGTGGCCCGCGTCGATGGCCTTCTGGCGCTCGGCCTCGTCCTTCGGCCACAGCTTGCCCTGGATCGTGCCGCCGAGGCACTTGATGGCGCAGGCCGAGATGATGCCCTCGGGGGTGCCGCCGATGCCGAGGAGCAGGTCCACGCCGGTGCCCTCGCGGACCGCCATGACCGAGCCCGCGACGTCGCCGTCCGAGATGAACTTGATCCGGGCGCCCGTCTCGCGGATCTCCTTGACGATGCCCTCGTGGCGCGGGCGGTCCAGGATGATCACGGTGACGTCTTCCACGGCCATGTTCTTGGCCTTGGCGACGCGGCGGATGTTGACCGAGACCGGCGCGTTGATGTCGACGAAGTCGGCGGCCTCGGGGCCGGTGACCAGCTTCTCCATGTAGAAGACGGCGGACGGGTCGAACATGGTGCCGCGGTCGGCGGCGGCCAGCACGGCGATGGCGTTCGGCATGCCCTTGGCGTTCAGGGTGGTGCCGTCGATCGGGTCGACGGCGATGTCCACCTCGGCTCCGGTGCCGTCGCCGACCCGCTCGCCGTTGAACAGCATCGGGGCTTCGTCCTTCTCCCCCTCGCCGATGACGACGACGCCGTTCATCGAGACGGTGGAGATCAGGGTCCGCATCGCGTTGACCGCGGCGCCGTCGGCGCCGAGCTTGTCGCCGCGCCCGACCCACCGGCCGGCGGCCATGGCGGCGGCCTCGGTCACCCGGACGAGTTCCAGGGCGAGGTTGCGGTCGGGGGCCTCCGGAGAGACTTCGAGCTGGGGCGGCAGGTTGTGCTCGGTCATCGGAGCGCACCTTTCTGTACGGCGACGGCCGGGAAGTGAGGGTGCTGGAACTCTATCGGTACGTCGACAAATTGAGCAGACCGGGTCACGTATGAGCGGAATATCGGTCAGCCGTTTGGCGTGAGCGGACATCTTGCGTCTTGGCGCGCGGATCCGGGCGGGCGCCGCGCCGACCCCGGCGGAGATCACTCCCGGTCATGGGGGACGATGGTGGCGTGGCAGGTATGAAGGGCAAGCAGACGGTCTGGGACATGGTCCGGTCGCTGGCGGTGATCGGCGTCGTGGTCGCGGGGATCTACATCTTCGTCCCGCATGACGACAAGTCCGATCCGACACACGTGGTCGACTACCGGGTGGAGACGATCACCGCCCGGCGCGCGGCCCCGTATCCGGTGGCGGTGCCCGTGGGGCTCCCCGCGCAGTGGCGCGCGACCTCGGTGACGTACGACCGCAAGGCGGCGAACGCCTGGCACCTGGGCTTCCTGGACCCGAAGGGCCAGTACGTCGCGATCGAGCAGTCGAGCGACGCCTCGGTCAAACACCTGACCTCCGTCACCCAGAAGGCGAAGCCCACCGGGCAGACGCAGCAGATCGGAGACCAGGCGTGGGAGCGCTGGGAGGGCGAGAAGTACGACGCCCTCGTCCGGCAGGAGCAGGGTTACGCCACGGTCGTGACCGGCACGGCCTCCTTCGAGGAGCTGGGCGCGATGGTGGCGGCGCTGGAGTTCAAGCAGGAGACCCAGCAGGCGCCCCGGCAGGGCTCGTAGCGATGGTGTGAACCGACCGTGTGAGCCGGCCGCGCGCCGGTGGTGCGAGTCGGCCGCGCGAGCCGGTCGTACGCAGAAGGCCGCCCCCCGGCATCCGGGGGGCGGCCTTCCGTGTACGTGTCCGGACTCGACTCGGAGCCGGGCGCGGACCCGGCCTCAGACGGTGGTGATGACCTCGTCGAAGCTCAGGCGCGGGGAGCGGTCGAACCAGGCGGCCTCGCCCGGCTTGCCGATGTTGACGACCATGATCGGGGTGTGGTCGGCGTCCAGGAACTCCTTCTGGATGCCGACGAGGTCGGCGCCGGTCATCGGGCCCGCGGCCAGGCCGGCGGCGCGGACGCCCACGATGAAGTAGGCGGCCTGGAGGGCGGCGTTCACCAGTGCGGACTGCTCACGCACCGGGCGCTCGGAGAAGAACATGTCCTTGGCCGGGGGGAAGTGCGGCAGCAGGCGCGGCAGCTCCTCGTGGAACTCGTTGTCCGCGGAGAGGATCGCGACGAGCGGCGCGGCGGCGGTCTTGGCCTGGTTGCCCTCGGCCATGTGCTTCACCAGGCGCTCGCGGGCCTCGGGGGAGCGGACCAGGGTGATGCGCAGCGGCGTGCCGTTGAAGGCGGTGGGGCCGAACTTCACCAGGTCGTAGATCGCCTGGACCTGCTCGTCGGTCACCGGCTCGTCGGAGAACGAGTTGGCGGTGCGGGCCTCGCGGAACAGGAGGTCCTGGGCGGCGGAGTCGAGAACGAGAGACATCGGAAAGCCTTCTTCCATACATGCGGAGGTGAAGCGATGCCCCGACTGTAAGCCGAAAGTTGTAGAATTTTCAACTAAATCCGCTGGGGGATGACTCACATCACGTTTGACGGGCTGCTCAGGCGTCCCGCCCTTCGCTCTCGCCGCCCGCTCCTGCCCCGTCGGCCCCGGCCTCCCGGGCCGCCAGCGCCGAGTCGAGCCGGGCGCGGGCGCCTTCCAGCCAGCGCCGGCAGACCTGCGCGAGCTCCTCGCCGCGCTCCCAGAGCGCGAGCGAGTCCTCCAGGGAGGTACCGCCGGCCTCCAGCTTGCGGACGACCTCGATGAGCTCGTCCCTGGCCTGCTCGTACCCCAACGAGGTATCGGTTTCCGTCATTCCCGTCCCGCCTTGTGTGTGTCGTACATCGAATAGGGGCCCGTTGTTCCGGCCCGATGTTCCGGCCCCGTAATCCGGCCCGGTGCTCCGCCCCGTGTTCCGGCCCGGGTGGCTAGGAGCCCTGCTGCCCGTCCACCCGTACGCAGAACTCGCCCTCGGCCACCCGCGCCCGCAGCACCTCGTCCCCCGAGACCTCCTCCGGCGAGCGCACCACGTGCCCGTCCGCCCGCTGGAGCACCGCGTACCCGCGCTCCAGCGTCGCCGCCGGGGACAGCGCCACCACCCGGGCCAGGGTGTGCGCCAGCTCCGAATCCGCCCGGTCCAACAGGTGCCCGAGCGTCCGCCTGCTACGCCCCAGCAGGGCCTCCAGCTCCGCCTCGCGCGTCTCCACCATCCGCTGGGGATGGACGAAGACCGGCCGGGCCAGCGCGTGCGCGAGCCCGCGCTCCTCCCGGTCGAGCAGCCCGCGCACCGCCCGCAGCCCCCGGCCCTGGAGCTGGCGTACCCGCTCCAGCTCCTCGCCCACGTCCGGGACCACCTTCTTCGCGGCGTCCGTCGGCGTGGAGGCCCGCAGGTCCGCGACGAGGTCCAGCAGCGGGGAGTCCGGCTCGTGCCCGATCGCCGACACCACGGGCGTACGGGCCGCCGCGACCGTCCGCACGACCTCCTCGTCGGAGAACGGCAGCAGGTCCTCGACGCTCCCGCCGCCGCGCGCCACGATGATCACGTCGACCTCGTCCAGGGCGTCGAGCTCCTTGACCGCCCGGATCACCTGGGGCACCGCGTTCACCCCTTGGACCGCCACGTTCCGCACCTCGAAACGGACCGCCGGCCAGCGCCGCCGGGCGTTCTCCAGTACGTCCCGCTCGGCCGCCGAGGCCCGCCCGACCACCAGCCCGATCAGCTGCGGCAGGAACGGCAGCGACTTCTTGCGGTCCAGCGCGAACAGCCCCTCCGAGGCGAGGGAGCGCTTGAGCTTCTCCAGCCGGGCGAGCAATTCGCCGATGCCGACGGGCCGTATCTCCGTCGCCCTCAGCGAGAGCTGCCCGCGCGGGGCGTACCACTCCGGCTTGGCCAGGACGACGACCCGGGCGCCCTCCGTCACCACGTCCGCGACCTCGTCGAAGACCTGGCGGTAGCAGGTGACGCTGAGCGAGATGTCGTGCGAGGGGTCGCGCAGCGTCAGGAACACCACCCCCGCCCCCGGCCGCCGCGAGAGCTGCGTGATCTGCCCCTCCACCCACACCTGACCCAGCCGGTCGATCCAGCCCCCGATGAGCCGGGACACCTTGCCGACCGGCAGCGGCGCGTCAGCCGACGTATTCAGACCCATGTACGCAGGCTATCCGCCCGCGCCGACAGCCACACTGACAGCGCCTCAGCGACCGGCGGCGGGTGTCGGGATCAGGCCGCTCCCGCGCCGCCGCCTCCCCGCCTCGGCTCAGGGCCGCCCCGCGGACGCGCCCCCGACCCCGTCCCGGCGCGCCCCCTGGACCGCGAGGACCGCCAGCCCCACCGCCAGCCAGACCGCGCCCACCACCTGCGCCGTCCGAGCCGCCTCCACGATCACCGCGACCGTCACGGCCGCACCCAGCACCGGCAGCAGCAGGTGCTTCCACCAGACCGGGGCCCCCGCCCCCCGCTTGACCACGAACCAGCCCACCACCGAGGCGTGCAGCAGCGTGAACGCCACCAGCGCGCCCACGTCCACCACCGAGACCAGCTGGTCCAGCCCGTCGTCGCGGCGCGCCGCCCACACCGCCGCGACCAGCGTGATCGTCGCCGCCACCAGCAGCGCCGGCCGCGGGGTGCCGTCCGAGGTGCGCGCGAGCACCCCCGGCAGCCGCCGCTCGCGGGCCATCGCGAACACCAGCCGCCCCGCCGCCGCCTGCCCGGCCAGCGCCGCGAAGGCCGCCCCGATCGCCTTGCTGACCGCGACCAGATCGTGCAGCCAGGTCCCGACCGAGGACTCCACCGCCGTGTAGAACGCCGGGCCCTGCTGCGCCGGATCGGCCGCCAGCTCGGCCGAGGACACCGGCATCAGCAGCGCCGCGAGGTAGCTCTGCACGACGAACAGCACCCCGGCCAGCGCCAGGCAGAACAGCACCGCCCGCGCCACCCGCGCCGAGCCCCCCGTCACCTCCTCCGCGAACGACGCGATCGCGTCGAAGCCGAGGTAGGACAGGACCGCCACCGACACCGCGCCCAGCACCGCCGTCAGGGAGAAGCCCAGCGAGCCGTCCCCGGTCAGCGGGGAGAGCCAGCCGCGCTGCGCCCCGTCCCGTACCAGCACCGTCACCGCGGACACCACGAACACCAGCAGTACCGCGATCTCCATCGCCAGCACGGCGAAACCCGCGCGCGCGGCCGCCCGTACGCCCCACAGGTTCAGCGCGGTGGTCACCAGCACGGCCAGCGCCGTCCACACCCACCGCGAGACCCCCGGGACCAGCGCGTTCATCGCGATCCCGGAGAAGAGGTAGGCGACCGCCGGGATCAGCAGGTAGTCGAGCATCGCCATCCAGCCGGCGATCAGTCCGGGACCCTCGCCGAGTCCCTTGCGGGCGTACGTGAAGACCGAGCCGGCCTGCGGGGCCACCTGGACCATCTGCGCGTAACTGAAGGCCGTGAAGGCCATCGCGACCGTCGCGCAGAGGTAGACGAGCGCGACCGCGCCGTGCGACTTCGCGTCGAGGGTGCCGAAGACCCCGACCGGGGCCATGGGGGCGATGAAGAGCAGCCCGTACACGACCAGGTCCCGGAACCCGAGGCTCCGCCGGAGGGCCGCCTTCGGCGCCGTAGCGGGATCCGTCACGGACGCCATCATTCCTCCGGGGGGCGGTCGGCTCGTACGTTCGCCCCAGTCTGTGCCGAACGGGCGACGCCCGGCCTCCTGGAGACCCCCGTACGATGGACCGCATGACTGCTGCCGCCCCTGTTCCCGCTTCCCGACGCGTCCTGCTCGCCGCCCCGCGCGGCTACTGCGCGGGCGTGGACCGAGCCGTGATCGCCGTCGAGAAGGCCCTTGAGCAGTACGGGGCGCCGGTCTACGTCCGCCACGAGATCGTGCACAACAAGTACGTCGTGCAGACCCTGGAGAGGAAGGGGGCCATCTTCGTCGAGCGGACGGAGGAGGTCCCCGAGGGCTCCATCGTGATGTTCTCCGCGCACGGCGTGGCACCGGTGGTGCACGAGGAGGCGGCGCGCGGCAAGCTGGCGACGATCGACGCGACGTGTCCGCTGGTCACCAAGGTGCACAAGGAAGCCATCCGGTACGCGAACGAGGACTTCGACATCCTCCTCATCGGCCACGAGGGCCACGAGGAGGTCATCGGCACCTCCGGCGAGGCCCCCGACCACATCACGATCGTGGACGGCCCGCACGACGTGGAGAAGGTCACCGTCCGCGACGAGTCCAAGGTCGTCTGGCTGTCGCAGACCACCCTCTCGGTCGACGAGACGATGGAGACGGTCGACGCGCTGAAGACCAAGTTCCCGCTGCTGGTCTCGCCGCCGAGCGACGACATCTGCTACGCCACCTCCAACCGCCAGGCGGCGGTGAAGGTGATGGGCGCCGACTCCGACCTCGTCATCGTCGTCGGCTCCAAGAACTCCTCGAACTCCATCCGCCTCGTCGAGGTCGCCAAGGACGCCGGCGCGCGCGCCGCGCACCTCGTGGACTTCGCGAGCGAGATCGACGAGGCCTGGCTGGAAGGCGTCAGCACGGTCGGCCTGACCTCGGGCGCCTCGGTGCCGGAGGTGCTGGTCGAGGAGGTCCTGGAGTGGCTGGCCGCCCGCGGCTACGCGGACGTGGAGATCGTCAAGACAGCGGAGGAGTCGATCACCTTCTCCCTGCCGAAGGAGCTGCGACGCGACCTGCGCGCCGAAGCGGCCGAGCTGGTCGCCGAGAAGTAGGCCGTTTCGTTTCGTACGGTGAGTCCATGCAGATCTTCGGTGTGGACATCGGCGGTTCCGGGATCAAGGGCGCTCCCGCGGACCTGGACCGTGGCGAACTGGCGCAGGAGCGCCACAAGGTACTGACACCGCAGCCGGCCACCCCCGACGGGGTGGCCGGCTGTGTCGTCGAGGTGGTGCGCCACTTCGGCTGGGACGGCCCGGTGGGGGTGACGTTCCCGGGGGTGGTCACCGGCGGGGTCACCCGTACGGCGGCCAACATGGACAAGGGCTGGATCGGCGTCGACACGGCCGCCCTGCTCTCGCAGCGGCTCGGAGGGCAGCCGGTCACGGTGCTCAACGACGCGGACGCGGCGGGGATCGCGGAGATGACGTACGGCGCGGGCAAGGACCGCGGCGGCACCGTGATCGTGCTGACGCTGGGCACGGGCATCGGCAGTGCGCTGTTCACGGACGGCCGGCTCGTGCCGAACACGGAGCTCGGCCACCTGGAGCTCAAGGGCCACGACGCGGAGAAGCGGGCGTCGGTCAAGGCGAAGGAGGACGGGGAACTGACCTGGGAGCACTGGGCGCACCGGGTGCAGCGGTACCTGGAGCACGTGGAGATGCTCTTCTCCCCGGACCTCTTCATCATCGGCGGCGGTGTCAGCCGCAAGCCGGAGAAGTTCCTTCCGCTGATCCAGGACGTACGGGCCGAGATCGTGCCGGCGAAGCTCCAGAACAACGCGGGGATCGTGGGCGCGGCGATGGCGGCGCGGGGGGCGGCCGACGGGGTGCAATAGGCCGGACTGGCGCATGAGGCCGGACGGGCCCGCCGGGCTTGTACGGCCGGCAGGGACCGCCCGGCCGGCTAGGCGGTCCGGCGGGGGAGTCGGCGCCGGGAGATGAGCACGGCCTTGCGTACGACGACGATCAGCGCGGAGACGAGGGTCCCCCCGTACAGCCAGCCCGCGTGCAGCGACAGGGCGGACACGATGCCCATGACCTCCGCGCCGAAGCCGCCGGAGCCGCCGGAGATCGGCCAGACTCCGGCGGCGAAGGCGATCGGCGCGGAGATCGGCGCGGTGACCAGGTCGGCGGGACGCACCCAGAGGGCGGTGGCGGCCGCCACGGGCAGGAAGAGCAGCCCGTACGCGAGCGGCGAGCCGCCGAAGACCAGCCAGGCGATCCCGCCGGCCAGGGTCATCGCGACGCAGGCGAACAGCCCGCCGCCGAGACCGGTCAGCCGGGGCCGGGGCATCCGTACCCGCCCCCGTACCCGCGCCCGCATCCGCCGGGCCGGCGCGGGCCGGGGCCGGCCGCCGCCGCCCTGCGCGGGTACGCCGCCGATGGGCTGGCCCGCCGGGGCCGGGCGGCGCGAGGGCTGCGGCTGCTGTCGCTGCGGGTGATCCACCGAACGCGTCCTGTAGTGCTCCACCCCACCAAGCTAGGCGGGCCGAGCGCGGTATCGGTGTGGGGACACGCGTACAACGACTGCCACTCATCGGAAAGTAAACTGTCCGGTGGCCCACTCCCGGGCCGCCGCCCCCCTCCAGCTACGGGAAGTCGCCAACGTGTCGCTCACGATCGGAATCGTCGGCCTGCCGAATGTCGGCAAGTCGACCCTTTTCAACGCCCTGACCAAGAACGACGTGCTGGCGGCCAACTACCCGTTCGCCACCATCGAGCCGAACGTCGGCGTCGTCGGCGTCCCTGACCCGCGCCTGGCCGTCCTCGCCGGCATCTTCGGTTCGCAGCGCGTCATCCCGGCGACGGTCGACTTCGTCGACATCGCTGGCATCGTGCGCGGCGCCTCGGAGGGTGAGGGCCTGGGCAACAAGTTCCTGGCGAACATCCGTGAGTCGGACGCGATCTGCCAGGTCATCCGCGCCTTCAAGGACGAGAACGTCGTGCACGTCGACGGCAAGGTCTCGCCGAAGGACGACATCGAGACGATCAACACCGAGCTGATCCTCGCCGACCTGCAGTCCATCGAGAAGGCGGTGCCGCGCCTGACGAAGGAGTCCCGCCTCCAGAAGGACAAGGTCGCGGTCCTGGCGGCGGTCGAGAAGGCCCAGAAGATCCTCGAAGCGGGCGACACCCTCTTCTCGCACGGCATCACGAAGGGCACGGAGCAGGGCGACCTGCTGCACGAGCTGCACCTGCTGACCACCAAGCCGTTCCTCTACGTGTTCAACGTGGACGAGGACGAGCTGACGGACGACGCCTTCAAGGCGGAGCAGTCGGCCCTCGTCGCCCCGGCCGAGGCGATCTTCCTGAACGCCAAGCTGGAGCAGGACCTCTCGGAGCTGGACGACGAGGAGGCGCTGGAGCTCCTCCAGTCGGTCGGCCAGGAGGAGCCGGGCCTGGCCACCCTCGGCCGCGTCGGCTTCGCCACCCTGGGCCTGCAGACCTACCTGACGGCAGGCCCGAAGGAAACCCGCGCCTGGACGATCAAGCAGGGCGCCACGGCCCCCGAGGCGGCCGGCGTGATCCACACCGACTTCCAGCGCGGCTTCATCAAGGCCGAGGTCATCTCTTTCGCGGACCTGGTGGAATGCGGCTCGGTCGCCGAGGCCCGCGCCAAGGGCAAGGCCCGCATGGAGGGCAAGGACTACGTCATGCAGGACGGCGACGTGGTCGAGTTCCGCTTCAACGTCTGAGCGGATGAAATAACACCACGTCGCTGACGTGGCAAACATGCAGGTCAGAAGGGGTCGGACTCTGTCGAGTCCGACCCCTTTGTCGTCACCGTGCTGGATGGGTGCTGGATATTCTGACGCGAGGTCAGCGGTGCTCAGGTGTCGTAAACGCTGGAGCGGTGTCCCACGTGAACGACCCAGACCACCAGCTCTCCGTTGTCGATTGTGTAGACGACGCGGTAGTCGCCAACGCGCAGACGGCGCCGTTCGGGCTGGGACACGAGTGCGGCGGTGTTGAAGCCGAGAGGGTCTGTCTCCAGCTCGGTCAGCTTGGCGAGGATGCGCAGTGCCATGTCGCGGGGGATCTTCCGCAGCTCGGCCTGCGCCTCGGGGCGGAAGACGGTTCGGTACTCACTCACCGCGCGCCAGCGTCTCCCTCATGATGTCCTCGATCGGGATGCCGGGTGCCGGGTTGGCCATGCGCTCGTCGATGATCCGGTTGATCTCGCGCTCTTCCCACTCCTGGTACTTGCGCAGCACCTCGATGGAGACGACGGCGGCGACTTCCTTGCCGCGGCGCGTGATCACTGTGGGTAGGTCGTCTCGATCGGCGCGCTCCACGACCTCGGCCAGGTGTGCACGTACGTCACGGATGGACTCTATGGGCATGGGCTGCGTCATGCGCTCAAGCGTACAGAGTGTCCCATGTGTACACAACGCCTCGCCGTAGCGCGCGACGGCATCCCTCTGGCCGCGGTCGCGCGTGCTGGATGTGCTGGATAGGCCTGCACCGTGCTGGATGGGTGCTGGATGACCACTTCCAGATCCACGTTTCCGCAGGTCACAGCCTGTGCTGAACGTTCCGCTTCAACGTGTGAGCAGCTCGTTACCGCATGTTGGCTGATGTCAAACGTGCAGCTCAGGAAGGGTTGGATTCTGATGAATCCGACCCCTCCTCCGTTCGTGCTGACTTGGTGCTGACTTTTTGGTTGCTTCGGGGCGGCGTGAGCCTGTCGAGGTTCAGGTTGACCTCGAAGGGCACAGGGCGTTGGAGGGTGCCTCGGAAGATCCCGGCGGGTGCGTAGGCGCCGGTGGGTTCGTCGAGTTCGTAGACGTGGACGACGGGTGCTCCGTCCTCATCCTCGATGCACCAGTAGTGGGGGATGCCGGCTTCCGCGTACTTGCGAAGTTTTACTGTGCGATCGCGATGGGCGGACTCCGGGGACACCGCCTCGATGACGAGCTTCACGTCCTCCGGGGCGTACCAGGTGCGGTCGGGATCGTAGGGCAGGTCCGTCAGCAAGAGGTCCGGCTCGGGACGGTTGCGGGCGTCGAGGCGGATCGTCATTTCCCGCTCGACCTCGAATCCGGCTGGTGCCTGCGCCATGAGCGTGGTGGTCAGGGCAGTGACGAGGCGGCCATGCCAGGACCGCTGGGGCGACATCATGAAGACGAGGGCTCCGTCGATCAACTCGGTGTGGCGGGGTGCCTCGGGGAGGCGGTCGAGGTCCTCCGCGAACCAGCCTTCCGCGCGCGGCGGGCGCATCCAGTCGGGCAGTGCGGTCATGGCTTCACGGTAGCGGTCTGCAGCTCGAGCTGGGGCGCGGACGATCTCAGCCGGATCGGTTTCGGCGACTTTCCACGTGGCGCCGGCCACCTGCCATCGTCCGGCCATGAGCGACTCATCGGTTCAGATCGCCACAGTGCTCATTTCCGTGGCAACGTTCGCATCTTGGTGACTCCTCCGCTCCAGACCACTCCGGGTGCCGAGAAGGCCGAGATCCTGAACCGTGCTGTAGGTCGGCACATCGCGACCCTTCCCCCAAGCGCCGCATCCGCTTCGTCGTGGATGTGGGCCATCAGCTCACACCAAGTGTCCGTCGCCGATCGTCTTGGTTCGGTAGTCACTCGCCGCGCGCCGGCGTCTCCCTCATGATGTCCTCGATCGGGATGCCGGGCGCGGGGTCGGCCATGCGCTCGTCGATGATCCGGTTGATCTCGCGCTCTTCCCACTCCTGGTACTTGCGCAGCACCTCGATGGAGACGATGGCGGCGACCTCGTTGCGGACGCGTCGGCTTCGCCGTCGAGCTGCTGGACGAATGCGTCGATGCGGGACGTCATGACGCCGGGTGGTCGCGGCGCCAGAAGGTGGGGAGCCACCAGCAGAGCACCGAGCGGTCGTCGGGCCACGGGGCGCGTTCGTCCGAGTCCCAGTCCTCGAAGGAATCGCGTGTCGGGTCGATGGGGCGCCAGGCGGGGTCGAGCGACTCGTCCGCTGCCGGAGGGCGGACGTACTGGCTGCCGTGCCGGTCGCAGGCGCCGAAGTCCTGGTAGTTCTGCTGCGCCTCGATCAGGGAGACCCTGTTGGCTCCGACGGGGGAGGCCGGCCGGCGGAACTGGATCCCGTCGTCCTCCCAGAAGCAGATGGGGCAGATCTCGTAGGAGCCGGGCATGGCGTCCAGCACCCGGTGCCCGCAGCAGGGACAGGGATAGTGATCGCTCACCTGTGCAGTCTCGTTGGAGGCCCGGCGGGTACGCCAGGGATTTCTCTGCCGTAAGCAAACGGGGTGGGGCCGGGTGGCGGGCGGCGGGGCTCGTTGACGCGTGGATCTTGGTGAGTAGCGTCACCCAGCGCACGCGGTCTCGACAGGAGACCCGGGGGGAGCGTGGGCGCTCGGGAGGCTCAGGCCGTGACCAGATGGCGTTTCCGCACGCGGTGGTGGACCGCCGCGACCACCACCGGCCTGTTGCTGGCCCTGGCTCCAGGACCCTCCGGCGCCGCCCCGCCGGGCGCCGCGGATCCCGCCGATCCGACCGTACGGCGCGACCCCGCCACCGGCCACGCCCGGATGATCTTCAACTCCGGCGGCTACCTGACCCCGCCCTCCACGCAGGCCCCTGAGCAGGTCGCGCTCGCCTACGTACGCGACCACCGCGGGGAGTTCGGGCTCACCGCCCGGCAGGCCGAGCAGCTCCTCGTCGTCTCCTCGTACCCCACCAAGCGCAACGGGGCCCGCCAGGTGACGATCGGCCAGAGCATCGACGGCATGCGCGTCCACGGCGGCCTCCTGACCGCCACCGTCGACGAGCGCGGCCGCCTCGTGATCCTCGGCGGAGCCGTCGTCACCGCCGAGCCCGCGGGCAAAGTCGAGCTGACGGCCAAGCAGGCCCTCGACGAGGCGGCCGAGGCGCAGGGCGCCCGGCCCCAGCACGCGCTGACCGGCACCGACAACCGCGACAAGGGCCGGCAGAAGTTCAAGAACGTCTACGCCAAGCGCCTCAAGAAGCCCAACGACGTCACCGCCGAGCTGGTCTGGTTCCCCACCGACTCCGGCCGCGTGCTGCGCCCCGCCTGGCTCACCGACATCGAGGTCTCCGGCACCTCCTGGTACGAGACGGTCGTCGACGCCGCCGACGGCCGGGTCCTCAGCCGCCAGAGCCGCTACCACCACGCCGGCCCCGAAGGCACCGTCTTCACCGCGCAGCACCCGGACATCGGCGGCGCCTCCCGTACCGTCACGCCGTTCACCGGCCGCGACGGCTCCTGGGTCGCGGACCGCCTGACGCAGGGCAACAACGCCAACGCCTACCGGGACGAGGACGGCAACAACACGGTCCCGGACACCGGGAACGACGCCCTGCGCCCGCAGTCCCCGGCCGCCGGCGATCCGGACCACCAGCACTTCGACTACCCGTTCGGCGACGCGTGGCGCACCCGTGCCGCCGCGACGCAGGCCAACCTCGACGCCGACGTCAACCCGGTCATCACGCAGCTCTTCTACTACACCAACGTGATGCACGACTACCTCTACGACCTCGGGTTCGACGAGGCGTCGCGCAACTTCCAGGTCGACAACTTCGGCCGCGGCGGCTCGGGCGGCGACCCCGTCCTGGCCGAGGCGCAGGACGGCTGGGACCTCGGCTGCCTCGACGACGCCACCCCGCCGAACAAGATCCGCTGCGTGAACAACGCCAACTTCGGCACTCCCGGGGACGGCGCCAGCCCGCGCATGCAGATGTACATGTGGCAGCCGCAGGGCCGCCCGTACCGCGACGGCTCGCTCGACGGCGACGTCATCGCCCACGAGTACGGGCACGGCGTCTCCAACCGCCTCGTCGGCGGCGGCAACCTCGGCGACGGCCCCCAGACCGGCGCCCTCGGGGAGGGCTGGAGCGACGCGATCTCCTTCCTCAAGTGGGGCGACGCGACGGTCGGCGAGTACGTCACCGGCAACACCGCCACCGGCATCCGCTCGCAGGCGTACGACACGTCCACCGAGAAGTGGGGCACCTTCGACCCCGCCCGCGGCGTGCACCGCAACGGCGAGATCTGGGCGGCGACGCTGTACGACATCCGCGAGGCGAAGGGCGTCGCGTTCACCCAGCAGCTCGTCATCGACGGCATGAAGAACACCGTCGGCACGCCGAGCTACCTCGACGCCCGCGACGGCATCCTGGCCGCCGACATGACCGACGACGCGGGAGCCGACCAGTGCCTCCTGTGGCGGGTCTTCGCCGGCCGCGGCATGGGCGCCAACGCCGCCACCAGCGCCGACCAGAGGACCGTGACCCCCGACGAGACCGTCCCGGCCGCCTGCCTGCCGACCGCGAAGTCGGGCGGTACGGGTGATCCCGAGGGCGGTTCGGGTGACCCGCAGGGCGGTACGAGTGCCACGGCGGCCGGTACGCCGCCCCCGGCGCAGGGCCGGGTCCTGACCGGGGCCGACGACGGCTTCGCGGGGCGGCTCGCCGTCGGGCAGACGGCCCGCCTGCGCCTGCCCCTCCCGGAAGGCCCGCAGCCCACCGCCCGGGGGAGCGCGGTCCTGCTGATCCGCGTCGCCGACGTGAGCGGCGCGGGCCACCGCGAATGGGAGCTCCGCGCGGTCCGCCCGGGCACCACCCGCATCACGGTCCCGCGCCCCACGGCCCCCACCCCGGCCACCCTGACCCTCACCGTCACCGAGCGGGCGGGCGAGGGCCCTGGCGGGCAGGGGCCGGCTACGCGAAGTGGGCCGAGGCCAGGAGGGAGCCTTCCGGGGTGAGGAGGCGGGCGCCGGTCAGGGTGGTGGCGTTGACGTCGGTCGTCGCGACCCAGTAGCCGTAGCCGTCGGCCAGGGAGAACGTGCCCAGGCGGGTCATGGTGCCGTCCTTGTGGTCGAGGACGCAGCTGATCTCGGGCAACGGCTTCTCCAGGTCCACGGACATGTACACCCAGCCCTTCGCGCCCGGGTGGGCGAAGACCCGGCCCACCTCCCGGCCGTCCGTGATCAGCGGGGCCTGGAGCAGCTGGACGCCCGCGCGGGCCGTCGGGGAGGCGGGCGCCGCGGCCTCGATCGCCGTGCCCGCCGCCCAGCCGCCGAAGCCGCAGGCCACGGCCAGGGCCGCCGCCACCGCCGCGACCCGGGGCCGCAGCAGCCACCGCCGAGCCGGAGCCGGGGCCGGGGCCGGGGCCGGCTCGGGCGGCGGCTGGAGGCGGGCCGTGACCCGGCTCTCGAAGCCGACCGGGGGTTCCGTCCCCGGCACCAGGCCGAGCAGGTCGTCGCCGACCACCGCCAGCTGCTCGATGTGCTCCCGGCAGCCGGGGCAGTGGTCCAGGTGGGCGACCGCGCGGGCGCGCTCCCGGGCCGGGAGGATCCCCAGCGCCAGCTCGGCGTCGAGTTCCCTCAGCTGCTCGCAGGTCATCTCGCTCATCGCCGGCTCTCCTCGCTCCCCAGGGTCCTGCGGAGCTTGTGCATCGCCGTCCGGATCCGCGTCTTCGCCGTCCCCAGCGGGACCTGCTCCATGTCGGCGATCTGCTGCGCGGTCAGCCCGTAGATGCCAGCCATCACCAGGGCGCGCGCCTGTTCCCGGGGCAGCGCCGCCACCGCCGCCCGCACCCCTGCCGAGGTCTCGGCGGCGACGGCGTGCTGCTCGGGGGTCTGCGTCACGATGTCGAGGAGGGCGTCCAAGTCCTCCGGGGCGACCGGATTGGCCCGGCGGGCCCGGACCGCGTCGATCGCCAGATGGTGCGCGATCGCCGTCAGCCAGGTCCGTACCGACCCGCGGCGCGAGTCGTACACCTGGGCGTGCTGCCACGCCCGCTCGAACGTCTGCTGCGCGATGTCCTCGGCGAGCTGGGCGTCGCCCACGACGGCGATGGCCACGCCGAAGACCGTGCGCTGGAAGCGGCGCACGAACGCGACGGCGATCTCGGGATCGCCCGTCGCCAGGCCCGACAGCAACGCTTCGTCCGGCGCACGCCCGAGCGGGAGGCCCATTCTCTGCACGTCACTGGATACGTTCGGCCTCCCCGAATGGATTGATTCGGGTTCGTGCGGAAACACCCCTTCATTGTCGCCCCGTCCCCGCTCCCGCTCCCGTCCACGGGCTCCCGCCGCGCGCGCGGTCGCGGGGGACCGGGCCGGCGGGGGTAGGTTGCGTGCAGTCGTTACCCGGCGCGGTCGGGAGCAGTCGGGGGGTGAGGGGCATGCGGCGCAAGGCGGCGGCCGAGGTCATCGGCGCGGGCGAGCGGCTGTACGAGGCGGCCGGCGCGCTGCTGGCGGACCACCGGCGGGCCGTCGAGGCCGTACGGGAGGCCTGGACTCCGCTCCACGCGGACCTGGCCCGCTCCGAGCTGCGGCGGATCCCCGTCGACCGGCTGGCCCACGTCACCGAGGGCCGGCTGCGGGCGGCCGTGGTGGCCGCCGTCGAGGCGGCCGGGTACGACACCGTGCAGCGCGTACTGGACGCCGGGCGCCACCGGCTGCGCCAGATCCCCGGGGTCGGGCAGCAGAGCGCCGACCAGGTGCTCGGCGCCGCCCGCCAGCTCGCCGAGGCCGCCGGGGAGACCGTCGCCGTCCACCTCGACGTGGACCGTCCGGAGCCCCGGACCACCGCCCTGGTCGCCGCCCTGCACCCGCTCGTCGAAGCCGGCCCCGACGCCCGGAGCGCCGCCCGGGCGGCCGAGGCCCTCGACGCCGGGCTCGGGCCGCTGCTCGCCGAAGCCGGACCCGCCGGCGGCCGGCTGCGCCGGTGGCTTGCGGGTCGCGAGCGGCGCGAGCGGGCGCTCGCCGCGCTCGCCGAGATCGGCCGGCGGACGGAGCGCGCGGCGGCCGACGGCGTACCCGCCCTGCTGGCGCAGGCCTCCGTGGACCTCTTGCGCGGACCCGCCGACGAGGCTGCCGCCTGGGTCGACTTCGAGCTGCGCTCCGCCGAGTACTACGGCCTGCTCGCGGAGATCACCGAACGGCCCGGCGGCGGCGCCGACGCGGCCGCCGCCCGCGGGTTCCTGCCCGAGGCGCTGGCCGAACGCGTCCTCGCCCAGGCGCTCGACGACACGTACCGCCGGGTCTCGCTGCGCGGGTACCAGTCCTTCGGCGCCCGCTTCGCCCTCGCCCAGCGGCGGGTGATCCTCGGCGACGAGATGGGGCTGGGCAAGACGATCCAGGCACTCGCCGCCCTCGCGCACCTGGCGGCCCAGGGGCACCGCCACTTCCTCGTGGTCTGTCCGGCCGGCGTCCTGATCAACTGGACCCGCGAGATCGAGGCGCGCAGCACCCTGCGCGCCGTCGCCCTCCACGGCCCCGGCCGGCACGACGCCTTCGCGGACTGGCGCGCGGAGGGCGGGGTGGCCGTGACCACCTTCCAGGCCTTGACCGGGTTCCCCGGAGCCGCCGCCGGGGAGCTGGGGATGCTCGTGGTGGACGAGGCCCACCACGTCAAGAACCCGCAGGCCCAGCGCTCCCTCGCGGTGGCCGCCTGGGCCGCGCGCTGCGCGTACGTCCTCTTCCTCACCGGCACTCCGATGGAGAACCGGGTCTCCGAGTTCCGCAGTCTCGTACGGATCCTGCGGCCCGAGGCGGCCTCCGGGATCGGCGAGGTCGACACGGTGGCCGGGTCCAGGGCGTTCCGCGCGGCGGTGGCCCCCGCGTACCTGCGGCGCAACCAGCGCGACGTACTGGCCGAGCTGCCCGCGCTCCAGTGGACCGACGAGTGGGAGGAGCTGAGTGCGGCCGACCGGGAGGCCTACCGGACGGCGGTGCGGGCCGGCAACTTCATGGCGATGCGCCGGGCCGCGTACGCGCGTCCGGAGAAGTCGGCGAAGCTGGCGCGGCTGCGCGAGCTGGTGGCGGAGGCCGCCGCGGGCGGGCTGAAGGTCGTGGTGTTCTCCGCGTTCCACGAGGTGCTCGGGGTGGTCCAGGACGCGCTTGGCCGGTCGGCGCAGGAGGGGAGCGGCCGCCTCTTCGGGCCGGTCTCGGGGAGGGTGGCGCCCGCCCGCCGCCAGCGGCTCGTGGACGGGTTCGGAGCGGCGGTCGGGCACGCGGTGCTGCTCGCGCAGATCGAGGCGGGCGGCATCGGGATCAACCTCCAGGCCGCCTCCGTGGTGATCCTGTGCGAACCCCAGGTCAAGCCGGCCGCGGAGCAGCAGGCCGTGGCCCGCGCGCACCGGATGGGCCAGGTGCGGGCGGTGCGGGTGCACCGGCTGCTCGCCACGGACGGGGTGGACCAGCGGGTGCTGGAGGCCTCGGACCGCAAGGCGCGGCTCTTCGACGCGTACGCCCGGCGCAGCGTGGTGGCGGAGTCGGCGCCGGAGGCGGTCGACGTCTCGGACACCTCGCTGGCCCGGCGCATCGTCGAGGACGAACAGGCCCGCCTGGGCGCGGTCGGCTGAAGCCGCTCAGAGCCCCCGCACCGAGGCGATCGTGAACGTCGTCGGCGTGCCCTCGCCCATCGGGCCGCCCTTGTCGAACTGGGACCGGACCACCAGCGTGCGGCCCGGGGTGTGGCTCAGCGTGGTCGGGATCTGCAGCGCCGGGTCCGTGATCGTCCGGGTCAGCCGGGCCCGGGTGCCGTCCGGGCTTACGTGCCACCGGGTCAGGGTGTTCGTGGCGTTGTGGGCCACCCGCAGGGTGCCGTCCGCAGCGAGGTCCAGGCCGTCCGCGTGGACGAGGTCGCCGCCCCGGAGGGCGACGCGGGACATCGCGCCCGTGCGCAGGTCGATGCGGTGGAGGTCGCCCGCGGTCATGTCCACGGCCAGCAGGTAGCGGCCCGCCGGGTCCGAGACGATGCCGTTGAGCGTCAAGCTGCCCGCCGGGGACGGGGTGAGGCGGCCCTTCAGGTCGTAGGCGGGGAGCAGCGGGCCCGAGCCGGCCGCGAGCTGGGCCGGTGTGACCCGGTAGATCACCGCGCGCACGCTGTCCGTCAGGTAGGCGGTGCCGTCCGGGGTGATGGTCAGGTCGTTGACGAAGAGCGCGCCCGCCCCGGCGACCTCGAAGTGGGCCAGGCGGCGGCCGGACGCGGCGTCGTAGACGGCGACCCCGGAGGTGGAGTCGGTCACCCACAGCCGTCCGCGGGCGTCGACGCGCAGGCCGTTCGCCGTGTGGCGGCCGTCCGTGCCGGCGGGCAGGAACACCTCGGCGGTGCGCGCACCGGGGCGGGCCCGGTAGACGGTGCCGTCCGCGTACGAGCCGACGTACACGGTCCGGTCGCGCGGGTCGGTGGCTATGCCCTCGGGGTAGACCTTCCCGCCGGGGAGGGTGAAGGCCGTGGAAACGCGGCTGTCCGGGACGGACGCGGGGGCGGAGGCGACGGGGGAGGCCGGGGAGGCCTGCGCCGCCGGGATCGCGCCCAGCGTGAGTGCCGTGGCCGTCGTCAGGGTCAGGAGGGTCGCGGGCAGGAGCTTCTTCAGCACAGCAGGTGTCCTCTTCCGTGTAGGTGAACACGAAGATAGGTTAGAGCTCTAATGCATGCAAGGGCCTTAGGATGCAGCCATGACCTCCATGCCTCCCGAGGAGCGCATCGGCTCGCACGTCAAGCGCGCCGAACAGGCGCTCCTCGCGGCCAAGAACGCCGCCGTGAAGCCCGCGGCGGTAACGGTTCCGCAGTACGCCGCGCTGCTCTGGCTCTCCGAGAAGCCGGGGATCTCGGCCGCCGCCCTCGCCCGGCTGTGCGGGGTGACGCCGCCGACGATGAACACCGTGCTGAAGAACCTCCAGGAGCGCGCGCTCATCGAGCGCACCCCGCACGAATGGCACCGCAACGTGCTGGAGACCCGGCTGACGGAGGAGGGCCGGGCGGTGATGGAACTCGCCGACGCCCGCGCCGTACGGGTGGAGCGGGCGCTCGCCGCCGCCTTCTCGACGGAGGAGCGGGAGCAGCTCATCGCCCTGCTCGGGCGGTGCGCCGAGGTGCTCGACGCCCAGAGGTGACCAGTCCGAATGCACGGAGCCGCAGACCGGCGTGGCGCGGAGCACGTCCCACCGGTCCCAGGCAACCCATCCGATCGTTGACACCTCTGTAAGAGGTGAAGGGGGACCGATCGGTCCGACCCGCGCTCAGGGAGCGCCGGAGAAGGAACGGGACAAATCCGTGCAGCATGACCAGCTTCAGGGCGACGGCGACCTCATGACCGAGGAAGGCCCGCAGACCACGGGCCGCGGCCGTCCCAAGCGCCTGCGCAGGCTTCTGATCAGCGGTGCGCTGGCTCTCACGCTCGTCGCCGGGGGCGGCGCCGCGGCGTACAAGTACAAGCTCTTCTCGGACATAGGGGATCCGGTCTCCTTCGGCAAGGTCCAGGAGTCGGCGGCCGCGGTCGAGGAGATCCGGCCGGGGGTGAGCATGCCGACCGGGCCGAAGGCCTCGTTCGTGCGGACGTACCGGCTGCCCGACGGCACGCAGATCGGCCGGACGACCCTGACCGGCGCGAAGTCCGGGTTCACCGGAGACGTGTGGGTGTGGGTCCCCAAGCAGTACGACGACCCGGCGTACGCCAAGAGCGCCTTCCCGGTCCTGATCTCCCTGCCCGGCGGCCGCGGCTACCCCACGAACTACTGGGGCACGGGCCCCGGCCTCGGCCTCCAGAAGGCCGTGAGCGACGGGGCGAACGCCGGCACCAGCCTGCCCTTCATCCTGATCATGCCGGTGCACAACGCGGACACCAAGCACCACTTCGACGCCTCCGACATCCCCGGCGAGCCCAAGATGGGCACCTGGATGGCCGAGGACATCCCGGATTTCACGCGGGCCAATTTCCGCACCTTCACCTCCCGGGACGGCTGGGCGTTCATGGGCTCCTCGGCGGGCGGGTTCGGCGCGTTCAAGCACGTCCTGAAGTACCCCGACCGCTTCAAGGCGGCCATCGCCAGCGGGGTCGACATCGTCCCCGACTCCCCGCTGTGGAAGGGGAACACGCAGGCCATGGACGAGAACAACCCGGAGAAACTCGCCGAGAAGCTGATCGAGGAAGGCGGGCCGGACGTCTACATCAACTTCCAGATCGGCACCAAGGAGACCGGCCGCGAGAAGGCCGAGAAGTTCATGAAGGAGTACGGGAGGGGTCCCGTGCACACCACGCTCCAGGTGATCCAGGATGGTGAGCACAATGGGAAGTCGTACGTCCGCGGTATGAGGGAGGGCGCTCTGGAGTGGATCAGCAAGGTCATGCTGGCACCGACGCCCGACCCCGCCGTGCGATGAAAGCGGTCGTCCGGGGCGCCTTCGCGGCTGCCGTCGCCACCGTGGCGGCGGCCCTTGCCGTCGGCTTCGTCACGGCGACGGACGAGGACCTGCACGCCGTGCACCCCTTCCCCGGCGTCGGCGTGCTCATGGCCAACGGCGAGCACTGGTGCACGGCGAGCGTCGTCGACAGCCCGAAGGGCACCGTGGTCGCCACCGCCGCCCACTGCGTGGCCCCGGCGGGCGAGGGCGGCAAGCCCGGGGCGGTCGCCCACGACGGCATGGCCATCGGCGAGCTCTCCTTCGCCCCCGCCTTCACCGGCGAGGGCGGGGGCCGCCAGCCGCTCGGGGTGTGGAAGGTCCGCGCGGTCCACGTGGACGAGCGCTGGACCAAATGGGGCGAGGACACCGCCGATTTCGCCTTCCTCAGCATCGCGCCGGACGAGGACGGCCGTACGGTCCAGCAGGCGGTCGGCGGCGCCGACGAGGCCCCGAAGCCCGACTGGACCTCCGGCTACGAGCGCGAGGTGACGGTCGTCGGCTATCCGGAGTCGGACCGCAACCCGCAGAACAAGCCGATCTCCTGCACCACCCAGACCAGCCACGACCAGGAGGACCCGGCCATGCTGTACATCGGCTGCGCCGGCTTCTGGTCGGGCACCAGCGGAAGCCCCTGGATCGCCGACCGCGGCGGCCCGGGGAACCCGGGGCGGCTGATCGGGGTGCTCAGCGGCGGCGACACGGACGTGGACTCCACGGCCGCGCTGTTCGACGAGAAGGCGAAGGCGCTGTACGAGCAGGCCGCGCGGGACTGAGAGCGGCCCGCCCCCCGACCCTGTTGCCGGTCACTGCCTGCGCTCGGTGCCGACGATCACGGACACCGCCACCACGACGATCGCGCCGCCGACGAGGATCGGCACGGTCAGAGCCTCGTCCAGGACCAGCGCCCCCAGCGCGACCGCCACCACCGGGTTCACGTACGCGTACGTGGCCACCAGCGACAGCGGCGCCGACTGCAGCAGCCACGCGTACGCCGTGAACGCGACCACCGAGCCGAAGACCACGAGGTAGCCCAGCGCCAGCCAGGAGGCGGTGGAGTACGCGGTCAGGTCCAGCGTGTGGTGCTCGCCGCGCACCAGGCCGGCGATGATCCCGCCGGCCCCGCCCGCGAGCATCTGGTACCCGCTGCCCGTGAACGGGTTGTCCGGCAGCGACAGCTTCGAGGCGGAGAACGAGCCCAGCGACCACAGCACGGACGCCACGACCACCAGCACCACCCCGGACAGGCGCACCTCGCCGCTGATGCCCGGGACGGTCAGCACCGCGAGCCCGCCGAAGCCCAGCAGCACCCCGCCGAGGGTGCGCAGCGGCGGCCGGTCACCGGTGGCCGTCCTCAGCACCACCAGCCACATCGGTACCGCGGCGATCAGCAGCGCGGCCAGGCCGGAGGGCACCGAGGTCTCGGCGAGGACGACGAGGCCGTTGCCGCCGAGGAGCAGCAGCAGGCCCACCACCGCCGCGGAGCAGACCTGCCCCCGGGTGGCCCGGAGCGCGCCCGGCCCGTACCGCCAGGCGACGAGGCCGAGGAGCAGCAGGCCGGCCGCGATGAAGCGGGCTCCGGCGGACAGGAACGGCGGCATGGTCTGGACGACGATCCGGATGGCCAGGTACGTCGAGCCCCAGACCACGTAGACCAGACCGAGCGCGGTCCAGACGGCGCCGGTGATCGCGCGGGGCGCGGATTCCGGCGCCGCCGTGCCCCCGGAGGTCCGCGAAGTGCGCATGACGGGATCCTAGGTTCGTTGCCGCGTACACGCTTCCCGGTGGCCGTGGCTCAGCCCTGGAGCAGCGCGTTCAGCTCGCCGTACGGGAGGCCCCCGTCGAGCGCGCCGTACGTGCCGCCCGCGATCAGCTCCTCGGCGGCGCGGCGGACCACCTCGTACGCGGCCGACGCGACGCCGGAGCCGAGGCTGACGCGGGCGACGCCGAGGGCGCCGAGCTCGGCGACGGCCGGGGCGCCGGGGCCGGCGAGGAGGTTCAGCGGGGCGTCGATGCCCTTGACCAGCTCGGTGACGGTGGCCGCGTCGACGACGCCCGGGACGAAGATGCCGGAGGCTCCGGCGCGCAGGCAGGCGGCGGCGCGCGCGAGCGTCTCGTCGAGGCGGTTCGCCTCCTCGCCGAGGCCGAAGAGGAAGGTGTCGATGCGGGCGTTGATGAACAGCGGCACCCCGGCGGCGTCGGCGGCGGCCCGGGCCGCCGCCACGCGCTCGGCGTGGTCGGCGGGGGCCCGCGTGCCGTCCTCGATGTTGATGCCGGCCGCGCCGGCTTCGAGGACCCCGGTGACCGTCTCGGCGACCCCGGCCGGGTCGGCGCCGAAGCCGCCCTCGATGTCGGCGGTGACGGGGACGGAGACGGCCGCGGCCACCCGGGCGATGAGGTCGAGGGCGCGGTCCCGGCTCAGGGCGTCCCCGTCCGGCGTGCCGAGGGTCCAGGCGACGCCGGCGCTCGTGGTGGCGACGGCGGGGGCGCCGGCGGCCTCGACGAGGCGGGCGCTGAGGACGTCCCAGGCGTTGGCCAGCGCCAGCGGCGCGGCGGGGGTGTGGAGGGCGGCGAAACGGCGGGCGAGATCAACGGTGGTGGTCATCGGCCCAGTTCATCAGAGCGCGTAGGGTCCGGCTGGCGATTTTCCGACGTGGAGGGGCCGGGCTCCGGCCCGGGCCGCGCCGGGCCGGACTTCAGGCCCGCCCCGCACAGGGGGAGGACCGCCGTACGGCCCCGGAGGGGGTCGCCGGGGGCCTGCGGGCCCACCGCCGCCCAGCAGGCCGCGGCCGTCGGCTCCACGAAGAGCCCGCGCCCGGCCAGGTCCCGCCGGGCCGCGCGCAGCGCGGAGTCCGGGACCGTCAGGAAGGTGCCGCCGGACGCGCGTACGGCCGCCAGGATCTGACGGGCCCGCGGCGGGGCGGGGATCGCGATCCCCTCGGCCAAGGTGGGCCGCGCTTCCACCGGATCGGCGTCCTCGGCCCCCGCCGCGAAGGCCGCGGCCAGGGGGGACACCGCCTCCGCCTGCACCGCGACCAGCGCGGGCGGCCGCACTCCGCGCCGGGCCAGCTCCTGTACCGCCAGCGCCGCCCCCAGCAGCAGGGTGCCGTTGCCGACGGGGAGGACGAGGGCCTCGGGGAGCCGGCCGCCGAGCTCTTCCCACACCTCGTACACGTACGTCTTGGTCCCGTGCAGGAAGTACGGGTTGAAGACGTGGCTCGCGTAGAAGACCCCGGGGAGATCGGCGGCCTCCCGGGCCGCCAGCGCCGCGGCCTCGCGGCCGCCCGGCACGACGCGGACCGCCGCCCCGTGCGCGCGCATCTGCTCCGTCTTCTTCTCCGAGGTGCCCTCGGGCACGAAGACCTCACACGGCAGCCCGGCCCGCGCGCAGTACGCCGCGACGGCCGTCCCCGCGTTGCCGCTGCTGTCCGCGACCACCCGCCCCGGAGCCAGCCGCCGGGCCAGTTCCGCGAGCATCACCGCGCCCCGGTCCTTGAACGACAGGGTCGGCATCAGGAAGTCCAGCTTGGCGTGAACGCGCTCCGCGAGCGGGACCAGCGGGGTGTTCCCCTCCGAGAGGGTCACGGAGAACGCGCCCGGCAGCGGCAGCGCGGAGGCGAACCGCCACAGGGAGTTGGGACCGCATGCCGGTTCGAGCGGACTGGCCGGATCCGGTGTGAAGTCGAGGTCCCAGGGTCCGCCGCACAGCGGGCAGCACCAGGGGGCCGTCCGGACGTCCGCGCGCGTGGCGTCCTCGGGACAGACGTAACCGGGCAGTGCGTGCGTCATGTGCGGAGCGCCTTTGCTCGTTCATGGCCGGTGTATGGCACGGATGTTAAGCGTTCGTCGTCCTCTTGTGGGACTGCGAGAGCGTGCGTCAACCTTTCGGCAGCGGCAGCCGGCGGAACCCGAAGGATTGTCATGGGCATGCCTATCCGCCCTCGGGCCCGTGCCCCTGGGCGCGCGAACCCCCGGGCCCGCCGAGCGTCCGCTCTTCATGCCACCGACGAGGAGGACCCCCCACATGTCCGCGATACGCCACACGCGCCGGAGGATCGCCGGCCTCGGCGCGACCGCCGTCGCCGCCCTCGTGCTCGGCGCGGCCGCCGCGTTACCCGCGTCGGCCGCCGACACCGGCCCCCAGGGCGTGATCGAGAACGCCGGCGCCCCCGGCGCGGTCGCCGAGAGCTACATCGTGACCCTCAAGGACTCGGCCGCCCGCTCCACCGCCGACAGCGGCAAGGCCGTCGCCCGGCGCTACGGCGCCACCATCGGGCGTACGTACAGCGCCGCCCTGAACGGCTACTCCGTCAAGGTCTCCGAGGCGCAGGCCAAGAAGCTCGCCGCCGACCCCGCCGTCAAGTCCGTCGTGCAGAACCGCACGTTCACCGTCGACGGGGCCCAGGGCACCCAGCCCGGCCCGCCGTCCTGGGGCCTGGACCGCATCGACCAGCACCCGCTCCCGCTCGACAACAGCTACACCTACCCGGACAAGGCCGGGGAGGGCGTCACCGCCTACATCATCGACACCGGAGTGCGCATCAGCCACACCGAGTTCGGCGGCCGCGCCTCCTACGGCTACGACGCCATCGACAACGACAACACCGCCCAGGACGGCCACGGCCACGGCACGCACGTCGCCGGCACGGTCGCGGGCAACTCGTACGGCGTGGCGAAGAAGGCCAAGATCGTCGGTGTCCGGGTCCTCGACAACAACGGCTCCGGTACGACGGAGCAGGTCGTCGCCGGCATCGACTGGGTGACCCAGCACGCCGTCAAGCCGGCCGTGGCGAACATGTCGCTCGGCGGCGGCGCCGACTCCGCCCTCGACACCGCCGTCCGCAACTCCATCGCCTCCGGCATCACGTACGGCGTGGCCGCGGGCAACGAGTCCACGGACGCGAGCACCAAGTCCCCGGCGCGCGTCGCCGAGGCCATCACGGTCGGCGCCACCACCAGCACCGACGCCAAGGCGAGCTACTCCAACTACGGCTCCGTCCTGGACATCTTCGCCCCCGGCTCCTCCATCACCTCCTCGTGGGGCACCGGCGACACCGCCACCAACACCATCTCGGGCACCTCGATGGCCACCCCGCACGTCGTGGGCGCCGCCGCGCTGTACCTCTCGCAGAACCCGGCGAGCACCCCGGCGCAGGTCCGCGACGGCCTGGTGGCCGCGGCCACCCCGAACGTGGTGACAGGTCCGGGCTCCGGCTCGCCGAACCGCCTGCTGTACGTGGGCGGCGGAACCACCCCGCCGAACCCGGGCAAGCGCTTCGAGAACACCGCCGACTACGCGGTCAACGACAACGCGACCGTCGAGTCGCCCATCACCGTCAGCGGGGTCCCGGGCAACGCCCCGGCGACGCTGAGCGTCTCGGTCGACATCAAGCACACGTACATCGGTGACCTGAAGGTCGACCTGGTCGCCCCCGACGGCTCGGTCTACAACCTGCACAACCGCACCGGCGGCAGCGCGGACGACATCGTGAAGACCTACACCGTCAACGCCTCCTCGGAGGTGGCCAACGGGGTGTGGAAGCTGCGGGTGAACGACAACGCGAACGCCGACACCGGAAAGATCGACGCCTGGGCGCTCCAGTTCTGAGGCCCTTGCGACGCACGACCGAGGCACTTCCGTCGCACGTCTGACGTACGCGGACGCACGGGAACTGCGGGGGCGACCGTTACGGCGGTCGCCCCCGCTGCGTACTATTTCGCGCATTCGTTCGCGCACCACCCGTGATGGAGCCCCCCGCCCCGTGAGCACCCCGCCGCCGCCCTCCTGGCCTCCTCCGCCCGCGCCGCAGGCGGACGCGGAGCCGGCGCTGAACGGCCTGGCGCTCGCGTCGCTGCTGGTCGGGCTGGTGTGCCTGCCGCCGCTCGGCATCGTCTTCGGGATCGTGGCCCTCGTCCAGATCGCCCGCAAGGGGGAGCGGGGCAAGGCGCTCGCGATCACGGGCCTGGCCGTGTCGCTCGCGATGACCGCGCTCCTGGGCCTCGTCACCGCCCGGGCGGCGGAGGGGCTCTTCGGCCGGCTGGAGGCCGCCCCGCGGTTCGAGGAGGCCGAGGGCGAGCTGACCGCCATGGACGAGATGCGCAGGGGCGACTGCTTCAACGTCCCCGGCGGGGACCTGCTCGCCGAGCGCCCCTTCATCTACAAGACCCCGTGTGCCGAACCGCACGAGGGGGAGGTCACCTCCTCCACCCGGCTCGCCCACGGATCCTTCCCCGGCACGTCCGAGCTGCGGCGGTTCGCCGTGGACGCCTGCTGGAAGGCGCAGGACGCGTACGCGATGGACACGTGGGCGCTGCCCTCGTACGCGGAGATGTTCTACTTCGTGCCCTCGCGCGAGTCGTGGAGCGGCGGGGACCGCCGGTTGCTCTGCGTCATCGGCACGGCCGAGCAGGAGCACCGGGGCAGTCTGCGCAAGGACTCCAGGATGCTGACGCCGGAACAGGTGGCCTTCCTGCGCGTGATGAACGAGACCGACCTGGCGCTGGGCGGCCAGCCGGACGGGGAGATCGACGAGGAGCTCCCGCGGTACCGGGAGTGGGCCGGCGCGGTGGACCGCTCGCTGGCCGTCGAGGCGGGGCTGCTGGACGGGGTGCGGGAGCGGCCGGAGCTGGCCGGACCGGCCGGGGCGCAGCTCAAGGAGGTCGAGACGGCGCGCGCGGGCTGGCAGCGGGCGGCGCGGGCGACGAAGCCGGCGGAGTTCCAGGCCGCGTGGGACGAGGCCTCGGCCGCGCTGTCCGTGGAGACCGAGAAGGCGCTGCGCGGGGCGTACGGGCTGGCGACCACGGTGCCGGAGTGGCTGGCGGGGCAGTCGGACGGCTCGGACGGGGACCCGGAGGACTCGGACGACCCGGCCGCCGGGAATAGTGCGTCGTGACGTGGGGTAACCGGTTTCAGTGACCTGGCTTCATCACTTCGGGTGAAACTCTGGCCCTTGCTTGCGGTGTTCAACCGCCGGTTGCCAGGGTGTAGCTGTCTGTCAAGCTGATGGGAGTGGCCAGTGACTTTCGGTGAGCAGCCGGCCTATCTGCGCGTCGCCGGGGACCTGCGACGGAAGATCGTCGATGGGTCCCTGCCCCCGCATGCCCGGCTCCCCTCGCAGGCCCGGATCCGCGAGGAGTACGGGGTCTCCGACACCGTGGCGCTGGAGGCGCGCAAGGTCCTCATGGCCGAGGGGCTGGTCGAGGGCCGGTCCGGGTCGGGTACGTACGTACGGGAACAGCCCGTGCCGAGGCGGGTCGCCCGCTCCGGGTACCGCACGGGCGGGGCGTCGACGCCGTTCCGGCAGGAGCAGGCCGAGGCGGGCGCGCGCGGCACGTGGGAGTCCAGCAGCGAGCAGACGGCCGCGCCGGCGGAGATCGCCCGGCGGCTCGGCATCGAGCCGGGCGAGCGGGTGATGCGCACGCGGTACGTGTTCCGCGACGCGGGGGAGGCGATGATGCTGTCGACCTCCTGGGAGCCGCTCGCGGTCACGGGCCGGACCCCGGTGATGCTGCCGGAGGAGGGGCCGCTCGGCGGCTCGGGGGTGGTGGACCGGATGGCCGCCATCGACGTGGTCGTGGACAACGTGGTGGAGGAGGTCGGGGCCCGGCCGGGCCTGGCGGAGGAGAACATGCTGCTGGGCGGGGTCCCCGGCCATGTGGTCCTGGTGATCGGCCGGACGTACTTCGCGTCCGGCCTGGCGGTCGAGACCGCCGACGTGGTGGTCCCGGCGGACCGCTACCGCCTCTCGTACCACCTGCCGGTGCGTTAGGCCGCGCGGTGGTCCCCAGGGCCCCGGCCCCGGGCCGGCCCGTCGTGTGACGGGCCGTCATGGATCCGGTGGATTTCGGCGCGATGGTGATCGCATCCGCCGCGCCGCTCCTCGGATTCTGCGCGCCGTGCGCCCTCTGCGCCGAGCGGCGCCCCCGGCTCCGCGCCCCCCGGCGACCGGACTCCCCCTCGCAACATGCCCGTTGACCGTGCGGTTCCCCGCGCAGTGCGCCGTGTTCGGACCGGCGCGCACGGCGCGTTCGTACGCATGGCCGGATGCGTACGCCTGTGAGGTACCTCTTCGTAAAAAACCGTATCCGCTCCGTAAAGGTCGGGCGTAAGCTCGGGCATATGCGCAATGCGGTTTCCCGGGCAGGTACATCGGCGGAGGGTGAAACGCGATGAACGACAGCGGTGCCCTGCTCCCATGGCTGGTCATACGTGAGGACGACAACGGCAACCGCTACCGGGTGGGCCGTTACCCCACCCGGTCCGAGGCCCAGAAGGTCGTCGACAGCCTCGAAGACAGGGGCCACAAGCAGCTCTACTGGGTCGAGCGGATCGGCCAGACGGCCACGACGAACTGAGCATCCGCGGTGACATAGGCTCCGCCCCATGACGGTACGAGTGGTCGTGGGCGGAGCCCTGTGTCACGAGGGCCGCCTGCTGGCCGCCCGCCGCAGCGCGCCCCCCGAGGTGGCCGGGCGCTGGGAGCTGCCCGGAGGCAAGACCGAGCCGGGCGAGTCCGTACCCGAGGCGCTCGTACGCGAACTGCGCGAGGAGCTCGGCGTGGAGACCGAGCCGCTGGAGCGGATCCCGGGGGAGTGGCGCATCAGGCCCGGTCTCGTCCTGCACGTGTGGACCGCGCGGCTGCTGTCCGGCGAGCCCGCGCCGCTGGAGGACCACGACGAGCTGCGCTGGCTCGCGCCGGAGGAGCTGGACTCCGTGGACTGGCTCGACCAGGACCGGCCGGCCGTCGCCGAGGCGGGCCGCCGGCTGCGCGACGGGCGCGGGGCGCGGCACACCAGGTCGCACGGGGGCGCGTGACGCGCGTGCGCTGGGCCGTCTGCGCCACAGTGCGCCGGTGCGTGAGGGATCGGGTGGTACGACGCCTCGAATATCGGGTATGTCGCTATTAGTCCCAATCGTGTACCGCCCCTCGTGGCTCTGTCCCTGCGGAATCGGACGGGGGCCTTTGCCGGCCCGGGAAGTGATCGGCGTGATCGACACAGACGGTGAATGCGCCGAGTGGGCCTTCCCCGCAGAGCCCGGCGCCGTCCGCACCGCCCGCCACGCCGTCCGCGGCACGCTGAGTTCCTGGGGCCTCGACTCCGTCGGCGACGTCACCGTCCTGCTGGTCAGCGAGTTGGTCACCAATTCACTGCGGTACGCCTCCGGCCCCATCGGGGTCCGCCTCGTGCGGCAGAATTCGGCCAGCGGAAGTCCCGCGGAGGGCGCCGCGCTGTTGGTGGAGGTATCCGATCCGCTTCCGGATCCACCCCGCGAACGGGTCGCCCACCCGGATGACGAAGGCGGCAGGGGACTGCATCTGGTCGCCGTCTCGGCACAGCGCTGGGGGACCCGGCACGGGAAATCGGGCAAGACCGTGTGGTTCGAGTTGGCGCTTCCTGGTGAGTAACAAGGTGACGGATGGCCGACGATCACACGGCATGGCTCGAAATAGTCGGGACCTTTTTGTGATCGTGAACGCCGTGCCGTGCGGGGCCGTGGTGCTGAATACTTCGGTCATGGCCGGTCCGGTTGCGGTGAGCTGGAGGGGACGGTCGCGTGAGCGAGATACCTGCGCAGGCACATCAGGCCCGCGTGCCCGGGGAGACGTGGAACGACTCCCTGTGGCACAGCAGCCCGCCTGGCTCGATATATGACTACATAAAGGTCGCGTCTTTCTCCATCGGACCCGACGGGCTCATCGACCAGTGGAGCCTGCGCGCCGAGGAGCTGTTCGGGCTGACCGCCGGCCAGGCCGTGGGCCGGGACCCGGTGGACGCCTTCATGCCGCCGGAGCTGCGCGCCGACGGCCACCGCAGAATGGCCGAGATCCTCGACGGCAAGGAATGGACCGGCCTCGTCCCGTTCCGCATCCCCGGCGGGGACGGCGCGCACGGCGTGGCCGAGATCTACGTGATGCCCACCCAGACCGAGACCGCCGAACGGGCCGCGCTCTGCGTCGTCGTCGACGTACGCGCGCTGCGCCGCATCGAATCCGACCTTGCCGCTTCGCAGGCCATATTCGGCCAATCTCCTTTCGGCTTCCTGCTCTTCGGTACGGACCTCACCGTGCAGCGCGCCAACCGCCGCTTCGCGACCGTCTTCGGCGGCGCCGTCGAGGAACACCGGGGCCGCACCGTCCACGACTACCTCCCGGCCCAGGAGGCCGACCGGATGACCGAGGCCCTGCGCCGGGTCCTGGAGACCGGTGACTCCGTCACCGACCTTCGGATCACCGGCGCCGCCCCCGGCAGCCGCGAACACCGCCACTGGTCCGTCAACCTCTACCGCGTCCACGGCGGCACCGGCCGGCCCATCGGCGTCGCGGGCCTGGGCACCGACGTCACCCGACGCCACCTCGCCGCCCGCGAGGCCGCCGGGGTACGGCGCAATCTCGCCCTGCTCAACGAGGCCGGGCACCGCATCGGGACCTCCCTCGACCTGGAGACCACCGCCCGCGAACTGCTCGACGTGACCGTCCCGGGCTTCTGCGACCTCGCCGCCGTCGACCTCTACCAGGGGCTGCTGCTCGGCGACGACGACCGGCCCGCCCGGCCGCACGGGCCCGGCGTGCCCCCGCTGCCCTCGATGCGCGGACCGGGCCGGGCACCCTCGGCCCCGTTGCGGCGGGTCGCCTTCGCCTCGGCCGTCTCGGACGGTCCGCTGGCGGATCCGGGGTCGGGGGTCTCCGTGGGCGAGGTCCACCGCTATCCGGCTGCCTCGCCGGGGGCGCTGGCCCTGCGGACCGCGCGGCCCCGGCTGATCGAGAGCGGCGGGGCCGACGACCTCGTCCAGTCGACGCTCGTCGTGCCGATGGTCGCGCACGACACGGTGGTCGGGCTGGCCCGGTTCTCCCGTACGAAGGGCAGCGAACCGTTCGGGGAACGGGACCGGGCGGTGGCCGTCGAGCTCGCCGCCCGCGCCGCCGTCTGCATCGACAACGCCCGCCTCTACCGGCGCGAGCACGAGCGGGCGCTGATACTCCAGCGCAGCCTCCTGCCGCCCGGCGACCCCGAGGCGGCCGGCCTGGACATCGCCTGCCGGTACCTGCCCGGCAACGCCGCCACCGAGGTCGGCGGGGACTGGTTCGACGTCATCGAGCTGCCCGGGCACCGCACGGCGCTGGTCGTCGGCGACGTGATGGGCCGCGGCCTGCGGGCGGCCGTCGCGATGGGCGAACTGCGCACCGCCGTACGGACCCTGGCCCTGCTGGACCTGGAACCGGCCGAGGTGCTGACCGCGCTCGACGAGATCGCCCGCGGGCTCGGCGCGCCCGGCGGCGCCCAGCAGGCCTCCCGGGCCGCCCTGCACTCGCGGGACGCCGACCGCTCGGAGGTGTACCTCGCGACCTGCGTGTACGCCGTCTACGACCCGGTGACCCGGCGCTGCACCATCGCCAACGCCGGCCACATGCCGCCGGTCCTGGTGGAGCCGGCCGAGCCGGGCGGCCCGCCGCGGCCCGCGCTGCTGCTGGAGGTGCCGCCCGGGATGCCGCTCGGGGTGGGCGGGGAGCCGTTCGAGGAGGTCGAGGTGGACCTGCCGGAGGGCGCGCTGCTGGCCCTGTACACGGACGGACTGGTCGAATCGCGCGACCACCCATTGGAGGAGGGGCTGCGCGGGCTGCGGGACGCGCTCGCCGATCCGGTGCGGCCGCTGGAGGACGTCTGCGACCACGTGCTGAACACCCTGGACACGCGGCACGGCGAGGACGACATCGCGCTGCTGATGGCGCGCGTGCAGGGGCTGCCGATGGACGCCGTCGGGGACTGGCAGCTGCCGCGCGAGGCCCGCTCGGTGGGCCGTGCGCGGGAGCTCGCGCGGGCGAAGCTGCCCGCGTGGGGTCTGGAGGGGCTGCTGGACACCACCGAACTGCTGGTCAGCGAGCTCGTCACCAACGCCCTGCGGTACGGCGAGGGCGAGATCCGGCTGCGGCTGCTGCTGGACCGGACCCTGGTGTGCGAGGTCTGGGACGGCAACCTGGTCCAGCCGCGGCGGCGGCGGGCGCGCGACACCGACGAGGGCGGCCGGGGCCTGCAACTGGTCGGCATGCTGTCGGCGGGCTGGGGCACCCGGCGGACCCACCGGGGCAAGACGGTGTGGTTCGAGCTGCCGTTGCCCGGCGGCGCGGCGGAGTCCGTCACGGAGCTGTCCGCGGAGCAGCTGCTGAGCATGTACGGCTGACCGCGGCCGGCCGGCCCCGGGGGAATCGCCCCGGGGCCCCGCCGCGGAGCGCGGACGGCTACGCCGCCCGGCCCTTCAGCGCCGCGAGCCGGGCTTCGATCTCGGCTGACCGCTCGAGGTCGTCCAGGGCTTCGAACTGGGCGTCCAGGGAGGAGGCGGCGAGTTCCTGCCGGCCCATGGCCCTGGCCTCCTCCCGGCGGACCTTGTCCTCGAAGCGGGCGATGTCGCTCGTTGGGTCCATCACGTCGATGTGCTTCACCGCGTCCATCATGGTGTTCTGCGCCCGGGCGGTCTCGGCCCGCGCCACCAGCTCGTCGCGCTTCGCCGTCAGCTCCGCCAGCTTGTCCCTCATCGCGGCCAGACCGGACTTGAGCGTGTCCACGACCTCGGTCTGGGCGGCGATCGTCGGCTCCGCGGTGCTCGCCTCCTTCTCCGACCGGAGCTGGCGGCCCAGGGCCACCTTCGCGAGGCCGTCGAACCTGTCGGCGTCCGCCGTGGCCCCCCGGGCCCGCAGTTCGTCCGCCTTCCGGCTCGCCGCCAGCGCCTTGCCGCCCCACTCCGCGGCCGCCTCCACGTCCTCCTCGTGGTCCGCCTCCAGCATCCGCAGGTTGCCGATCGTGGTGGCCACCGCCTGCTCCGCCTCCGCGATGTTGTCCGTGTAGTCGCGGATCAGCTGGTCCAGCATCTTCCGCGGATCCTCCGCCTGGTCCAGCAGCGCGTGGACGTTGGCCTTCGCGAGCTGGGTGACGCGGCCGAGGATGGTCTGCTTGCTCATCGGTGCCCTTTCGAGGATCGGGAAGAGTGCGTCAAAAGCGCCCGCCGCCGCCCATCCGGCCGCGGGTGCCGCCGCCGCCGAACGAGCCCGGGCCCGGCCCCCCGCCGCCGAAGCCGCCCCCGCCGAATCCGCCGCCCCGGCTCCGGCCGCCGCCCAGGATCTCGCCCAGGATGATCCCGCCGAGGACCGCGCCGCCCCTGCCCCCGCCCCGCTGCCGCTGCCCGCCGTACGGGTCCCGGTACGC
>NZ_LFML01000143.1 GCF_001044425.1 Streptomyces roseus
ACCCCATGCGCCCGAACCGCTTCTACAACCTCGCCCGCTTCGGCCCGGTGCGTGTCGGCACCCACCACGACGGCCGGGGCCGTACCAAGCACACCGCCGTGTGCACCGCTCCGGGCTGCGACTTCTCCGCCGACTACTTCACCCGCGCCAGCGCCGAACTCGCCGCCCGCACCCACCGCTGCAAGGCCTGAAGGGAGATCCGTTCATGCTCACGCCGAAGTACCCGAAGCCCGACACCTACACCCCGGTCCACCTGGTCCCCGAGCCCGCGGCGGTCCCCATGCCGACCGCCCCGGCCCCGGTCCCCGCTCCGGCTGCTCGCCCGAGCGTCCAGCTCACGCCCGGAAGCGTCGCCGCCCTCGTCGCCGGCGGTGGCGCCGTGGTCTTGGTCGTCGGCGCCGTCCTCGTCTCGATGCTCCTCGCCGTCGCGATCACGGCCGCCTCGGTCGCCGTGTGCGCCGTCGTCATCCGCTCCCTGCTCAACAACCCGAAGGGTCACTGACATGGGCTTCTTCAGCCGGAAGAGCAGCACTCCCGAGCCCGCCCGCAACGAAGAGATGGTCGAACTCGGCCGTGACTACGCGATCGCCCGCCGGCACCGCGAC
>NZ_LFML01000144.1 GCF_001044425.1 Streptomyces roseus
CGCCCTCGCACCGCTGCTGCGCTGGTACGCCTACCCCCGGCTCGCCAAGATCCCGCCGAACCAGTACCAGGAGATGGTCCTGGAGGCGAAGGACGCGACCCTCCTCGACTACACCGCCGGCATGCAGCCCAAGAAGGTCGACAAGGTCACCATCGTCCAGACCCTGAAGGGCAACGTCGAGGCGTCCCGGGAGATCGAGGCGAGCGCCGGCAAGGACGTCGTCGTCTGGGACACCCTGTCGTACATCATGGGCCCGGACGGCAAGATGGTCTCCCAAATACCCGAGCGCTACATCTTCGACGCCCACACCCAGGACCCGGTGCACGCCACCGGCGAGATGGTCGACGGCGACCCGGTCAGACGCGAGGGCATCGAGTTCAAGTGGCCCTTCTTCGCCGAGCCGCGCGACTACCTCTACTTCGACGCGCAGACCCGCACCGCCTCGCCCATCCACTACGTGGGCCCGCGCACCTACCGCGGGATGGACGTCTACTACTACGAGCAGACCGTCCCGTGGACGAAGGTCTCGCTGCCGAAGAAGATGCCGATCGAGGGCATCGACCCGAAGACCTTCGAGCAGACCACCGGCACCAGCCTCTGGTACCAGGTGAAGGCGATGTTCTGGGTCGACCCGGTGACCGGCGCGCCCGTCAACGCCGAGCAGGTCATCGAACAGGAGATGCGCGGCGGCATCGCGGCCGGCGCACCCGAGGGCAGGCTCACCGTCTTCGCCGGGCACGTGAAGATGCGCGAGGACTACGCCCGGTACACCGTCGACCTGGTCAAGTCGAACCGTACGAAGGTCCTCGCGCTCCACACGTACGCGCCGGCCGGACTGGCGGCCGGCGCCCTCGTCCTGCTCGGGCTGGCGCTGTGGCTGGAGGCCCGGGGCCGGCGCCGCAGCGGAACCCGGGACGGGGAGGGCCGCGCCGCGCAGCTCACGGCCGGCGTCTGAGCCGGGCGTTCGTGTGCCGGGTGGGTTCGGCGGTCGCCGGGTCCTCCGGCCAGGGGTGCTTGGGGTAGCGGCCGCGCAGCTCGGCGCGCACGGCGCGGTAGCCACCCTGCCAGAACGAGGCGAGGTCGGCGGTGACGGCGGCGGGCCGCCCGGCCGGGGAGAGCAGGTGTACGAGGACGGGAACCCCGGCCACCTCCGGGGTCCGCGCCAGCCCGAACAGCTCCTGCAGCTTCACGGCGAGCACGGGCTGACCGTTCCCCTGCCCGGAGCCGTAGTCCAGGCGGATCCGGGAGCCGCTGGGCACCTCGATCCGCTCGGGGGCCAGCTCGTCGAGGCGGGCGGCCTCGCCGGTGGCCCAGGGCAGCAGCCGGTTCAGCGCCTGACCGGCGTCGATCCTCCCGAGATCCGCGCGGCGGCGGGCCCGGGACAGCTCGGGCTCCAGCCAGTCGTCGGCGCGCTCCAGCAGGACGCCGTCGTCCTGTACGTCCGGCCAGCCGCCGCCGAGCGTGCGGTGCAGGAAGCCGAGCCGGGCGCGGAGGGTGCGCGCGTCCTCGGTCCAGCGCAGCAGGCCCAGGCCCTCGCTGCGCAGGCCGTCGAGGAGGGCCGCCCGGACGAGGACCGGGTCGGGTTTGGCCAGCGGGCGCACGGCCAGCTCGATGGCGCCGAGCCGCTCGGCGGTGCGGGCGACGAGGTCGCCGTCCTCCCAGCGCACCTCCTCGGCCGTCCGGAGCAGGTGGCCGGCCGCGGCCCGGGCGGTGTCCCCGTCGATGACGGCGGCCAGCCGGACCCGGGCGGAGGCGGAATGCGGGCCCCGGTCGGCGACGGCGACGGCGAGCCAGGGCGCGCCGCGCAGCCCCGACCCCTCGCCGGGCTCGGCCGCCGTGCCGGAGGCCATCAGGAACGTCCCCTGCCCCCTGGCCCTGGCGACGCGCTCGGGGAAGGCCAGGGCCGCGACGAGCCCGGCGGCGGCGTCGTCGGAGTGCGCACCGGCGGCGGCGCGCGACGCAGCCCCGCCTCCGCCGGCGGCCCGCGGCGCCCCGTCCCCGCCGCCCGCGGCGCGTTCCAGGCGCCGGGCTTCCGCGCGCCAGCGGGAGCCGTACGCGTCGGCGCCCGCGCGGGCCCGGCGCCAGGCGGCGGCCAGGTCGTCCCCGTACTCCCGCGGCGGCTCCTCGCTCAGCAGGGCGACGATCTCCGCCGCCCGCCGGGCTCCCAGCCCGGCGGAGCCGTCCAGCAGGGCCCGGGCCAGGCGCGGGTGCAGCCCGAGCCGGGCCATCCGCTGCCCGCGCGGGGTCACGGCGCCCGCCGCGGAGACCGCGCCCACCGCCACCAGCACCTCCCGCGCCGCGGCCATCGCCCCGGCCGGCGGGGGGTCCAGGAGGGCCAGCCCGGCCGCGTCCGGATCGCCCCAGCAGGCCGCCTGCAGCGAGAACTGCGCCAGGTCCGCGAGCCGGATCTCGGGCGAGGGGAACGCCGGCAGCCGGCCGTCCTCCGCCTCCGCCCAGCAGCGGTACACCGTCCCCGGAGCCTCGCGCCCGGCCCGGCCGGCCCGCTGGCGCCCGGCCGCGCGCGATGCCCGTACGGTCGCCAGCGCCCCCAGCCCCCGCGCGTGGTCCACCCGCGGTTCGCGGGCCAGCCCGGAGTCCACGACCACCCGTACCCCCGGCACGGTCAGGCTCGACTCCGCCACCGCCGTGGAGAGGATGACCCGGCGGCCGGGTGCGAGGGACAGGGCCGCGTCCTGTACGGCGGCCGGGGCGCGGCCGTGGAGCTGGACCACCTCCGCCTCCACGCCGCCCAGCTGCCCCGCGACGCGGGCGATCTCGCCGACGCCGGGCAGGAAGCACAGCACGTCCCCCGAGCGCTCCGCCAGCGCCCGCCGCACCACCGAGGCGACGTGCGCCAGCTGCGCCGGGTCCACCCGCATCCCGTGCGGGGGCCGCACCGGCCGGGCCGGCGGGGCCCAGACCGTCTCCACCGGGTACGAGACCCCCGCGGCCTCCACCACCGGCGCGCCGCCGAGGACCCGTGCCCAGCCCGCGGAGTCCGTCGTCGCCGAAGCCGCCACCAGCCGCAGCTCCGGGCGCAGGGTCTCCCGTACGTCCAGCAGGAACGCGGCGACCGTGTCGGCGTCCAGGTGCCGCTCGTGGCATTCGTCCAGGACCACCACGTCCACGCCGGCGAGCTCCTGGTCGCGCTGGAGGCGCTGGAGGAGGACGCCGGTGGTGACCACCTCCACCACCGTGTCCGGCCCCGCCACCCGCTCGCCGCGCACGGTGAAGCCCACCGAGCCGCCGACCGGCTCGCCCAGCAGCCAGGCCATCCGCCGCGCCGCCGCGCGGGCGGCGATCCGCCGGGGCTCGGCGACGACCACCTTGCGCCGCGGCCCCCCGGCCGCCGGCCCCACCAGCCCCGCCAGTACCAGCGGCACCAGCGTGGTCTTGCCGGTGCCGGGCGGCGCGCAGAGCACCGCCGTGCCGTGGGCGTCCAGTGCGCGCAGCAGCGCGGGCACTGCCTCCCGTACGGGAAGGGCGTCGAGTTCGGCCTGGCGCGGCTGTCGGCTCAAGGGGGCCTCAGTCCCTCTCGCAGACGAAGATCGCGGTGCCGGGGATCAGGTTCCCGCGCAGCGGGGACCAGCCGCCCCACTCCTGGGTGTTCCACGCGGGCCACTCCGGCTCCACCAGGTCCACCAGGCGGAACCCGCCCGCCACCACGTCGCGGATCCGGTCCCCGAGGGTGCGGTGGTGCTCCACGTAGACGGCGTGGCCCTGCTCGTCCTGTTCGACGTACGGGGTCCGGTCGAAGTAGGAGGCCGCGATCGACAGCCCCTCCGGGCCGGGCTCGTCGGGGAAGGCCCAGCGGATCGGGTGGGTCACGGAGAAGACCCAGCGGCCGCCGGGGCGCAGGACGCGGTGGACCTCGCACATGACGTTCACAGGGTCGGCGACGAAGGGGACCGCCCCGTAGGCGGAGCAGGCGAGGTCGAAGGAGGCGTCGCGGAAGGGCAGGCGTCCGGCGTCGGCCTCGACCAGCGGTACGCCTTCTCCGATGCGCAGGGCGTGCTGGAGCTGGCGGTGGGAGAGGTCGAGGGCGACGGGGCGGGCGCCCTGGGCGGCGAGCCAGCGCGAGCACTGGGCGGCGCCGGCGCCGATCTCCAGGACGTCCTTGTCCTTGAGGGAGTCCGCCGGGCCGAGCAGCGCGGCGTCCGCCTCGTCCAGCCCCTCCGGCCCCCAGACGAAGCGGTCGTCGCCGAGGAAGGCGCCGTGCTCGTTCTGGTACTCGTCGGCGTTGCGGTCCCACCAGCCCCGGCTGGCCCGGCTGCTCTCCGCATCGCCGGCCTCGCGCCGGGTGGCCTCGGCGTCCTCGCCGGCGGCGTCCCCGGCCTCGTACGCGTCTTCGGGGGCGTAGTCCTCTTGGTTCATGGGGCCCGTCGTCGTAGTCTGCGGAAGGAGTCGGAAAGAGTCGCAACATGGCAGGGAAGGGCCATCGGCGCCCGCCCGCCCACGAATTGTGCCGGTTATGCGGCGATCCGCCCGGGGTGTGCGCCTTCGCGCATTGACCCTGTCCGGCTGCCCCCGTATGCTACAAGTTGCGCTGCGAGCCTGTGCTCCTCAGACCTAGCAGGCTGCGCTTGCATCTGTTGATGTCCCCTCGGTTTTCGAGGCCCTGACCGCTTCACGGCGGAGTAGGGGCTTCCTTGGCTGTCCGGCTTCTTCGGCAGATGCCGATAAGGGCTCCCGGCGTAGCAGTACCTACGACTTTCTGTCCGTAACCGGAGCCCTTTCCCACATGACGAGCAGCACCGAGACCACCTCTACCACCCCGCAGGTAGCGGTCAACGACATCGGTAACGAGGAAGCCTTCCTCGCCGCGATCGACGAGACGATCAAGTACTTCAACGACGGCGACATCGTCGACGGCGTCATCGTGAAGGTCGACCGGGACGAGGTCCTGCTCGACATCGGTTACAAGACCGAAGGCGTGATCCCGAGCCGTGAGCTCTCGATCAAGCACGACGTCGACCCGAACGAGGTCGTCAAGGTCGGCGACGAGATCGAGGCCCTCGTCCTCCAGAAGGAGGACAAGGAAGGCCGTCTGATCCTGTCCAAGAAGCGCGCCCAGTACGAGCGCGCCTGGGGCACGATCGAGAAGATCAAGGAAGAAGACGGCATCGTCACCGGTACCGTCATCGAGGTCGTCAAGGGTGGTCTCATCCTCGACATCGGCCTCCGCGGCTTCCTGCCGGCCTCCCTCGTCGAGATGCGCCGCGTCCGCGACCTCCAGCCCTACGTGGGCAAGGAGCTCGAGGCGAAGATCATCGAGCTGGACAAGAACCGCAACAACGTGGTCCTGTCCCGCCGCGCCTGGCTGGAGCAGACCCAGTCCGAGGTCCGCCAGACGTTCCTCACCACCCTGCAGAAGGGTCAGGTCCGCTCCGGCGTCGTTTCCTCGATCGTCAACTTCGGTGCCTTCGTGGACCTGGGTGGCGTCGACGGTCTCGTCCACGTCTCCGAGCTGTCCTGGAAGCACATCGACCACCCGTCCGAGGTTGTCGAGGTCGGCCAGGAAGTCACCGTCGAGGTCCTCGACGTGGACATGGACCGCGAGCGTGTCTCCCTGTCGCTGAAGGCGACGCAGGAGGACCCGTGGCAGCAGTTCGCCCGTACGCACCAGATCGGTCAGGTCGTCCCGGGTAAGGTCACCAAGCTGGTTCCGTTCGGTGCGTTCGTCCGCGTGGACGAGGGCATCGAGGGTCTGGTCCACATCTCCGAGCTGGCCGAGCGCCACGTGGAGATCCCGGAGCAGGTCGTCCAGGTCAACGACGAGATCTTCGTCAAGGTCATCGACATCGACCTCGAGCGTCGCCGGATCTCGCTGTCGCTGAAGCAGGCCAACGAGTCCTTCGGTGCCGACCCGGCGTCGGTCGAGTTCGACCCGACCCTGTACGGCATGGCCGCGTCCTACGACGACCAGGGCAACTACATCTACCCCGAGGGCTTCGACCCCGAGACCAACGACTGGCTCGAGGGCTACGAGACCCAGCGCGAGACGTGGGAGCGCCAGTACGCCGAGGCGCAGGTCCGCTTCGAGCAGCACCAGGCGCAGGTCATCAAGAGCCGCGAGGCCGACGAGGCCGCCGCTGCCGAGGGCGCTGCCGCCCCGGCCGCCGGTGGCAACGCCGGTGCGGGCATCTCGGGTGGTTCCTACTCCTCGGAGTCGGACGAGACCTCGGGCGCCCTGGCCTCCGACGAGGCCCTGGCCGCGCTGCGCGAGAAGCTGGCCGGCGGCCAGAGCTGATCGCAGCGCATCACACCCCGGTGTGAGCTGAGCTGAAGACGAGGCCCGTCCCCTCAGGGGGGCGGGCCTCGTCGCGTTCCCCGCGTCGTGTTGCGTTGCTGTGAAGAGGGCCAACTGGGGAATGGAGCCGCCGCCTTGGACGTTGTGCGCACAGAAGGCAGCGAGGAGGAGTGGTGACGGTGCTTGATCCACAGGGTTTGTACGAATGGGACGCCAAGGGCCTGGCAGTGGCTGATCTGGCCCTCGCCCAGGACTCGGCCGGGCTGGTCATGCTCTACCACTTCGAGGGGTACATCGACGCGGGCGAGGCCGGGGAGCAGATCGTCGAGCGGCTGCTCGACACGCTTCCCCACCAGGTCGTGGCCCGGTTCGACGCGGACCGCCTGGTCGACTACCGCGCCCGGCGCCCGCTGCTGACGTTCCAGCGCGACCACTGGACCGAGTTCGAGGAACCGCGCCTTGAGGTGCGCCTCGTCCAGGACGCCACGGGCGCCCCGTTCCTGCTGCTCTCCGGCCCCGAGCCGGACGTGGAGTGGGAGCGCTTCGCCGTCGCCGTCCGGCAGATCGTCGAGCGCCTCGGCGTCCGGCTCTCGGTCAACTTCCACGGCATCCCCATGGGCGTCCCGCACACCCGCCCCGTCGGGATCACCCCGCACGGCAACCGGACCGACCTGATGCCGGGCCACCGCAGCCCCTTCGACGAGGCCCAGGTTCCGGGCAGCGCCGAGTCGCTCGTGGAGTTCCGTCTCGGGCAGGCCGGACACGACGTGCTGGGCGTCGCCGCGCACGTACCGCACTACGTGGCGCGCTCCGCGTACCCGGACGCCGCGCTGACGGCGCTGGAGGCGATCACGGCGGCGACCGGGCTGGTCCTGCCGGCCGTGGCCCACGCGCTGCGCACCGAGGCGCACCGTACGCAGACGGAGATCGACCGGCAGATCCGCGAGGGCGACGAGGAGCTGGTCGCCCTGGTCCAGGGGCTGGAGCACCAGTACGACGCGGCGGCCGGCGCCGAGACGCGGGGCAACATGATCGCGGAGGCGCAGGAGATCCCGTCGGCGGACGAGATCGGCCGCGAGTTCGAGCGCTTCCTGGCGGAGCGCGAGGGCGAGGGCTGAGGTCCCCTTCCCGGGATGCCGGGGCGGGGGGTCGTACGGGGGCCGGGGCGCGGGGACTAGACGAGTAAGTCCGAAGTGCTCGGGTCAGTGGTCGTAGGCGATCAGCGAGCGGGTGGTGGGTGTTCCCGTGTGCCGG
>NZ_LFML01000145.1 GCF_001044425.1 Streptomyces roseus
GGCTCCGGTGGATGGGGTGGCCGGGCCGCATGTGTGGGGTGAGCTGCCGGAGGGTGAGCTGACGGGCGCGGTGGTCTTCCACGTCCCGGACACCGAGGGTCTGTTGCCGGATGCGGTGCGTTCGGCGACCGGTCGGACGCTGGCGGTGGTGCAGGAGTGGCTGGCTGGGGAGCGGTTCGCGGAGACCACGCTGGTGGTGGCGACGCGTGGTGCGGTGGTCGTGGACGCGGCTTCCGAGCGTGTCGATCTCGCTCAGGCGCCGGTGTGGGGTCTGGTGCGTGCCGCGCAGGCGGAGAACCCGGGCCGGATCCAGCTGACCGACCTCACGGCGGTCACCGACGGTCTTGACGCCGTCATCGCTTCCGGTGAGCCGGAGAGCGCGGTTCGTGCCGACGGCGTCCGCATCCCGCGCCTCGTCCCGGTCACCGCGACCGCCGAGGCTCCCCTGGTCCTGGATCCGGAGGGTACGGTCCTGATCACGGGTGGCACCGGTGGTATCGGTGCGCACCTGGCCCGGCACCTGGTGACCGAGCACGGTGTCCGCCACCTGGTCCT
>NZ_LFML01000016.1 GCF_001044425.1 Streptomyces roseus
CGCCCCGCACCCCCCCAAATCCACCACACCCCCCGCCATCTTCGGCACACTGCCCGCATGGGCCTTCTCTGCGCCGCCTGCGCTTCCCTCCTCGCCTGGATCTGGCTCACGTTCGCCCAGGGCATGTTCTGGCGGACCGACGTGCGGCTCCCGCCGCGCAGCGCCCCCGGGCGGTGGCCGTCCGTCGCCATCGTGGTCCCGGCCCGGGACGAGGCCGAGGTGCTGCCGCGCAGCCTGCCCTCGCTCATCGCCCAGGACTATCCCGGCGAAGCCGAGGTCATCCTGGTCGACGACGGCAGTACCGACGGCACCGGCGAGCTCGCGCTGCGGCTGGCCCGGGAGCATCCCGGGCTGCCCCTCACCCTCACTTCCCCCGGCGAGCCGGGCCCCGGCTGGACCGGGAAGCTGTGGGCCCTGCGCCACGGCATCGCGCTCGCCCGGACCGCCCACGCCGACGAGCCCGAGTACCTGCTCCTCACCGACGCCGACATCGCGCACGAGCCCGACAGCCTGCGCGAGCTGGTCGCGGCCGCGACCGGCTCCGAACTCGACCTCGTCTCGCAGATGGCCCGCCTGCGCGCCGTCAGCGTCTGGGAGCGGCTCGTCGTACCGGCCTTCGTGTACTTCTTCGCACAGCTCTACCCCTTCCGCCGCGTCAACCGCCCCACCGGCCGGACCGCGGCCGCGGCCGGCGGCTGCGTCCTGCTGCGCACCGAGGTCGCCGTCCGCGCGGGCATCCCCGACTCCATCCGGCAGGCCGTCATCGACGACGTGTCCCTCGCCCGCGCCGTCCGCCGCTCGGGCGGCCGGATCTGGCTCGGGCTGGCGGAGCGGGTGGACAGCGTGCGCCCGTACCCCGCGCTCGGGGACCTGTGGCGGATGGTCTCGCGCAGCGCGTACGCGCAACTGCGCCACCAGCCGCTGCTGCTGGCCGGGACGGCGGCCGGGCTCGCGCTCGTCTACCTCGTCCCCCCGGCCGCGCTGCTCTCCGGGCTCGCGACCGGGCATGCCGCGACCGCGTGGGCGGGCGGGCTCGCGTGGCTGCTGATGGCGGGCACATATCTGCCCATGCTGCGCTACTACCGCCAGCCCGCGGCACTCGCGCCACTCCTTCCGCTCACGGCCCTCCTGTACCTCCTGATGACCGTGGACTCCGCCGTTCAGCACTACCGCGGTCGCGGTGCGGCATGGAAGGGCCGCACCTATGCCCGCCCGAGTGACGCCTGAAACGAACAATCACCCCCAGACCACCCCCGCCCCCCGATGTCATCCCAGGTCACCGCCTTGTGACGCTACGTCAGCGCAAAGTCGGTGCAACAGCCAACCGGTGAGTACGAGTAGGAACAACCCGGTGCGGAAGCGACGAAAACGTGCACGTGAACGGGAAGTGAAGGGTGTGGCTCTGACCTGCGAATATGCAGGTCAGCGCGGTGTTCGTCACACCTCGCTATGGACCCGGTGAAGCCGTGGGCTTAACTTAGGTCCCATGACCTCCCCCCGCTCCACTTATGGCGGCGGTTACTACTCCGCGCCCTCTTTCCCGGACACCCCCATCTACGACTCGCTCGTCGCCGAACGGGGTACCCCGCAGATCGCTCCGATCCGCGTTCCGGCCGCCTACGACTCCCCCAGCTCGGGCTATTCGAGCGGTGGATACCTCCCGGCCCTC
This sequence comes from Streptomyces roseus, assembly GCF_001044425.1. Lineage (GTDB taxonomy): Bacteria > Actinomycetota > Actinomycetes > Streptomycetales > Streptomycetaceae > Streptomyces > Streptomyces roseus. Next base: position 1,670 of record NZ_LFML01000016.1, read on the forward strand.
GCCTCCTCCCTGCCCGCCCTGCCGGCCGCGCTGCCCCCGGCCATGCCGCAGCAGCAGCAAGCTCCGGCGTACGGGTACCCGTACCAGCAGCAGGCGCCCGCGCCGATGCCGCTGCAGCAAGCTCCCGCTCCCTACATCCCGCAGCAGCAGCCGGCCGTGGCCCGTGCGGGCTACATGCAGCAGGCCCAGCAGCAGCCCCGGCCGGTGGCCGCGGGTACGGGGTACGAGGCGATGCGTCCGGCCGCCCCGCGTCCGATGCAGGTTCCGGCTCCGGTTCCGGCCGCCTCGTACGAGGACCCGTACGGCCGCCCGTACCAGGGGCGCGGCTACTGACAGATCCAGGAACGCCCACTAGGGCGGGCGCGGGGGGTCCTGGCAGGATGCTCCCATGTCGAACTTGCGTGTCCAGGCGCTCCACGTCCATCCCGTCAAGTCAGTAGCGGGGACAGCTCCCGACGAGATGGCCGTGGAGCCCTGGGGCATGTCCGGGGACCGGCGGTGGGCGGTGGTGGACACCGAGGGCACGGTCATCACCCAACGCCAGCAGCCCCGGCTGGCGTTGGCCGCGGCGCGTCCGCTGGGGGGCGGCGCGGTCGCCCTGTCGGCGCCGGGCATGGCCGAGCTGGCCGTGCAGGTGCCGGAGCCGGGTCCGCTGGAGCCGGTCACCCTGTTCGGGAAGAAGGTCGAGACCGTGGTCGCGGCGAGCGCCGCGGCCGACTGGTTCAGCGCCTACCTGGGGGTGCCGGCGCGGCTGGTGCACCTGGACGACCCCGCCGTACGGCGGCCCGTCGATCCGGCGTACGCACTGCCGGGCGAGACGGTGAGTCTCGCCGACGCCTATCCGGTGCTGCTCGTGACCCTCGCGTCCCTCGACGCGCTCAACTCGCTCATCGCGCAGGGGGACCATCCCGAGGAGGGTCCGCTTCCGATGAATCGTTTCCGCCCCAATGTCGTGGTCGCCGGCGCCGAGGCGTGGGCGGAGGACGGCTGGCGGCGCATCGCGATCGGCGACGCCGTCTTCCGCGGGGTCCGCGAGTGCGGGCGGTGCATCGTGACGACTACCGACCAGGCGACGGCGGAGCGCGGCAAGGAACCCCTCAAGTCCCTGGCCCGGCACCGGCGGATCGGCAAGTCGCTGGCCTTCGGGCGGCAGCTGGTGCCGGTGCGGACGGGCACGGTCCGGGTGGGCGACGAGGTCCGCGTCCTGGAGTAGCGGGCGGGACCGGCCCCTTGGAATGACACCTTCGAGGGGCTGTGGGGGAAGGGTGGAACCAAGCACCGTGAGCGGGCCGTTGGAGCATGCGACGGGCTGTGACGGGAAGGTGCGGGAGCGAGCTCGGCTTCGGCCGGGGCCGGGACCAGGCCAGGACCGGGGCCGGGACCGGAGCCGGGACCAAGGCGACGGTCTCGCTTTCAGGACTTCATGCACCGGATCGGGTGACACGGCTGCCGCGCGTCCCGGAATGCGCGTTATCGGGGCGTGCGGGAGGCTTGGACGGCAGGCAGACGGAGGCAAAGGGGGTGCCGGACCGTGTGGACAGCAACGGGTGTGTGGCGTTGGCGGCGCAATCCACTGCGCCGGCCGACTGATCTCTTCGAGGCGTGGGTGGCGTTCGCCGCACTGATCTGCGTCCTGCTGGTGGCTCCGGCCATCGGCACGGTCGCGGGCATGGAGGTGGACGGCACGCTGCAGCGGGCCGCGCGCGAACAGCGGCAGGAGCGGTACCTCGTACCGGCGGTGGTGGTGCGCCCGGCGGCCGTCCCGCCCACGGGGACGACCACGGGGACGGAGGCCGATCCGTCGGCGCAGCGGCAGGCCCCGCAGCGCACGCAGATCGTCGCGTCCTGGACGGCGCCCGACGGGAGCAGCCACCAGGGCACGGTGCCGGCCGCGGAGGAACCGCCGCGGACGGGCGACCGGTTCCGGATATGGACCGATACGCAGGGCCGGCTGGTGGGGCGGCCTCTCGACGCCTCCTCGGCGAGCGCCCACGCGGCGGTGGTGGGCCTGGCCGCCGCCCTCGCCGCGGCCGCTCTGGTGGAGACGGTCCGGCGCCTGGTCGTACGCAGGCTCATGCATCGTCGGTACATACTGCTGGACCGGGCGTGGGCGGCCACGGGGCCGGACTGGGGCCGGGCGGGCGCGGGCAGCTGACCTGGCATCCCACCGGCCCCGCGCGCGCTACGGTGGAGCGGCCGGAGCCGGTCGCCGCCAAAGCGGTGGGCGGCGGCGGTGGTTTCGGCCGCTTCGGCGGCACGAGTACGAGGGCGGGGGCACGACAGCACCATGGCAGAGGGCGCGGTCCAGGTGACGCACGGCGGATCTTCGCGGTGGCGGCGCCGCTCCGGTGAGTATCCGACGCTGGCCGCCGCGCTCGCCGTCGCGGGCGACGGGGATGTGCTCTCCATCGCTCCCGGCACCTACCGGGAGAACCTGGTGCTGAACCATGCCGTGACCCTGCGCGGGCCGGAGGGCTCGGTGGGTTCGGTGCGGATCGCCCCGCCGGACGGCGTCGCGCTCACGCTGCGCGCCTCCGCGGTGGTCCAGGACCTGCACCTGGAGGGGCAGGACCGGGCGGCGCCCGCGCTGCTGGTCGAGGAGGGTTCGCCGGAGCTCACCGATCTGCGGGTCAGCACCCGGTCGGCGGCGGGCATCGAGGTGCGCGGCGCGGCCGCCCGGCCCCTGGTGCGGCGGTGCACGGTGGAGAACCCGGCGGGAGTCGGGATCGCCGTACTGGACGGCGGCGGCGGGGTGTTCGAGGAGTGCGAGGTGGTGGCCGCCGGCCAGACCGGGGTCTCCGTGCGCGGCGGCGGGCGGCCGCGGCTGGAGCGCTGCCGGATCCACCATGCGTCCGGCGCCGGCATCGCGGTCACCGGCGAGGGTTCGGGCCTGGAGGCGCTGGGCTGCGAGGTGTACGAGATCAAGGGCACGGGCGTGCAGATCGCCGCGCGGGCCGCGGCCCGCCTCACCGACTGCGCCGTGCACCGCACGTCCGCGGACGGGGTCACCCTGGACACCGACGCGGTGCTCACGCTCGCCGGCTGCGACATCCACGACATCCCGGAGAACGCGGTGGACCTGCGCTCCCGTTCGGTGCTCACGCTCAGCCGGACCACCGTCCGCCGCTTCGGCCGCAACGGCCTGTCGGTGTGGGATCCGGGGACCCGGGTGGACGCCGACTCCTGCGAGATCCACGACAGTACGGGCGACTATCCGGCGGTGTGGATCAGTGACGGGGCCACCGCCTCGCTGAGCTCCTGCCGGGTGCACGACGTACCGGACGCGGTGTTCGTCCTGGACCGGGGCTCGCGCGCGGATGTCGTCGACAGCGATCTGTCCCAGGTGCGCAACACGGCCGTGTCGGTGAGCGACGGAGCCACCGCGCAGGTCGACGACTGCCGGATCCGGGAGGCGGCGACCGGGGCCTGGTTCCGCGACCACGGCAGCGGCGGCACCCTCGCCAACTGCACGATCGACGCGGTCCAGACGGGAGTGATCGTCACCAAGGGGGCCGATCCCGCGCTGGAGCGGTGCACGGTCAGTTCCCCGTCCGAGGCGGGGTTCTACGTGTCGGCGGGCGGCCGCGGCAGCTTCCGCTCCTGCCGCGTGACGGGCAGTTCGGGCTTCGGCTTCCACGTGATCGACGGCTGCCGCACCACGCTGACCCGCTGCCACACCGAGCGCTGTGCGCGCGGCGGGTACGAGTTCGCCGAGGACGGCCCGGTCGCCGAGGACTGCACCGGCGACGAGTCGGGCTCGCGGTCCGCCGCCCAGTCGGCCGGGGCCGGGGTCCTCGCCGCCGAACGCGCGGGAATGCGTACGGTCGGCGCGGGCCCCGCTCCCGCGCCCGCGGCGGCCCCGGTGCCGGATCCGCGGGGCGCTGAGGAGGCGGACCGGCAGCCGGCGGGTGCGGCGCGCGGCTCCGGCGAGGTGCTGGGGCAGCTCGACGCGCTGGTGGGCCTGGACAGCGTCAAGCGCGAGGTGCGGGCGCTCACCGACATGATCGAGGTGGGCCGGCGCAGGCAGCAGGCGGGCCTCAAAGCCGCTTCGGTCCGCCGCCACCTGGTGTTCACGGGCAGCCCCGGTACGGGCAAGACGACGGTGGCCCGGCTCTACGGGGAGATCCTGGCCTCCCTCGGGGTGCTGGAGCGCGGTCACCTGGTCGAGGTCTCGCGGGTGGACCTGGTCGGCGAGCACATCGGGTCCACGGCGATCCGGACCCAGGAGGCGTTCGACCGGGCGCGCGGCGGGGTGCTGTTCATCGACGAGGCGTACGCGCTGGCCCCGGAGGATTCGGGGCGCGACTTCGGGCGCGAGGCCATCGACACGCTGGTGAAGCTGATGGAGGACCACCGGGACGCGGTGGTGGTGATCGTCGCCGGGTACACGGCGGAGATGGAGCGCTTCCTGACCGTCAACCCGGGTGTGGCCTCGCGGTTCTCCCGGACGATCACGTTCGGGGACTACGGGCCCCAGGAGCTGCTGCGCATCGTGGAGCAGCAGGCGGAGGAGCACGAGTACCGGCTCGGGGAGGGCACGGCGAAGGCGCTGCTGACGTACTTCACCGAGCTCCCGAAGGGCCCGGCGTTCGGCAACGGCCGCACGGCGCGGCAGACCTTCGAGTCGATGGTCGAGCGCCACGCGGGCCGGGTGGCCCAGCTCACGGACCCGGGCACGGACGAACTCACCCTCCTGTTCCCGGAGGATCTCCCGGCCCTTCCGGCGCTGCCGGCTCCTTGCTGACCCTGGGGGCGGGCAGGGCGGGCAGGGCGGGCGCGGCCGCTGCGGGTGGTGCGCCGGCGGTGGACCGGGCGCGGCGGGCGGACCGGGCGGGGCCGGCCAGCCGGGCCAGGAGGGCGTCGCGTTCGGCGGCGAAGGCCGGGTCGGCCTGGTAGTCGAAGTGCCCGAGGATCGGCGCGGGCAGGGGGTACCGGGCGCTGCGCCCGTAGGCGAGCGGATCGGCGAGCGGTCCCCGGTCGACGGGGTCGGCGACGGGATCGGCGACGGGGGCAGGGGCGGGTGCAGGGCCAGGGGCGCGATCGGCCGCGGCCGGAGCCGCTTCAGGGGGCTGAGCCGCCGGATGCCCCGGGAGGACCGGGCCTCCGATGGGGTCCGTGGCGCGCCAGAGGTTGCGCCAGCAGTCGACGTCGGCGTGCAGGGCGGCGAGGGGGCCCGGACCGAAGTACGCCGGGAACCAGCGCCCGTACAGACGCCGGAGCGGGGAGCCGTACGTGAGCAGGGCGACCCGGCGGCGGACGTGCGGCGGCAGCTGCCAGACGGCGGCGGCCGCGAGGACGCTGCCCTGGGAGTGGCCGGAGATGACCAGGCGGCCGCCGGTGCGGCCGGTCCAGCCGCTCATCCGCCAGGTCAGGTCGGGGACGGCGCGCTCGGCGTAGCAGGGCGGAGCGAACGGATGGGCGGCCCGCGGCCAGAAGGTGCCGACGTCCCACAGCACGCCGATCGTGCGGCGGGCCGCGGGATCCCGGTACGCGCGGCGGCCCCAGGCGATGAACGCGGCGATGGCGACCCCTATCAGCCAGGAGCCGGCGTCCTGCGCCGCCCGCGCGGCGGTCTCCAGCAGCGGGTGGCCGCCGCGGACCGCCTCGCCCGGGACCTGCCCGCTGATCCAGGCTCCGGCCAGGGCTCCCGCACCGAGCAGCAGGGTGACGCCGGAGACGGCGGCCACGAACCAGGGCGCGGAGTCGGTGAGCGCGGCGGCGGCCCGGGCCCCGGCGATCCGGCGGCTGCGGTCCGCGTCCGGCGGCTCCCCCGGGTACTCGGCGGCCACTCCCGCGGCGAGCCGGCGCCGGGCGAGGACCCCGCGTACGGCGAAGCAGGCGGCGAGCAGGGCCAGGACGAGGAGCAGCGGCGGCAGCACGGCGGCCTGCCAGGACAGCAGTACGGGCGGGGCCGGCACCGTGGACCCGGGAGCCGCCGATCCGCCCGCCCCGGTCACCCCAGCCGCCCCGGCCGACCCGCCCAGCCAGTCCGCTATCCGCTGGGCGACCCCGCCGGACATCACCCCGCCGAGGGCGCAGCCGAGCATGGCGATGGCGGGACCGCCGAGCCCGTACAGCGCGGTCGCAGGGTCGGGGGCTAGCCGGTACAGCCGGACGGCGACGGCGGCGAGCAGCAGCACGCAGCAGCCCTGGCCGAGCATGAGCGCCCCGAACGCGAAGTCGCCGGGCAGCCGGCCGGCGGAGGTCCAGCCGGGGCGCGACCAGCCCGCGTAGAGCAGGACGGCGGCGAGCAGCGCGAGGGCGCAGCCCGGCAGCAGGGTGACGGCGGCCCGGTCGAGGCGGTGGTCGGCCCGCTCCTCGGTGCGGCCGCGCCGGCAGACGACCCAGGCGACGGCCACGGCCCCGGCGGCCAGCAGCACCTCCACCGCCCGGCCGAGGGCTTCGAGTACGGCGCCGCCGGCGAGGCGGTCGTGGTGGGCGGTGGGCACGGCGACGGCGGCCGCGACGATCAGCAGTCCGGCGGCGGTGTGCGCGGCGCGCAGCCGGGCCACGATGCGCCGCCCGTACCAGAATCCGGGCCGGCCGAGGGCGGGCGCACCGGCCGGGCGGACCGCGGGCACGGCGGCGCCCGCCGGCGGGGGCTGCGACTCGTACGCGCTCCACGTGCGGTTCGACAGGTACCACAGCAGCCCCGTCAGAGCGGCCGGGACCAGCGCGCCGAGCGCCAGCCGGCGGCCGGGCTGGCCCCACCACCGGCCAGGCTCCATGAACCCGAGCCAGGACCCGGCTCCGGAGCCGGTGCAGGCTCCGGAACCGGCGCACTGCCAGGCGAGCAGGTCGAGGGCGACCTCGCAGGCGGCCGCGATCAGCAGCAGGGTCAGGCTGAGCGCGAGGACCCGTACGAGCACCCCGTACGCGCGCACCGCGCGCGGCGCCGGACCGGTGGCGGGCGCGGCCGGCCGGGCCCAGTGGGCGAGGTTGACCACCATGAAGGGCAGGAGCAGCAGCCAGAGGGCTCGGGCACCGTTGCCCGAGGTGAGCCGGGACCAGCAGTAGGCCTCGACGACGGGCCGGCCGGCGTACCGCTCGGGGTGGGCCTCGGCGTCGACGTCCGCGGCGCGACGGAAGACGGCGGCGGTGGAGTCCCCGGTGATCCGGACGGTGCGCGGGTCGCCGAGCAGCTCGTCGGGGGGTGCGCCGTGGACCCCGTGCACGCGGAGTTCGAGGGCCAGGGGGTGGAGGGGCTGCGGGGGCTGGGAGGGATCCGGCACATCGGCCTCCGCTCACGGGGGCGGGATCAGCGGCACTCCAGCATCCCGCGCCCCGAACCCCCTGCCTAGGCCTGTCCGGGCGACGCTTGGGGGCCCCCACGTCGGGCTCTTCCACCGGGAGCGCACGCCGGCGCAGTGCGAAGGCGGCCGGAACGACAGACATCTGACGGGGCGATAGTTAAGGTACGCGGAACGCGGACGTACGCTCCACCGCACACCCCCAGGAGGGACCGCCATGGCTCGCCGACTCCGCCCGGTGGGGCTGGACTTCATCGAGAACGCCCCGATCCGCCTGGTCTTCACCGCCCGGACGACGGCCGGCCCCGAGGCCGTGTACCGGGCCCTGGCCGAGGACGTGGCGGGGTGGCCCCGGTGGTTCGGGGCGGTGACCCTGGCCCGGCCGACGCACGGGGGTGCGGGCCGGGAGGTGCGGCTGGTCGGCGGGACCCGTTTCGAGGAGACGATCATGGCGGCGGAACCGGCGCGGCGCTACGCGTACCGGGTCGACGTGACCAACGCCCCGGGGATCCGGGCGCTGTTGGAGGAGTGGCTGCTCACCCCCGCCGACCCCTGCTCCGGGACGCTCGTGCGCTGGACCTTCGCGGTGGACGCCCCGGCCCCGCTCCGGGTCGTCCTCACCGCGGCCGGCCCGCTCCTGGGGCGGTCGTTCCGGTCGGCGGTCCGGGCGCTGGACGCCCGCCTGACGGCGCGCCGCCCGGCCGGCCGGTGACAGGGGTCGAAGCGGGCGGCCGGTCAGGGGGCCGGTCAGGGGGCCTGCCCGTCGGACGGCCGGTCAGCCCGTCAGGCGGCTCGCCCGTCGGACCGCCGGTCAGGGGGCCCGTCAGGCCGCCGGTTCGCGCCAGACGCCGGTCGCCAGCAGGGTTTCGAGGGTCCGCGTGTACGGGGCGATGTCCAGCCCCTGTGCGGTCAGCCATGCGTCCGAGTAGTACTTGTCCAGGTAGCGGTCGCCCGGGTCGCACAGCAGCGTGACCACGCTGCCCTTGCGGCCCTCGGCCACCATCTCCGAGATGATCTTCAGCGCGCTCCACACTCCCGTGCCCGTGGAGCCGCCGGCCTTGCGGCCGATCGCCTGCTCCAGCGCCCGGCACGCGGCGACGCTCGCCGCGTCCGGCACCTTCATCATCCGGTCGATGGCCCCCGGCACGAAGCTGGGCTCCATCCGCGGCCGCCCGATGCCCTCGATGCGCGAGCCGCAATCGCTGCTCGCGTGCGGGTCGTTGTTGGTCCAGCCGTCGAAGAAGCAGGAGTTCTCCGGGTCCGGGACGCACACCCGGGTGTCGTGCTGCATGTAGTGCACGTAGCGCGCGATCGTCGCGGACGTACCGCCCGTGCCGGCGGTCGCGACGATCCACGCGGGCTCGGGGTAGCGCTCCAACCGCATCTGCTGGTACATCGATTCGGCGATGTTGTTGTTGCCGCGCCAGTCGGTCGCCCGCTCCGCGTACGTGAACTGGTCCATGTAGTGCCCGCCCGTACGGGCTGCGAGATCCGCGGATTCCTCGTACATCTTCATCGAGTCGTCCACGAAGTGGCATTCGCCGCCGTGGAATTCGATGAGCCGGCACTTCTCCGGGCTGGTCGTGCGCGGCATGACGGCGATGAACGGAACGCCGATCAGCTTCGCGAAGTACGCCTCCGACACGGCTGTGGACCCGGACGAGGCCTCGATGACAGGGCGCCCGGGGCGGATCCAGCCGTTGCACAGCGCGTAGAGGAAGAGCGAGCGCGCCAGGCGGTGCTTGAGGGAGCCGGTCGGATGCGTGGACTCGTCCTTGAGGTAGAGGTCGATGCCCCATTCCTCGGGCAGCGGGAAGCGCAGCAGGTGGGTGTCGGCGGATCGGTTGGCATCGGCCTGGACCTTGCGGACGGCTTCCTTCAGCCAGGCGCGGTAGTCCGCGTCGCTACGGTCGACGTCGATTGTCGTAGCCGTCGTACCGGAGGTACGGGTGGTGCTCATGCGACTGGCTCCTTCGTGCGTTCCTTCGCCCCCTGCTTTCGCAATGTACCTCCCTCACCTGCACAAACAGTCACTTTGGGTATCCATGCGGATCGCTTTCGATCGCGTTCGGTTGCATACACGGGCACCGTGGGTGACCCTGGTGGAGCATTACCGAGGGTGCAGCACCCGTAACACTCATGTCGGGGAGTCGCAGCCGTGATCAGTCATTCACGCAGGCACTGCGTCGTGGAACTGCAGGCCTTGCCGTCCCGGATCGGACAGATCCGGAGGATCGTTTCAGCACAGTTGCGCCATTGGCAGCTCGATCCGCTCATAGATCGGGCTGCGCTCGGCGTGACGGAGCTGCTCAGCAACGTCCACCGCCACGCGCAGCCGGACAAGACGTGCACGGTGGAGATCGAGCTTCGGCTCGGGCGCCTCACGGTCTCGGTGTACGACAGCGATCCGCGCCTTCCCGTCCTGCGGGAGCCGGCCGCGGACACGCTGGAGACCTGCGGGCGCGGTCTCGCGCTCGTCGCCGCGGTCAGCGAGGCGTGGGGCGCGCGGAACCAGGCCGACGGTCCCGGGAAGGTGGTGTGGTTCTCGCTGCGCGCCGCCCCGGTGGCCACCGCGTCCAAGCCCGTACGGGAGCCCGCGCCCGCGGTGGTGGTCGCCGTCGACCCGACGGCCCTCCCGACCGTCATGCCGGTAGCGGCCTCGGTCGGCGCCAGGCCCGGGTAGGCTCCGGCCGCCGCACCTCCGGCCCGGTGTCGGGCACGGGGCGGCCGGGACTACGCCGCCGCCCCCAGGGCGCCCAGCGGGTCGTCCAGGACCGGTTGCCAGGCCAGTTCCGCGGCGCCCACCAGACTGTTGTGGTCCAGGGTGCAGGGCAGGATCGGGACTCCCCCGCTGCGGCCCCACAGGCTGCGGTCCGCGACCACGGCGCGCAGTCGCTCCGGGTCCGCGGAGAGCAGCTCGCGGTGGAGCCCGCCGAGGATGATCCGGTCCGGGTTCAGGATGTTGACCAGCCCGGCGAGGCCCAGCCCGAGCCTGTCGATGAGCTCCTCGGCGGCCGCCCGCACCGCCGGCTCCGCGTACTCCTCGCGCAGCAGGTCACGCGCCTGCTGGAGCAGCGACACCTCGGGCCCGGGGGTGCGGCCCGCCGCGGTCAGGAAGGCCAGCGGGTCGGCCTCCACGTCCAGGCAGCCGCGGCTGCCGCAGTGGCAGGGCCGCCCTTCCGGGTTCACCGTGAGGTGGCCGACCTCCAGGGCCAGCCCCGAACTCCCGCTGTGCAGGCGGCCGTCCAGTACGAGCGCGCCGCCCACCCCGCGGTGGCCGGTGGCCACGCACAGCAGGTGCTGGGCGCTGCGCCCCGCGCCGTGCCGGTGCTCGGCGAGCGCGGCCAGGTTGACGTCGTTCCCGGTCAGGGCCGGGCCGTCGATGCCGGCCGCCTTCACGCACTCCGTGAAGATGTCCCGTACGGGAGCCCCGGCCGGCCAGGCCAGGTGCAGCGGGTTCAGCGCCGTGCCGTCCGGCTCCGCGACCGCCGAGGGCACCGCGAGCCCCGCGCCGACGCAGCGGCGGCCGGTCTCGGCGAGGAGCGCCGCGCCCGCCCCGACGACGGCGCCGAGCACCTGCGCCGGGTCGGCGGAGACGGTGACCTTGCCGGGGGCGGTGGCCACGATCCGGCCGCCGAGGCCGACCAGCGCGGCCCGGAACCCGTCGGAGTGCACCTGCGCGGCCAGCGCCACGGGGCCGTTCTCGTCGATGGAGAGCCGGTGCGAGGGGCGGCCCTGGGTGCCGCCCGCGCCGCCCGGGCGGGAGTCGACGCGGATCAGGCCGAGCGCCTCCAGCTCGGCGGCGACCGCCCCGGCGGTGGCGCGGGTGACGCCGAGCTCGGCGGTCAGGACGGCGCGGGTCGGGGCCCGGCCGGTGTGGACGAGCTCCAGCGCCGGGCCGAGGGCGCCGCGGCCCCGTTCCAGCCGGGCCCGCGCCGAGGACGCGGCCGAGCCGGGAGTCGCGGCCGAGCCGGAGGTCGCGGCCGAGCCGGAGGACGCCACCGGGCCCGGAGACACGGCCGAGCCGGAAGTCGCGGCCGAAGCGGCGGACGCCGCGGACACCGTGGACGCATCCCCCGCCCGCGGCGGGGCCCCGTTGCCGTTCATGACAGCGATCCTCGCATGATCGGCGGGGTGCGCGGCGCCGCCGGTCAGTCGGGGGCGCCGCCGAGGCCGCCGACCCGCAGGGTGACGTTCAGCCGCCCGGTCAGCCCCAGCCCGGGCGGGGCGGTGCCGGGCAGCACCTTCGGCACCCCGTGGTAGGCCAGCCGCGCCGGGCCGCCGAAGACGAACAGATCCCCGCTGCGCAGCCGGACGTCCTGGTACGGACGGCCGCGCGAGGCGGTGTTGCCGAAGCGGAAGACACACGTATCGCCGAGGCTGAGGGAGACCACCGGAGCCCCGGACTTCTCCTCGGCGTCCCGGTGCATGCCCATGCGGGAGTCGCCGTCGTAGAAGTTGATCAGCGCGATGTCGTACGCGTACGCGGCCGGGTCCGCGGCCAGGTCCGTGTCAAGGTGCCCGCCCGCGTCCGCGCCCGGGTGCCCGTACGCCGCCACCACCGCCTCCCGCCCCAGCTCCGCGAGCCAGTCGGGCATGGGTTTGACGGGTGCCCCGTCGCCGTCCACGGCGGTGCGGGCGTACCCGTAGGGGTACCAGTGCAGCCCGAGGCACACCTGGCGGGCGGTCATCGTCCCGCCGCCCGGTGTCCGTACGGTGCGCAGGCCCGCGGGCGGGCGCGCCCAGTCACGGCAGGCATCGAGCAGCTCCCGCTGGCGCCCGGGCCCGAGCCAGTCGGGCACGTGCACGGCGCCGGGGGCGATCTCGGTCCGCTCGCGCGGGAAGAGTTCCCCGTCCATGACTCCATTCTCACCGGCATTGTCGGCGGCCGGTGCGAGACTGCCCGCATGAAGATCTCGGAGTACGTGGAGACCCTTGCGCGGGAGGGCGAGTTGCTCGCCGAGACGGCCGAGCGGGCGGGTACGGAGGCCCCCGTTCCCACCTGTCCGGGGTGGCGGGTCACCGACCTGCTGCGGCACACGGGGGCGGTGCACCGCTGGGCCGCCGGGTACGTCACCGACGGCGTTCTGGAGCCGGGCCCGTTCCCGGACGCCCCGGAGCTGGCCGGCGCCGAGCTGCTGGCCTGGTACCGCGAGGGGCACGAGGCCCTCGTCCGGGCACTGGCCGAGGCGCCGGCCGACGTGCAGTGCTGGACCTTCCTGCCGACGGCCGCGCCGTCGCCCCTGGCCTTCTGGGCGCGCCGGCAGGCCCACGAGACGGCCGTGCACCGGATGGACGCGGAGGCGGCTCTCGGGGCGCTCTACTCGCCGGTGACACCGGAGTTCGCCGAGGACGGGGTGGACGAGCTGCTGACCGGCTTCCACGCGCGGCCGCGCAGCCGGATGCGGACCGAGGAGCCGCGGGTGCTGCGGGTCCGCGCGGCCGACACGGGGGCGGTGTGGACCGTACACCTGTCGGCGGAGCCGCCGCGCACGGTGTCGGGCGATACGGGCGAACCGGCGGACTGCGAGGTGATCGGGACTGCCTCCTGGCTGTACGAGACGCTGTGGAACCGGCTTCCGCTGATGGGCCCGGGGGTGAGCGGCGACGAGTCGCTGGCGCGCCGGTGGGCGGAGACGGCCGGGATCGGCTGACGGGCGGGATCGGTCGTGCGGATGGGATCGGTCGTCCGGACGGGATCGGTCGGCGGGTTGCGCGCCCGGCCGCCGAGGGACCGTGCGGCGGTCGGGGCGGGGCTCGGGGCGCTCTTGTGACAGTGCGGTACGGGCTGTGACAATGCGTACATGGGCAGACGTACGCAGGCGGACCGGGACGCGATCACCACGGAGATCGGCTACGCGTTCCTCAGCGGATGCTTCGCGGCCGCGCTCGTCTTCGGAGCGGTGTACGGCCCCGCTCTGGTCTTCGACGTCACGCCCACCGTCGACGCGGCGCTGAAACTCGCGGCAGGGGTACTGGCGGGGGCCGTGTTCCTGCTCCGGATCACGCACGTCCTGTGGCGCTTCGCCCGCCGCCCGGAGAACGACGGCGCCTGACGCCCGCGACCCCGGCTCCGACTGGGCTCCCGGTGCGGGTGCGGGTGCGGGTCCGACCGCGGCCACCGGCCTGCACCGGCCGCCGTCGCAACCCCCCTCCCGGCCACCTTGGCCCTCAGCCCAGCGTGGCGGCGTACAGCGTCTGGCTGCGGTACTTCCAACTCGGCGATTCGTCCCACGGGTTGGGCATGCGCGTGCCGGTCGCGTACGCGTACCCCGCACCGCGGTCGAACGCCGTACGCAGCGTGGCACGCATGGCCGTCGCGTCCGGGACGGCGTGGACGAGGTGCCAGAACGCGGTGCCGGTCGGGTCGAGTTCGGTGCCGGTGCGGTAGCCGCCCGAGTCTGCGAAAACGTTCCCTCCGAGCCAGCCGCCTCCCGTGTACGCCGCGTACGTGTCCTCGAAGGTGACGAAGACGTCAGCGGTGCGGTGGCCGGGCTCCAGGTAGCAGTCGGCGATGGCGGTGCCGGGGTTGTCGACCACGAGGTCGGCGGCGGTGGGGTCGACGCCGTCCATGGTGTCCTGCACGTATTCGCGCAGCCGGGCGTAGTGGTCGCGGGTGGCGTTGCCGGGGCCGCAGTCGCGGCTCACGACGTCGAAGAAGATGCCGTCCACGTGCAGGCGGCCGTCTCGGGTCTTGAGGTAGTTGTCGACGGAGGCCTTGACGGCGTCGAAGTCGCGGTTGCCGTGGTCGGTGTGGACGTAGCCCAGGACCTTGGTCTTCTCACCGGTGGCGGTGGTCGCGGCGCGCAGCGCGTCGGCGCGGGCCTGCCAGCGGCCGTCGAAGGGGGCGTCGCCGTTCCCCGGATTGAGGACGACCACGGAGGCGGCGGGCGTGGTGGCGACGAGATCCCCGAGCATGCCGTCACCGGCCCAGGCGTAGGCGGGGACGGCGATCTCCAGGCCCCGTACGCCGGTTGCCCGGGGTCTCGGGGCCGGGGCCGCCTCCTCGGCGGTGCCGGCGGAGGAGGCGGTGCCGGCCGAAGCGGTCACGGCGGGCGCCGGGGCGGCCAGCAAGGAGGTGACCAGGACGGCGTACAGGGCCTTCACGGCGCGGGCCACGGCTGTTCCTCCGGCGAGGGGGCGGGGCGGGAGCACGACCCGACGAACACTAGACGGGCGCCCGTTCGGTGAAAGCCGAACCACTAGGATTGATGCGAGGAACAGACAAGCGATCCGTCACCTCATCATGTGATCGCGCGCAGCGCGCGGCCGTGTGCCCAGCCGGGCGGCAGGGCAGCCGGGCGGGCCGCCAAGCGCCTGCGGGCCTGTCAGCGAGCGGGCACTCAGCGGGCCGTCATACGCGCGGCGGCGCCGGCCGTCATACGGCGGGCAGCCCGACCCCGTGGGCCAGCTGGTCCGCGGCGTGCGTGAAGAAGGCGGCCCGGTCCTCTACCACCCGGTTGAACTGGCCGAACAGCTCGAAGGAGATGAGGCCGATCAGCTGCGCCCAGGCGGCGACCAGAGCGGCGGTGACCTCGGCGGGCAGCCCCTCGGCGAAGTCCGCGGTCATCCGGACGGCTTCGGGACGCAGGACCGCGGGCAGCGGCGGCAGCGCGAGGCCACGACCGGCGTGGGCGGCGCGCACGATGTTGATGAACGTGTTGCCGACGCGGGAGGCCGGGCCGACGGTGTCCATGGGAGCGCTGTAGCCGGGGACCGGGGAACCGTAGATGAGGGCGTACTCGTGCGGGTGGTCCAGGGCCCATGCGCGGACGGCCTCGCAGACCGCCCCCCAGCGCTCGCGGGGGGCGGCGCCGGCGTCGAGCGCGCGGGCGTCGGCCTGTTCGGCCGCGGCGCCGATGCTGTCGTAGGCGTCGATGATGAGGGCGGTCAGGAGCTCGTCGCGGCTCGGGAAGTACCGGTAGAGGGCGGAGGAGACCATGCCCAGCTCGCGGGCCACGGCGCGCAGCGAGAGCTTGGCCGCGCCCTCGGCGGCGAGCATGCGGCGCGCCTCGTCCTTGATGGCGGCGGTGACCTCGATACGGGCCCGCTCCCGGGCCCCGCGCACGGTACTCATACGAGCAGTGTGCCAGAAGTCAGATCACTGCCCAAAAAACAGAGCGCCGCATTACTTCGAGAGCACCGCTCTTGTTTTGGGCCGCCGATCCGTGCACACTGATCTCAAGCGAGAGCACCGCTCTCCCGTCACTCCGGAGCCCGCCATGAACGCGCCCACCCCGTACTACGTGCAGGCCAGCCCCCTCGCCACCCGCTTCAACTCGCTCCTCGGGAAGCTGGCCCGCCTCGGCATCAGCCTTGCCGGTTCGGCCGAGCTGTCGGTGCGCGGTCGCAAGTCCGGCCAGATGCAGCGGATCCCGGTCAACCCGCACACCTACGAGGGCGAGCAGTACCTGGTGTCGGCGCGCGGCCACTCCCAGTGGGTCCGCAACATGCGGGTGGCGGGTGGCGGCGAGCTGCGCGTGGGCCGCAGGGTACGCACCTTCACGGTCACCGAGATCACCGACCCCGTACTGAAGGCCGCCCTCCTGCGCACTTACCTGGAGAAGTGGGGCTGGGAGGTCAACCGGTTCTTCCAGGGCCTTACCGCCCAGTCCTCCGATGCCGAGCTCCAGGCCGCCGCCGGCGACCACCCGGTCTTCCGCCTCACGGTGTCGAACTGACCCACGCGGCCGCACCCGGCGCACGCCGCATCCAAGGGCGGCGCGCGGCCGCTCGCGCACCCGCCGGCGCGCCCCGGCCGCCCCCCGGCCCGCCCGACCAACCCGCCCCACCCGCAAAAGCAGCGGCGGCCTTGCCCGCACGCCCGGCAAGACCGCCACCCTCAGCCGTACGGCGGCCGGGGAGAACCCCGCCGCCGCACCCCGCACCCCGCTACCCGGGCCCGGCCGGCGCCCGGGTCAGGAACTCACGGACCCTGGAAATCGAAACCCCGGACCCGGACCCCGCTACCCCTTGTCCGTCACCTGCTCCTGCCCCTGCCCTCGCTCCCGGCCCCGCCCCGAGCCCTGCCCCTCGGCCCGGTTCCGCGCCTGCTTCCCGTCCAGGATGTGCAGCGCCTTGCGGGCGAGCGGGTACGTCCGGATCAGGTCGGGCAGCGTGGTCGCACCCCGCGTGATGCGGGCGAACGCCCGCCACGCCGGGCCGAAGCCGGTGATCGCCGCGTGCAGCAGCCCCGGCCGGGCCTCGAAGGCGGTCAGCATCCGCTTGCCGACGCTCATCTCCACGCCCAGGCCGGCCTTGACCGCGAACGCGTAGTTCAGGGCCTGGCGGCGCGCGTCCACCGCGTCCTGCGCCTCGGAGATCTTCACGGCCCACTCCCCGGCCAGCCGGCCCGAGCGCAGTGCGAAGGAGATGCCCTCCCGGGTCCACGGCTCCAGGAGTCCGGCCGCGTCACCCGCGACCAGGACCCGGCCCCGCGAGAGCGGCGACTCGGGCTTGCGGCAGCGGGTCAGGTGCCCGGACGAGATGGCGGGCTCGAAGCCGGCCAGGCCGAGCCGGGCGATGAAGTCCTCCAGGTACCGCTTGGTGGCGGCGCCGTCGCCCTTCGCCGAGATGACCCCGACGGTCAGGGTGTCGCCCTTGGGGAAGACCCAGCCGTAACTGCCGGGCAGCGGGCCCCAGTCGAGCAGTACCCGCCCCTTCCAGTCCTCCGCGACCGTCTGCGGGACCGGGATCTCCGCCTCCAGGCCGAGGTCCACCTGGTCCATCTCGACGCCGACGTGCGCCCCGATCCGGCTCGCGCTGCCGTCCGCGCCGACCACGGCACGCGCCAGGACGGTCTCGCCGTCGGCGAGCACCACGGCGACCGTGCGCCGGTCGGGCACCGCCGCCCCGTGCTGCTCCACCCGCGAGACGGCCGTACCCGTACGGACGGTGGCTCCGGCCTTCTCGGCCTCGGCGACCAGCCCGGCGTCGAAGTCGGGCCGGTTGACGAGCCCGAACAGCATCTGCCGCGAACGGCGGGTCCGGGTCAGCTTCCCGCCCAGCGTGAAGGTGACCGCGTGGACGCGGTCCTGGAGGGGCAGGACGAACCCGGGCGGGAGGGCGTCACGCGAGGGCCCGATGATCCCGCCGCCACACGTCTTGTACCGGGGCAGCTCGGCCTTCTCCAGCAGCAGTACGCGCCGCCCCGCCGTCGCCGCCGCGAACGCGGCCGAGGCGCCGGCCGGTCCGGCCCCGACCACCACCACGTCCCATACGTCATCGGTGCCCCCGGGCACCTCGGCCATCCCGTCCTCCGCTCCCTGAGCGGGCTGCCCTGCTGCTGAGTCGGGTCCCCCGACGGTGCTGTCGTCGCTGCTCACGATGTGCTGCTGCTCCTGATCATGCGGTTGCTCCGATGCAGGCAAATCCTACGGCGCGAGTCCGGCCCGTCCTGCTGTGCGAGGATCGGGACTGTCTTTCGCCGTACCCGGCATACGCCCACCCCGCGGATGCGGGCGGCGCGCACGTACCGCCGAGTACACCTACACGGCGTACGCGCACACGGCGTACACCTACACAACGTCGCACCCACGAGGAGCGTGCCCATGTCCCAGAATCCGATCGCCGAGACCATCGCCTCGCTGATGCCCCGCGCCAAGCAGGAGCTGACCGAGCTGGTGGCCTTCCAGTCGGTGGCGGACTGGGCGCAGTTCCCGCAGAGCGAGAGCCAGGGCGCGGCGAACTGGGTGGCCGACGCGCTGCGCGCCGAGGGCTTCCAGGACGTGGCGCTCCTCGACACCCCCGACGGCACGCAGTCGGTGTACGGCTTCCTGCCGGGGCCCGGGGGTGCGCCGACCGTCCTCCTGTACGCGCACTACGACGTGCAGCCGCCGCTGGACGAGGCGGCCTGGATCTCCCCCGCCTTCGAGCTGACCGAGCGCGACGGACGCTGGTACGGGCGCGGGGCCGCGGACTGCAAGGGCGGGTTCATCATGCACCTGCTGGCGCTGCGCGCGCTGAAGGCCAACGGCGGCGTGCCGGTGGGGGTGAAGGTGATCGTCGAGGGCTCGGAGGAGCAGGGCACCGGCGGTCTCCAGCAGTACGCCGAGGCCCATCCGGAGCTGCTGACCGCCGACACGATCGTCATCGGCGACACGGGCAACTTCCGGCTCGGCCTGCCGACCGTGACGGCGACCCTGCGCGGCATGTGCCTGATCAAGGTGAAGATCGACACCCTGGGCGGCAACCTGCACTCCGGCATGTTCGGCGGCGCCGCCCCCGACGCGCTGGCCGCGCTGATCCGGCTGCTGGACTCGCTGCGGGCGGCGGACGGTTCGACGACCGTCGACGGCCTCGCCTCGGACGCGGTGTGGGAGGGCCTGCAGTACCCGGAGGCGGACTTCCGCGCCGACGCCAGGGTCCTGGACGGGGTCGAGCTGATCGGCGAGGGCACGGTCGCGGACCGGTTGTGGGCCCGCCCGGCCGTCACGGTGCTCGGCATCGACTGCCCGCCGGTGGTCGGCGCCACCCCTTCGGTGCACGCGAGCGCCGGCGCGCTGATCAGCCTGCGCGTGCCGCCGGGCGTGGACACGGCCGAGGCCGTCAAGCTGCTGGAGGCGCACCTGGTGGCGCACACCCCGTGGCAGGCACGTCTCGGCCTGGAGGTCGTGGGCCAGGGCCAGCCGTTCCGGGCGGACACGGACAGCCCGGCGTACGCGTCGATGGCGGCGGCACTGCAGGCGGCGTACCCGGGCGAGGAGATGCAGATCAGTGGCATGGGCGGATCGATTCCGCTGTGCAACACGCTGAACTCGCTGTACCCGGAGGCGGAGATGCTGCTCATCGGGCTGAGCGAGCCCGAGGCGCAGATCCACGCGGTGAACGAGAGCGTCTCTCCGCAGGAGCTGGAGCGGCTGTCGGTCGCGGAGGCCCTGTTCCTCGTCAACTACGCGGAGTCCAAGCGCGGCTGACCCGCCCGCCGGCCCCGAAGGGGCGGGGCCGGTCCGCCTGCGCCGTGGGCGAACTCCGCTCCCGGTGAAAGACCGGCCGGGAGCGGAGCCGGGGGACGTACGTTCGGGGCATGGATCTCGTCGAAGTGCTCCCGCAGCAGCTCCACATGCTCCGCTTCCCGATCGGCCAGGCGTACCTGTGGCGCGACGGCGAGGCCCTGACCCTGATCGACGCGGGTCACGTCGGCGCCGGGGCGGCGATCGAGCAGGCCGTACGCTCGCTCGGGCTGGGCCCGGAGCGGCTGGAGCGGATCGTCCTGACCCACTGCCACCGCGACCACGTCGGCGCGGCGGAGGAACTCGCCGGGCGCTGGGGTGCGCAGGTGGTGGCGCACCGGCTGGAGGCCCCGGTGATCAGGGGGGAGCTCCCGGTGCCGGAGCCGGTCCTGCTGGACTGGGAACGCCCGCTGTACGCGCACGGGCTGACGGTGCCGCAGGCGCCGCCGACGCGGGTCGACCTGGAGGTCGAGGACGGGGAGGTGCTCCCCTTCGGCGACGGGGCGGTGGTGGTCCACGCCCCGGGCCACACGCCGGGCAGCATCGGTGTCCATCTGCCGCGGCACGGCGTGCTGTTCGCGGGCGACTGCATTGCAGGGGTGGGGCAGGTGATGCTGGGCGTGTTCAACGTGGACCGGGCGCAGGCGCAGGCCTCGTTCCGGCGCCTGGCGGCCCTGTCCCCGTCGGTGGCCTGCCTGGGCCACGGCGACCCCCTGACGCAGGACACGGCGGCCGCCCTCCTCGCGGCCGCGCGGCCGGACCCGGACCTCCTTCCGTAGCCGTGGCCGGGCAGGCACCGCCCGGCCTGGCCCGCCCGGCCCCGCCGTGCCCCGTCCCGTTACGGCGTCGGGCGCCCCGCCTCCAGGTAGAGGGGGCGGCCTCGTTCGCGGGCCCGGAGGGCCCAGCGCAGGCGTGCGGAGCGGACCGGCGGCAGGAGGTCCGCCGCCTCCTCCTCCGTGACGAACCGCCACGCCCGCAGCTCGGGACCGGGCAGCCGCAGCCCCGCCTCCGCGGCGGGCGAGAGCCGGCCCCCGTCGAACAGCAGCCGCAGCCCCCCGTACGCCGGAGGCAGCGGCGGCTCCCAGTCCACGACGAGCAGCCCCGGTGGGGCCTCCAGTTCCAGGCCCAGTTCCTCGGCGACCTCCCGCACCCCGGCGGCCCCCGGCGCCTCGCCCGCCTCCACGACCCCGCCCGGGAACTCCCAGCCCGGCTTGTACGTCGGATCGACGAGCAGCACCCGGTCCGCGTCGTCGAAGAGCAGCACCCCGGCCGCGACCGTCTCCCGCGTCGGCTCCGGCGTCTGCACGATGTCGCACACGCGGGCCGCGTCCGTGCGTACGGCTTCGGCGATCCGCTGCGCCGTCTCCCCCACCGTCAGGGCGCCGTTGTCGATGACGTGCGCGTCCGCCGCGAGCCAGCCGCCCAGGGCCTGCCGGTAGGCGGGGAGGTGGTCGTACGACCACTGCCGCACCCGCTCGTCCGCGTCGGCCGGGTCCCCCGGCTCCTCCCGCGTCGCGATCCGCTCGCGCAGGATCGTTTCCTCAGGAGCGAGCAGCACGTGCCGCACCGGAATCCGGCGGGCCGCCAGCCCGCCGAACATCTCGTCCCGGTACTCCTGCCGCAACAGCGTCATCGGCACCACCAGCACCCCGCCCAGCTCCGCGAGCATCGCGGCGGCCGTGTCCACGACCAGGCGCCGCCAGCTGGGCAGGTCCTGGTAGTCGGATACCTCCGCGAGGCGTTTGCGCGGCAGCAGTTGGCGTAGTGAGTCGCCCACGAGCTCCGGGTCGTACAGGGTGCTGTCCGGCAGGATCCCGGTCAGTTCGCGGGCCGTGCTGGTCTTCCCGGCGCCGAATGCGCCGTTGATCCAGACAATCACGTCTACCCCTCTCCCCATGGCTCGTCCGGAGCCCCCAGTGGCTTGCCCGCATCACCCTGCCACGGAAACCCACTCCCCGGCCCAGTGCTTATCCTCAAGGTCGTAAAGGTCGGCCGAGCCCCGCCCCACCACCACCTCCGGAGGTTTTCGTCCCGTGCCGCAGACCCGCCGCCCGTCCGATCCCCGCTACGGCAACCGGCCGACGATGAAGGACGTCGCGGCCCGCGCGGGCGTGGGCCTCAAGACGGTGTCGCGGGTGGTCAACGGCGAGGCAGGGGTCACCCCCGACACCGTCCGGCGGGTCCAGGAGGCCATCGAGGCGCTGGGGTTCCGCCGCAACGACAGCGCCCGCGTGCTGCGCAAGGGGCGTACCGCCACGGTCGGGCTGGTCCTGGAGGACCTCGCAGACCCCTTCTACGGGCCGCTGAACCGCGCCGTGGAGGAGGTGGCCCGGGCCCACGGGGCGCTGCTCATCAACGGGTCCAGCGCCGAGGACCCCGACCGCGAGCGCGAGTTGGCGCTGGCGCTGTGCGCGCGCCGGGTCGACGGACTGATCGTGATCCCGGCCGGGGACGACCACCGCTACCTGGAGCCGGAGATCCGGGCGGGCGTGGCGACGGTGTTCGTGGACCGTCCTGCGGGCCGGATCGACGCGGACGTGGTGCTGTCGGACAGCTTCGGCGGCGCCCGCGCGGGCGTGGCGCACCTCGTCGGCGGCGGCCACCGCAGGATCGGCTTCATCGGGGACCAGCCGCACATCCACACGGCGACGGAGCGCCTGCGCGGCTACCGGGCGGCGATGGCGGACGCGGGGCTGGCGGTGGCGGAGCCCTGGGTCTCCCTCGGGACGACCGCTCCGGACCGCGTCGGGGAGGCGGCCCGGGCGATGCTGACGGGCCCCGACCCCGTCACCGCGGTCTTCGCGGGGAACAACCGGGTGACGGTGACGCTCGTACGGGTGCTGGCGCGGCTCCCGCGGCCGGTGGCCCTGGTCGGCTTCGACGACTTCGAGCTGGCCGACCTGCTGCGGCCCGGGGTGACGGTGGTGGCCCAGGACGCGGCGGCCCTGGGCCGGGTGGCCACGGACCGGCTGTTCCAGCGCCTCGCGGGCGCCGCCCTCCCCCCGGCCCGCATCGAGCTCCCGACGCGGCTGATCCCGCGCGGCTCGGGCGAAATCCCCCCGGAAATCCCCCCGGCCGCATAGGGGCCGGGCTTCAGGGGACCAGCCCGCGCGAGACGGGTGCGGCCCGGCCGGGGCGTTCCCGGCCGGGCTTCACCGGCGCGAAGGCGGCCCGGGCGGCCGGTGCCGCCGGGGCGGTCAGGCGGACGCCGTCAGCGTCGCCGAGCGGCGCGGGATCGCGAACGCGTCCAGCTCGGCGCGGGTCAGACCGGTCAGGGCGGTGACCTCCTCGGCTCCCACCGCGCCGCAGTCCAGGCCGCGCACCAGGTAGCCGGCCAGGGCCTTGGCCGTGGCCGGCTCGTCCATCACGTCGCCCTCGATCTTCGCGACGTACGCCTTCAGCCGCGCGGCAGCGGCTTCGAGGCCCTGGCGGTAGAAGGTGAACACCGCCGCGTAGCGGGTCGGCAGGTGGGCCGGGTGCATGTCCCAGCCCTGGTAGTAGGCGCGGGCCAGCGCCCGCCGGGTGAGGCCGTAGTGCAGCTTCCAGGCCTCGTGGACCTGCTTGGTGGTGCCGACCGGCTTGACGTTGGTCGAGCCGTCGGAGACCCGTACGCCGGTGCCGGCGGCCGCGACTTGCATGATCGCCTTGGCGTGGTCGGCGGCGGGGTGGTCGCTCGACTGGTAGGCGGCGGAGACGCCGACGCAGGCGCTGTAGTCGAAGGTGCCGTAGTGCAGGCCGGTGGCGCGGCCCTTGGCGGCCTCGATCATCCGGGCGACGGTGGCGGTGCCGTCGGAGGCGAGGATCGACTGGCTGGTCTCGATCTGGATCTCGAAGCCGATGCGGCCCGGGCGCAGGCCGCGGGCGGTCTCGAAGGCTTCCAGCAGCTTGACGAAGGCGGTGACCTGCTCGGCGTACGTGACCTTCGGGAGGGTCAGGACGAGCCCCTCGGGCAGGCCGCCGTGCTCCAGCAGGCCGGAGAGGAAGATGTCGGTGGTGCGGATGCCGCGGTCGCGGACGTTGGACTCCATGCACTTCATGCGGATGCCCATGTACGGGGCGTTCGTGCCGTTGGCGAAGGCCTCGGAGACGAGGCGGGCGGCGCGGGCCGCGGCCTGGTCCTCCTCCTCGTCGGAGCGGACGCCGAAGCCGTCCTCGAAGTCGACGCGGAGGTCCTCGACGGGCTCGCGCTGCAGCTTGGCGCGGACCCGGTCGTAGACGGGTACGGCGAGCTCGTCGGAGATGCCGAGGACCTTGGCGAAGGTGGCGGCGTCCGGGGCGTGCTGGTCGAGGGCGGCCAGGGCCTGGTCGCCCCAGGAGCGGATGGTGTCGGCGGCGAAGAGGTCACCGGGGACGTAGACCGTGTGGATGGGCTGGCGGGTGCCGGGGTCGCCCGGGTAGTGGCGCGCGAGCTCCGCGTCCACCGGCGCGAGGGAGGCGCTGATGCCCTCGCTGACCGCGCCGGCGAGGCTCGTCGCCACCTTCTCCTGCTGACCCATCGTCCACTCTCCTCTTTTTCCGCTTCACGGAAGCTTAGATCCGCATAGCAGAATTTAATGAGGGGTTCTTGTCTAGTCAATGGTTGCAGGAAACACCTCGGGGCCGCGTGGTGAGTGTCACCACGCGGCCCCGAGTCACAGCATCGAAGCAGGTCAGCCCTTGCGGGCCTTGATCTCGTCGGTCAACTGCGGGACGACCGAGAAGAGGTCGCCGACCACGCCGTAGTCGACCAGGTCGAAGATCGGGGCCTCGGCGTCCTTGTTGATGGCCACGATGGTCTTCGAGGTCTGCATGCCGGCCCGGTGCTGGATCGCGCCCGAGATGCCGGAGGCGATGTACAGCTGCGGGGAGACCGACTTGCCGGTCTGGCCGACCTGGTTGGAGTGCGGGTACCAGCCGGCGTCGACGGCGGCGCGCGAGGCGCCGACGGCGGCACCGAGGGAGTCCGCGAGGGCCTCGATGATGCCGAAGTTCTCGGCACCGTTGACGCCGCGGCCGCCGGAGACCACGATCGCGGCCTCGGTCAGCTCCGGACGGCCGGTCGACTCACGCGGGGTGCGGGAGACGACCTTGGTGCCGGTGGCCAGGGCGCCGAAGGTGACGGCCAGGGCCTCGACGGCGCGAGCGGCCGGGGCGGCCTCGACCGGAGCCGAGTTCGGCTTGACGGTGATGACCGGGGTGCCCTTGGAGACGCGGGACTTGGTGGTGAAGGACGCGGCGAACGCGGCCTGCGTCGCGACCGGGCCCTCGTCACCGGCCTCCAGGTCCACGGCGTCGGTGATGATGCCGGAGCCGATGCGGACGGCGAGGCGGGCGGCGATCTCCTTGCCCTCGGCGGAGGACGGGACGAGCACGGCGGCCGGGGAGACGGCCTCGTACGCGGCCTGGAGCGCGTCCACCTTCGGTACGACGAGGTACTCGGTGAACTCGGGGGCGTCGGCGGTCAGGACCTTGACCGCACCGTGCTCGGCGAGCACGGCGGCGGTGTCGGCCGCACCGGCGCCGAGGGCGACGGCGACGGGCTCGCCGATGCGGCGGGCCAGGGTCAGCAGCTCAAGGGTGGGCTTGCGGACGGCGCCGTCCGCGTGGTCGACGTAGACGAGGACTTCAGCCATGGGAATGCTCCTGCGAATGCGAAGTAGTCAGGGGGCGGTCGGGAGGGTTTCGGCCGAAGTTCCTAGATGAACTTCTGGCCGGCCAGGAACTCGGCCAGCGCCTTGCCGCCCTCGCCCTCGTCCTTGACGATCGTGCCGGCGGTGCGGGCCGGGCGCTGGGTCGCGGAGTCGACCGCGGTCCAGGAGCCTTCGAGGCCGACCTCGTCCGACTCGATCTCCAGCTCCTCCAGGTCCCAGGACTCCACCGGCTTCTTCTTGGCGGCCATGATGCCCTTGAAGGAGGGGTAGCGGGCCTCGCCCGACTGGTCCGTCACGGAGACGAGCGCCGGGAGGGAGGCCTCCAGCTGCTCGCTCGCGGAGTCGCCGTCGCGGCGGCCCGTCACGGTGCCGTCCTCGACCTTGACCTCGGAGAGCAGGGTGACCTGCGGGACGCCCAGGCGCTCGGCCAGGATCGCCGGGAGGACGCCCATGGTGCCGTCGGTCGAGGCCATACCGGTGATGACCAGGTCGTAGCCGGCCCTCTCGATGGCCTTGGCGAGCACCAGCGAGGTGCCCATGACGTCGCTGCCGTGCAGGTCGTCGTCCTCGACGTGGATGGCCTTGTCGGCACCCATGGACAGCGCCTTGCGCAGCGCGTCCTTGGCGTCCTCGGGGCCGACCGTCAGGACGGTGATCTCGGCGTCGTCGGCGTCTTCGGCGATCTGCAGCGCCTGCTCGACGGCGTACTCGTCGAGCTCCGACAGCAGACCGTCGACGTCGTCGCGGTCGACCGTCAGGTCATCGGCGAAGTGCCGGTCGCCGGTGGCGTCGGGCACGTACTTCACACAGACAACGATCCTCAGGCTCACGCCGGCTCTCCTACCGCATCGTCTTTTTTCTGATACCGCCTTGTGCAGGCAGCATAGGCGCCTTGTCGGGCGGATCCCGGTCGGGGCGGCCCGCGCTCCGAAGGGAATGTTACTCGTCAGTACACCCTGGGGGCTCCACGGTGGCAAGGCCGGTGAACTGTGATCTGTCCAACGCCGCACGAACCCGCCCCAGCAGGGACGATTCAGTCGCGCAGCGCGTTGAAGCGACCCTGGTGGTAAAGGAGCGGGCGGCCTTCCCCGGCCGGGTCGCCCGCCACCGCCTCCGCGATGATCACCCGGTGCGCCCCCGCGGGCACCCGGGCCACCACCCGGCACACCAGCCAGGCCAGTACGCCGTCCAGCACCGGGACGCCGTACGGGCCCTCGGCCCAGCCCGTGCCGGACCCGAACCGGTCGGCTCCGCTGCGGGCGAACAGGCCCGCCAGGTCCTGCTGGTGCTCGCCGAGTATGTGGACGCCGAGGTGTTCGGCGTCGCGTATCGCGGGCCAGCTGGAGGCCCCCGTGGCGATGGTGAAGGACAGCAGGGGAGGATCGGCGGAGACCGAGTTGAGCGAGGTCGCGGTGAATCCGACCGGGCGGCCGCCCTCCTCGGCCGTGATCACGGCCACGCCCGCGGCGTGTCGGCGGAAGACGGAGCGCAGCAGGTCGGGCGAGCCGGGCAGGCCGGAGGCGGCCGTGGGGGCGATGGAGGCGGTCGGGGCCGTCATGGAGGTGCTTCCTTCTGCCGCGGAGGCGGCGTGCACGGGCGCGGGGGGATCGGGTCGGGGACCGGGTTCGTTCAGTCGTTCCGACAACGCGCGCTCGCGTAGCGGACGAGGTCCACGTGGACCCGCCCGTAAAGCAGGAGTTCGTACCGCATGCCGCCAGCCTGGCGATCTCTCGTGTACACAGTCAAGCCGCTCCGGGCAGATGGGAGGCGCGTCACGCTGCGTGCGGGCGCGTGCACCGGCGTGCCGGGCGCGGCGAGGGCCGTCCCGCGGGTCCTCGCGCCTCTCAGATCGCGGCGCCCAGCGCGGCGATCACGTCCGCCTTGCGCGGCATCCCCGCCGCGCGCCGCACGATCCGCCCCCGCGCGTCGAGGACGAGCACGGTCGGTGTCTTGTCGATCCCCAGGGCGCGTACGAGCTCGAGGCGGGCTTCAGCGTCGATCTCGATGTGCTCGACGCCCTCCACCAGAGCGGCCACGTCCGCGAGGATCCGCCGGGTGGCCCGGCAGGGCTGGCAGAACGCGCTGGAGAACTGCACCAGGCTGGCGCGCCGTCCGGGTTCCGCCCCCAGTTCGGCCGCGCCCAGCCGCGTCAGGCCCGTGGCCTGCGCGTCCTCTTCGCCGTGCACCCCTGCTCCCGTCGCCGCGGACCTGCTTGCCGCATCATTGAATTGCGTTCGTACGGTGATCCGAGCGCTCCGGCCGCGCGCCGCATTCCCGGCGTGACGAGAATCTCCTCGGGCGCGGTCGTCTGGGCTGGCCAGCAGCGCGCGCATGGGGCACGATCCCCAAGGGCAGCGTACCTACGCAGCCGTAACTTCCGGCCGGGAGCACCTCCCCAGGCAGAAAGCGGGGTCTCCCCCTCATGGCAGAGCTCGTCTACCCTCCGGTGATCGGCGCCGCCCACACCCTCTTCAAGGCGCTGGACATCCGCATCGACATGAAGGGCACCGAGAACATCCCGCGCAAGGGCGGGGCCGTCCTCGTGTCGAACCACATCGGCTACCTCGACTTCATCTTCGCCGGCCTGACCGCGCGGCCGCAGAAGCGCCTGGTCCGCTTCATGGCGAAGGAGTCGGTCTTCCGCCACAAGGTGTCCGGTCCGCTGATGCGCGCCATGAAGCACATCCCGGTGGACCGCAAGCAGGGTGAGACGGCCTACGAGCACGCCCTCGACTCGCTGCGCTCCGGCGAGATCATCGGAGTGTTCCCGGAGGCGACGATCTCCCAGTCGTTCACCCTCAAGAGCTTCAAGTCGGGCGCCGCGCGCATGGCCCAGGAGGCGGGCGTCCCGTTGATCCCGGTGGCGCTGTGGGGCACCCAGCGGCTGTGGACCAAGGGCCGCCCGAAGAACCTCAAGCGCAGCCACATCCCGGTGACGATGCGGGTCGGCGAGCCCATCGAGGCGCCCTCCGACCAGTACGCCGGGGCCATCACCCGGCGCCTGCGCGAGCGGGTGCAGGAGCTGCTGGACGCCGCGCAGAGCGCCTACCCGGCCAAGCCCAAGGGCCCCGAGGACTCGTGGTGGCTGCCGGCGCACCTGGGCGGGACCGCCCCGACGGCCGCCCAGGTCAAGGAAGCGGGCTGATCCGCCGCCACCGGACCGGGTGATGCGTGCGGCCGCGCCGTTCACGGCGGGGCCGCACTGTCGTACGACCGGCCGTCAGTTGGGGTTGTCGGCGTGGGTCAGCGTCTCCCACGCCTCGAAGTGGTTCTCGGTGCCGGCCGGGCGCCGCCCCTCGGTCAGCTTGCGGGTGTTCTCCATGCCGATGCCCAGCCGGGTGTGCAGTGCGTTGTAACCGACCTCGGTGGCCGGGCCGATGCCCTTCGCCAGGCTCCCGCCGCACAGCCAGGACGGCACCTTCGCGCCGAGCTCGTACTGGGCGTGGAAGCCGAGCGCGTACCGGAAGCGGTCCTTGAACTGCGGGTAGAGGTCGCGCCCCTGGATCCGCGAGGTCTCGGCGACGTGCATGGTCGCGGCGATCGCCATGCCGGTGTGGCCGAAGTCCCGGCAGGTCTCCTGGGCCAGGCCGTCCACGAAGGTGCTCTGGCCGTGCCAGTAGTCGACGAGCTCGCTCTTGGTGTCGATGGTCGAGCGGGGAGGGTACGCGGGCTGCGGCCCGTCGGAGGCCAGGTAGAAGTAGGCGGGGACCCGGCCGAGGTAGATCGCCATCGCCTTGTCGTAGCTCGCGCGGTCGTCGAGGTGGACCGAGATGCCGATGGCGGCGTCCATCATGATCAGTTCCCAGTTGCCGTTGCTGTTCGGCTTCCCGTTGATCACCTCGGGCAGGTAGACGTCGCGCAGCATGGTGGCGAAGCGCCCCTGACCGGCCCAGCCGCCCGGGTAGGCGTGCTTGATGATCTCGGCGGCGCGCGGCCAGGTGGAGCCCGCCCAGCCGCTCTGCAGCGGGGCGTTGGAGTTGGTGTGGTCCTTGATCTTCGCGGACCAGGCGTCCATCAGCTCGATCGACTTCCTGGCGTACCTGGCGTCGCGGGTGATGTACCAGGCGAGGGCGTCGGTGTAGGCGGCGATGGCGTCCTCGCGCTCGTCGCTGCACCCGATGTCGGGGTTCGAGTACGAGCCGCATTCGACGACGGCGCGCGGTGTGGGGGTGCGCGAGAGCGAGCCGTAGTCGCTGGCGAGCATCGCGTCGAAGGCGCCCTTCCACGGCTGCTCCCCCGCCTGCACCTTCGTGCGGACGAAGTCCAGTTGGGCGCGGCTGTTGAGGACCCCGGGGTGGGCGAACTGCGCGGGGGCCGCGGCTCCCGCGGCCCGGGCGGCGGGGGCCGGCGGCGGCCCGGCCTGGGCGGTGGGGGTGAGGGTCAGGGCGGCGGCCAGGCCGAGCGCGAGGGCGGCCAGTCCCGCGGGAACTCCGTGGCGCATGGAGCACCTTCCGTTCGGAGGTGGGGGGAACGGGGATTCGCTGCCGCCGAAAGTACCCATGGGCATGCCAAGTTGACAACATTATCCGACAGGAAACTTTACTATCCCCACCGGGTCGCTCAGGCGGGTTCGCTGCGGTCTGGCATGATCGCGCGCGTGAGTGATGCGAGGCTGCCGGCCGCGGAGGCCGTAGTCACATGTCCGGACGTTCTTCGAGGGGCATTCCGTGGAGGTCGTCGCCTGCGACCTCGGGCAGCGGCAGCGCGAGACCGTGCCCGACCTGAAGGTTCTCGTTGTGGACCCCGGGCCGCGCAGCGACAGCTGGGCCTATGTGACCGCAGGATGCTGGGCCGCGATGGAGAAGGACGGCCACGGGCTTGAGTTCGTCATGACCGCCCCTGTCCGCGACCAGCGGTTCATCGACCTCATGGCCATGACCGCCCACTACCACTGCGCAGGACATCAGCTGGATCTGGAGCACAGCATGCCGATCGGTGGACCGTGGGTGCCGGGCTCGGCCTGCGACCACCTGCTGATCAGCCTGCCCTATCTCCACGGGCCCGATCTCGAACGCTGTCCGCTGCCCGGGGGGCACGCCCGCATCCTGTGGACCCTGCCTGTGACGGCCGCCGAGATCGAGTTCCGCAGACGTGAGGGTCACGAGGCGTTGGAGCGGCTCTTCGACAATGCGGAGATCATTCCCACGGACCCTTTCCGGGCGTCCGTGGTGTGAGGCGTCGGCCAGCCCGCGGTTTCGTTCCGGCGTTTCCTCAACCCGGCAGCTCCGTGGGGAGGTTGCGCCACAGCTCCTGGCGGTCGGCGGAGTTCCGGAGCGCTGCCAGTACGGCCGGGTGCGGGGTGGCGTACAGCTCGGGGTGGTCCACCTCGCCGAGCTCGGGGCGTACGGGGAAGGCGAGTCGCTCGGCGTCCAGGGCGAACCGCGCGTCCACGCCCGGCCTGTTGCCCCGGGGGTCCTGACGGGCCCAGTGGGCGGCCCCCGGCAGCCGGAGGGCGATCAGCCCGTGCACTGCGGGGTTCGAGCCGTCGTCGTCGGTGAGCCGCTGGTAGCAGAAGCCGGCCGGGATCCCGCGGGCCCGCAACAGGGCCACGAGCGCGTGGGACTTGGCGTGGCAGATGCCGTTGCGGGTGCGCAGCACGTCGGAGGCGCGCCAGGAGACGCGCGGGTCCCCGGAGTCGGCGGAGTGCGGGATGGTGTCGCGGACGAACTCGAAGGCGGCTTCGGCGTATGGATATGCATCGCCGGTGGCGCCCCAGAGGGCGTCGGCAGTCTCCCGTACGAGCGGGTGGCCGTGGTCGACCACCTCATCCGCCGCCAGGTACGGGTGAACATGGGGGTCATACGGAATCGGCTGCATGGTTCGGAGCATAGGAATACCCCCGACCGCGAATCAATGGATTTACGGTCGGGGGTATGTCTATTCAGAACGTCAGCGGGACAGCTCTTCCTTCAGCGCCTGGAGGAAGCCGTCCACGTCCTCCGGCTGCGTGTCGAAGCCGCACATCCAGCGGACGTGGCCGGCGGCCTCGTCCCAGAAGTAGAAGCGGTAGCGCTGCTGGAGCCGGCGCGTGACCTCCTGCGGCAGCTTCGCGAACACCGCGTTGGCCTGCACCGGGTAGAGGATCTCCACGCCGTCGGTCTCGCGCACGCCCGCCGCGAGCCGCTGCGCCATCGCGTTGGCGTGCCGGGCGTTGCGCAGCCACAGGTCCTTGGCGAGCAGCGCCTCCAGCTGCACCGACACGAACCGCATCTTGGACGCCAGCTGCATCGACATCTTGCGGATGTGCTTCATCTGCCGGACCGCGTCCGGGTTGACGACCACCACGGCCTCGCCGAACATCATGCCGTTCTTGGTGCCGCCGTACGACAGCACGTCCACGCCCACCGTGTTGGTGAACGTGCGCATCGGCACGTCGAGCGAGGCCGCGGCGTTGGCTATGCGGGCCCCGTCGAGGTGGACCTTCATGCCGTGCGCGTGCGCGTGCTCGCAGATCGCCCTGATCTCGTCCGGCGTGTAGACCGTGCCGAGCTCGGTGTTCTGGGTGATCGAGACGACCTGCGGCATCGCCCGGTGCTCGTCCTCCCAGCCCCAGGCCTGCCGGTCGATGAGATCGGGGGTCAGCTTGCCGTCCGGGGTGGGGACGGTGAGCAGCTTGAGCCCGGCCATCCGCTCCGGGGCGCCGCCCTCGTCGACGTTGATGTGCGCCGACTCGGCGCAGATCACCGCACCCCAGCGGTCCGTCAGGGCCTGGAGGGCCGTGACGTTCGCGCCGGTGCCGTTGAAGACCGGGAAGGCCTCCGCGTACGGGCCGAAGTGGCTGCGGATGATCTTCTGCAGGTGCTCGGTGTAGTCGTCCTCGCCGTAGGCGACCTGGTGGCCGCCGTTGGCCAGGGCGAGGGCCTCCAGGATCTCCGGATGGACCCCCGCGTAGTTGTCGCTCGCGAATCCGCGCACCGCCGGATCGTGGTGGCGGTGGGCGTCGGTCTTCACGGTTGCGGAGTGAGCCACAGACGCTGTCCGTTCACATCGATGGCGGGCCGCTCCCAGACGCCGGCGATGGCCTCGGCCAGCTCCTTGACGTCGGTGAAGCCCGCGAACTTCGCATTGGGGCGCTCGGCGCGCATCGCGTCGTGCACCAGTGCCTTGATCACCAGGATCGCAGCCGCGGCGCCCGGACCGTCCTCGCCCCCCGCCTTGCGGAAGGAGTCGGCGAGGGAGAGGGTCCACGCCTCGGCCGCCGCCTTGCCCGCGTTGTACGCGGCGTTGTTGGCGACCGGCTTGTGCGCGCCGGACTGGCTGACCAGGACGTAGCGTCCGCGGTCGCTGCGCAGCAGCCCGTCGTGGAAGGCGAGCGAGGTGTGCTGGACGGTGCGGATGAGGAGCTTCTCCAGGAAGTCCCAGTCCGCGAGGTCCACATCGGTGAACGTCTTGCTGCCGCGCCAGCCGCCGACGAGGTGGACGAGCCCGTCGACCCGGCCGAACTCCTTCTCCGTGCGCTCGGCCCAGGCCTTGGTGGCCTCCAGGTCGAGCAGGTCCACGGTGTCACCGGTGACGGTGGCGCCGCCGTGGGCGTAGCGGGCCGCGTCCACGGATTCGGCGAGGCGCGCCGGGTCGGCGTCGGCGGCGACGACGACCGCACCGGCCTCGGCGAGGCGGAGCAGGGCGGCGCGGCCGGCGGGCCCGCCGGCCCCGGCGACCGCCACCACGGCACCGTGGAGCTTGCCGTTCGCGGACTTACCAGCGCTGTTCATCTGTGCAGCCTCCTGTGGGCGAGCGCTCACGCGGCGACCCGCTCGGCCGAATCGGCGTTCATCGCAGTGATGCCCTTCGTGGAGGCGATCACTCCCTTGAGCTTCTTGGCGAGCGCCTCATAGAACATGCTCAGCGGAAACTCGTCGGGAAGCACGTCGTCGACGAGCTTGCGCGGCGGCTGCGTGAGGTCGAGGGCGTCGGGGCCCTTGGCCCACTTGGAGCCCGGGTGGGGAGCCAGGTAGGTGGAGACGAGCTCGTACGCCTTGAACCAGTGGACGAGCTTCGGGCGGTCGATGCCGGCCCGGTAGAGGTCCTCGATCTCGGCACACAGCTCGTTGGTGACCTGCGGGGCGCGCATCCAGTCGATCTTCAGCTTGTTGTCCGTCCAGCGCACGACGTCGTGCTTGTGGAGGTACGCGAAGAGCAGCTGGCCGCCGAGGCCGTCGTAGTTGCGGTTGCGGTCGCCCGAGACCGGGAAGCGGAACATC
The DNA here is from genome assembly GCF_001044425.1 of Streptomyces roseus. Taxonomy (GTDB): domain Bacteria; phylum Actinomycetota; class Actinomycetes; order Streptomycetales; family Streptomycetaceae; genus Streptomyces; species Streptomyces roseus. The sequence continues at coordinate 34,702 of NZ_LFML01000016.1, forward strand.
CGGTCGAAGAGGACGGCGTACTGGACGTCGCGGCCGTGCTCGTTGCCCTCGGACTCCAGCTTCACGGCCTCCTTGAAGGCGGTGAGGTCGCAGCGCAGCTCTTCGAGGCCGTACATCCAGAACGGCTGGCGCTGCTTGATCATGAAGGGGTCGAACGGCAGGTCGCCGTGGCTGTGGGTGCGGTCGTGGACCATGTCCCACAGGACGAAGGCCTTCTCGCAGCGCTCCTGGTCCTCGACCATGCGGGCGATGTCCTCGGGCAGCTCGATGCCCAGGATGTCGACGGCGGCCTCGGTGACCTTGCGGTAGCGGGCCGCCTCGCGGTCGCAGAAGATGCCGCCCCAGGTGAAGCGCTCGGGGGCTTCGCGCACGGCGATGGTCTCCGGGAAGAGCACGGCGGAGTGCGTGTCGTAGCCCGGGGTGAAGTCCTCGAAGGTGATGCCGAGGAAGAGCGGGTTGTCGTACCGGGTGCGCTCCAGCTCGGAGAGCCACTCGGGCCAGACCATCTTCAGGACGACGGCCTCGAAGTTGCGGTCGAGGTTGCCGTTCTGGGTGTACATGGGGAAGACGACCAGGTGCTGGAGCCCGTCCGCACGCTCGGCGGCCGGGTGGAAGGCCAGCAGGGAGTCGAGGAAGTCCGGCACCTTGAAGCCGTCGGCGACCCACTTGCGCAGGTCGCTGACGAGCGCGCGGTGGTACGCGGCGGCGTGCGGCAGCAGCGGCGACAGCGTCTCGACCGCGGCGACCGCCCGCTCGACGGCGGCGGCGACCTCGGCCGGCGCCGGGGCGTCCGCGGCGTCGAAGTCGATGGAGCCGTCCTTGGCCTGCCAGGGGCGGATCTCCTCCACGGCGGCCTTGAGCTCGGGCCACGCAGGGTGGTCGACCACCCGCGCACCGGCGGTTATCACCGCACCGCCAGAACCCGGCACAAGAATTTCCGTCATGTCACTTCCTCCACAGGAGAACCTCGCGTCAACACAGCGTATGGGTGCGAGCCTGTCCTGCTCAAGGGGCCGTGCGGGAAATTATCCTGCGGGACCCCTATGGACACCGCAATTCTTCCCGCCGTCCACCACCCGAGCGCACGCTTCGCCCCTTTCGCGCACCGCCCTCCGCCCCCGGCAGCCCCTCCGGCGACTACCTGCGGGGCCACCGGGTGACGTCGGTCACTCAGGCACTGCGAAAGTACGGAATAACCTTTTCGCCCCATTGACGGAGGGTCTCCAGGCAGGCCTCCTGCGGCACCGTGCCCATCTGGATCAGGCACATGACCTCGTCCGCCCCCGCCTCCTCGAGCCGCCGCACGTACGCGATGGCGTCCTCGGCGCCGCCGTACGCGTGGTCGGCGTGGAAGGTCGCTGTCGCGGTGGGCCGCACCGGGATGGCCTGCTCGTGCAGCCGGGCCACCACCTGCTCGGCCGCCCGGCGCATCTGCGCGGCCTCGTCGGCGTCCGCGACCACGGCCTCGTCCGGGATGCCGGCCCCGCCGTACCAGTGGCCGATGGACTGGGCGAAGAACCGCTGGCCGCGGATGCCGATCCGGCGCGCCCGGTCCGGGTCGTCGAGCACGATGGTCGGGCAGAGCACCGAGAAGTGGTCGTTGACGGCGGTGGAGACGAGGCGGGCGCCGTCCCGGCCGGCCACCGCCCCGTCGTAGACGGCCCGCATCGCGGCGATGGACTCCGGCCCGGCGAAGCCCATCACCAGTGCCCCGACGCCCAGTTCGGCGGCCTGTACGAGGGTCTCGGCGCGGCTGCACGCCAGGAACAGCGGCGGGTGCGGAGTCTGCCGCGGCCTCGGCAGGATCGGGTGCGGGCCGATGTCGATGAGCTCGCCGTGGTACTCCAGTTCCTCCTCCTGCCAGGCCTTGCCGATGATCCGCAGCGCCTCCTCCACCTCCTGGGCGGTGCGCTCCCGGTCGACCCCGCACAGCGAGGTCTCCTGCTCGGTGCCGCCGCGTCCGGCGCCCAGGTCCAGGCGGCCGCCGGAGAGCAGGTCGAGCATGGCGGCCCGCTCGGCGACGCGGACCGGGTGGTTGAAGTTGAAGGGCATGCAGACCACGCCGTGGCCGATGCGTATGGTGTGCGTCCGGGCCGCGACCCAGGTGAGGAAGACCTCGGGGGCGGACATGTGTGCGTACCACTTCAGCGAGTGGTGCTCGACGGCCCAGATCCGGTCGAATCCCATCTGCTCGGCGAGTACGGCCTGCTCCACGCAGTCGTGGATGACCTGGTGCTCCCGCTCCACGGTCGGGTCGGCGAGCTGAGCTTCGAAGATCACGGAGAATTTCACGATGCCTCCAGGGTTGCGTCCCGTGCCCGGCCTTACTTCAATTCGGAATATGACTAGTAGTCAGACGTCGAAGAAGCAAGAGCTGCCGGCGACCGCGTGGGCCGTGCTCGGGCTGCTGTCCTTCCCCGGGGAGCGCACCGGGTACGAGCTGAAGAAGTGGGCGGATTCCTCCCTGCGCTTCTTCTACTGGTCCCCGGCCATCAGCCAGATCTACGCCGAACTGCGCCGCCTGGAGGAGCTCGGGTACGCGGCCTCCACGCGCTCGGGACCGCAGGAGGCGCGGGCCAAGCGCCGCTACGCCATCACCGCAGCCGGACGGGCGGCCCTCGCCGGCTGGGCCTCGGACACCGCGGAGGCCGGGCCCCCGGTGCTCAAGCACGGGCTGCTGCTGCGGATCTGGCTCGGCCACCTCGCCGACCCCGTGCTGCTGCGCGCGATGGTCGGCGAGCACCTGGAGCGCACCCGGGGCGAACTGGCCGCCGTGCGCGAGGCCATGGCGCAGGCGCAGGAGGTACCGCAGTGGGCCTTCCCCGCGCTCGCGCTGCGCTGGAGCGAGCGGCAGCACCTGGCCGAACTGGAGCTGGGGGAAGCCCTGCTGGCCGATCTCGCCGAGCTCGCCGCGGCCGGTACGCCGGCCCCGGCCGGGGTTCGTCAAGGCGGCGGGGACGCGCCCACGCCCGGGTGACGCGGCAGGGCCCGTGCGGCCCGCCGGGCGGCGTACAGCCCTGGCGGGAACCGGCCGAACGGCGCGTTCCGGGCGCTGCACGGGCGGTCTCATCGCATCCCCGGCGCACTAGCATGCGTCCTCACCGCGCGCGGCCGGTAGGGACACCGCGACCGCGCGGGGAGCCGCCGTCGACGGAAGCGAGAGAACCTTGACTTTCCTCACCATCGGTCACCGCGGGGTCATGGGTGTCGAACCGGAGAACACCCTGCGGTCCTTCGTCCGCGCGGAACGTTCCGGGATGGACGTCATCGCGCTGGATCTGCAGCTGAGCAAGGACGGCGTGCTCGTCGTCCTGCACGACGCCGAGGTGGACCGCACCACCGACGGCTCCGGAGCCGTGGCCGACCTGACCCTGTCCGCGCTGCGCGAGCTGGACGCCGGGCAGGGTGAACGCGTACCGGTGTTCGAGGAGGTCCTGGACGCGGTCCGGACCCCGCTCCAGGTGTCGGTGCAGGACGGGCCGGCCGCCGCGGCGCTGGCGGAGCTGGTCCTGCGCCGCGACCTGAGCGCGCGGGTGGAGGTGGCCTCCTTCGAGGAGGCGGTGCTGGCCGGGACGGCGCGGCTGCTGCCGGGCGTGCGGACGGTGCTCCACTCGGACCTGGCCGGCGGGGCCGCGACCGTGCTCGCCCGGGCCCTGGCCTGCGGCGCGACCACGGTCGCCCTCAACATCCGCGAGGTCACCCTGGACACCGTGGAGTCGCTCCACGGAGCCGGGCTGAGGGTGACCGGCTGGACCGTCGACACCCTGCAGCAGCTGCGGCTGGCCCGGGCGCTCGAACTGGACGGCGCGGCCACCGGGTTCCCGGAGATCCGCAGCTCGGGCCGGTTCATCGCCTGACGGCGCCGGCCGCTCCGTACTACAGCGGCTTGACCAGCAGCTCGAAGGCCAGGTCGGCGCGGAGCGGGACACCGAAGCGCTCGTCGCCGTAGGGGAAGGGGCTCATCTCGCCGGTGCGCCGGTAGCCGCGGCGCACGTAGTAGGCGATGAGCTCCTCCCGTACGTTCACCACCGTCATCCGCATCTCCTTGGCGCCCCACGTCTCGCGGGCGCGGCGCTCCGCCTCGGCGAGGATCTCCTTGCCGAGGCCGCCGCCCTGCAGACCGGGGCGGACCGCGAACATCCCGAAGTAGGCGTGGTCGCCCCGGTGTTCGAGCTGGCAGCAGGCGACGAGCTCACCGCCGCGCTCGACGACGAGCAGCACGCCGTCGGCCGCCCCGATGATCGCGCGGACCCCCTCGGGGTCGGTGCGCTGACCGTCCAGGTAGTCCGCCTCGGTGGTCCAGCCGGCGCGGCTGGCGTCGCCCCGGTAGGCGGACTCGACGAGGGCCACCAGTTCCGGTACGTCCGCCTCCACGGCACTGCGGAAGTTCAGGGCGGTGGAGTGGGCGGTCGACATCGGGGGCTCCCGTTCTGCTCGGCGGCATATGACATGCCCGGTGCGGCAAGGAGAGCCTAACCCGGGGCGGCGTGCGGGGGTCCGGGCCGGGGCATCTCTTCCGTGACGCCGACGAACCGGGGGGTTCCGCCGTGCACGGTCCCGCGATGTCCCTGCCCGCTTCCCTCTCCGCCTGGCTGCTCGTCCTGCTCTGCGCCGTGAGCGGCGGGTACTGCCTGCGCCGGGTGCGCCGGTCGGAGCGGGAGGCGCGCGGCGGAGCGGCGGGCGAGGCGGTGATGGGGTTCGGGATGGCGGTGATGGCCGTGCCCTCGGGCATCGGGCCGTGGGGGCCCGGGATCCTGCTGGCGGTCTTCGGCGCAGCGGTGCTGCACGCCCTGTGGCTGCTGCGGAGCGGGGTGCACCACGCGCACCACCTGGTGGGCTCGCTGGCCATGGCGTACATGTCGTACACGGCGCTGACCGCGGCCGGCGGCCACGGGCACGGCGGAGGGCCGCCGCTCGTCACCGGAGCGCTGCTCCTCTACTTCGCCGGGTACGTGCTGCTCGGCGGGGCCCGGCTGGTGACGGCGGGAGGGGGGCAGCCGGTGGCCGGCGGGCCGCCCGTGGTGCGCGCAGAGCTGACGCGAGCATGCCGACTCGCCATGGGGATGGGCATGTTGGCGATGTTGCTGAGTCTGTGACGCCCGAGCACTCAGTCTGTGACGCCCGAGCACCCGGCGGGCAAACGTGTCCTGCGTCACCAATCGCGAAAGGCCGTACCCGCAGGTAGCCCCGCGCTCATAGGCTGGCGGACATGATGGTCCCCGCCGCACTGCTGCTGCTCGGCGCCCTGACCGCGATGTTCGCTCCCCGCCTGCTCGCCCGGGCCGAATGGCCCGAGCGGGAGCCCGTCGTCGCCTTGTGGGTGTGGCAGTGCGTGGTGGGCGCGGTGCTCCTGTGCTTCGCCCTGTCGATGCTGCTGAGCGCCGCCGCCGCATGGCTGGCGGTGCGGGGCCGGCTCTTCGCCGCGGCTCCGCACGGGGTGGTCGACGCGTACGCGCTGGGCCCGACCGGCGGTCCGTGGGCCGTGGGGACCGCGCTGGCGCTGGCCGGGGGCGGGCTGTGGACCGGCGCGCGGCTGACCCGGGAGGTGCTGCGGGCCCGGGCCCGGCGCCGGGCGCAGGGCGCCGAGCTGCTCGTACGGGCGCCGCTGATGCCCGGGGAGGAGCCGGCCGGGGCCCGGCTCGTCGTACTGGAGGGGACGCGGCCCGAAGCGTGGTGGCTGCCGGGCGCGGCCCCGCAGCTGGTGGTGACGACGGCCGCGCTCGGCCGGCTCAAGGGGAGTCAGCTGGACGCCGTTCTGGCGCACGAGCAGGGGCACGCCCGGGCCCGGCACGACTGGCTGCTGCACTGCTCGCGGGCGCTGGCGGGGGGATTCCCGCAGGTGCCGGTCTTCGCCGCGTTCGAAGCGGAGATGCACCGGCTCGTCGAACTGGCCGCCGACGACGTGGCCTCGCGGCGGTTCGGGCGGCTGACGATCGCGCTGGCGCTGGTCGGGCTGAACGAGGACCGGGGGGTGTTCGGCCCGTACCCGAGCCCGCAGCCGCACGTGTCGGAGCGGGTGCGGCGGCTGCTGTCGGCGGCGCCACGGCTGTCGGCGGCCCGCAGGCTGCGCCTGACGGCACTGGCCACACTGGTCCCGGTGGTCCCGCTCGTGGTGGCCCTGATGCCCGGTCTGAGCGCGCTCGCCTGAGCATGCTCCCCTGATCGCGGCCGCTCGGACGGAGGGGCCGGAAACCGTCGGTCTCCCGAGGTGTGGAAGTCCCTGCTCTGGGTGATCCCCCGCGTCACCCAGAGCAGGCGACCCCGCGCGCTGAGTATATTGGCTGGGAGCCAGTCAACGCAGGAGTAAGCATGTCCCCGCGCAGCGCATCGGTCAATGAAGAATTGCGCAGGCGCTCCCGGGAGCGGCTGCTCCAGGCCACCGTCGAACTCGTCGCCGAGCGCGGCTACGAGGCGACGACGCTCGGCGCCATCGCCGACCGGGCGGGTGCGGCCCGCGGCCTGGTGTCCTACTACTTCCCGGGCAAACGGCAGCTGCTCCAGTCGGCGGTGCACCGGCTGATGCACCTGAGGCTGGAGGCGGCCCTGGAGCGCGAGCCGCGCACCGACGACGGTCGCGAGCGGCTCGCCCGCGCCGTCGACGCGATCCTCGGGCTGGCCCGGGACGAGCCGCTGCTGATGCGGACGCACATGGCGGGCATCCTCCAGGCCGAGGGGTTCGTGCAGTGCCCGGAGCAGCAGCGGCTGGCGGAGCTGCTCCGGGACACGGTCACGCGGTACGGGTCGCAGGACGTGGACACCGACTACCCGCTGCTGCGGGCGCTGCTGATGGGCGCGGTGGTCGCGGTCCTGCTGCCGGGGGCCCCGATGCCGCAGGAGCGGCTGCGGGCGGAGCTGTTCCAGCGGTACGGGCTGGACTGGGGGCTCGGCTTCCCGCCGGACGGCGGCCCGCCCGGCTCGGCCTGACGGCGGAACGTTTCCCCCGTCAGGCCGCTCCGGTCAGTGGTACTCGGGCTGCGACTGGACGTTCAGCCGGTCCATCCACACCCATTTCGCGCTCTCGGTGCGCCAGTCGTCGATGCGCAGCACGTCGAGGCCCTTGGCGATGTCGTTCGAGTAGACGTACCCGTTGTAGTAGTACGCCGACCAGGACCCGCCCAGTCCGAGCTGGTCCGTGGTGAGCGGGCCGCGCTCGAAGTAGCCGATCTCCCGGGGCCGGGCGGAGTCGGTGAAGTCCCATACCGAGACGCCGCCCTGATACCAGGACTGGACCATGATGTCGCGGCCGCCGCCGACCGGGACGAGCGAGCCGTTGTGGGCCACGCAGTTCTCGGTGTCGGCCTGGAGGCGCGGGATCTTGAAGTAGCTGCGGAAGACCAGCTTGCGCTGGTCGCCGCGGCCGGTGATGTCGTAGATCCCGTCGGCGCCGCGGTTGGGGCCGGTCGCCTCGTTGCAGGTGGCCCCGCCACCGCCGCCCAGCTCGTCGGTGAACACCACCTTGTCGGCCTTCTCGTTGAAGGTCGCCGAGTGCCAGAACGCGAAGTTGACGTTGTCCTGCACCCGGTCGATGACCCGCGGCTGCTCGGGCTTGCTGATGTCGAAGAGGATGCCGTCGCCCATGCAGGCGCCGGCCGCCAGCTTCTTCGACGGCAGCACGGTGATGTCGTGGCACCCGGTGGTCTTGCTGACGCCCGGGTTGGTGGGCCCGCCCGGGTTGCCGCCGTCCGGGAAGAGGACGGGGAAGGCGACGACCGCCGCCTGCGTCGGGTTCTTCTTCGGGACCTTGATCACGGAGATGCCGTCGTGCGGCGGCTGGCAGTCGGGGAACGCCTCGCTCGGCGAGTACGAGGAGACGTAGAGGTAGAGGTCGCGATCGCCGGGCACCAGCGTGTGGGTGTGGGAACCGCAGTTGGTCTCGACGGACTTGATGTACTTCGGGTTCTTCTTGTCCTTGATGTCGAAGATCTTGATGCCCTCCCACGAGGACTTCTCCGTCGCGGGCTGCGAGACGCTGTTGCAGGAGTCGTCGCTGCGCGAGGAGTCCGTGGAGAGGAAGAGCAGGTCGCCCTGGACGGAGACGTCGTTCTGGCCGCCGGGGCAGAGCACCTGGCTGACGGTCTTCGGGGCCTTCGGGTTGCCGATGTCGTAGATGGTGAAGCCGTTGTAGTTGCCGGCGTAGGCGTACTTGCCCTGGAAGGCCAGGTCGGTGTTGATGACGCCCGGGTACGTGCTCGGGATGTTGGTCAGGTGCCGGACGTTGGCGCTGTGCACGATCTCGTCCTGGCCGGGGATCTCGCCGGGGGCGAGTACGCGCCCGCCCGCCGCCGCGCCCCCTTCCGGACGGGAGATCCCGGGCGATAACTCCCCGGGGTCGGGGGTGGCGGCCGCGGGGCCGGCCGCGAACAGCGCGGTCAGCAGCCCGGCCGCGGCCACGGCCGCCCCCAGACTCCTGTTCCGCACTCTGCTGGTGTGCTTCGAGGTCACTGTGCCTCCCATGGGAGTCCGATCGATTCCGACCGAGCCGTGAACGGAACCGGGCCCCCCGCAGTATGTTCCTTTCATGGACATGGCAAAAGGGTCACTCCGTCGAACGACCGCCGTGGCGGTGGCCGCCGGGATCCTCGTCGCCCTGGCCGGCTGCCGGGGCGCGGACGGCGGCGACCGGGCGCAAGACGGCGGCGCGGCGGTCATCGCCCCCGGCAGACCGGGCGAGAAGGCCCGCACCCTCTCCCCCGAGGAGGCCGCCAAGCGGCAGCCGGACGACTCCCCCAACGCGGCAGACCGGGCCTACGTACAGCACATGGTGGAACACCACCGGCAGGCCCTCACCATGACCGCGCTCGCCCCCGAGCGGGCCTCGGCGGACGGGGTCAAACGGCTCGCCGAGCGGATCTCGGCCGCCCAGCGGCCCGAAATCGGCGCGATGGAGAAGTGGTTGGCCGGCCATCCGGCACCCTCCGGCGCCCCGGCTGCCGGCCACGACCACGGCGCGATGCCCGGCATGGCGACCGAGGAGCAGCTGCACCGGCTGGCGGAGGCGAGGGGCGCCGACTTCGACAAGCTCTTCCTCACCCTGATGACCGCCCACCACGAGGGCGCCGTGAAGATGGCGGGCGAGGCGCTGGCCGGGGGGAACAACGGCGCGGTGGAGGAGATGGCCAACGAGGTGGTGGCCACCCAGACCGCCGAGATCCACCGGATGCGCGCGATGGGCTGACGGGCGACGGGCCCGGTGGCATGCTGGGATCACCTGCGGGAGGAGTTCCGCCGTGCTTCGTGTCGCCGTCGTCGGTTCGGGCCCCAGCGGGGTCTACGCCGCCCAGACCCTCGTGCAGCAGCGTGAGGTGCCGGGCGTCCGCGTCGACGTGCTGGACCGGCTGCCCGCTCCGTACGGGCTGGTGCGCTACGGGGTGGCCCCCGACCACGAGAAGATCAAATCGCTCCAGGGCAGCCTGCGCACCGTGCTGGAGGACGAGCGGATCCGCTTCCTCGGCAATGTCGAGGTCGGCGGCCCGCAGCTGTCCACCGCACGGCTGCTGGAGCTGTACCACGCGGTGGTGTACTGCGTCGGCGCCGCCCGCGACCGGCTGCTCGGCATCCCCGGCGAGGAGCTGGCCGGGGTGCACTCCGCGACGGCCTTCGTCGCCTGGTACAGCGGGCATCCGGACGCCGTGGCCGAGGACTTCGACCTGTCCGGGGTGAGCGCGGCGGTGGTCGTCGGGGCGGGCAACGTCGCCGTCGACGTGACCCGGATGCTGGCCCGGTGCGAGCCGGAGCTGGCCCCGACCGACATGCCGCAGCCGGCCCTGGGCGCGCTCGCGCGGAGCGGGGTGCAGTCGGTGTCGATGGTGGCCCGACGCGGGCCCTCGCAGGGCAAGTTCACCACCAAGGAGCTGCGGGAGCTGGGCACGCTCCCCGGTGTGGCGGCCGTCGTCGACCCCGCGGAACTGGCGCTCGACCCCGCGTACGCCGACCCGGAGGCGGCGGCCGCGCTGCCTGCCGTGTTCCGGCGCAACCTGGAGGTGCTGCGCGGCTGGGCCGGGCAGGACGCGGGCGGCGCGCGGCGCAGGATCGGCCTGCGGTTCTACCTGCGGCCGGTGGAGGTGCTGGCAGGACCGGGCGGCCGGGTCGCCGGGATGCGCTTCGAGCGGACCGCCCCGGACGGTCGGGGCGGGGTCACCGGGACCGGCGCGTACGAGGAGGTCGAGGCACAGCTGGTGCTGCGCTCGGTGGGGTACCAGGGGGTTCCGCTGCCCGGGCTGCCGTTCGACCCGGCGAGGGCCACGGTCCCGCACGCCGCGGGCCGGGTGCTGCGCGAGGGCCGGGCCTCGGTCGGCGAGTACGTGGCGGGGTGGATCAAGCGCGGCCCGACCGGGGTGATCGGCACCAACCGGCCCTGCGCCAAGGAGACGGCGTCCTCGCTGCTCCAGGACGCGCCGGCGCTGGCGCGGCGGAAGCTGCCGGGTGACCCGCTGGACGCGCTGCGGGCGGCGGGGCTGCACCCGGTGGAGTGGCCCGGCTGGCTGGCGATCGAGACGGCGGAGGCCGATCTCGGGCGCTCGCTGGGCCGCCGCTCGGTGAAGATCCCCGACTGGCGCGGTTTGCTGGCCGCCGCGGACAGGGGCGCGGGCACCTGAGTCCGGGCCCCGGCTCATACCGGGTCGGGCCCCGGCCGCGGCTCGGGCGCGACCCGGAACGGGGCGGCCCGGGCGCGGCTCAGACCGCTTCGGCTCGGTCCGGCCCGGCCGCCGCCCCGTCCGCGGGCGGGCCGGAGCCCGCCCTGCGCGCCTCCTCCGCCGCGGCAGCGGTGAGCACGCTGTCGAGCAGCCCCGGGAACAGGCCCTCCAGCTCCTCGCCCCGCAGCCCGTTCATCTTCGCCGTGCCGCGGTAGGTCTGGCGGACCACGCCGGCCTCCCGCAGGACGCGGAAGTGGTGCGTGGTCGTCGACTTGGTGACCGGCAGGTCGAAGTACGAGCACGCCAGCTCGTCCGGCGTGCCCGCGAGGTCCCGCACGATCGACAGCCGGATCGGGTCCGACAGCGCGTGCAGCACGGCTTCGAGGCGGATCTCGGCGGGCCCGGGATGGGGGAGCGCGCGCGTGGTGGCCGTATCCGTCACGTCTGCCCTCATCTCACCCGGCTCCCCTGTTCGTACGAGAACCACCGTAGTACATCGACCGCCGCCGGCGGGTCCGGCAGCAAGCCCCCTACCAGGCCCGGTGGTAGGAGACGGGCACCCGTACCCCGGTGGCCGGCTCGGCGGTCCGCTCGGCGCCGAGGGCGGCGGCCGCGGTGCGGGCCCAGTAGGGGTCGCGCAGCAGCTCGCGGCCGAGCAGGACCGCGTCCGCCCGTCCGTCGGCCAGGATCTCGCCCGCCTGCTCCGGCTCGGTGATCAGCCCGACGGCGGCCACCGGGAGGCCGGTGCGGGCCTTGACCTCGGCCGCGAACGGCACCTGGAACCCGGGCGCCGCCGGGATGTTCGCCTTCGGGGCCATCCCGCCGGTGGACACGTCCAGGAGGTCCACCCCGCGGCTCTGGAGCAGGCCGGCCAGCCGGACCGTGTCCTGCGCGGTCCAGCCCGACTCCTCCAGCCAGTCGGTGGCGGAGATCCGGAAGAACAGCGGAAGCTCCTCGGGCCACACCGCCCGTACGGTGTCGACGACTTCGAGGGCGAAACGGGCCCGGTTCTCGAACGGGCCGCCGTACTCGTCGGTGCGCCGGTTGATCTGCGAGGAGAGGAACTGGCCGATGAGGTAGCCGTGGGCGCCGTGGATCTCGACGACCTCGTAGCCGGCGGTCAGCGCGCGCCGCGCGGCGGCCGCGAACTGCCCGGTGATCTCGTGGATCTCGGCGGTCGTCAGCTCGTGCGGCACGGGGTCGCCCTCGGCGAACGGCACCGGGCTCGGGGCGCTCGGCAGCCAGCCGTCCGCCTCGGGGCCGACGTAGCCGCCGCCCTCCCAGGGGCGGCCGGTCGAGGCCTTGCGCCCGGCGTGCGCGATCTGGATCCCGGGGACGGTGCCCTGGGCCTTGAGGAAGGCGGTGATCGGGCGCAGCGCCTCGGCCTGCGCGTCGTTCCAGATGCCGAGGTCGTACGGGGAGATCCGGCCCTCCGGGGAGACCGCGGTGGCCTCCTGGAGGATCAGTCCGGTGCCGCCCACCGCGCGGGCGGCGTAGTGCGCGAAGTGCCAGGGCTGCGCCACGCCTGCCTGCGGGCCCGAGGCCGCTGCGACGTACTGGCACATCGGCGCCATCCAGATCCGGTTCGCCGTGGTGACCGAGCGGAGGGTGAGGGGGGCGAAGAGGGCCTCGGCGCGGGTGTCGGGCGTGGCGGGGGCGATGGGGGCAGCACTCATGAAGGACTCTCCGGAGGTGGCCGGGCACGCCGCGGATCAGCGGCTTGTACGAGAGTCAGCGTACTACGAATAATTACGTACTACGAGACCTCTCGTACAAGCTCGTCGAGCTCCGCGCGCAGGGCTTGCGCCAGGGCCGCCAGGTCGGGCACGGCCGCCGCGTCCGCCACCAGGCCGTAGTGGACCGTGCCCTTGTACGTGGAGACCGCGACCGCGAGGGAGTGGCCGCGGGCGAGCGGCGCCAGCGGGTAGACCTCCCTGACCCGGCTGCCGCCGAGGGAGAAGGTGAAGCCGGGCAGCGGAACGCTGGTGACCAGGATGTCGAAGAGCATCCGGGCCGCCTGCGCGACCAGGGGGCCGCCGAGCCGGTGGCCGAGCGGGTGGACGTGGTCGGCGAGCAGGGCGACGGCCCCGGCGCCGCGAGCCGGTCCGGCCTCCTTGTTGCGGTCCATGCCGAGGCGCACCCGGTCCAGGCGCAGCAGCGGGTCCGGTTCGGCGAGCGGAAGGCGGAGCAGGTAGCCCGACAGCCGGTTGCCGTACTTCGCCGCGCCGCCCGGCCGCCGGCGCGATACCGGTATCAGGGCGCGCGGACCGGCCCCCTCCGGCGCGGGGTCTCCGCGGCCCAGCAGCCAGCGCCGCAGGGCGCCGGCGACGAGGGCGATCAGCACGTCGTTGACGGTGCCTCCGGCGACCTTGCGGATGCGGTTGACGTCGTCGAGGTCGAGCGCGAGGCCGGCGACCGCGCGGGTCCCGGTCCGTGCCGGGGTGGCGGTCAGCGCCGCCGGGACCCCGAGCGGCAGTCCGGCGCGGGCCACGGAGGCGCCGATCTCCAGTGCCTGCCCGACGTCCTGGACCCGGGCCGCCAGCATCCCGGGGAGGCTGCGCCGGGCGGGGGCGACGGCCGGCCGCGCCGCCGGGACCGGGGCCGGGCCGCGCGCGGGGCCCCGCGCGGGCGGCCCCTCGTCGAAGAGCATCGCCGCCAGCGCGAGGGCCCCGAGGCCGTCGGCGAGGGCGTGGTGGAACTTGAAGAGCACCGCGAAGGAGTGCGGGTCGGGCCCGGCAAGGACGTGCGCCTCCCAGGGCGGCAGGTCCCGGTCCAGGGGCCGCGCCATCAGCGGTCCGGCGGCGGCTTCCGGATCGGGGGTGCGTACGAGGAAGACGTGCCGGGCGGGGTCGAAGTCCGCGTCGGACGCCCAGGCGGCCGCGCCGACCGGCAGCAGCACGTCGTGGATGCGGCGGCGCAGACCGGGCACGGCGGAGCAGCGGGCGGTGAGCAGTGCGGCGGCGCGGACGGCGGGGTCGGGAGCGGTGTCGGGGACAGGGGCGGAGTCGGGGCCCGGGGCGGCCCGCGGGGCGGCCTCGAAGATCGCGAGGGCGCCGAGGTGCATGGGGTGGGCGGCGGATTCGATCCGCCAGAAGGCGAGGTCGAGCGGGGACAGGTGCTCGGTGGCCACGTATTGCCTCTCGCGTGCGGTGGCAGAGGTGGAAGTCAACCCCTCCCGGCCTCCTACGATCAAGTAGCCACCCTTTGGATACGCCTGTTGATCGATGGCGACCGTCTGGGCGGAGCAGCGGGGCGGCGGCCGGGCCCCTGTCGGTGGCCGGGTGCACACTGGCGGAACGGTACGCAGCACGACGGCCGGGACGACGAAGTCCGGAGGTGTCGACCATGTCAGAGGTGATCCTGCTCGCGGGGACCCGCAAAGGCCTGTTCATCGGCCGCAGGCGCGGTGACGGCCCCTGGGAGCTGGACGGCCCGCACTTCAACGCCCAGGCCGTCTACGCCGTCGCGGTCGACCGGCGGGGGCCCACCCCCCCACTGCTGGTCGGCGCCGACAGCCTGCACTGGGGGCCCTCCGTGTTCAGCTCCGACGACCTCGGGGCGAGCTGGCACGAGCCCGCGGCGCCCGCCGTGAAGTTCCCGAAGGACACCGGGGCTTCCCTGGAGCGGGTCTGGCAACTGCATCCGGCCGGCCCCGAGGCACCCGGCGTGGTGTACGCGGGGACGGAGCCGGCCGCCCTGTTCCGCTCCACGGACCGCGGGGAGTCGTTCGAACTGGTCCGCGCGCTCTGGGAGCACCCGAGCCGCGGGAGCTGGGTGCCGGGCGGCGGGGGTGAGGGCCTGCACACGGTGCTGACGGATCCGGCGGACCCCGCCAAGGTGACGGTGGCGGTCTCCACCGCGGGGGTGTTCCGGACCCAGGACGGCGGCGCCCACTGGAGCCCGTCCAACGACGGCGTCTCGGCGGTGTTCCTGCCGGACCCGCATCCGGAGTTCGGCCAGTGCGTGCACAAGATCGCCCAGGACGCCGGGGACCGGAAGCGGCTGTACCTGCAGAACCACTGGGGCGTGTACCGCAGTGACGACGCCGGGGCCCGGTGGACCGACATCGGCGCCGGGCTGCCCTCCGACTTCGGCTTCGCGGTGGCCGCGCACCCGCACCGGCCGGACACGGCGTACGTCTTCCCGCTCAACGCCGACTCCGACCGGGTCCCGGCAGAGCGCCGCTGCCGGGTGTTCCGCACCCGGGACGCGGGCGCGAGCTGGGAGCCGCTGAGCCGCGGACTGCCGGCCGGGGACCACTACGGGACGGTGCTGCGCGACGCCCTGTGCACGGACGACGCGGACCCGGCGGGGATCTACTTCGGCAACCGCAACGGCGAGTTGTACGCCAGCCACGACGACGGGGACAGCTGGCGGCCGCTGGCCGAGCACCTGCCCGACGTGCTGTGCGTACGGGCGGCGGTCATCGCTCACTGAAGGGGCCAGTAGAGTGACTGGCTGTGGCAGCACGACCGTTGAACGAGATCGTCGAGCCGGGCTGGGCCCGGGCTCTGGAGCCGGTGGCGGCGCAGATCGCCGCGATGGGCGACTTCCTGCGCGCCGAGATCGCCGCGGGCAGGACCTACCTGCCCGCCGGGGCGAACGTACTGCGCGCCTTCCAGCAGCCCTTCGACGAGGTGAGGGTGCTCATCGTCGGCCAGGATCCCTACCCCACCCCGGGGCACGCGATGGGCCTGTCCTTCTCGGTGGCGCCCGACGTGAGCCCCTGGCCGCCCAGTCTCGACAACATCTTCCGCGAGCTGCACGCGGACCTCGGTGTGCCCCGCCCGGCGAACGGGGACCTGACCCCGTGGACCCGGCAGGGCGTACTGCTGCTGAACCGCGCGCTGACCACCGCCCCGCGCAAGACCGGCGGCCACCGCGGGAAGGGCTGGGAGGCCGTCACCGAGCAGGCGATCCGGGCGCTGGCCGCGCGCGGGAAGCCGCTGGTGTCGGTGCTGTGGGGGCGGGACGCCCGCAATCTGCGGCCGCTGCTCGGCGAGTTGCCGGCCGTGGAGTCCGTCCACCCCTCCCCGATGTCCGCCGCCAACGGATTCTTCGGCTCGCGCCCGTTCAGCAGGACCAATGACCTGCTGGTTCGCCAGGGAGCCCAGCCGGTGGACTGGCGGCTCCCGGCCGCCGGGTGATCATTCTGTTGAACGGTATACGACATTCCACGGATAAATACGGACAGAAGCCGCCCGTTGAGGCCCTGCCCGAACACTCGGTTCCGATAAGCCAGTAGCATGCGGCGCCATGAGCTCCCCCACTGGGCCCGCGAATGGCCTGCCCGTACGAATGCCGCGACCCCGCCCTGCCGGACGGCACCGCCGACCCGAGCCCGCGGTGGCGCCCGAGGGCGCGCCCGCGCTGGTGCTCGCCGTGCCCGGTGCCCCCTCGGCCGCCTCCCGGGGACTCGCCGAAGAGATCGTCAGCATCGGCCGCTCCGAGCTGCCGGGCCTGGAAGCCCGCATCGGATTCCTGGAGGGCGATGACGCCGAGGGCTCCGAATTCCCGGCCCTCTCCCGCGTGCTGAGCTCCGTCGCCGGCGAGCGCATCGCCCGCGCCGAGTTCGCCCGCGTGGCCGGCCACGAGGTCCCCGCGCCGACCGGCCCCGACGCCGTGGTCGTCCCGCTCCTGGCGGGCCCCGACGCCGATCTGCTGCGCCGGATGCGCCAGGCCGTCATGGACTCCTCCGCCGCCGCCGAGCTGGCCGAGGTGCTCGGCCCGCACCCCCTGCTCGCCGAGGGCCTGCACGTGCGGCTCTCCGAGGCCGGGCTGGCCCGCGCCGACCGCGCCCGGCTGTTCACCGTGACCACCGCCGCCGACGGCATCATCGTGGCCACCACCGGCGGCCCGGAGGCCGTCCAGGCCGCCGCGGTCACCGGCATGCTGCTGGCCGCCCGCCTCGCGGTGCCGGTCAAGGCCGCCGCGCTCGACCAGGAGGGCTCGGTGGCCGCCGTCGCCGAGCAGCTGCGCAGCGAGGGCTCGACGCTCCTCGCGCTGGCCCCGTACCTGATCGGCCCGGAGGCCGCCGAGGGGCTGCTGGACACGGCCTGCAAGGAGGCCGACTGCGCGGCCGCCGAGGTGCTCGGCGCCTACTCCGCGCTCGGCAAGCTGGTCGTCAACCAGTACTCCGCGGCGCTGGGCCTCACCCAGGGCGCCGCCGCCCACTGACCCCGCACGGCTCCGCTCGTACGAGGGCCCGCGGCCCGGGGGTTGAACCCCCCGGCCGCGGGCCCTCGCCCGTACCGGCGGGCGGGCGCCGGCCGGTCAGGCGAAGACCACGCAGGTCGCGGCCGGCACCGCCACCGATCCGGCCCGCCGCGGCTGCCCGGTCAGCCGGTCGACGTCGAACCAGGTGACGTCCCCGGAACGCTCGTTGGCCGCGTACAGCCGTCGCCCCGAGGGGTCGGCGGCGAGGTCCCGCGGCCAGCTGCCACCGCAGTCCACGCCGCCCACCAGGCGCGGCTTCCCGGGCCCGTCGGCGAGCGAGAGGGTGGCGATGGTGTCGGTGCCGCGCACGGCCGCCCATACGAAACGGCCGTCGGGCGAGACCACCACGGCCGAGGGGTAGGCCCGTACGGCTCCTGGAGCGGCCGCGGAGGCGACCGGAACCTCGCCGATCGGTTCCAGTTGCCCGGAGTCCGCGTTCCAGCGGCAGACGGTCAGCTGCGGATCCAGCTCGTGCAGGACGTAGACCACGTCGGCGTCCGGATGGAAGGCGAGGTGCCGCGGGCCCGTCCCGGCGCGCAGCGCGGTCTCGGCGTGCAGGCGCAGCGCGCCGGTGGCCGGGTCCGGGGAGCAGACCCGGACGGAGTCGGTGCCGAGGTCCACGCTGAGCACCCAGCGGCCGCCCGGATCGGGCAGCACCTGGTGGGCGTGCGGCCGTTCCTGCCGGCTCGCGTCGGGGCCCGAGCCCTCGTGGACGAGGACCGACGCGGGCCCTCGGAGGCCGCCGTCCGCGGCCAGCGGGAGGGAGCTGACGCTGCCGGAGGTGTAGTTGGCGGTCAGCAGCCGGTGCCCGGCCACGGCGAGGTGGGTCGGTCCGGAGCCGCCGACGGGGACGGCGGGGCCGAGCGGGGTGAGGCCCTCGGGGGTGGAGCGGAAGGCGGCGGCCGCGCCGTGGTCCGTCTCGCTCACGGCGTAGAGCACCCCGCCGCCCGGCGCCAGGGCGAGATACGAGGGGTCGGCGACCGCGTCGGTGGCGGAAAGGAGGGTCAGCGCACCCGTCTGCGGGTCCACGGCCGCGGTGGTGATGCCGCGGCCGCCTCCCGAGGTGAACGAGCCGATGTGGGCCCGCAGTCCGCCGCTCCGGTCCGTACCGCCCGCGCCTTCGGCGCTCTGCGTGCCCTCCGTGCCTTCGGTGCCGTTCACGAGGTCCCCTCTCCACCGTCCGG
This sequence comes from Streptomyces roseus, assembly GCF_001044425.1. GTDB lineage: Bacteria > Actinomycetota > Actinomycetes > Streptomycetales > Streptomycetaceae > Streptomyces > Streptomyces roseus. Next base: position 52,736 of record NZ_LFML01000016.1, read on the forward strand.
ATCGTTCCGTGGGGAGCCGACGGTAACAGAGGTCTAGACCAGATTGCGCCCTTGGGCGCGTTCCCGCGCGCCCGGGTGGTGCACGTACGCCGTCGAGCTCGGCCGGTCGTCGTACGTGCGGTGGAAGACGGGGGTGGCGGAGCCGGAGATCGGCGGCACGATCCAGGACCAGTCGGCGCCCACCGCACGCCCCTTGCGCTCCTCGCGCTCCATGTGGCTGAGGAAGCGCCGGGACTCGGTGTGGTGGTCGGCGATGGTGACGCCGGCCCGGTCGAAGGAGTGCAGCACGGCCCGGTTGAGCTCGACGAGGGCGCGGTCCTTCCACAGCGAGCGGTCGCTGGCGGTGTCGAGGCCAAGACGCCGGGCGACGGCGGGGAGGAGGTTGTACCGGTCGGTGTCGGCGAGGTTGCGGGCGCCGATCTCGGTCCCCATGTACCAGCCGTTGAAGGGCGCGGCGCGATAGTGGACGCCGCCGATCTCCAGGCACATGTTGGAGATGGCGGGTACGGCGTGCCAGCGCAGCCCCCACTGCGCCCAGCCCGGGTCGTCGGGGTGCACGATCGGGACTTCCAGCACGGCGTCGGCGGGGGTGTCGAACCAGCGGGGCTTGTCGTCCACGCCCTGGACCACGAGCGGCAGGAGGTCGAAGGGGGTGCCTGGGCCCCCGGCCCAGCCGAGGCCGAGCAACGCACTGGTGAGCGGGGCGTTGCGGGCGTCGCCCACGGTCACGGAGTGGTGGTCGCCGTAGCCGGCGTACCGGACGAGCTGCTCGCTCCAGATCAGCGGGCCGGGGCGGTCCGGGGTGTCCGGGGCGAAGACGGTGATGGTGGGCCTGACCCGGCCGCCGTTGGTCGCGTCGCGCAGGTGCTCGAAGCACTCGGCGGCTATCTCGTCGGCTTCGGTCAGCTCGCGGCGGTCGCGCACGCGCAGCGAGTTCCAGTACAGCCTGCCGATGCAGCGGTTGCTGTTGCGCCAGGCGACGCGGGCCCCGTGGACGAGCTCCTGCGGGGTGTGCCGGTAGCTTCCGGTGTCCGCGAGCTCGTCCCGCACGGCGGCGAGCCGGGCCCGCGGATCACCCGCCTGCGGATTCTCCCGGTGGAAGAGCCGGATGAACTCCTCGGCCGCTTCCCACACCTGGGCGGTGGTCGGGCGCTGTTGAAGTATTTCCATCCCGGGCGTTTCCCCTGTCCGGCCAGATCCACCCCGTGCGTGCCGGATGGATGCGCGGTCAACGGTCACCCGTTGTACCGGGCGCAGGTCGGCGGCGAGGGGCATGCACACCCGCGACAACTCCACCGAGTGATCTTCGGGCCATTGCCCTGCGGAGCGGACGTGACACGGCGTACGATGCGCGACGTCGTCCTTGCGGCCCGGTGGACCGGGGGCGCGGACCCGGCCTCAGGCCGTGATGGCCAGGGGTGCGCGCGGGTCGGTGCGCAGGGGGCCGTGGAGGGCCACGAGCGCGTGCTCCAGGCCGTGCAGGTGCACGAGGGCCGGTTCCGCGGCGGTGGGCCCGGGGTGGACCGCGACGGCATGTCCGGCCATGGCCCGCGGGGTGGTCAGCGCCTCCACCGCGGCCTCCACCCGCCAGCACGCGGCGGCCAGCCGGGCATCGTGCGAGGCCTGCGGGTCGGCGGCGACGGCCACCAGTCCGCGCACCTCGCGGGCGCAGTCGTCGAGCAAGCCGAGCACCTGCCGGGCCCGGGCCTTGCGGGCGCGCAGCGGGCTCAGGGGGTGGACGAGGGGGGCGAGGGCCATCCGTACGCGGCCCAGCAGCAGTTCGAGTTCGGCGGCGTGCGGGCCGGGATCGGCGTCGGGGTCCCCGGCGAGGCGGTCGAGGGCGGCGGCCGTGGAGGCCCGTACGCAGTGCAGGGCGCGCTGGATCCAGGCGTCGTTGGCGGCGTGCGTGGTCACCGGGAGGACGAGGGCGACGGCGAGCGCCGCGCCGAGCGCGCCGACTGCGGTCTCCTCGAAGCGCAGGAGCAGCAGGCCGGGGTGCAGGACGCCGAGGAGCCCGTACAGCAGTCCGGCCATGACGGTGACGAAGAACATCATCCAGGAGTACGAGGGCGCCGCGGTGTAGAAGATCCCGAAGACGCATACCGCGACGAGGGCGGCCGTGGGCGCGGGGGCGCCGTGCAGCGGGACGGCGATCAGCAGCCCGGCCGCGATGCCGACGACCGTGCCGAGGACCCGGCGGAACCCGCGGACGAGGGTCTCGCCGCGGGAAGCGGTGTTGACGAAGATCCACCAGGCGGTGCCGACGGCCCAGTACCAGCGGTCCTCGGAGAGCGCCTGGCCGATGCCGAGCGCGAAGGCGCAGGCGGCGGTGGCCTGGAAGGCCTGGCGCGTGGTCGGCCGGGCCAGACCGGTACCGGGCAGGCCGGGCGGCGCGGCGGGCGGCGGGGTGCGGCGCTCGATGGGCCACAGGACGAACCGCACGGCTCCGGCGGCGAGCAGCGACAGCCCGACGGCGGCGTACAGCTCGGGCAGCTGGGCGGGTACGGCGTGCAGGAACTGCGTGACGAAGAACATCATGAAGCCGAAGATCCCGAGGGCGTGCCCGCGCGGCCCCCAGCGGCGGGCGTAGACCCCGGCGAAGACGACGGCGAGGAAGGCGGCGTCCCGGGCCTGCGGTGTCCCGTGCAGGGCCGTGGCCAGCGCGAGGACGGGAAAGCCGGCGACGGGCAGCAGGGCACTGGTCACGCGCTGGGCCCGCACGCTCGGGTCGAGCACGGTGAAGAGGGTGAGCAGAGCCGCCAGTCCCCCGGTGATGGAGGCGGTGAGAGAGAGGCCGCAGAGCTCGGACACGGCGACGGCGAGCCCGATGCCGACCACGGCCCGCAGCGAGTTCCTCAGTCTCTGGCGCCCCGGATCCGGAGCCACGAACATCCTCTTCACGGCGGTGTGCCGCCCCCCTTGCAGTGGTGCGCGCCGGTCCGGCGTCCGCCCGGGGGTGGTGGGAGGCAGGCGGGCACGGCGAAGGCACCGCGCTCCGGACCGGCCTCGTTGCCGCCCGGCGCTGCGCGGCGCCGTAAGTACATGGATACGACACAGATAAGCATCCGAAGGCCCACTGGCTCAACACACCTCCGGTTCACTGGACCATTGGCCCAGTCCCGATGGACGTAAGTCGGCCACCTGCGGCCAACGGACCAGCGTGCGGTCAGGCGGGCCGGCGGGCGTGGCAGAAGAAGTGCTCCTCGGGCTCGGCCCCCTCGGGGTGGAACAGCGCGGTGTGGTGCTCCAGCACCTCCAGGCCGGCCGCGCCGAGCAGCCGCAGGTGCTCCGCCGGCGAGAGGCTGCTGACGGTGACCTCGTGCCCCATCCACACGATGTCCAGGTCGCTGATGTCCCCCGGGACGGTGGCCAGGACGAGGTAGCCGCCGGGCGCCACCCACGAGGCCATCCGCTCCAGGGCCGCGGCCACCTCCGGCTGGGACATCACGAGCAGCGGGAAGAAGGAGCAGACCGCGTCGAAGCCGCCCCCGGCGGGCGTGTACGTGCGGACGTCGGCCTGCTCGAAGCGGGCCTGCGGGACCCGCGCGCGGGCGAGGTCGACCATGTGCGCCGACACGTCGATGCCGGTCACGGCGCAGCCGGCCCGGGCGAGGACGTCGGCGGTCGGGCGGCCCGTACCGCTGCCGACGTCCAGGACGCGGGCGCCGGGGGCGAGGCGGGCGGTCAGCCAGTCCAGTGCGGCGAGCTGTCCGGGGACGTGCCCGAACGCCTCCTCGTACCGTGCGCCGACGTCGTCGAAGACCTCTGCCGCGGACCTGCCACCCCTCATCGGCTCCCCCACCGTCACCCTCGATCCGTGCGCGCCGCCGCCCGGCCGGTCCGGACGCCGTGGAGGTTCTGCCCGGGGGCGCGGCCGGGAAACGGCGGGGTGCCGGCGCTCATCCGGGGGTCCGGGCGGCGGCGGGGCCCGAGGCGATGGTTTCGAGGTCCGCCGTCAGCGAGTCCAGCCAGGCCGTCGTGGCGAAGTACAAGAGCCCCGCATCGGGTGGGGCCGCCTCCGTGGGCGGGGTCAGGGTCTCCGGCAGGAGGTCCCCGGGGCCGCCCGGTGAGCGGCCGTCCCGGCTTCCGCGGGGGAGGTCCGCGACCGCCGCTGCGCGGCGCAGTCCGGCCGCGACGCGGGCCGCGTACTCCCGGAGCCCCGCCGCCTCGCCGCCCGCGAGCGGCCTCCCGTCCGCGCTGCCCAGGACCCGGCCGGCGCCCCAGAGCACGTGGTGCCCGGTCATCACCGTGGCCTGCCAGTCGGGTCCCGGCCCGGCCGGGCGCTGCGTCTCGCTCTGGTACTGGGCGTACGCCGACTCGGCCATCACCAGCGTGACCCGGACGCGGTGCTCCTCGTCCCCGGGCGGCACCGCGCGCCGCCCTACCGCGGTGACCGCGGCGGTGGTCGACTCGACGTCGTCGGCGCAGGCGCGCAGCAGCCCGGCGACCGCCCGGCCCAGCTCGTCCTGGGCACCGCGCGGCCAGGCGAGCAGCCCGCACACGATCCCGATGGAGCTGCCGATGAGCACGTCGAGGAAGCGGACCTCGGCCAGCTGCCAGGTGACCGCGGACAGCTGCGCGAAGACGACGGAGACGACCAGCGTGAACAGGGCCTGCGCCCAGCCCACGCCCTTCACCGGCCCGACGGTGAAGGTGAACAGCATGAGCGGCGCGAGCGCGATCGCGAACACGGTGGTGTGCCCGCCGGCCAGGGCGAGCACCGTGCCGGCGGCGAGCGCGCCCACGCAGGTGCCGATGAGCGCGCTGCGCACGGTGCCGCGGGTCTGCACGGCGGTGGTCCGGGTGAGGCTGACGACGGCGAGCATCGCCCAGAAGCCGTGCGGGAGGGAGTCGAGCCCGGCCACGGTACGGGCCACGGCGAGGGCCAGCGCGATCCGTACGGCGTTCTGGAAGTGCACGGACCGCGGCCCGGCGTGCGCGGCGAGGCGGTGCCACCACAGGCGTACGGTGCTCTCCCGCACGTACCAGAACCGGTCCGCCGCGTCGGCGTCCAGATGCGCGCCGCGTCCCCGCAGGGCGATCTCGGCCGCCGTGCGCAGCGCCAGGGCGGCGTCCGCGACCTCCAGCAGGGCGGCCTGCCGGCGGCGGGACTCGGGCAGGTCGGCGGGGGTGTGGGCGTTCCGGGCGCGCAGTCGGAGCAGTTCCGAGGAGTCCGTGGCGGGCTCTCGCCCGTCGCGCAGCAGGGTGGCCGTCCCGGCCGCCGATTCCCGTACCGCGCCGAGCAGGTCGAGTCCCGCCCGTCTCGGCTCCCGCCCGGTGGGTGGTCCGGGCAGGTTCCGCAGCCGGGAGAGCAGGGTGCGCGCGGCCAGTCCGGTGTGGGCCAGTCCCCGCTCGCGCAGCCCCGCTCCGGCGGGCCGCTCCGCCTCCGGGACGCGGGAGGAGCGCAGCGACTCGGCGGCCGCCCGGGCCCGGGCCGCGGCCGGGGCGGTCAGTACGTACGGCGGGCGCCCCAGGGCGGCGGCGCACCGGACCGCCTCGGCCGCGGCGCCCGCGGCCCGCGCCGCGTACGTGGGCACGCGCGGGTCGGGCAGGATCCACGCCTCGGCGGCGATGAGCAGCAGGAGGCCGGCCAGGGCGCCGCCCAGCCGCTCCCCGAGGGTGTGCGGGAGGTAGGGCGGGAAGCTCGGCAGGATGTACAGCAGCTGGAGGCCGGGCGCGGCGCCCGCCGCCCGCGGCCCGGCCGCCGAGGAGAAGGCTAGGCAGAAGCCGACGACGGCCATGCCGAGGACGGCGCTCCAGGTCCGTACGGCGAGGAAGGTGCCGAGGACCACCAGGAAGCAGACCACCGGGAGGAGCCTGACCATGACGGCGGCCCGCTGCCGTCCGGTGCCCGGGATGCGGGCGAGACCGGCCAGGGAGACGGCGCCGAAGAGGGCGTAGGTGGCGGCGACGGGGCGGTCGAACGCGTACAGGAGCACGAGGAAGCTCGTGCAGGAGGCGAACGTGGTCCGGACGGCGCGGCGGGCGGCCGCCGGCACCGGGCCGGTGCCGGTCCGGAGTTCCCGTTCGAGTTCCCCAAGGGCTCGCACGGTTTCAGAATCCCACGGGGCGGGCCGCGGGACCTGGGGACGGGCCGGGGCCGCCGGGTGGATCATGGCGGACGCCGGGGGGCCGGCGGGGCTGTGCGGAGCCGTCAGGGGTGGGTGTTCCAGCCCGCGATCACCGGGAGGCCGTGTTCGGTGGACAGGATGCTGACCGTGCCGGTGCGCAGGAGGAAGAGCCGGCCGTCCTGCGGGGGCAGGCCCAGGTAGCGGGCGGTGAGGACGCGCAGGAAGTGGCCGTGGGCGACGATGACGGCGTCGCCGCGGTCCTCGGCGAGGACCGCGCGCGCCCGGGCCAGGGCGCGGTCCGCGCGGGCGCCGACCTGGGCGGCGTTCTCCCCGGGGTGCTCGGCGTCGCCGGGCGGCACGCCGTCGGTCCACAGGGACCAGTCGGGCCGCGTCCGCTGGATCTCGGCCGTGGTGACGCCCTCGTAGCCGCCGTAGTCCCATTCGTACAGATCGGGGTCGGTGACGCCGTCGTGCAGGCCCGCGAGTTGGGCGGTGGCGACGGCGCGGCGCAGGGGGCTGGTCAGCACCAGGGCGAAGTGCCGGTCGCGGAAGTACGGGGCGAGCGAGATGGCCTCTTCGACCCCGGCGGCGGTCAGCGGGATGTCGGTCCGTCCGGTGTGGCGCCCGTTGGCGCTCCAGGCCGTCTCGCCGTGTCTCACCAGCAGCAGGTCACTCATGATCCGGACCCTACCCGCTCGCGCCGGGGCCCGTGTTCACGGCGGTGCGGACCGGGAATGCCGGGAACGTCGGGCGCGGCGGGCCGGGCGCGGGCCGCCGACGGCCGGGCGCCGAGAATCGATGCGCAAACGCTGCGACTGGCCCGGGCGCGGCGCGCTCGCGAGGCTCGGAGCATGAACGAGGTCATGGACGAGCGGGAGCGCGAGGAGTGCGTCGCGGCGGGATTCGCGGCGGGCGACGAGCGGTGCATGGAGGCGGTCTACCGGCGCTGGCGGCCGCTGGTGCACGCGCTCGCCTACCGGTACCTGGGCGACGAGCGGGAGGCGGAGGACGTCACCCAGCAGGTGTTCCTTGCCGCCTGGCGCGGCCGGCACCGCTACCGCCCCGGGCCCGGCGGTCTCGGGGCCTGGATCACCGGCATCACCCGCCACAAGGTGGCCGACGCTCTGGAGGCGCGGACCCGCAGGGCCCGGGTGGCGGCGGCCGCCGTACGCACCTCGCCCGGCGCGGGCGAGCGGTTCGGGGGGCCGGCACGCCAGGAGGCGGAGCAGGTCCTGGACCGGGTGCTGGTGCTCGGGGAGCTCGCCCGGCTGCCGTCCGAGCAGCGGCGGGTGCTGCACCTCGCCTTCTACGCGGACCTGACCCAGACCCAGATCGCGGACCGCACGGGGCTGCCGCTGGGCACCGTCAAGAGCCATATGCGAAGGGCCCTGCACCGCCTGCGGGGGTCGCTCCCGCAGGCGGTACGAGTGGCTCGATGACCGCGAGCGCGGACGCGGGCCGCCACGCGGCCCGTACGGCCCTCTACTCCGCCCCCCGCCCGCGCCGGAACCGGTCGAGCCCTTCGGCCAGTTCCACGATCGGGTCCGGGTAGTCGTACCGGGCCCGCTCCGGCCCGGACAGCCGCCAGGGCTCGTGCACCCTGGGGGCGTCCAGCCCGGCGAGCTCGGGGACCCAGCGGTGGACGTACCGCCCCGAAGGGTCGTAACGCAGGCCCTGGCGCACCGGGTTGAGCACCCGGTTGGGCCGGGTGTCGGTGCCCGTACCGGCCACCCACTGCCAGTTGAGCTGGTTGTTGGCCAGGTCCCCGTCCACGAGGAGGTCCAGGAAGTGGCGGGCTCCGATCCGCCAGTCCACGTACAGGGTCTTGGTGAGGAAGCTGGCGGCGAGAAGCCGGCCTCGGTTGTGCATCCAGCCCTCGTCGCGGAGCTGGCGCATGGCCGCGTCGACCACCGGATAGCCGGTGCGGCCCTCCTTCCAGGCCTCGATCTCCTCCTCGGCGGTCGCGCCGGTGCGCCAGTGGTCCCGGCGGTCGCGGTAGTCCCGTACGGCCGCCTCGGGGCGGGCGGCGAGCACTTGGTGGTGGAAGTCGCGCCAGCACAGCTGCCGGACGAACGCCTCGGCGCCGGGGTCCCCGGCCGGGCCCGTGGCGGCGGCGCGGGCGCGGTGGACCGCCTCGGTGGGCGAGAGGGTGCCGAAGTGCAGGTGCGGGGAGAGGCGTGAGGTGGCGTCCCCGGCCAGGTCGTCGTGGGAGTCCTCGTAGCGGGAGAGGCCCGCGCGCAGCCAGCGCCTGAGGAGGTCGCGGCCTTCGCGCTCGCCGCCCCGGGCCAGGCTCGGGGAGACCCCGGTGAGGTCCGCGCGCCGCGGCAGCGGCTCGGAGCCGATGCCGTCGGGCACGCGGACCGAGCGCGGTGCGCCGGCGACGGCGCGGAGCGGCAGATCGGACCAGCGGCGGAAGTACGGGGTGAACACGGCGAAGTGGTCGGAGCCGGCCGGTAGCGCGGCCCCGGGGGCGGCCACCGTGATCACCGCTTCGTGCACGTAGAGCCGCACGCCCTCGGCTTCGAGGGCGGTGCGCAGCCGTTCCTCGCGGGCGTGGGCGTAGCCGCTGACCCCGGCCGCCATGTGGACCTCGTCGGCGTCGCACTCCCGGACGAGGGCGAGGACTTCGGCCACGACCTCGCCGGAGCGCAGGAACAGGCGGCCGCCGCGCTCGCGCAGTCCGGCGTCGAGGTCGCCCAGGCAGTCGGCGAGGAAGGCGAGCCGGTTGGGCGCGGCGAAGCCGGCCGCGTCGACGGCCCGGTCGCGGACGAAGAGCGGCACCACCCGGTCGCAGGAGGAGAGGGCCGCGCGCAGCGGCGGGTGGTCGTGCAGGCGCAGGTCGGAGGTGTACAGGACCACCGCGACGTTCATGGGTTCTCTCGCTCCGCGTCGGGGCTGGGGGGACGCTTGTCGTCGGGTACTTCGGCGGACGGGACCCGGTCGGATGCGGACACGAGGGGCGGATGCGCGGCGGCCTCCTCGTCCAGGCGCTTCGCCGCGCGGGCGATGTTGCGGGCCATGCCGCCGAAGACGATGGAGTGGAAAGGCGACACGCTCCACCAGTAGACGTGGCCGAGCACCCCGTGCGGGTGGAACAGAGCCCGCTGGCAGTAGCGGGCGCCCGCCGCGCCTTCGCCCCCGATCCGGTCCTGCGGCGAGGGAGGCGCCGGGTCCGCGCGCATCTCCAGCCACGCCAGCCCCGGCAGCCTCATCTCGGCGCGCAGCCGCAGCAGATGGCCCGGTTCGATCTCCTCGACCCGCCAGAAGTCCAGGGAGTCCCCCACCCGCAGCCGCGACGCGTCGCGCCGGCCGCGCCGGATGCCGACCCCGCCGACGAGCCGGTCGAGCCAGCCCCGTACGGCCCACGCCAGAGGGAAGGAGTACCAGCCGTTCTCGCCGCCGATCCCCTCCACCACCCGCCACAGCGCGGCGGGCGAGGCGTCGACCGGGCATTCGCGCCGGTCGGAGTAGAGGCTCCCGCCCGCCCAGTCGGGGTCGGTCGGCAGCGGGTCGCTCGGCGCGCCGGGCAGGGAGGCCGAGGACCAGCGGGTGGTCACGTCCGCCTCGCGCACCCGCCGCAAGGCCAGCGAAACGGCCCGGTCGACGCCGATCGGGGCGCCGGGCGGGTCGGGGACGTACCGGGCGATGTCGTGTTCCGCGCACACGACCTCGTGGCGCAGGGATTCGGCGAGCGGCCGGGCCAGGGCCCGCGGCACGGGCGTGACCAGGCCGATCCAGTGGCTGGACAGCCTCGGGGTCAGCATCGGGACGCGCAGGATCAGGCGGTGGGGCAGCGCTGCGACGACCGCGTAGCGGCGCATCATCTCCTCGTACGTGAGCACGTCGGGCCCGCCGACGTCGAACGCCCGGCTCACCTCGGGCGGCATGGCGGCGCTGCCGACGAGGTAGCGCAGCACGTCGCGGACGGCGATCGGCTGGACACGGGTGCCGACCCAGCTGGGGGTGACCATGACGGGGAGCCGCTCGGTCAGGTAGCGCAGCATTTCGAAGGAGGCCGAGCCGGAGCCGATGATGACGGCGGCGCGCAGGACGGTCGTCGGCACCCCGGAGCCGAGGAGGATCTCGCCGACCTCGGCGCGGGAGCGCAGGTGCGGGGAGAGCTCGCGGACCGGGATCCCGGCCGGGGTGAGGCCGCCGAGGTAGACGATGCGGCCGACGCCCGCCGCGCGGGCCTGCTCGGCGAAGATGCGGGCGGCGGTGCGGTCGCGGTCCTCGAATCCGGAACCGCCGCCGAGGGCGTGGACCAGGTAGTAGGCGACGTCGATGCCGCGCAGGGCGTCCGCGACGGACTCGGCGTCCGTGACGTCGCCGCGGACGATCTCCACGCGCCCGGCCCAGGGATGGTCGCGCAACTTCTCGGGGGACCGGGCCAGGCACCGGACGCGGTATCCGGCGTCGAGGAGCTCGGGCACCAGACGCCCTCCGATGTAGCCGGTGGCCCCGGTGACCAGGCAGTGCAGACCGGTGGTGGCCGTCATCGCTCTCTCCGTTCGTCGACGTGTGCCCGTAAGGGATTCCGGGTGACCGCTGGTCGCGGATGCGGCGGTCCGCCACAAAGGGCACCGCTCTGGGCCATTGGTACAGTCACGGCATGGCGGTGGACGAGCTCGACACCCGGATCCTGCGTCTGCTGATGGAACAGCCGCGCACCAGCGTCCGCGAGTACGCGCGGATCCTCGGGGTGGCGCGGGGCACTCTGCAGGCCCGGCTGGACCGGCTGGAGCGCACCGGGGTGATCACGGGAACCGGTCCGGTCCTCTCCCCCGCGGCGCTGGGGCATCCGGTGCTGGCCTTCGTGCACATCGAGGTCACCCAGGGGCACCTGGACGAGGTGGGCGACGCCCTGGCCGCCGTACCCGAGATCATCGAGGCCTTCTCGATCACCGGCGGCGGTGACCTGCTGACCCGGGTCGCGGCCCGGGACAACGCCCATCTGGAGGATGTGATCCAGCAGCTGATCCGGCTGCCGGGCGTGGTGCGCACCCGTACGGAGGTGGCGCTGCGCGAGCGTGTCGCGCACCGTCTGCTGCCGCTGGTCGAGTCCGTGGGACGAGCAGCGCGCAAACCCTGACAGGATGGTCGGGAAAGGTACGCAACCGGCAGGACGGTCAGAACGGATGATTTCCGTCATATTCGATCTCGACGGCACCCTCGTGGACAGCGAGCCGAACTACTACGAGTCGGGGCGCCGCACCCTGGCCCGGCACGGCGTCCCCGACTTCACCTGGGAACAGCACGCGCGCTTCATCGGCATCGGCACCCTGGAGACGCTGGAGATCCTCAGGGAGCGGTACGCGATCGGGGCACCGGTGGAGCAGCTGCTGGCCGAGCAGAACGCCGCGTACCTGGAGCTGGCCCGGGCCGGGACCGAAACCTTCCCCGAGATGCGGAAATTCGTGGAGCGGCTGCACGCGGAGGGGATCCCGACGGCAGTGGCGTCCGGGTCCTCGCGCGAGGCGATCGACGCCGTCCTGGCGGGGACGGGCCTGGACGCGCTGCTGACCACGGCGGTCTCCGCCGAGGAGGTGGCGCACGGAAAGCCCGCCCCCGACGTCTTCCTGGAGGCGGCCCGCCGGCTCGGCGCGGTCCCGGCCGACTGCGTGGTGGTCGAGGACGCGGCTCCGGGAGCCCGGGCCGCCCACGCGGCCGGCATGTCCTGCGTGGCGATCCCCTACGTCCCGGCCACGGCCCACGACCCGGCCTTCACCGGCGCCGGCCTGCTGTTCCGCGGCGGGCAGCGCGATTTCAGCGCGGAGACGGCCTACGACTGGCTCTGCGAACACCCGGCCGCCTAGAGCCGCGGCCCGGGGCGGGGGCCGGGGCCGGGCTTCGGGAAGATCCCGCGGTCGGGGCGGGTTGGCAGAACCGTGAACGACATGGTGCGGGGTACGGCGGACGTCGACGTGGTGGTCGTCGGGGCCGGGCAGGCGGGGTTGTCGAGCGCGTACCACCTGGCGCGGGCCGGGATCGGGTACGTCGTGCTCGATCACGCGCCACGGCCGGGCGGGGCCTGGCAGTTCCGCTGGCCCTCACTGACGTACGGCAAGGTGCACGGGATGCACGCCCTGCCCGGCATGGAGCTCACCGGCGCCGACCCGCGGCGGGCGTCCTCGGCGGTGATCGGGGAGTACTTCGCGGCGTACGAGGAGCGGTTCGCCCTGCGCGTGCGCAGGCCCGTGGACGTCACGGCCGTACGGGACGGGGGCGAGGGGCGGCTGCGGGTCGAGTCCTCGGCCGGGATCTGGTCCGCGCGGGCGCTGATCAACGCGACCGGGACCTGGGACCGGCCCTTTTGGCCGCGCTACGCGGGCCAGGAGACCTTCCGGGGCCGCCAACTGCACACCGCGAACTATCCGGGACCCGGGGAGTTCGCCGGGGCGCGGGTGGTCGTGGTGGGCGGCGGCACCTCGGCGGTCCAGCACCTGCTGGAGATCGCCGAGGTGGCGGCCGGCACCACGTGGGTGACGCGCAGGCCCCCGGTGTTCCGCGACGGGGACTTCGGCGAGGCCGAGGGCCGAGCCGCGGTCGCCCGCGTCGACGAGCGGGTGCGCCGGGGGCTGCCGCCCCAGAGCGTGGTCAGCGTGACCGGGCTGCCGCTGAACGAGGCCGTCCGGGCCGGGCTGGCCTCGGGGGTGCTGGACCGGCAGCCCATGTTCGACCGGATCACGCCGACAGGGGTGGCCTGGGCCGACGGGCGGCGCGTGGAGGCCGATGTGATCCTGTGGGCCACCGGTTTCCGGGCCGCCATCGACCACTTGGCCCCGCTGCACCTGCGCGAATCCGGGGGCGGCATACGGGTCGAGGGCACCCGCGCGGTCCGCGACGAGCGGATCCACCTGGTCGGCTACGGCCCGTCGGCGTCGACGATCGGCGCCAACCGCGCCGGCGGGGCCGCGGTCCGCGAGATCCGCCGCCTGCTGGCCGGCACCGGGGATGTGAACCGTCGGGAGGTCACGGACCGCCCGGACGGCAGCCGCCGGCCGGACTCCGCCGCTCCCCCTTCCGCCCAGCCGGTCCGGCAGACCTAGCCGGCGCGGGCACGCCCGGCGGCGACCTCGCTGGTCCCCGACCGGGCCCGCGATCCCGGGCCCGCGCTCGCACCGGCACCGACGCCCGCACCGGCCCGGATCCGGTTGAACTCCGCGACGTGCTTCTCGTGCTCCTCGTACGTCGCCGAGAAGCGGGTGTCCCCCGGCTTCACGGTGACGAAGAACAGCCAGTCGCCGGGCGTCGGCGCGACGGCCGCGGCCATGGCCTCTTCGCCCGGACTGTCGATCGGTGTCGGCGGGAGCCCTTGGCGCTGGTACGTGTTGAAGGGGCTGTCGATCCGCGTCTCGCTCAGCTTGGTGTCCACCGTGTTGCGGCCCAGCGCGTAGTTGATGGTGGAGTCCATCTGGAGCGGCATCGAGCGCGCCAGCCGGTTGTGGACCACGCGGGCGACCTTGCCCCGGTCGGCGCGGGATTCGGCTTCCGCCTCGATGATGCTGGCGAGCGTGGCCGTCTGGTACGGGGTCATCCCGTGGGCCTTGGCGCCGTTCGCGACGGCTCCGGTCGCCAGCTTCCGGTTGGCCGTGTCCACCATGTAGGCGATCAGGGTGGCCGGGGTGGACTTCGAAGTCACCGGGTACGTCGCCGGGAAGAGGAAGCCCTCCGGATTGCCCTTCGCCTCGGCGGGCAGGGCCAGTGCGGCCTTGGGGACCACCGCCTTGGTGGAGCCGGGCGGGAGCTTCAGCTCGCGGTCGATCGCGGCGTACACCTGGGCTGCCCGCCAACCCTCCGGAATGGTCAGCCGGCGCGGCTTCTCGGGAGCCTCTGCACCGCGCATCAGCGGGAACAGGGCGGCCGCACCGACGACGAGCAGCATGCCGAGGAAGAGCGCCAGACGGCCCCGGCGGGTGAGCCGGGAGCGACGCCGTGGCGGCTGGTACTCATGGCGCATGGCGGGACGCTAACCCGTGAAGCGCCGGATTTCCGGCATCACACCCGCACCACAGTCACATCGTCACACTTTCACCTTGACCGGTGTGGCCGGTACGACCGACTCCGGCGTGTGCGCGGCTTCGCGGTCCCGGCGGACCAGGGCCGCGTACCGGCCGTCCGCCTCCAGCAGCTCCTCGTGCGTACCGCGCTCGGCTATGCGGCCCTTGTCCAGGACGACGATCTGGTCGGCGTCGCGGACGGTGGAGAGCCGGTGCGCGATGGTGATCGTGGTGCGCCCCTGGGACAGGCTGTCGATGGCCCGCTGCACGGCGTGCTCCGTGCGGGTGTCGAGCGCGCTGGTGGCCTCGTCGAGGATCAGCACCGGCGGATCGCGCAGGATGGTGCGGGCGATGGCGAGGCGCTGCTTCTCGCCTCCGGAGAAGCGGTACCCGCGCTCGCCGACCAGGGTGTCATACCCGTCGGGCAGGGACTCGATGTGCTCGTGGATCTGAGCCGCGCGGGCCGCCGCGGCGATCTCCTCGTCGGTGGCGTCCGGCTTGGCGAAGCGGAGGTTGTCGGCGACGGAGGCGTGGAAGAGGTACGTCTCCTGGGAGACCACACCTATGGAGCGGGCCAGGGAGTCGAAGTCGAGATCCCGCACGTCCACGCCGTCGAGGGCGACCCGGCCGCCGGTCACGTCGTAGAGCCGGGGTACGAGGTAGCTGAGCGTGCTCTTGCCGGAGCCGGTCGGTCCGACCACGGCGAGCGAGCCGCCGGCCGGGACCGTGATGTCGATCCCCGTCAGGGTGGGACCGTGCTTGGCGTCGTACGCGAAGTGGACGTCCTCCAGCCGGACCTCGCCCCGGGCCCGCTCCAGCCGTACCGCGTCCGCGCGCTCGGTGATGTCGACCGGCAGGTCGAGGTACTCGAAGATCCGGCCGAACAGAGCGAGCGAGGTCTGGATCTGCACGCCGGTCGACAGCAGGCTCACGGCCGGCCGGAACAGGCCCTGCTGGAGCGTGACGAAGGCGACGAGGGTGCCGACGGAAAGCGAGGGCGCGCCCGACTGGAGGGCCAGGCCGGCCGCCCAGTAGATGAGCGCGGGCATGGCGGCCATGACGATGCCGATGGTGGACATGCGCCACCGCCCGGCCATGCTGGAGCGGACCTCCAGGTCGACCAGCTTCTCGGACTCGTCGGAGAACGAGCGGGTCAGCGAGTCGGCGCGCCCCATGGTGCGGCCGAGCAGGATGCCGCTCACCGACAGCGACTCGGTGACCGTGGCGGCCATGGCGGCCATCTGCTTCTGCCGCTGGAGGGTGATCTTCTTGCGCTCGCGGCCCACGCGCCGGCTGATCCACACGAACACGGGCAGCAGGAGCAGGGAGACGAGGGTGAGCCGCCAGTCCAGCGCGAGCATCGCGACGATGGAGGCGATCACGGCCGTCAGGTTGGAGACGAGCGAGGTCGCGGTGGAGGTGACGGTCGCCTGCATGCCCCCGATGTCGTTGGCTATGCGGGACTGCACCTCACCGGTCCGCGTGCGGGTGAAGAAGGCCAGCGGCATCCGCTGGAGCTGGGCGTAGACGGCGGTGCGCAGGTCGTGCATGACGCGCTGGCCGACGGTGGTGGATATGAGGGTCTGGAGCACGCCGAAGACGCTGGTGACCACGGCGGTGAGGATCATGCCGAGCGCGAGCAGGCTGAGCAGCCCGGTGCGCCCCTGCGGGATGGCGACGTCCAGGATCTCCTTCAGCAGGAACGGCGAGGCCACCGAGACCAGCGAGGAGGCGCAGACGAGCAGCCCCACGACGGCGAGGCGGCCGCGGTAGGGGCGGAACAGGGCCACGATCCGGCGCAGCTCACGCGGCTGCTCCGCGGGCGCGGGGCGGGTGGGATCGAGTGCTTCTTTCGATGGGGTCCATTTCGGCTCTTCGGGGCGCATGGGCCTCCTTCTGACGAGACCTGACGGAGTACAAGACCGGTGGGACTCGGATGAGCATAGCTCATTGTTACCTATACTCACAATGAATGGGGTCCTGGTACTGTTTCCCAGTATGAGGACAGCTTCCGAAACCGACAGCACGGACGGCGTGCTCGCCGAGCAGCTGCTGCGGCTGACCCGCCGGCTCCACCGGATCCAGAAGCACCACCTGGAACCGCTCGGCATCACCCCCGCCCAGAGCCGGCTGCTGCGCCTCGTCTCGCACTACGACGGTGACGAGCCGCCCCGGATGGCGGACCTCGCGGCCCGCCTCGAGGTCGTCCCCCGTGCCGTGACCACGCTGGTGGACGGCTTGGAGGCCGCCGAGTGCGTGCGGCGCGCGCCCGACCCGGCGAACCGGCGCGTCATAAGGATCGAGCTCACCGACACCGGCCGCGCCACGCTGCGCCGCCTGCGCAACGCGCGGACCGACGCCGCGGAGGAGATCCTGGCTCCGTTGACCGCCGAGCAGCGCGAGGTGCTCGGCGGCCTGCTGAACGCTCTGACGGACGTCCCGATGGAGCGCGGCTGCTGAGCAGGCCGCTCCGGGGCCCGCAGAGGGTTCCCCGGATTGGGCCGAACGAGTAAGGCGAGGGGTCGCGCATGCCGCTGCTGGAACCGAAGCCCGGGGCCCTGCGGCCGCACGGCGTCGCCGGCCCCGCTCCCGACCGGGTCCCCGACCACCGCGCCGCCGGCACCCCGGATCCGCTGCGCGCCGAGCTGACCGCGCTGCTGGGCGCCGAGAAGGTGCTGTGGAAGGTCTCCGACCTGGTCCGCTACGCCTCCGACGCCTCGCCGTACCGGTTCGTTCCGCAGGTGGTCGTGGTCGCCGAGGACGTCGACGACGTCTCCGCCGTCCTTTCGTACGCGCACGGCCGCGAGCGCGAGGTGGTCTTCCGCGCCGCGGGGACCTCCCTGAACGGCCAGGCCCTGGGCGAGGACGTCCTGGTCGACGTACGCCGCCACTGGACCGGGATCGAGGTGCTGGAGGAGGGCCGCCGGGCCCGGATCCGGCCCGGCACCACCGTGGCCCGGGCCAATGCCGCGCTCGCCCGGTACGGCCGCATCCTCGGCCCCGACCCGGCGAGCGCCATCGCCTGCACCGTCGGCGGGGTCGTCGCGAACAACGCGTCCGGCATGACGGCGGGAACCACGAGGAACTCGTACCGCACCCTCGCCTCCCTCACCTTCGTGCTGCCCGGCGGAACGGTCGTGGACACCGCCGACCCGCGCGCGGACGAGGAGCTGGCGCGCGCCGAGCCGGCGCTGTGCCGCGGGCTGATGGAGATCAAGCGGGAGATCGAGGGCGATCCGGAGCTCGTCGCCCGGATCCGGGCCAAGTACGAGATCAAGAACACCACCGGCTACCGCCTGGACGCCTACCTGGACGGAGCCACTCCCGTCGAGATCCTGCGCGGGCTGATGGTCGGCTCGGAGGGCACGCTCGGCTTCATCTCCGAGGTCGTCTTCGACACGGTGCCGCTGGAGCGCGAACTCACGAGCGCGCTGCTGTTCTTCCCCTCACTGCCCGCCGCGGCCGCCGCGGTACCGCGGTTCAACGCGGCGGGCGCCCTCGCCGTGGAGGTGATGGACGGCCACACCCTGCGCGCCTCGGTCAGCGTCGACGGCGTCCCCGCCGACTGGGCCGCCCTCCCGAAGGACACCACCGCCCTGCTGGTGGAGTTCCGCGCCCCGGACGAGGCGGGCAGGGCGGAGTACGAGCGCCGGGCCGCCGAGGTGCTCGCCGGGCTGGACCTGGTCGCTCCGGTGGCCTCGATCACCAATGCGTTCACCCGCGACGCCGGAACGGTCCACGGCTACTGGAGGGCCCGCAAGGCCTTCGTCACGGCCGTCGGCGGAGCCCGCGCCCCCGGCACCACTCTGATCACCGAGGACTTCGCGGTACCGCCCTCCCGGCTGGCCGAGGCCTGCGAGGCGCTCCTCGCGCTCCAGGCCGAGCACGGCTTCGACGCGGCCGTCGCCGGCCACGCGGCCCACGGCAACCTGCACTTCCTGCTCGCCTTCGACGCGGCGAAGCCCGCCGACGTGGAGCGGTACGGAGCCTTCATGGAGGCCTTCTGCCGACTGGTGGTGGAGCGTTTCGACGGCTCGCTGAAGGCCGAGCACTCCACCGGCCGCAACATGGCCCCGTTCCTGGAACTGGAGTGGGGGGCGAGGGCCACGGAGCTGATGTGGCGGACGAAGCGGATCGTCGACCCCGACGGGCTGCTCGCCCCCCGCATTCTCCTCGACCGCGATCCGGCGGCCCATCTGCGCGGGCTGAAGACGATCCCGCGCGTCGAGGCGGTCGCCGACCCGTGCATCGAGTGCGGCTTCTGCGAACCGACCTGCCCCAGCGGGGACCTGACGACCACGCCCCGTCAACGGATCGTGCTGCGCCGGGAGATGATGCGCCAGCAGCCGGGCTCCCGCGTGCTGGACGGACTGCTCGACGCCTACGGCCACGACGCCGTGGACACCTGCGCGGGCGACTCCACCTGCAAGCTGGCCTGTCCTGTCGGCATCGACACGGGCGCGCTGATGCGCGGCTTCCGCCATCGCCGGCACGGCGCGCGCGAGGAGCGCGTGGCCGCCCTCGCCGCGCGGCGGTTCAAAGCCGTGGAGGGCGCCGCCCGACTGGCCGTGGCCGCCGCCGACCGGCTGGCCGAGCACGCCGGGGAGCGGGTGCCGGAGGCGCTCACCAGGGCGGCCCGCAAGGCCGTACGACCCGACCTGGTTCCGCAGTGGCTGCCGCGGCTCCCCGGCGCAGCCGCCGGAAAACCGCCCCGCACCGAGCGGTTGAGCGCGGCGGCCGTGTACTACCCGGCCTGCGTGAACCGGATCTTCGGCGGCCCCGGGGGCCGGCCCGGCCCCTCGTTGCCCGAAGCCGTGGTGGCCGTGTCGGAGCGGGCCGGGAAGCCGGTGTGGATCCCCGGCGACGTGGCGGGCACCTGCTGCGCCACGATCTGGCACTCCAAGGGCTACGAGGCCGGGAACCGGCTGATGGCCAACCGGATCGTGGAGGCCGCCTGGGGCTGGACCGCCGGCGGGCGGCTGCCGCTGGTGGTCGACGCCTCCTCGTGCACGCTGGGCATCGCGCGGGAGATGGTCCCGTTCCTGACGGACGAGAGCCGGGCCCTGCACGCGGAGCTGACGGTCCTCGACTCGGTCGTGTGGGCGGCGGACGAGCTGCTCCCGCACCTGGAGATCCGGCGCACCGTGGGCTCGGCCGTGCTCCATCCGACCTGCTCGATGGAGCACTTGGGAGGTACGGCGCGGCTGCTGGCGGTGGCGGAGGCCTGTGCGACGGAGGTGGTGGTCCCGGACGATGCGGGCTGCTGCGCCTTCGCGGGCGACCGGGGCATGCTGCATCCGGAGCTGACGGCCTCGGCCACGGAGCGCGAGGCGGCGGAGGTGACCTCGCGGGCGTTCGACGCGCATCTGTCGGCGAACCGGATGTGCGAGGTGGGCATGGACCGGGCGACCGGCCGCAGTTACCACTCGGCACTGCTGGAACTGGAGCGGGCCACCCGCCCCTGACCCGCAGGTCCACTGCCCTGACCTGGTGGTTTACGGCCGCACGGACCGCACATCCCACTGCGTGAGGCCGTGGCCAACGCAAAATCGATTGCCCGGAACCGGTCCGGAAGGCGAACCTTGCTCGGTTTGAACCACTCGACCAGTCTTGAGGCGTCATGCAGATCAGCGATCTTCCGTATCCGGACCCCGGAGTACCCGACGCCCGCTCCGGCCCGCGCTTCCTGGTGTGGTTGGGGCGCGGCCAACTCGGCGGACAGGCCAAGAGCCTGTGCTGGGGACTGGTGCACTTCGGCGGGGTCGCCGGGCTGCCGTACGCGGTGGGCCTGGGCGTCGAGGCGGTCGTGCAGCGCGACGGCACCCGACTGATGCTGGTCGGCGCCCTCTTGGCGCTGATCGGCGTCGCCATCTCCGTCGGCGACGCGATGCTCCACCGGACGGCCGTCACCAACTGGATCACCGCCGCCGCACGGGTCCAGCAGCTGCTCGCCCGCAAGACCGCCGAGCTGGGCTCCGCCCTGACCCGGAGGGTCGCGGCGGGCGAGGTGGTGGCCGTTTCCACGGGCGACGTGGAGAAGATCGGCTGGTTCGTCGAGGCGGTCTCCCGCTTCCTCGCCGCCGCCTTCTCCGTCGTCGCCATCTGCGTCGGCCTGCTGTTCTTCGCGCCCTCGATCGGCGTGGTCGTCGCGATCGGCGTCCCGGTGCTCGCCCTGTCCGTGCTGCCCCTGCTGCCGCGCGCCACCCGGCGCGCCGACGTCCAGCGCGAGAAGGCGGGCAAGGCCACCGAACTCGCCTCCGACACGGTCGCCGGCCTGCGGGTGCTGCGCGGCATCGGCGGGGAGGAACTGTTCCTGGGCCGCTACCGCGAGGCTTCGCAGGAAGTCCGCAAGGCTGCCGTGCGCAGCGCCCGGATGTGGGCGCTGATCTCCGCGATCCAGGTGCTGCTCCCGGGCGCCCTGCTGATCACCGTGGTCTGGTACGGCTCCGTGCTCGTGCTGGACGGCAGGCTGGAGGTCGGTGAACTCGTCGCCGCCTTCAGTGCGGTGGCCACGATGCTCTACCCGCTGCGGCACTTCGAGGAGATCGCCATGGCGTACTCCTTCTCGCGGCCCTCCGCGGTGCGGGCGGCGCGGGTGCTGTCGCTGACGCGTACGGACGCCCCGGAGCCGGAGGCCGCCCGGAGCCAGATCCCCGGGGCTCCGGCTCCGGGCGGGGACCTGTACGACCCCGCGACGGGGCTGCTGGCCCCGGCGGGCCGGTTCACCGCCGTGGTGTGCGGGGACCCTGACCTGGCGGGACGGCTCGCCGAACGCCTCGGCGGACATCCGGCGGACGACGTCCCGGCCGCCGACCGGGTCTCGGTGCTGCTGGGCGGGGTCGCACTGGACGAGCTCGCGCTGGACACGGCGCGCGCGCTGGTCCTCGTGCAGGACAAGGATCCGGTGCTGCTGTCGGGAACGCTGCGTGAGCTGTTCGCCGTACCGGCGTCCGGAGCGGTCGAGCCCGGGGCGGCGCTGACCGCCGCCCAGTGCGGGGACGTCCTGGACGCGCTGCTGCAGTCGGCGCCCGACGGGGTGGAGGACCCGATGGACGCGCGGATCACCGAGCGCGGCCGGTCCCTGTCCGGCGGGCAGCGTCAGCGGCTGGCGCTGGCGCGCTCCCTGGCCACCGACCCTGAGGTGCTGGTGCTGGACGAGCCGACCTCGGCGGTCGACTCGCACACCGAGGCACGGATCGCGGACGGGATCGCCGCCCTGCGCGCCGGGCGCACGACGGTGGTGCTGGCCTCCTCCCCGCTGCTCCTGGACCGCGCCGACCGGGTGGTCCTGATCCACGAGGGCCGGGTCGCCGCGACCGGTACGCACCGCGAACTACTGCACGGCGAACCGCTCTACCGCGCCGTGGTCACCCGCGAGACCGACGAGGAACAGCGGGCGGCCCGGACGGAACTGACCCGGCTGGAAGAAGCCCGGCTGGAAAAGGCACTGACAGAGATCGAGGAATCCGCATGATCGGCGTGGCGCCGCCGCAATACGACCCGGCGGCCCCCGAATCGGCCGCCACCCTGCCCGTGGGCTCGACGGCGACCGTACGGGGCTATGTGCGCGGCCTGTTCCGCCGCCACCGGCGGGCCTTCGTGCTGCTGGTGACCGTCAACGCGGCCGCGGTGACGGCCTCCATGGCCGGCCCGTACCTGCTCGGCCGGGTCGTGGACCAGTTGGCGGCGGGGGCGCGCGAACTCCACCTGGAACGCGTGGCCCTGCTGTTCGCGCTGGCCCTCGCGGTCCAGACGTTCTTCGTCCGCCAGGTCCGGCTGCGCGGTGCGATGCTCGGCGAGGAGATGCTGGCCGACCTGCGCGAGGACTTCCTGGTGCGCTCCGTGGGCCTGCCCCCGGGCGTGCTGGAGCGGGCCGGTACCGGCGACCTGCTGTCGCGGATCACCACCGACATCGACCGGCTGGCCAACGCCATGCGCGAGGCCGTGCCCCAGCTGGCCATCGGCGTGGTCTGGGTCGGGCTGCTCTTCGGGGCGCTCACGGTGACCGCGCCGCCGCTGGCGCTGGCCGCGCTGGTGGCGCTGCCGGTGCTGGTCGTCGGCTGCCGCTGGTACTTCCGGCGGGCGCCCTCGGCGTACCGCTCGGAGGCGGCCGGGTACGCGGCGGTCTCGGCCGCGCTCACCGAGACGGTGGACGCCGGGCGCACGGTCGAGGCGCACCGCCTCGGTCCGGCCCGCATCGCGCTGTCGGAGCGGCGGATCAAGGAGTGGACGGCGTGGGAGCGGTACACGCTGTACCTGCGGACCGTCCTCTTCCCCGTCGTCAACGTCACCTTCGTGACGATCCTCGGCTCCGTGCTGATGATCGGCGGCTACTGCGTGCTCCAGGGCTGGATGTCCGTCGGGCAGCTGACCACCGGTGCGCTGCTCGCCCAGATGATGGTCGATCCGATCGGCCTGATCCTGCGCTGGTACGACGAGCTCCAGGTCGCCCAGGTGTCGCTCGCCCGCCTGGTGGGCGTGCGGGAGATCGAGCCGGACGCCGGTGACGCGGCCGTCTCCCCGAACGGGCGGGACGTGCGGGCCGACGAGGTGCGCTTCGGCTACCGGGAGGGCGTGGACGTGCTGCACCACGTGTCCATGTCGGTGCCGCCGGGCACCCGGATGGCACTGGTCGGCCCCTCCGGGGCGGGCAAGTCCACGCTGGGCCGGCTGCTGGCGGGCATCTACGCACCGCGGACCGGCGAGGTCACCCTCGGCGGCGCCGAGCTGTCGCGGATGCCCGCGGAGCGGGTGCGCGAGCAGGTGGCGCTGGTCAACCAGGAGCACCACGTGTTCGTGGGCTCGCTGCGGGACAACCTGCGCCTCGCGCGCACCGGGGCCGATGACGCCGAGCTGTGGGCGGCGCTGGGCGCGGTGGACGCGGATGCCTGGGCCCGGGCGCTGGAGTCCGGTCTGGACACGGAGGTGGGTTCGGGCGGTACGGCGCTGACCCCGGCGCAGGCGCAGCAGATCGCACTGGCCCGGCTGGTGCTCGCGGACCCGCACACCCTGGTGCTGGACGAGGCCACCTCGCTGCTGGACCCGCGGGCGGCGCGCCATCTGGAGCGTTCGCTGGCCCGGGTGCTGGACGGCCGTACGGTGATCGCGATCGCCCACCGGCTGCACACCGCGCACGACGCGGACGTGATCGCGGTGGTCGAGGGCGGCCGGATCAGCGAGCTGGGCTCGCACGACGAGCTGGTCGCGGCGGACGGCGCGTACGCGGCGCTGTGGCGCTCCTGGCACGGCTGACCGGCCCGCACCGGCGCTCTGACGAGGCCCCGGTCCCCCGCTGACGCGCGGGGTCCGGGGCCTTTGCCGTACCGGTACTAGATGAAGCCGAGGGCGGAGGCTCCGCCCACGCCGCCGAGCAGCATGAACACGGGCATCAGCACCTTGAGCTCCACCCAGCTCCCGGCCCGGAAGCGCATCCCCTTGGGCGGGCCGATGGGGTACCAGCGCTTCCCGGCGATCGGCAGCGGCCACAGGATGGGGCAGCCGGAGACGGTCAGGGCGTCGCCGATGTCGTGGACCAGGGCGCCGAGCAGGATCGGCAGGCCGAGCCAGAGGTATTCCTGGCCGGGGCCGGTGAACAGCCAGCCGGCGCCGTTGCCGGGCTGGTCGAGGACGCCCGCCAGGATCCAGGCGCTCGTGGCGCCCAGCAGCCAGACGAGGATGTCGCTGGACATCCGGGCCGCCCGCCACAGCAGGCCTTCGACGGCCAGCACCAGGTGGACGAAGAGCAGGACCAGCACGCCCCAGCGGTCGGTGGTGGCCGCCAGCGCCGAGGAGCCGGCGCCGATGAGGACCGCCCACAGCCAGGTGTGCGTCAGGGTGCGGTGGCCGCCGGTGCGGCGGGCGTCCTTGGGGGCGCGCGTGGCCTTGTAGACCGCGTAGGAGATCTTGTCGACCACCTCGCACAGGCCCCGGGAGAGCGGACCGAAGGCGCGCGAGATCGTCGCCGACTTGTGGTCCAGGTCGGGTGCGAGGGCGGCGCCGGCACAGATGAGCGCGCCGACGACGAGAACCGGCCAGGGCATCGGGTACCCGGCGGCCGCGGCCGCCGCTCCCACCCCCAGCCAGGCTGCCGCCCCCGACAGTGAGTGCGCCGGACCCATCATGGTCGTTCCCCGCCCCGGTCTTGTGGTGTTCGGGCCCTGTTGACGGTTTCGTTCGGGCCCGGTCAACGGCACAGCGTACCGGCGGTGATCTTCGATCCTCCCGCCGGTTCCCTCTTCCGGCGGGAAGGCAGGCAAGATGGGGGGTGTGACCCTCATTGATCAGCTCCCGCCGAACGCCGACCCCGACGCCCTCTTCGAGGCTTTCTCCTCGTGGGCGGAGGATCAGGGCATCACCCTGTACCCGGCTCAGGAGGAGGCGCTGATCGAGGTCGTCTCCGGGGCGAACGTGATCTTGTCCACTCCGACCGGCTCCGGCAAGAGCCTCGTGGCGGCGGGCGCGCACTTCACCGCCCTCGCCCAGGACAAGGTGACCTTCTACACCGCCCCGATCAAGGCGCTGGTGTCGGAGAAGTTCTTCGACCTGTGCAAGCTCTTCGGCACCGAGAACGTCGGCATGCTGACCGGCGACGCCTCCGTGAACGCGGACGCCCCGGTGATCTGCTGCACCGCGGAGGTGCTCGCCTCCATCGCCCTGCGCGACGGCAAGTACGCCGACATCGGCCAGGTCGTCATGGACGAGTTCCACTTCTATGCCGAGGCGGACCGCGGCTGGGCCTGGCAGATCCCGCTGCTGGAGCTCCCGCAGGCGCAGTTCGTCCTGATGTCGGCGACGCTCGGCGACGTGAAGCGGTTCGAGGAGGACCTGACCCGGCGCACCGGCCGGCCGACCTCGGTGGTCCGCTCCGCGACCCGGCCCGTGCCGCTGTCGTACGAGTACGTCACGACGCCCATCACCGACACCATCACCGAGCTGCTGGAGACCCGGCAGGCCCCGGTGTACATCGTGCACTTCACCCAGGCCCAGGCGGTCGAGCGGGCGCAGTCGCTGATGAGCATCAACATGTGCACCCGCGAGGAGAAGGACAAGATCGCCGATCTGATCGGCAACTTCCGCTTCACCACCAAGTTCGGCCAGAACCTCTCCCGCTACGTCCGGCACGGCATCGGCGTCCACCACGCCGGCATGCTGCCCAAGTACCGGCGCCTGGTGGAGAAGCTGGCGCAGGCCGGCCTGCTGAAGGTGATCTGCGGTACCGACACCCTCGGCGTCGGCGTCAACGTCCCGATCCGCACGGTGCTGTTCACCGCGCTCACCAAGTACGACGGCAACCGCGTCCGCACCCTGCGCGCCCGCGAGTTCCACCAGATCGCCGGCCGCGCGGGCCGGGCCGGCTTCGACACGGCGGGCTATGTGGTCGCCCAGGCGCCCGAGCACGTCATCGAGAACGAGAAGGCCCTCGCGAAGGCGGGCGACGACCCGAAGAAGCGCCGCAAGGTGGTGCGCAAGAAGGCTCCCGAGGGCTTCGTCGCCTGGTCGGACACCACCTTCGAGAAGCTCATCGCCGCCGACCCCGAGCCGCTCACCTCCCGGTTCAAGGTCACCAACATCATGCTGCTGTCGGTCATCGCCCGTCCGGGCGATGCCTTCAAGGCGATGCGCCACCTGCTGGAGGACAACCACGAGCCGCGCAAGGCACAGCTGCGGCACATCCGCCGGGCCCTCGCGATCTACCGCTCGCTGGTGGACGGAGGCGTGGTCGAGAAGCTGGACACCCCGGACGCGGAGGGCCGCACGATCCGGCTCACCGTCGACCTCCAGCAGGACTTCGCGCTCAACCAGCCGCTGTCCACCTTCGCGCTCGCCTCCTTCGACCTGCTGGACCCGGAGTCCCCCTCCTACGCGCTGGACATGGTCTCCGTCGTCGAGTCCACGCTGGACGACCCGCGCCAGATCCTCGCCGCCCAGCAGAACAAGGAACGCGGCATCGCCGTGGGCGCCATGAAGGCCGACGGGATCGAGTACGAGGAGCGGATGGAGCGTCTGCAGGACGTCACCTATCCCAAGCCGCTCGAAGAGCTGCTCCTGCACGCCTACGACGTGTACAGCAAGAGCCACCCGTGGGTCCGGGACCACCCGGTCTCCCCGAAGTCGATCATCCGCGACATGTATGAGCGCGCGATGACCTTCACCGAGTTCACCTCCTTCTACGAACTCGCCCGCACCGAGGGCATCGTGCTGCGCTACCTGGCCAGCGCGTACAAGGCGCTGGACCACACCATCCCCGACGACCTCAAGTCGGAGGACCTCCAGGACCTCATCGCCTGGCTGGGCGAGCTCGTCCGCCAAGTCGACTCCAGCCTCCTCGACGAATGGGAGCAGCTGGCGAACCCGGAGGTGGAGACGGCGGAGCAGGCCCAGGAGAAGGCCGACCAGGTCAAGCCGGTCACGGCGAACGCCCGCGCCTTCCGCGTCCTGGTCCGCAACGCCATGTTCCGCCGCGTGGAGCTCGCCGCCCTGGACCACGTCGACCAGCTGGGTGAGCTGGACGGCGAATCCGGCTGGGACGCCGACGCGTGGGGCGAGGCCATGGACGCGTACTGGGACGAGTACGACGACCTCGGCACCGGCCCCGACGCCCGCGGCCCGAAGCTGCTCCAGATCGAGGAGGACCCGGCGCACGGCCTGTGGCGCGTCCGCCAGACCTTCGCGGACCCCAACGGGGACCATGGCTGGGGCATCAGCGCCGAGGTCGACCTCGCGGCTTCCGACGAGGAGGGCCGTGCGATCATCCGGCTGACCTCGGTCGGTGAGCTCGGCGCGCTCTGAGCCACCCGCGCAAGCGACCCGACCCGCCCCAGCGGCAGCCGGCCCCGCCGGAACCGCCGGACCCGACAGTGGAGACCCCCTGATGACGAATCCCGCCGAGAGACTCGTCGATCTGCTCGACCTGGAGCAGATCGAGGTCAACATCTTCCGCGGCGCCAGCCCGCAGGAATCCCTCCAGCGGGTCTTCGGCGGGCAGGTCGCCGGCCAGGCCCTGGTGGCCGCCGGCCGCACCACCGAGAGCGACCGCCCGGTCCACTCGCTGCACGCGTACTTCCTGCGCCCCGGCATCCCCGGAATGCCGATCGTGTACCAGGTGGAGCGGGTGCGCGACGGCCGGTCCTTCACCACGCGCCGCGTCACCGCGGTCCAGCAGGACAAGACGATCTTCAATCTCACCGCCTCCTTCCACCATCCGGAGGAGGGCAGCATCGAGCACCAGCTGCCTCCCCGACTCGACTTCCCCCACCCGGACACGCTCCCGAAGGTCGCGGACGAGATCCGCGGGCACTTGGGGGCGCTGCCCGAGGCGCTGGAGCGGATGGCCCGCCGCCAGCCGTTCGACATCCGGTACACGGACCGGCTCCGGTGGACTCCCGAGGAGCTCAAGGACGCCGATCCGCGCAGCGCGGTGTGGATGCGCGCGGTCGGCCCGCTGGGCGACGACCCGCTGGTGCACACCTGCGCCCTCACCTACGCCAGTGACATGACCCTCCTCGACGCCGTGCGCATCCCCGTGGAGCCGCTGTGGGGCATGCGGGGTTTCGACATGGCCTCGCTGGACCACGCCATGTGGTTCCACCGTCCGTTCCGCGCGGACGAGTGGTTCCTGTACGACCAGGAGTCGCCCATCGCGCACGGCGGCCGAGGTCTCGCCCGGGGCCGCATCTACGACGTGGAGGGCAGACTGCTGGTCTCCGTGGTCCAGGAGGGCCTGTTCCGCCCGTACGCCGAGAACGCGGCCAAGCCGGCCGTGTCACCCCAGTAGCCCACCCCCTTCCCGGCCGTCCACGGAACTCGCCGGTCCAGTAGTCGATTTGTCGACCCGTCCACGAAGAGCTGAGCGCACCCATGCCCACCCCGGCCCTCCCCTGCCCCTGCGGACTGCCCGCCGCGTACCCGCAGTGCTGCGGCCGCTTCCACTCCGGTGCGCAGCAGGCGCCCACCGCCGAGCTGCTGATGCGCTCCCGGTTCAGCGCGTTCGCCCTCGGCGACACCGCCTACCTGCTGCGCTCCTGGCACCCCGGGACCCGGCCCGGCCGGCTCGACCTCGATCCCGGCCAGCGCTGGGAGCGCCTGGAGATCCTCGCCACCGAGCGCGGCGGGATGTTCGAAACGGAGGGGTCGGTGGAGTTCCGGGCGCACTACCGCGAGGGCCGGCACACCGGCTCCCTGCACGAGCACAGCGCCTTCAGCCGGGAGGCCGGGGCCTGGGTCTACGTCGGCCCCCTCTCCCCCGTCGACTTCGACTGACCGCGCGCTCCGGTCAGCGCGAAGTCCAGACTGGTGCGGTACCAGTGGACCTCGTCCGCCGGCTGCGCCCGCAGCAGCCGCAGCGCCACCGCTGCCGCGGCCGGGATCTGCGGGTGCCCGTACGGCGGGGGCGGGGCGAGCGCGGCCAGCACGATCCGCTCCGCCGCATCGGGCACGGCCCGCCGCAGCTCCTCCTCGGGAAGGACGGAGGCGAGCACGGCCGCCCGCTCCCAGGGGTCCGCGGTTCGTCTCAGCAGCAGGCCGACATGCCGCCCCCGCCACTTCCGCGGCCGCAGATCGGCCTGGGCCGCGAGGAGCTCCCGGTCGGCCGGGGACGCGCTCCCGCGCAGCATCCCCGGCTCCCGGTCGGCGAACTCCCGCAGTTCCGCGGCCAGATAGAGCCACACCACCGCCCGGTAGCGGTTGATCCGGTAGCCGACCGGGATGATGTGGCCGCACCGCGCGAGCCGGGTGAACCGGCCCGGGCTGATGCCCAGCACCGCCCCGGCGGCCTCGGCTCCGGCCACCGTCTCGACCCGCTCGCGCAGCGCGTCCGGGAACCCCTCGGCCGACCGGATCCGCTCCAGCTCGGCCCGGGCGTACCGCACGGCCCCTCCCTGCGCCGGCGGCCCGGCCCGTACGATGCCCAGCTGCACGGCCCGGGCGAACTCGGGCCGCGTCAGTCCCAGTTCCTCCGCCGCCCGCGCGCCGCCCACCGCCGCATCCGGCAGCGGGTCCGCCCGTACGACCGAGGGCTCGGCCACCGGAATCGCCGAAATCGCCGGGATCACCGTGCCTACCGGGCCTACCGGCGGAACCTGCCCCCGCACCTCCGACAAGACCTGCGTCGCCACGTCCATGACGGTCCTCCCCCACACGAGACGATTACTCTGTGTGAAGACCGTAACTCAGCGCTACGACACCCGCGAGGCCTGTGGATAACTCCCGGGACCCCGCAGGGCTCAGCCTCCGGTGATCCGCCGCTCCGCCACTCCCAGGTGCTCCCCCACCCGGTTGACCAGCAGCGTCATCTCGTACGCGACCTGGCCGATGTCGGCCTCGGCGGCACTGAGGACGCACAGCGAACTCCCCGCCCCCGCAGCCATCACGAACAGGGCCCCGTCGTCGTACTCGACCATCGTCTGCCGCACCTCACCCGCCCGGAAATGCCGGCCCGAGCCCTTGGCCAGGCTCTGCAATCCCGCGGCCACCGCCGCCAGGTGCTCCGCGTCCTCCCGGACCAGCCCCGCGCTCGCGCCCGTCACCAGGCCGTCGTTGGACAGCACCACCGCATGCCTGACCTGCTGGACCCTGCGCGTCAAGTCGTCCAGCAGCCAGTCGAGTTGCTTGTCCAGTGCCATGTCGAGCCCCTCCCCGTCGACGCCACCGGCCCGGCCGCGCCCCGCCCCGCGTAGTAAGTGCCGCCAGCCTTCCCCACCAGCGCCTTTCGGGCAAGGAGGATCTCCCCATGGCGAAGAAGATGACTCAAGAGGAATGGCGGGCGTTCGTCTCGTACGGAACCCGCACCGGCAAGCTGTCCACCGTCCGCGAGGACGGCAGCCCACACATCGCCCCCGTCTGGTTCGTCCTCGACGACGACACCTTCGTGTTCAACACCGGCAAGGGCACGGTGAAGGGGCGCAATCTGCTGCGCGACGGACGCGTCGCGCTCTGCGTGGACGACGACCGTCCGCCGTACTCCTACGTCGTCCTCCAGGGGCGCGCCGAGATCGGCGAGGACCTGGAGGAGATGCTCCCTTGGGCGACGCGCATCGCCGCCCGCTACATGGGTGAGGAGCGCGCCGCGGCCTTCGGCCGCCGCAACGCCGTCCCCGGCGAGCTCCTCGTCCGCGTCACCATCGACAAGGTGACCTCCGTCGACGGCGTCACCCACTGACGAGGGCGCCGGCCGCCCCCCGCCGCGCCCGGCCGCCGCTCACACGGAATCGGCCTGCGGCTCCACCGAGTCCAGCAGCCGGGCGGTGTGCACCCGCCCGGCATACTCGACCAGCCTGATCAGCACTTCCTTCCCCGAATCCTTGTCCCGCGCGTCGCACAGCACCACCGGAGTCCCCGACTCCAGGTCCAGCGCCCGCGCCACTTCGTGCGCCCCGTACCGCCGTGCGCCCGTGAAGCAGTTGACGGCCACCACGAACGGGATGCGGCGGTGCTCGAAGTAGTCCACCGCCGGGAAGCAGTCCTCCAGCCGGCGCGTGTCGGCGAGCACCACGGCGCCCAGCGCACCCTGCGACAGCTCGTCCCACAGGAACCAGAACCGGTCCTGCCCCGGGGTCCCGAACAGATAGAGCGACAGTCCGGACCGGATGGTGATCCGCCCGAAGTCCATGGCCACGGTGGTCGTCGTCTTCTGGGCGACCCCGCCCGTGTCGTCGACCTGTTCGCCCGCCTCGCTGAGCAGTTCCTCCGTCCGCAGCGGCCGGATCTCGCTGACCGCGCCGACCAGCGTCGTCTTGCCGGCCCCGAAGCCGCCCGCCACGAGTATCTTCAGCGCGAGCGCGGCCAGTTCCCCGTCCTCCTCGGGATCCGCTTCCGGTCCACCCGGTCCGTCCTGGTGTTGTCCCATCACAGCGCTCGCAATCCCTCGATGACTTCACGCAGAATTCGCTCGTCGGGCAGACGGGCGGGCGGCACCGGCCGGCTCACCCTGACGTGCCCGCCCTCCAGCAGGTCCCCGAGCAGCACCCGCACCACGCCCACCGGAAGATCCGCGTCCGCGGCGAGCTCCGCCACCGACTGCGTCTCGGACCGGCAGAGCCCGAGCAGCGCCCGGTGTTCGGGGCCGAGCAGCGACTCGGCCGCCGCGTCCCCGCCGTCACCGTCCACCACGACCAGCGCGATCAGGTCGAAGCGGACCCCGTGGGGCCCCGGCTTCGTCCGCCCGCCCGTCATGGCGTACGGGCGGACGAGCGGGCCCGCGTCGGCGTCGTACCACTGCCCGTTCATGTACCGGACCGCCGCTCTCAGCCCGCGGCCGGCGGCCGCGCCGCGAACCGGGACGGGGTGTACAGGTGCTCCCCGACCCGCTTCACGAGCCGGGCCATCTCGTACGCGATCAGCCCGATGTCGGCGCCGGCCGCGCTCAGCACCGTCAGGCAGGAGCCGTCCCCGGCGGCCGCGACGAAGAGGAAACCCTCGTCCATCTCCACCATCGTCTGGCGCACGCCCCCGGCGTGGAAGTGCCGCCCCGCGCCCTTCGCGAGGCTGTGGAAGCCGGAGGCGACAGCGGCCAGGTGCTCGGCGTCCTCCCGGCTGAGCGCACTGGACGCGCCCACCGCCAGGCCGTCGTTGGACAGGACCACGGCGTGCCGGACCTCGCGGATCCGGACCACCAGATCGTCCAGCAGCCAGTCCAGTTCGCCGGACCTGCGGATTCCGTCGGGATTGAATCTCTGGTGCTCGATCATCACACTTCTCCTTCGCTGCCTGCGTGGGGGGAGCTCTCCTGGGCGCCTCGGACCCAGCCGGCCCGGTACGAGGCCATCCGGTCCCGCACCTGCTCCGGGCTTCGCCCCGGCGGGTCCTCGGGCAGGCCCGCCTCGGCCGGGTCCTTGGGGGCGGGGGCCTCCCGCAACTGCGGGACCAGGCTCGCCTGGCGTACGCGGCGGGGCAGTTCGGCGACCTCGGGGGCGTCGGGTGCCCGCGGCCGCAGGGCCGCCACCGGGGCCGGCCGCGGCTCCTCCTCCCCCGCGGGGCTGCGCTCCGGCGCCGTGATGCCGCGCGGTTCCTCCCGTACCGCCGGGCGGCGCGGCTCCTCCCGTACGACCGTCATGGCGGCCGGGGGCTGCGGCGCCGGCTCCCGGTGCCCCGGGTGCTCCCTGTGCTCCCTGTGCTCCCGCGGTGGCGCCGGGGCTTCGAACGCCGCCTCCCGCTCCGGAGCCGGGGCCGGGACGGAGCCGGTCTCGATGGCGCCCTGGAGCAGGGAGTTGGGCAGGAGCACCACGGCGGTCGTGCCGCCGTACGGGGAGGTGCGCAGGTGCACCCGCACCCCGTGCCGGGCCGAGAGCCGGCTGACGACGAAGAGCCCGAGCCGGTCGCTGTCGAACAGGTCGAGCGCCTCGGACTGCTCGATGCGCCGGTTGGCCTCGCGCAGGGACTCGGGGCCCATGCCGAGCCCGCGGTCCTCCACCTCCAGGACGTATCCGGCGCCGACGGGCTCGCCGCTGACGCGGACTTTGGTGTGGGGCGGGGAGAACTGGGTGGCGTTCTCGATGAGTTCGGCGAGCAGGTGCGTGAGGTCGGCGACGGCGCCGCCGAGCACGGCGGCCTCCGCCAGCCGGGGGACCTCGACGCGCGGGTAGTCCTCGATCTCGGAGACGGCGGCCCGGACCACGTTGGTCAGCGGGACCGGCATGCGCCAGGCGCGGCCGGGCGCGGCGCCCGACAGGATGATCAGGCTCTCGGCGTGCCGGCGCATGCGCGTCGTGAGGTGGTCGAGGCGGAAGAGGTCGCCGAGTTCCCCGGGGTCGTCGGCGCGCCGCTCCATCGAGTCGAGCAGCGTGAGCTGTTTGTGGACCAGGACCTGGCTGCGGCGGGCGAGGTTGACGAAGACGCCGCTCACGCCGCTGGCGAGCTCGGCGCGCTCGACGGCCGCGCCGAGGGCGGCCCGGTGGACGGTGGCCAGGGCCTCGCCGACCTGGGTGATCTCGTCGTCGGCGGGTGGTGGGGGCGGGGTCTCGGCCTCGACGTCGATGTCCTGGCCGGCCCGCAGGCGGTCCATGGCGTGCGGGAGCTTGCGGTGGGCGATCTCCAGGGCGGTGTTGCGCAGCGAGACGAGTTCCACGACGAGGGCCCGGCCGATGCGCACGGAGATGACGAGGGAGGCGGCGACGGCGGCGAGGCCGAGCACCACGGCGGCTCCGGCGGGGCTGAGCAGGCCCCGGGCCAGGGGGTCGGTGCGGTCGACGGCTCCGGCGTGGGCGGCGGCGGCGATCTCGCGCATCGAGGTGCCGACGCTTGCGTACGCGCCGTCCCAGCCCGCGGGCGCGCCGCGGGTCGCCTCCCTGGCCGCGTCCTTGGCCGGGTCCTTCGCGGTGTCCCTGGCCGGGTCCTTGGCCGCATCCCTGGCCGGGTCCTTCGCCGCGTCCCTGGCCGGTCCGGTGGCGGCCTCCTTGGCGGATCCGGTGGCCGTCTCCTTGGCCGTTCCCGTAGCCGACGAGCCGGTGAGCACCCGGTCCTCCGCCGCGGTCAGCTCGGCATGGGCGGCGCTCTTCGCGACGGACTGCCAGGCCGCCCGCTGGGCGGCGGGCAGGTCTTCGGCGACGGCCGCCGTGAGAGTGCGGCGGGTCTCGATGAGGCCGGTCAGGCGCCGAAGCGTTTCGGCGGTGCGCGGGCCGGGCGCGGCGATCAGTGCGTCCTCGCGGGAGAGGAGTTCCCCGGCACGGACGAACTCGAGCAGGACGCGGGCCTCGGGCCCCAGTTCGGCCCCCGTTCCCCCCGTGAGGGAGCCGTCGACGGCGAGCGCGCTGTCGACCACGCCCGTGTAGGCCTCGTACGCCGCGTCCGGCGTCGCACGCCGCTCCGTGACGTCCTTGCGGGTGGCGCCGAGCCCCTCCGCCGCGGCCACGAAGGCCCCGACGCGGATCACGACATCGGTACGGTGGTCGCCGGACTCGGCGACGGTGTAGCGGTCGCCGAGCCGCAGCCGCCGGACGGCGGCGTCGGTGCGCCGCGCCTGCTGTTCGAGTGCGGCGCCCTGGTCGGAGGCCGGGTCGGCCAGGTAGCGGACGGCGGCGCGCCGTTCGGCTTGGAGCTCGGTGACGGCGGCCGCGACGGGCGTGCGTATCTGCTCGTCGACGCGCTGGGCGCGCGTGACCCGGGCGATGTCCTGGGCGGTGCTGACGGTCGCGAAGCCCCACAGGGCGAGCAGGGAGACGACCGGGACCATCAGGAGCGAGAGGACCTTCGCGCGGACGGAGGCGGGACGCAGCCTCGCCCGCGCCCCCGTCCGTCGGGTCCCGCCGTCGGAGGCGGCAGCCGTCGCCGGGTGGCGGGGGCCGTCCGCCGGCCCGTCCTTCCTGGCCGCCGGTTCCTCGGCGGGCGGTCCGGCGTGGGCCCGGCGGCCGCGCGCCGGGGGCACGGGCAGCTGCGGCGGCGCTGCCGGTGGTCTGCGGGGTGTGCGCATGGGCTCCTCGTTCGGGGGTGCGGTCCAGCGGGGCGGTGCGGGGCGGCGGTTCAGCGGGCCTGCGCGGCCGGCGTCGGCGCCTGCCCGCGGCCCAGGTGCCGGGCGGCCGACGCGGAGGCGGCGCGCTCGTCGGCGGTCGGGGAGAGCGCGACGAACGCGGAGGTGATGAACAGGTACGAGCCGAGCCCGACCGCGAGCGGGAAGATGAACTGCATCGCGGTGGCTCCGGACAGGGCCTGCTCCGAGGGGACGACCCGGACCGCGACGGCCAGCATCCCGGTGTAGTGCATGCTGCTGACGGCGACGCCCATGACGAGCGAGGCGAAGGCCACGGCGACGGGGGACTTGATGTTGAGCGCCGCCCACAGCGCGGCGGTGGCCGCGACGACCGCGATGGCGACCGAGAGCCCGACCATGAGCGGGTCGTACGAGACGCTGCCGTGCAGTCGCAGGGCCGCCATGCCGAGGTAGTGCATGCTGGCGACGCCGAGGCCGGTGGTGAGCCCGCCGAGGAACAGGGCCCGGGCGCGGGCCCTGCCGTATCCGACGGCGAACACCCCGGCGCCGACGACGAGCACGGCGACGAGGAGGCTGAGCATGGTCAGCGGCACGTTGTAGTGGATCTCGGTGCCGGTGACGTTGAAGCCGAGCATCGCGACGAAGTGCATCGTCCAGATGCCGGTCCCGATGGCGGAGGCCGCGGTGAGGAGCCAGTTGCGGCGGGAGGATCCGCTCGTCGCGGCGAGCGCGCAGACGGTGCAGCGCAGCCCGAGGGCGGAGCCGATGCACGCCATCACGTATGACAGTACGGGTGTCAGCCATCCATAGGCCGCGTGGTCGAGGTGTCCCATGGCCCCGGGACGCTAGTCCGGGTGAGGGCGCGAACAGGGGGAGCATTTCGAAAGCAGCTGGAACTGCTGGAATATGACAGAGCCGCGCCCTGCTTCGATCACGCCACGTGCCACCTTGCACACGCACCGCGCGGAGCCCATGGGGGATCATGTCCACATGAGCGAAGACCACACGCACGTGCAGGAGTTCTTCGGGACGCGCGCCGCCGACTGGGACCGGAAGTTCCCGTCGGACGGGCCCGCCTTCGCGACGGCCGTGGCCGAATTCGGCCTGTGCCGCGGAGACCGCGTACTCGACGCGGGCTGCGGCACCGGGCGGGCGCTGGCCGCACTGCGCGCCGCCGTCGGCCCGGCCGGGACGGTGGTCGGCGCGGACCTCACCCCGCAGATGCTGGCGGCCGCGCGGCGCGCCGGGCGGGACGCCGAGGGCGTACTGCTCCTCGCGGACGTGTCCCGGCTGCCGCTGCGCGACGGGGCGCTCGACGCCGTGTTCGCCGCCGGGCTGATCGCGCACCTGCCCGACCCGGAGGCCGATCTGCGCGAGCTCGCCCGGGTCGTCCGCCCCGGCGGCCGCCTCGCGCTGTTCCACCCGATCGGGCGGGCCGCGCTGGCGGCGCGGCAGGGCCGGGAGCTGACGCCGGACGACATGCGGGCCGAGCACAACCTGCGCCCGCTGCTCGCCGGTTCGGGCTGGGACCTGATCTCGTACGCCGACGAGGACGCCCGCTTCCTGGCGCTCGCGCTGCGCCGCGCCTGAGCGGCCCCGTACCGCACACACCTCGTACGTCGGCACCTGCCCCGGAACGCGAGGAGGCGCCCCGGATCACGCCGGGGGCTGAGCCTCGGCCCCGGCCGGGCGGCGCGGATGGGGTACGGGGCATCCCCCCGAGCCGGGCACCGGAAACGTGCCGAGCTCGCCCACGTCGTAGCCGTGGGGATAGCCCTTGATCTCCGGATTCTGCCGGGCGTAGTGCGGGGCCTTGCGGGGCGGCAGCAGCCGGACGGCGCGCCCGCGCAGTTTGAGGGCACCCCTGAACAGCCGCTTGACCTGCGGGTGGGGGCTCTCGTAGCGGAAGGCGGCCAGCAGCGGCTCGTCGAGGAGGGAAAGGGCCAGTGCTCGCGTGGCGGGGGCGAGCGGCGCCGGGTACCAGGAGGCCATCAGGGAGAGGGTGGAGTCGGCGACCTTGCGGCCGCCCTCGTCCCAGCCGAAGTGGGCCTCCTCGTAGGCGTCGAGGGTCTTCTCGAACTCCTCGTAGGAGTCCGGGATCTCCTTGATGCCCAGGTGTCGGCCGAGTTCGGCGTAGTAGTTCGCGGCGGCGCGGCGCTCGTGGTGGGTCAGCGGGCGCCAGCCGTAGGCGTCCAGCCAGCGCGCCGGAATCACCACGAACGTGCACAGGACGTAGCGCATGTCCTCGTTGGTGATGTCGTAGGCGCGGTGCATCTGGTTGACGCGGCGGATCGCGGTGCGCGCGGTGTCGCTCTCGAACCCGTGCTCCATCACCGCGTCGAGGAGCAGCGAGGTGTCGTCGTAGCGCTTCTGCGTGCGCTCGGTGAACTCGGCGGTCTCGGCGAGCAGGCTGCCGATGGCGGGGACGGCGTAGGTGCG
This sequence comes from Streptomyces roseus, assembly GCF_001044425.1. GTDB lineage: Bacteria > Actinomycetota > Actinomycetes > Streptomycetales > Streptomycetaceae > Streptomyces > Streptomyces roseus. Next base: position 89,665 of record NZ_LFML01000016.1, read on the forward strand.
GAAGAGGGCGAGCTCCAGGGCGCGGGTGAAGTCCCAGGGGAACTCGTAGGTGGCGGTGAGCCGGTAGATGGCGAGGAAGTCCTTGTCGGGGTCCAGACGGAGGATCTCCCTCAGCCGGTCGTAACGCTGCACCGGGTGTCCCTTTCTGTGGCGGGCTGCCAACTCTACGTGCAGGTGGCGGCCTTGGAAATCGACGGCCGCCGCCTCTCGACGCGGGGGTTACCCGCTGGTTAGGGTGCGCCGACGAGAGAGCGACCGGGAGGCCACGTGACGGACGAGGAGGGGGGCGGTTCGCTCTATGTGCTGACGGCCGTGCTGCTGACCCCCGCGCAGTTTCCGAGCATCCTGGGAGACGACTTCCCGGAGGCCTGCTCGCTGCTGGGCGTGAAGCCGGCGGCCCAGGGTTACGGGCTGGTGCTCGGCCAGGACGAGGAGGGCGCGCGCTGGACGGTCGTCGTGGACGACGTCTCGCTCGTGGCCATGGCGATCGCCTCCTGGGACTGCGGCATGGAGTACGACCTTTCGCCCGACGAGCGGTCGATCGTGGTCTCGCTGGCGGGCTGGCCGCTGGCCCTGTCGGTGGCGGCGCCGGGCGTCCCGGAGCCGCACGACCCGGAGCAGGGCGCCGACGGCACCGGGCGGGTGCCGCTGGCACCGCCGTCCGCCGAGGTGTGGGGGCCCGTGCAGCGGCGGATGGGCGCGGACCAGATCGCCCGGGAGTGGACCGGTTGGCGCGAGCAGGTCGCGGCGGACGGCGGGGCGGCCGCCGCGGCGCACCCCGGGCTCGCGCGGGCGCTGCGGGAGGCCATGGCGTACGCGCAGAGCCCGCCGCCGCCCGGCCGGGTCCGGTCCTCGTTCGCGGACGAGGGCGTGCGGACGCTGCGGGTCGACGGCCCCGGGTGGTCGCTCGTCGCGCGGACCGGCGACGCCGCCTTCGTCCTGCTGGACGAGGAGCCGGGCGAGGTCCTTGCGGTACCCCGCGACGGGGATCCCGATCTCGGCCTGCCGAAACTGCCGGAGCTGCTCGCGGCGCTGGACCGCGTCGCCGTACGCCCGGCCTGAACCGGGCCCGGGCCGGGCCTGAACCGAGGGAGAAGCCGTGCTGGTGGAATCGGAGCCGGTGGCCGTGGTGGTGGGCGGCCGTGCGGAGGCGGTCGACGACGACTGGGGGCGGGAGACGGCCGTGATCCGCGTGGACTCCGGGCGGTTCGGCCCGGAGGCGCTGTACGGGCTGGCGGACTTCTCACACCTGGAGGTCGTCTACCACTTCGACCGGGTTCCGGTGGAGAAGATCGAGACGGGCGCGCGGCATCCCCGGGGCAACCCGGACTGGCCGCTGGTCGGCATCTTCGCCCAGCGCGGCAAGAACAGGCCGAACCGGCTGGGGGTCTCCCGCTGCCGGATCCTGGAGGTGGACGGCCTGGACGTGCACGTGGCGGGCCTGGACGCGGTGGACGGCACCCCGGTGCTGGACCTGAAGCCGTACATGGCCGAATTCGGCCCGCGCGGTGAACTCCGCCAGCCCCCGTGGGCGACGGCCCTGATGCGCGACTACTACTGACGCGACTGCTCCTGACCCGCCCGGCAGCCCGCGCCTTCGGCTCAGCGGCCCAGCTGCTTCCTGGACATGCCCCGCAGACGACGCCGCTGGGAGGAGTCCAGCAGCAGGTAGGCGGCCGCCGGCACGCCGATCAGGACCAGCAGTCCCGCCCAGAACCCGACCGTCAAGAACAACACGATGGCTGCCGCGACTCCGGCAACCGCGACTTTGCCGCGCTTGGACATCTGCGGACACCTCCACCTGTCGTCGTCCACTACCCCCCCCCAACGCGCCGCCGCGAGCCGGCGTTCCCGGCCGCCCGAGCGGCATGGCCGAACGCGACCGGGCCGCCACCCCCGGCCACGGCGCCGCGGCGCCGTGGCACCGTGGCACCGTGGCACCGTGGCACCGTGGCCGACACGGCCCCTTGCCGGGGCCCGGCACCGGCACCACCATGGGGCGCTCCGGATACCGCGGCACCCCGGGAGGGCGAATGGACGGTCCGTCGGTGGCACTGCCGGGCGGGGCCGATCCCGTCGAGCGCATGCGCGTCCTGCGGCGGGCGCACACCGCGTTCGCGCGGGACGGGCGGGTGGAGGATCCCGTCCGGGCGGTGATCGCCACGTCCTGGCGGCGGTGCGACCGCGCCGGGGTCAGCCCGGAGTCCGCGCCCGAGGTGGAACTGGCGGAGGCGGAAGTGCGCTCGTACCGGGCGCAGCACCCGCTGGCACGGGTGATGCCGGTGTTCCGGGACCTCGTGGGGGCGTTCGCGGCGCACGGAGCCCATCTGCTGGCGGTGTGCGACGCGCGGGGCAGTCTGCTCTGGGTGGAGGGCGAGCCGGGCACGCTGCGCCGTGCGGAGCGGCTCGGGTTCGTACCGGGCGCCCGCTGGGCGGAGACTGCGATGGGCACCAACGCCCCCGGCACGGCGGTCGCCGTCGGGGAGCCGGTCCAGGTCTTCGGGGCCGAGCACTTCAGCCGCCGGGTCCACCCCTGGACCTGCGCGGCGGCTCCGGTGCGCGATCCCCGGACCGGCCGGCTGCTCGGCGCGGTGGACATCACCGGCGGGGAGGGCCTCGCCCACCCGCACTCCCTGGCCTTCGTCCGGGCGGTGGCCCGCGCCGCGGAGACCCAGCTGGCGCTGCTGGACCCGGTCCCGCAGGCCGCCGGGGACACCTTGGTCGCCCTCGGCCGGGACGAGGCCCTGCTGGCCGGCGGGGGCGGCGCCACGATCCGCCTGGGCAGACGGCACAGCGAGATCATGGCGCTCCTGGCCCACCATCCGGCGGGCCTGTCGGGCGAGGAGCTGGCGATCGCGCTGTACGAGGACGAGTCCGTGTCACCGGTGACCCTGCGCGCCGAAATGTCACGGCTGCGCGGAGTGCTGGGAGACCGGGCCCCCCTCGCACGCCCGTACCGAACGGCGGCGCCGCTGGAGGCGGATTTCACCGTCGTGGCCCGCCACCTGGCGGCCGGCGCCGTCTCTGCCGCCCTCCACCACTACGCGGGCCCGCTGCTCCCCGGCTCGACCGCGCCGGGCATCGTCCGGCTGCGGCGCCGGATCGAGGACCAGGCACGGGCCGCGGTGATCGCGCGGGCGGACGCGGGGCTGCTGACCGACTGGGTGTGCACCGCGTGGGGCGCGGACGACGCGGCGGCCTGGCGGGCGCTGGCCGAAGCGCTGCCGCCGGAGGGACGCCCGGCCGCGCTGGCCCGCGTACGGGCCCTGGACGAGGAACTCGGCGCCGGACCCGCTCCGGCGCGCGCGGGGGCTGGGGCGGCCGCGCCGCCGCGCCGTGCAACGTATCCGCAACCTGCCCGCTCCTAGCCTCCTCCCCAGCGCTGTCCGACGGCGGCCGGCGCCCGGCAAGGGGAGGACACCATGGCCCGTTACGCTGCGCCCGGTACCGAAGGCGCGCTCATGTCGTACGCGTCCCGCTACGGCCACTTCATCGGCGGCGAGTACGTCGAGCCCGCCCTCGGCGCGTACTTCGCCAACCCCTCCCCCGTCACCGGCCAGGCCTTCACCGAGGTCGCGCGCGGTACGGCCGAGGACGTGGAGCGGGCGCTCGACGCGGCGCACGCGGCGGCGCCCTCCTGGGGCCGCACCCCGGTCGCCGAGCGGTCCGCGGTCCTGCTGCGCATCGCCGACCGGATGGAGCGGAACCTGGAGGCCCTGGCGGTCGCGGAGACCTGGGAGAACGGCAAGCCGGTCCGGGAGACCCTCGCCGCCGACGTGCCGCTGGCGATCGACCAGTTCCGCTATTTCGCGGGTGCGCTGCGCGCCCAGGAGGGGGCGCTGAGCCAGATCGACGACGACACGGTGGCCTACCACTTCCACGAACCGCTGGGCGTCGTCGCGCAGATCATCCCGTGGAACTTCCCGATCCTGATGGCGGTGTGGAAGCTGGCTCCGGCGCTGGCGGCCGGGAACACGGTGGTGCTGAAGCCGGCCGAGCAGACTCCGGCCTCGGTGCACTACTGGCTGAGCCTGGTGGCGGACCTGCTGCCGCCGGGTGTGGTGAACATCGTGAACGGCTTCGGCGAGGAGGCGGGCAAGCCGCTGGCGTCCAGCCCGCGGGTGGCGAAGATCGCTTTCACCGGGGAGACGTCCACGGGGCGCCTGATCATGCAGTACGCGGCGGAGCACCTCAAGCCCGTCACCCTCGAACTCGGCGGCAAGAGCCCCAACCTCTTCTTCGACGACATCTGGACGACGGACGACGACTTGCGGGACAAGGCGCTGGAGGGGTTCACCATGTTCGCCCTCAACCAGGGCGAGGTGTGCACGAGCCCCTCGCGCGCGCTGATCGAGCGCGGCCGGTACGGGGAGTTCCTCGACGCGGCCGTGGCCCGTACCGAACTGATCGTGCCGGGGCACCCGTTGGACACGGACACGATGATCGGGGCGCAGGCCTCCGAGGAGCAGCTGCGGAAGGTCCTGTCGTACGTGGAGATAGGCCGGCAGGAGGGCGCGAAGATCCTGACGGGCGGTGAGAAGCACGACCTGGGCGGCGACCTGGCGGGGGGCTTCTACGTTCAGCCGACCGTCTTCGAGGGGGACAACCGGATGCGGATCTTCCAGGAGGAGATCTTCGGCCCGGTGGTGTCCGTGACCTCGTTCCAGGACTTCGACGACGCCGTACGGATCGCCAACGACACGGCGTACGGACTGGGCGCGGGCGTCTGGACCCGCGACATCAACACCGCGTACCGCGCGGGCCGCGCGATCCAGGCGGGCCGCGTCTGGACGAACTGCTACCACGCCTACCCGGCCCACAGCGCTTTCGGAGGCTACAAGCAGTCAGGCATAGGTCGCGAGACCCACAAGATGATGCTGGACCACTACCAGCAGACGAAAAACGTTTTGGTCAGCTATTCCCCCAAGAAGCTGGGCCTCTTCTAGAGCAGGAAGAAGGTTGCCTGGAGGGGGTGTTGCCACCCTCCAGGCAACGCTCATTCCATCACCCGTGAAGTCGCGGACCGAGGGCCGGCCCTCTCCCGCTGCGGCTGATCAGCGGCGGCAGTCCGTAAGGCGTCGTGATTCCCGCACCCAACCGTGGTGGAGGGTGTCCATGTCCGGCAGGGCGGGATCGGTGACGAACAGGGGCGAGGTTGCCTGCCGATTGTCGTCGTCGATCTCCGCTAGCCGCCGACGGTACATCTGCTTGGCGCGGGCGTCCAGGAGGGGACCGGCGTCGCCGGCGAGGGCGCGCCTGGCTGCGGTGTCAGGGTCGGCGGTGTCGGCGGCGGCGAGGTCGAGGACGTGGAACTCCCGGCCCGGAGCGGCGAGCAGGCGGGCGAGGTGGTGCATGCCCTTGCTGTCGCGTGCGGTCACGCTCCGGCCGTTCGAAGACGACCCTCCAGTAGTCGCCCTCCCGGACGAAGGAGTCCTGCTCGGCTGTGTCCGTCCGCGGCTCCTCGGTCGTGGAAGCTCGGGTGATCCGATCGAGCTCGGTGCGCGCCGCCTCCCGCTCCAAGATCCCGGCCCGGAGGTTGCCCAGGGCCGCTGGGCGTCCGCGAGCCGGAGCCGGCACTCGGCCGTCTCGTAGGGGGCGCCGACCTCGTTCCAGGCCCGGACGGCATCGGTGAAGGACGCGGACGCGCCGGACGCATCGCCCTCGGCGAGCAGGACTTCCCCCCGGGCTCGCAGTACCGATGCGGCGAGCGCGTTGCTCTCGAAGGCGACGGCCGGTCACCTCCGCATGTTCCACGGCAGCGGGATCATCCGTGCTCCGACGACGGGGTGCCGACGGGGCGTCGCGGGGGTTCCGCCATCGGTCTCCCAGGCATCCTCGCCCCTTCGCGCGTTTCGGATGCGGAGGCCGTTCGCGGCTTCGTCGGTCATCAGGGTGCCGACGGCCCGGACGTTGCCGGGGAGGGCGGCGGCGGTCATGAGCCGGTCTGCTGCGGTCGGCTCGGCCTCGGGCGGGATCACCAGCAGGTCGCAGCGACCGACGGCGCAGGAGAGCAGGATCATCTTGTCGGAATCCTGTTCCGTGAACCAGCCCACGTGCACGATGTGCCCTGCGACGAAACCTTGTGCGGGACGACGGGCCAGCAGGTGGGGTTCACCGCGACGCGTGTGATGCGTCCGAAGCGGCCCTCCAGCGCGTCGACCAGCGGCGGAAGCTCAGCTACGATATCGCGGGACCTGGGCCACCACGCGCCGTCCAACAGGCCCGCGAGGGCGGTCTTCGGTGTCAGGGCCAAACGTGCGGAGAACAGGGAAGCGGTAGTAGTCATGATCGCGGACTCGTTCCCGGACCGCCCTGCCGGGCGGTGCAATGTCTTGATCGCCGGAAACGACGTCCGCGTGGTCGCGGATGCACGAGTTACTCCCGGTAATCCCAGCCTACTCCGCGACGGGGTCAAACGAGGGGCTTCGAAAGTCGGCCTGGGCTGCGACGCCTGGGGACGAGGTGCCCACGCGCTCCGTTATCCGCGCCACTCGACCAGGACGAGGGTGGCGTCGTCCGAGGTGACTTCGCCGCGTGCCCGCTTGAGGGTGTGAGACAGGTCCCGGGCCACCGTGCGGATCCCGTGGTCGGCCTGCTCCAGCTGGTGCACCCAGTCGATCAGCTGCGTCTCGCCGAACTGCTCCTGCCCGCTTTTATGTTCTTCGATCAGGCCGTCGGTGAAGCAGAGGACGCGGTCGCCGGGCTCCAGCGCCACCGCGCTGACCTGTGGCTGAGCCCCTCCGAAGCCGATGGGGAGGGTCGTGGGGCTGTCCAGACGGCGTACGACGCGGTGCGCGCGGATCAGCATGGGCGCGGGATGCCCCGCGTTGACCCACTGGAGGCGCCCCGTGTCCGTGTCCAGCCGCATCATCTGGGCGGTCACGAAGTGGTCCGGGTCGAACTGCTCGGCGACGGCCCGGTCCATGAAGAGGTAGATCTCCGACAGTTCGATGCTGATCCGGCGGGCGTGACGGTACGCGCCGATGGCCACCGTGGCCATCGTGGCCGCGTCCAGGCCGTGCCCCATGGCATCGACCATGGCGAGATGGAGGACGTCGCCGTTCAGGGCGTAGTCGAAGCTGTCTCCCGCCACGGCGTAGGCGGGCTCCAGGACTCCGGCGACCGCGACGTGCGGCATCACCATCGACAGCGGCGGCAGCAGGGACCACTGGATCTCCGCGGCCACGCTCATCGGTTCTCTGCGGCGGGTCCGGAAGAAGAGGTCCGTGTAACCGTTCTTGGTCTGCAGCAGGTCGGCAACCAGGCCCGCGATCCTGCGCAGGAGGCGGCGGGTTTCTTCGTCGACCACGTCCAGGGTGACCGCGAGTACCCCCACTTGGTCGCCGCCGTCCAGCAGGGGCAGGTGGACCCGTATGCCATCGGGCGTCAGGACTTCGACGGGGCGTGACTCCAGGAAGCACCGGCCGGCTTCGGACCGGTCGATGGGCTGCGGTTCACCGGCGGCCACGCCGCCGGCGGGCAGGGGGACCAGCTGTTGCTGTCCGTAGTCCTGGAGCAGGATCTGTGATGCGCGGCCCCCCATCCGGGCCACCGTCTCGGCGACGAGCGGGCCGACCAGATGGGGCGGCAGCTCGTGCGCCCCGTCCAGGAGCAGCCCGAGCAGTTCCTCCCCGAAGCTCTCCGAGCGGTCCGGGTCCGCGCGGCCTCCGACGGTCATCCTGTTGCCTCCAACCGGGCGGCGGGCCGACGTCCGGGCTGCACGGGCGGCGTGGCTTCCAGGATGCTCCCCGGCGACCGGGCACGCCACACGGCTTCCGTGCCCGGCGGCCTTCACGACCCGGATCCCCGGCGGGCCGGCTCACGCAGGGCTTGCGCGGCCGGGTTTCGTCGCGCGTCGGCGGAGGCTGACCGGTTGCAACCAGGTGTTTCCGGCCCGCGGTGGTGAGAAGGGAGCCGCCTGGCGACAAACCACCCCGTCGCTGACCTGGGGCTTCCTCGCGGAGCGGAGGACAGCAGCCACGGCGGGGTCTGCCCCCGTGAGGTGCCGCTGTGCCGTCCAGTGCCGCCGGTCTGAAGGCCGACGGGCGCGTCCCGCGCACATCGGCCGATGATGGGAGTACGGCCGAACACGCGGAGCTGATCATGACGGGTTGGCATGTCAGGGACTACGCCCAGGACGATCTCGAATCGGTACTCCGAGTCGACGCCGAGAGCGGCACGGCCGAAGAGCCACCGCTCTTTCCGCTCTCGGACGCCGTGGCGGCCCTCCAGGCCCTCCACCCGGCGGTGGTGGCCACCGCGGACGACGTGGTGGTCGGCGCCGTGGTGAGCAGGGTGGACGGTGAACGGGCGTGGATCCTGCGCATCAGCATGGCGCCCGCCTGGCGGCACCAGGGTCTGGGCAGCGACCTGATCACGGCCCTGGAGCACCGGCTGTTCGCCGGTGGCGTCCGAACCGTGCACGCCGTCCTGCCCGACGGCGAGACCGGCGCCACCGCCTTGCACAACTGCGGCTTCGAGGCCCGTCCGGGCCTGGTCTTCTTCGAGAAGCGTGGGCGAGTGACCCCTCAGGCGGTCAGCATGCTCGCGTCGCTGGGAGCGGAGCTGCCGCCCGGGAATCTGTGGCAGAAGGTCGCCGGCATGCAGAAGGAGAAGGAGCTCATCGAGCGGCGCCTGGTCCTGCCACTGGCCCATCCCGAAATGGCCGCCCAGCACGGCGTGGAGCTGCCACGGGCGGTGATGCTGTTCGGACCGCCCGGGACGGGGAAGAGCACGTTCGCGCACGCCATCGCCAGCCGCCTGCAATGGCCGTTCCTCGAACTGTTCCCCGCCCGGCTGGCCGCCGAGTACGGGCTGGCGAGCGGGCTGTACCGGCGCTTCGACGAGATCGCCGGGCTCGACCACGTCCTGGTCTTCATCGACGAGGTCGAGGAGATCGCCGGAACCCGGAGCGGTGCGGACGCGACCGCGGTCGGCGTCGTCAACGAACTGCTCAAGGCGATCGTCCGGTTCCGGGGCCAGGACGGGAGGCTTCTCGTCTGCGCCACGAACGACGTGACCACCCTCGACTCCGCGTTCCTACGGCACGGCCGTTTCGACTACGTCCTGCCGATCGGCCCCCCGGACCAGCGCGCGAGGACTGCGCTGTGGGAGAGCTACCTGACCCGGGCGGGAGCGCAGGCCGACAGTGCGGCGCTGGCGTCAACCAGCGAGGGGTTCACCCCCGCCGACATCGCCCATGTGGCACGCACCGTCTCCCAAGTCCAGTTCGAGCACACCTTCGACACCGGGACCCGGGCCCGCCCCACCACGGAGGACTACCTGCGCACCATCGGCGAAACCAGGCCCACGGTCAGCGCGGCCATGGCCCAGGAGTTCGCCCAGCAGACCGAGAAGTTCGCCCGTGTATAGGACCTGTGTCGGGGCCTGTCTCTCGGATCAGGCCGAGCCCGCCGTCCCTTCCTCCTCGGCCTCCATGTGCCGGATTCCCTCGTGGGTGAGGGTGACCATCGCCGGGGTGTTGCCGGGTTCCCAGTCGACGGTGATCAGTCCTTCGCCCGCCAGGTAGGTGCAGGCGGCGGCCAGGTCCTGTTCCGGTACGTGGAGGTCGCGCCGCAGCTGTGCTCCGGTGGTGCCGAGGAGGCGGTTGCCCTCGACGGCTTCGTACAGGACCCGGAGCACCTGGTCGCGGTAGGTCTTGCGTTCGCGCAGTGTGGCCATGACCGCGTCCTTTGTGTGTGTGGGGGGTGGAGTGGGCTCTGGTGCCGGTCGGGGCTTCTCAGATCTCGTCGGAGTGTGCGCCGGTGCCGGCGGAGGGCCTGATGGCGGCAGGCCGGGAGCGGTCGAGGCTCGCGGGTGTCGCCGTGTCCACGGTGAGGTGCAGGCGGGTGTCGCCGTCGAGGGCGGGGTAGCTGCGCTGTTCCGCGCCTGCGAAACAGCGGCGGAGCGCCTCCGCGACCGCTCGGGCGGCTTCGGGCGTGTGCGCGATGATCCGGACCTCGGCGTGCCCGAGCGAGGGCAGTGTCTGGGTCTCGATGAACTTCACGTAGGCGTGTTCCCTTTCTGAGTGGGTGAGGAGGCCGGCGGATGCGGGGCGCCGAGGCGTCCCGCCCGCTGCCCCCGGTCGGAGGAAGGTCTGTTCCTCACCGGTCGGCACCCGTGTGGTGGGCTCGACGACCGGTGTCGTCCGGCAGGCCGGGAGGCCTCGGCAGGGGGTCGCTGAAGCGGTAGGCCTCGATCCGCGCATCGTGCTGGGCGTTCAGCAGGTGGATCCAGCGCATCCCGATGCCGATCATGAAGATGATCACCGCGATGAGGACGACGGTCTCCACGGAGCTCACCTCCACCCGTTTCCGGACAGCGGCAGGGCGCTTCGGCCCATCGGCTCCCCGAAGGGGGACATGCAGGCCCCGCCTTCACCCTCCCAGGTGGCTTCCCGGCGGCGGGCGTCGCGGATGCCGCGCCCGATGACGGTTTCGTTGGCCATCAGGACGTCTGCGGCCAGGACGCTGCCAGGGATCGCGGCGGCGGCCATCAGCCGGGCCGCGGCCGCGGGCTCGGTCTCGGGCGGGATGACGAGGAGGTCCCAGCGGCCGACGGTGTAGGAGAGCAGGATCAGCTTGTCAGGGTCCTGCTCGGTGAACCAGCCCACGTGCAGCGTCCGCCCGTCCACAGCAACCGTGTGGGGGATGACCGGCCAGCGGGCGGGATTCACGGTGACGCGGGTGATGCGCCCCCAGGCCTCGTCCAGTGCGGCGGCGAGCGCCGGAAGCTCGGCTTCGAGGTCACGTGAGTGGGGCCACCAGGCCCCGTCCAGCTGACCGGCGAGGGTGGTCTTGGGGGTGAGGGACAAGCGGGCCGGGACTACTGCGGCGAGGTCGCGGGGCGCGGTCCGGTCGAGGGTGGTGGTCATGGAGTGGACCTGCCCCCGGACTGCCCGTCAGCAGTCCGGTTTTTAGGCGATCGCCGGAAATGACACCCGCGTGAAAGCCGGTGTGCGAAGTACTCCCGGTGCTTTCACTGTACGCCTGTTCGGCTGGCCATGGCCGATCTGACCAGGCATTTTTCCGGCGGGCGGCGGAGCGGGCGGCGGGAGTACCGTGAAAGGACGACAGGCCCGCGCACGTCGCCCGACCGGCACCCATGCTGACCTGTGACGCAGTACCGCAGCACCCGTAGACGGGCGGACCCACATGGCTGACTCCGACATCCCCCACCCTTCCTCGCTGCTCCTGCCAGATGAGATCCACCAGGCGGTCAAACCGGGTACGGCCCTGCTGCGGCTGGAGACGACGCGGTCCCGGGAGGGGCTCCTGGACGGTGCGTGGTGGCCGCGCACGCGCGACATCGAGACCGAGCTGCCCGCCCTGATCACGGCGCTGACCGGGCACCTTGGGCCCATCGAACGGATCGGCCTGGACGGCACCGCCTGGCACAACATCCCTACCCGCTTGGTTGTCGACGACCAGGTCGTGCACCTCGACTCCGACCCGGTCGGAGACGACACCGTGCTCATCACCCGCGGCCACAACGACCACTTCGCGCTGCTGGTGGTCCCCCCGGACACCACCGCCGACGCCGCCCGCGAAGCGATGGCCCGCGCCGTCCGCGCCGACAACGTCACCCAGGCCGCACAGATCCTCATCGCCACCACAACCGAATGCACGGGCGGCGGCCCCACCGACCCGGCGGTCTTCCCGAAGCCTTAGCGGCCGAGGTACGGCTCGACGGCCGCGGCGGCGGCCTCGGCGGACTCTTCCGGTGCGTAGTGCCCCGTGTTCGGGAGCACCTCCAGCTGGGTGTTCGGATACCACTGCATCCAGGGGGCCCGCAGGGCCTCGGAACGCTCCGTCGTATGGGCGAGGCGGGGTCTCGCCGGGAACAGCACCGTCGGTCGGAGCAGGTCCAGAGCCTTCTCGGTGCACCGGTGGGAGTGTGCGCCACTCGCCCCATCCGGCATCAGAGGGTCGAAGAGGTCGCTTTGGTGCGCGAGCATGGTCCAGGCAGGAAAGGGACATATTGATGGGCGAATGCTTTCACCCAGGTAACGGTACGGTGCGGGTTTCCTTGTTGCCGCCACGCCCACTCACTCCAGATCTCGTCGAATCACTGGAATGGCGGCACTTTCACATGTGCGCCGGGGTGGGATTGTCGGACTGATTTGAGGCCGATGGCCCACATAGGGGTAATGACACCCCTACGCCCGGGCATGACATCGGATGACCATCCATATGAACTCAGATATTAAGGGCGCATATTACGGTGCTCCGTCCTCAATCACGGGCCTCGCCCTGCCGCTTGAAATCGGTGCACCCAATTGCCCGCGTAATATGCCATCTCACTAGTACGGCTTCCCGGGCAATCGGTTAGGGCCCGGCACGCCACGGCCCCCACAGAAAATGGCCTCTCGATGAAGCTGAGATTTCCTCAAGCGGCTCGACTCCGTCCTCTGTCCGGCTGGCTGGCCTCGGCCCTTGCCGCAACAGTTGCCGCTGCGATGGTCGCCACGACGTCGACGCCGGCGTCGGCCATCGCAACACCCGTACCTCTGGGCACGACCGCCAGTTACTCCGTTCTGGCAGGTCAGGGAGTCACCAACACCGGCCCCTCAGTGATCAGCCACGATCTCGGGACGCACCCGAACCCGGCCATCACCGGGTTCCCGCCCGGCCTGGTGCTCGGTGCCGTGCACGCAGCGGACGCTGCGGCCCTCCAGGCCAAGAGCGATCTGACCGTGGCGTACAACAATGCGGCGGGTCAGGCCCAGGACTTCGCACTTGCGGCGGGGATCGGCGCGGGCCAAACGCTGCTTCCGGGCGTCTACAAGGCTACGTCCGGTGTCGGACTCACCGGCGACCTGATCCTGAACGCCGGGGGAGACCCCAACGCGGTGTGGGTGTTCCAGATTCCGGAAGCCCTGACGACGGCATCCTCCAGCCGGGTCCTGCTCACGAACGGCGCTTCGGCGTGCAACGTGTTCTGGCAGATCGGGAGTTCGGCGACCCTCGGTACCGACTCCACCTTCGTGGGCACCATCATGGCTCTGACCTCGATCTTCGTGACAACGAGGGCGAACATCGAGGGCCGGGCGCTGGCCCGTAACGGCGAGGTGACGCTCGACAACAACCGGATCTTCCTCGGGACGTGCGCGACCGGCGGCACGGGTGGAACGACGACCGGCACCACCACCGGCACCACGACTGGCACCACGACCGGCACCACGACCGGCACCACGACTTCGGGTGCGACCTCGGGCGTCCTTGGCGGCGTGCTCGGTGGCGTGACGACGGGAGGCGGCCTCCTGGGCGGCCCGATCGCCAGCCTCGTGACGGGCGGCACCTCGGGGAACATCTCCGGCAACACCTCGGGGAACGTCGCGGGCAATACGACGGGAGCGAGCACCGCGGGGAACACCACGGGCGGTAACACCACCGGTGGAAGCATCACCGGCGGGAACGTCACGGGCGGGAACGGCGGCAAGCCCGGCCACCAGCACGGCGGCAAACCCGACCACGAGCACGGCGAGGGACCCGGCAAGCCCGACCACGAGCACGGCGAGAAGCCCGGCAAGCCCGACCACGAGCACGGCGAGAAGCCCGGCAAGCCGGGCTACGGCGAGCACTACGACCACGACTACGGATACGGCAGCAAGCCCATGAGCACCGAGGGCTAGCCAGCGGACTGCACGAGGTCCGCTCACCGGACAGCGGCGCGCGGCGGAGCCCTTTCGACTCCGTCGTGCGCCGCCGCCGGATCCAGCGGGAAACCCAGACGCGAGCAGTTGATATGAGAAAGACAGGGTGGGCCGATGTCGAGCAGAATTGAATCAGCGGCCGTGAAGGAACTCCGGGTGTCCGATTCTGATCCGGCCCCCCGGGCGCGTCACGATGAAGCGGCCACGCCGTGCCGGCAACCCCGGCGTTCCCGTCAACTGGCAGTGCTACTGCGAACCGTCGTGGCCCTGTGCCTGGCGACGACTCTGACCCATGTGGTTCTGGTGTTCCTCCACGTGGCTCCCCCCAATGCCGTCTCGAAGCGGTACGGCCCACAGATCAACGCATGGGTGTACCCCCTCTTCGAGCAGAATTGGCGGCTTTTCGCCCCGGATCCCGACTCCGTCAACCGGCGCATTCTCGCGAGAACCGCACGCACTGCCCCGGACGGTGCGACTCAGGTGAGCAGCTGGGTCGATCTGACAGCCGTGGACAATTCCGCGGTCAAACACAACGTGTTCCCGAGCCATACGACACAGAATCTCTTGCGCCGCGCCTGGACCTCCTACGTCGACACGCACGGCGCAGACGACAGGACAGACTCGGATCGCGCCGTGATGATGCAGAAGTACCTGCGCAACATCGCTGCGGACCGGGTCGCCGCCCACGACCAAGGCGCCACCTTCGGCTTCATCCAGCTTCGTGTCCTCACGTTGCCCGTCGCCGCGCAGGGCGCAGCAGCGGGCAACCGCCCGCCGACGCCCGCCGAAGAGCGGCTTCTGCCCTGGTGGAAGGTGACCCCCCGTGGGAACTGAGCACATCACCCAGCCCCCCTCCACGGCAGCTGCATCGGGGGGCACCGCCGACCGGAGAACCACGGGCGCAGCCCAGCGGTTCGTCGCGCTCCTGACCGGCCGGCCGGTGTCCCTGTACGCCGTGTCGGTCATGCGCGCCGGCTACGGAATGCTCTACCTGGTCTTCCTTCTGCGTGAATTCCCGCACCGTCACGAGATCTGGGGCCCCGGCTCCCCGTGGACGCCCGCGCTTGCGGAGCAGCTCTTCGCACAGACGGGCTGGAACAGCATCCTGACCCTCTCCGACAGCCCGGCCTACTTCGAACTCTGCTATGTGACGGCCCTCTTCACCTCCGCGCTGTTCATGCTGGGGTGGCGGACCCGCGCCATGTCCGTCCTGTTCGCCATCGTGGTGACCTCGTTCCATGCAAGAGCGATCTTCATGACGGACGGCGGCGACAATCTGATTCTGCTGATGGCTGTCTACCTCGTCTTCACCGCGTGCGGTCGCCGCTGGTCCCTGGACGCACGCAGGAACCGTCTCAAGACGGCTCGTGCGGGCGACGATCCCGAACGGGCGAGAAGATTCGCTTCGCCCCGACTCCGTCAAGCACGGAGCACCTTGACGACGGTCGTGCACAACTGCGGCATCTTCGTCATGGCGGCAGAGGTCTGCTTCCTCTACGGGTCAGCCGGCCTGTACAAGGTCCAGGGCGCTTCCTGGGTCGGCGGCACCGCCCTCCACTACGTCCTCAACCTCGAACTTTTCCAGCCCTGGCCCGCGCTCTCCCACCTTGCGGACGACTACGCGGTCCTGATCGCGGTCGCCAGCTACGCGACGGTACTCCTGCAAGTGGCCTTCCCGTTCGTGCTCTTCGGCAGGCTCAAGTACCCGGTTCTGGCCATGTTGCTGGGGATGCACGTCGGCATCGCGGTGGTCATGGGGCTGCCTCTCTTCTCCGGAGCGATGATCGTGGCGGACGCCGTGTTCCTTCCTGACCGCTTTTACACCTCCCTGGCTCACCTGTGCCGCCGCGCGACACGGCGAACCGGCGCGTCGCGGCCGGTGTCCCGGGGGCCGGGATCCGGATCGGTACCGCAGCAGGGCAGGACCGGCCTGCCCGGCTCGCGGCAGCGCGCTGCCTCCCCTCGCACATAGCGATGACCGAACGCCTACCGGGCGGCCCGGGGCCAGGGCCCCCAGGCCCGTCTCGACTGCGAGCTGCGGCAGTGCAGCCAGGCGGGGGACGCACGGCTATCAAACGACAGCAGACGACTCATTCGGCCATCTCGATGACGACGGCTTCCCCGCCTACACCATGGGCCGGGCCGCAGAAATGCTCGGCACCACCCAGAGCTTCCTCCGCGCCATCGGCGAAGGCCGCCTCATCACCCGCTCCGCTCCGCCGGCGGACACCGCCGCTACTCCCGCCACCAACTGCGCATTGCCGCCCGCGCCCGGGAACTCGCCGACCAGAGCCCCCATCGAGGCCACCTGCCGCATCGTCATCCTCGAGGACCGGCTCGAAGATGCCAGCGCCTCAACGCTGAATACCGCCGCGCCGCCGAACCCAGCTACCGCAGCCTGAGGTGGATGCGCCAGTATGGGTAGATCCGCACGCACGTCCAGGGCCTGACGCGTGGTCGTTGTCCCTGGGACAGGGCGTGTGGACGTGTACCGTCTGCGTCAGCTGTCGTGGTTCGGAAATTCCCCTTGCCCACACCTTCGGCGTGGGCGTTTTGCTGTGCTGTGCCGCAGGAACCAGGGCGATCACCTCTGCCTTCCGCAGCAAGCGGGAGGCGTCATCGACTGGAGGCATGTGACATGGCTACGGGAACTGTGAAGTGGTTCAACGCGGAGAAGGGATTCGGCTTTATCGCCCAAGACGGCGGCGGGCCGGACGTCTTCGCCCACTACTCCGCGATCAACTCCTCGGGCTTCCGCGAGCTCCAGGAAGGCCAGACCGTGACGTTCGACGTCACCCAAGGCCAGAAGGGTCCGCAGGCCGAGAACATCACCCCGGCCTGACTCTTCCCACCCACCTGCGGACCAATCAGCGTTCGGCGTGCGGGCTGCCTCATGCAGCCCGGCCCGAACAGCTGGTCGCCGGACTTGTCCGGCGACGTCGGCAGGATCCGAGGCGCACGCGATATGGGTCGTGCAGCTGCTGCTGTTCGGCCCTCATCCGTGTCGAGACGGGGGATGGGCCGAGGGGGCTGGCGGCCGGACAGCGGGCCGCATCTCGCCGAACTCCCTTCCCGCTGCTGATCACGGCACCGACCGCGCACCTCGGGCCCATCACGCGGGTCGGCCTGGACACCTCCGCCTGGCGGGACATCCCGACCCGTCTTGTCATCGACGGCCAGGTCGTGCACCTCGACGCCGACCCCGTCGGCGACGACACCGTCCTCATCACCCGTGGTCACAACGACCACTTCGCCCTGCTGGTGGTCCCCCCGGACACCACCGCCGAAGCCGCCCACGAGGCGATGGCCCGCGCCGTCCGCGCCGACAACATCACGCAGGCCACTCAGATCCTCATCGCCACCACACCCGAACCTGAGGACGGCCCCGCCGACGCGGCGGGCTGACCCCGAATCCTCAGCGGCCGAGTGGTCTAGTGGTGCACCGATCAGAGCCCCTCGTCGTGCAGGTCCTCCTCGCGCAGAAGATCGTCCTCGCGGCGGCGCGAGACCTCCTTCTGACCGGGCTTGTGTCCCTTCTCGCCCTTCTCGCGGGACGACCGGCCGGGCTGGGGCTGCGCGGGATCCCCGGGGCGACGGTGTTCCTGCGCCTCGCTCCCCTTGCCCGGCTCCTGACGCTTGTCCTGCCTACCGTCCATGACGGCGACTCCTCTCGATGCGTGGGGTACGGATTGCTCTCCGATCACGCTGACACGCACCGCGACGACCTGCATCATGTCGACCGCGAAGCGAGGCACACGGATGACGCCCCAGCCCGCCCGTCGGCCCCACCAGGAAGGGCGACTGACGGCAGCCACCCGACATCGAGTAGCCCCGGGGCTCAACCCGACTCCCCGCGAGGGAACTTGTGCCACGCGCATGGCATGAGAGCCCGGAAAGCTCTGGACAACGAAAGGCCCCAGGCCTGTGAACTGGGGCTTTGTCATGGAAACGGATGACGAAAATCTCACCCACGCGACAAGCCCGAAGGCATCGGAGTCGTCCGCATGGAGTAGCGCAGTCCGCTAATCGGTTGACCTGCGTGACAGGTCGCGGATCCGCGCTCCGGGTGGGCTGGGACGGAGATCGAGACGTTCATGACCGAGCCGTCGAGTGCCATCGGGAACTGACCGGCCGAGAACGTGAGCAGGACGATCCGCGCTGTTGCAGAACTTTCGGCAGTACCTCTCCCTGCCGACATCGCGGAAAACGGTGGCCGAGGACGTGGGCACGACTGTGGCGGGTATCCAGGGCGCGGTCCGCCTACGCCCTCGTGATGGCGATGTTCATGATTCCCGGCAGCAAGGTCGGGGCGCCGCTCGGCCGCAAACGCGCGTTCTCGCCGAGTGAGTCACCGCCGAGCAGCTGCGCCCGCTGCGCGGGGTCGACCTCGGCCGCGTCCCCGCACACCCCCGTGCCCGTACCTCGACGCCGACCCGGTGGGCGTGGCTGCTCGACGACCGCACCCACGGACAGCCGACCACCGTCCACGCCGAGGGCTGCCCCAAGGCCACCGACCGAACGCATCCGCTGGGCACCAAGCAGGCACTCTATGTACTCGCGCGGCCCAGCACGACGGCCACGGCCTGCACCGTGTGCGACGCCGCCGAGGCGCAGATACCGATCCTCACGCACGGCCAGGAGGACGACGTGCCCCGCCCCCGGCGACTGACCACAGGGCAATGCCTGTCAGGTGCAGCCCTGTCCGGGCCTCGGCGTCCCGGGCGGCGACGTCTACACCGCCCCAGGCCTCAGGCCGTGAGTGGTTGCTCGGGGCTGTGGCGTTGAACGGTGGCGGCGGGCCCTGAGGGGGACTCCCAGCTCTGCGCGCGAAGCCTGCCCTCCTGAGCTCCACGCGCGTCAAGATCCGGACCATTTCCGGACCAGCGCCCTCCAAAGAGCCGTCCGTACCATCGTTTTCACTGGTCGGGGCGGGTGCAGGTGCTGTACCACCAGCAGACGAAGAACGTGTTGGTCAGCTACTCCCCCAAGAAGCTCGGCTTCTTCTAGACACTCAAACCGGGTGCCTGGAGCGGCCATTGGGCTTTGGGCGCCCCCTTCACCTCGGACGCCTGCTGAAATCGAACAGATACTCCCTGTGAGAACTACGTCCATCTGGCGGTCGTCCCGGGTCAGTCACGGTCCAGATATCGGGCCAGGATTCGTACGGAGCCCCGGGAATCGCCCACGCGCCCATTGACGCGCCGTGAAGAGGGCGCATGGGCGCATCATGGGCTGCCGGCCCGCGTGTGTAGGTTGACTGCCCGTCGCTGCCCCACACGACGCCGTCCAGGTCAGCGCCCGGGGTGAAGAACTGGCGGGTGAGGTCGCGGCGGACCTCGGTGCCGAGCATGCCCCAGGCGGAGAACATCTGCGGCTGGTGGTCCACGAAGAGCATGACCGCGTTGTCGGGCGTGAGCAGGTCCTCGCTCGGAGCGGCCTGCACCTTGGCGATGTCGAACATGAGGGGTCCTTTCGGAGCTGTCGGTAGCGCGCCCGTCGCGTGTCGCGACCCGGCACTCCTGGAAGCTACGAGCGACCGAACCGGCCGGGTTGCCCCCTGCGCACGGGGGCTGACACCACGGCGCACCATCGATCACGGAGTCCGTACGTCCCTGTCCGCTGGTCAAGTTCGTACCCTGTCCCCGATCGCCTCCGCGACTTCCCGCCCCTGCCCGATCCCCGCCACCGCGAACGATCGCAGGTGGCCGCCGTGGAACGTCAGCTGCTCGGCCGCAGCTCCCGCTCGGCGAAGGCGCGCAGGGTGCCCGGGTCGCGGCCCGTCAGGCGCCGGACGGAGTCCGAGGTACGGTCCTCCGCGCCCTCCGCGATGGCTCGGTCCATGGCGGCCAGCATGGTGGCGAACTCCAGCGGGATCTCGGCCGCCCAGCGGTCGCGCAGCTCCTCGAAGGTCAGGTGCCGGTGGGCGACCGGCCGGCCGGTGACCTCGGTGAGGATTGCGGCGACCTCGTCGTAGCTCAGTGCCTGCGGGCCGGTCAGGACCGGATCGGCATTGGGCGCCTTCTCGTCGGTCAGGGCGCGGACGGCGACGGCGGCGATGTCGGCGGCGTCGACGAACCCGACCCGGCCCTGCCCCGAGGCCGTCCGGATGGCGCCCTCGTCGCGGATGCTGCGCGCGTGCGGGGTGTGGCCGGCGAAGTTCTGCATGAACCAGGACGGCCGCAGCACCGCCCATTCCCCGAACAGGCCCGGGAGTTCCGCGTGGACCTGTCCCACGGCCGGGCCGCCCGCGGGGATCGCGGAGGAGCTGAGCAGCACCGCGCGGCGGACGCCGCCCTCGCGGGCCCTGCGGAGGAAGGGCAGCATGACCGCGGCCGGGTCGGGGGAACCGATGGGCGGCACGAGGTAGAGGCGGCCGACGCCGGCCAGGGCATCGCCCCAGGTGGCGTCCTCGTTCCAGTCGAAGCGCACGGCCTGCGCGCCCTCGACCGGGGTGGCCTTCCTGCTGGCCGCCCTGACCGGGATCCCCCGGGCGGCGAGGCCCGCGGCGACGCGGCTGCCGGTGGTGCCGGTGGCTCCGATGACCAGGGTGGCGCCGGTGGGCCTCATCGGTTCGCTCCCCGGAAGTCGGCGCCGGGCTGCGACACGGCGAGGGGGTTCCAGTAGTCGCGGTAAGAGGTGATGAGCCCGTCCTTGACCGTGACCACGGCGATGTAGGTCATGTCGAAAGGGCTGTCGCTCTGAACCAGGCGGCCGACCCCGCGCATCTCCACCACGATCGTCTCGGGGACCGTCGTCCGGTGAACGGTCACCTCGGGGAAGTCGTGGAGGTCGACGTGGTCGGGGTAGTGGCGCATGTACGCCCCGACCGCGGCCTTGCCC
The DNA here is from genome assembly GCF_001044425.1 of Streptomyces roseus. Lineage (GTDB taxonomy): Bacteria > Actinomycetota > Actinomycetes > Streptomycetales > Streptomycetaceae > Streptomyces > Streptomyces roseus. Next base: position 110,159 of record NZ_LFML01000016.1, read on the forward strand.
TCCAGCTTTCCGGGCCAGCCCTCGGGCGCGAAGGGGAACTCGAGGACTCCGCCCTCGTCCCACAGCTCCACCCAGCCGGGGATGTCCTTCTCCAGCAGCAGTTGCAGGCCGTGGCGGTACAGCTCCGCAGGCGTCATGGGCATGCTCACGATCGAGGATTCCGTTCCGAACGAAGGGTGCGGCGAAGAAAATCGGACCGTCGGTCCGTATGGGCGCAAACATACGGACCGGCGGTCCGTTTGGCAATCCCGGGTCGCCGGCCCAGGCCCGCACACCGGAGAACATCGCCCCGGCACCGGGAGCCCAGCCGTCGCGGGCCCGGGCGGAACCGCCTCTCTCCCGGTCCACCGGTATGACGGCCGCCCTGGCGACCGCGGCAGTCGTCACGCTCGGCCCTCACCCACACGAGTACTCCACGCTCCGGAGTCCGTACGGAGGGCTACGGTGGTTCCAGCGGCACGCGTGGACCAGTCAGCCCGCGCCGTCAACGCGCAGGACGGCCCCGAACCGTCCGAACGCTCCGCCCGGCCCCGGTGCAGAACCGGGGCCGGGCGGCTCTCGCCCGCTCGCGCACTGGACAGGGGGCGCGGCACTGCCCCGTCGGCGGCGCCGTCACCCGTCCCGGTGTGCGGGCCCCGTTCCGGCGCCCTCCGCGGCCACGGCCGCCCGAACCCGCTGCTCCTCGCGAGCGGAGCCAACGTCCCGTTCCAGGGGTGTGCGGCTCACGGCCGTCGCGAGGTCCTCCAGGGCCCGCTTCTGCAGTTCCGCCTCGCGCCGCACCACCGGGTTCCGGTCCCCGTCAGCGCCCTCCCACGCGTGGAGCGTCTCCTCCACGCGCCCCCAGTCCGGGTTCCTGTGCTCGCGTACGTCGAGTGCCGCCTGCGCGGTGTCCGCCTCCAGGGCCGCGGCGAGCCGCTCCGCCTCGGGGGCGGAACGGCCGCCGGCCCGCGGGACATGGCTCTCCATGAGCATCGCCGCACGGTCGAACCGCGTGAGCGCCTCCTGTGCCTCCTGCGCCTCGCGCGATGTCAGGCCTCGGGGACGGACCGGTTCCTGCCTCGCCTGGTCGTAGGCTTCCTGCCAGGCGGCCCGTGCCTCCCTGCTGGCCAGCAGGGCCGTGCGCATGTCGGCGCGGTGTTCCCGGGTCGGTTCGGCGTAGCCGCGGAGCACCGCGGCCGCGTAGCGGCCGTCGGCGGCGAGCCAGTCCGCGAGCCGGCCCGGCAGCCGGGGGGTCTCCCATGCGGGGAACACCACGTACGCCAGCATCGCCAGGGACCCGCCGAGCAGGGTGAGCACCACCCGCTCCGGGACCGTCTGCTCCCATGCCTGGCCGCCCATGCCGAGCAGGAAGACGACGTACGCGGCGGTGAAGCACTGGGAGTAGGCGTAGCCGGTGCGGATCAGCGTGTACGACAGGGCCGCCGAGACCACCGCCAGCGCGCCGGACACATGGGCGTCCGGGCCCAGGGCCTGCACGATCCCGGTGGCGAGCGCTACCCCCGCCAGGGTCCCGGCGAGCCGTCCCACCGCTCGCGCGTACGTCAGGTGGAAGTCGGGCCGCATCACCATCACCGAGGCCATGGGCGCCCAGTAGCCGTGGCCCACGGGCAGCCGGGAAGCGATGAGGTAGCCGAGCGTGGCGACGGCCACCAGGCGGACGGCGTGCCGGAACACGGGCGAGTCCCGGCGCAACTCATGGCGGACCGCTTCGACGACGACCGGGAGCAGTCGCAACATGGTCGGGCGCACCAGGAACTGGGCGCGCGCGGGGCCGGACGGCGCAGGGGCCTCGTCGGGCGCACCACCGCTGCGGGCGATCTCCAGCGCCTCGGCGAGCAGTTCCACGAGCCGTTCGGCGGCCTGCCGGGCGGGCCCCTCCAGCACCTCGTGCTCCTCGTCGATGCGCAGGACGTCCGCGCTCCCGGGCGGCACCTCGGCGGGAGTGCCGCGGCGGATCGAGCGGGCGGCCGCGTCCAGGACGTGGGCGGCCGCGTCGAGCAGTTCCCGAGCGCGGTCCCGCCCGGGTCCCTCCGCCGGGGCGCCGACGTCGGGGTCGGCGAGCGCGGCGAGGACCGGCAGAATGCGCTCGGCGAGGCCCCGCGGGCCGTGCAGGACCGCAGGGCGGGTGCGGGCCTGTGACGGCGTCACGGCGGCCGCGTCCCTGGCCGTCATCAAGGGAGCCGGGTCGAACGGGGCGACCGGGTCGTGGCGCAGCCGGCGGGCGTGGTCCGCGACGGCGGCCAGGGCGTCGGCGAGCGCGTCGCGGTGCGCCCCCCAGCGGCGGATCGGGAACAGCAGGATGAGCAGGGCCTGCGCCACTCCGCCGAGCGCGATGACCCCGGCGTGTTCCAGGGCTCGCCCGACGCTCGTCGGCAGGGTGACGGTCACCAGCAGGCTGCCGACCGTCGTCGCCGCGACGATCCCGGCGGTCGACCCGAGGGCCCATGCCATTCCCGCGGCGAAGGCCCAGACGGCCAGCAGCGGGAGGAAGGTCACGAGTCGCCCCGCCGCCAGGTAGCCGACGAAGGTGCTGAAGGCCAGGCCCGCGCCCGCGCCGAGGGCGATCACCTTGCGGGGACGCCAGGTGCGCTGGAAGGTGGCCGCACCCGCGGAGTAGGCACCGAGGGCGGCGGAGGCGGCGTACGCGGGGGAAACCAGCCACAGCATCGGCCCGACCACGATGGCCACCCCGGCGGCCGTGCGGAGCGCGAGCAGGGGCTCCAGCCGCGTCTCCTCGATCGTGAGCCCGGAGCGCACGACCTCCCTGAGGGCCCGCAGCCAGCTCATGGGTGCGCGCCTGGCCGGAGCGCCCTGCCGGGGCGCGTCGAGCGCTCCGCCTCACTTCGCGGGCTGGTCACCGGGGTCGTCCCGGAGCGTGTGGCGACGTTCCTGTTCGCGCTTGGAGTAGGCGGCTGCCCGGATCGCGTCGTCGCTCTCCAGGCCCGATCCCAGCGCGCCGCCCACGGTGGCGACCGAGGCGACGAACCAGGACAGCCTCACGTACTCCGCGGCGTGCAGGGGGGTCCGAGTCACGGAAGCGAACGCCTCGCCGTTGAGGATGAACAGCGCCCACACCCAGTTGACGACCATCAGGCCCGCGTAGCAGACGAGTACCCCGATGCCCACGGTCAAGACCGTCGAGGCGTTGTAGAGCCGCGCCCGCTGCCTCGCCTCGGGCGAGCTCTCCGCCGACCGGTGCCACAGCTCCGCGTCCACGATAAGCCAGCCGATCATGAGCGCGACGGAGCCGACCGTGGCGATCACGAGGCGCGGCGCGCTCAGGGTCTCGGCCAGGGTCCAGACGGTGGAGTTCACGGTGGCGACCGCTCCCGTGGCGAGTGCGGCGGCCAGGGCTTTCGACAGGCCCGGCACCAGCCGCCAGGGCCGGTTGGCGCGGACCATGCCGAGGAGCACCCGCACGTTGCCGCGCGCCCCGCTGACGACGTACCGGAGATCGGCGGTCTCCCGCTCGCCGATCGGGCCCCGGCGGACGGGCGCGAGACGACTGGCGAAGGGCCCCAGGTCGGCCCGGCTCCGCGGAGCTCCCCCGGCCCCGGCGCTCCGCGCGTCCGCCAGGCCGAGCACGGCTTCCTCCACGACCCGTTGGGCCCTCGCCTGCAGGCGCAAGCCGCCCAGGGCGGGGAGGGACAGCAGCGCCAGGCCGTGTTCGTGGCTCAGATCCACGACGAGCTTGAGTCCGTTCGAGTGCAGCGGAAGGTCGGTGAGGGCCACGACGACGTCCCAGTCCTCCGCTCTTGCGCGGTCGATGATGCGGCGCATCAAGGTGGGCACGTCCTCCGTCGCCGCGGTGAAGGGCTCACTGACCACCTCGACCTCGAACCGTCGCCCCGGCCCTGACTTCTCGGCGAGCCGTGCGGGCAGCATCCGGGCCATGCGCTGCGCGATTTCCGTGGGCGCGTCCGGATCCGCCAGGAGAGCCACGACCGTCATGTCCTCGGGCGACATCCGCATGACCGGGCCCGTCAGCTCCGGGACACGGGTCGGCCCGTCACCGGACGGGACCCCTCACGTCCGGCGGTGCGGACGAGGTTGCCCGTGTTCCCCCGGTGCTCGTGTACGAGGCGGATCGCGATGGCACCCTCACCGGCTGCCGAGGCCACCCGTTTGACCGAGCCGCTCCTGACGTCGCCGGCGGCGAAGACTCCGGGAAGGGTGGTCTCCAGGAGCAGCGGACCACGGCCGAGCGAGTCCCACCGGCTCGCGTCGGCCGCGGCGTGGGCGTCGGCGCCGGTGAGGACGAAGCCCTTCTCGTCCAGGGCCACCACGCCCCTGAGCCAGTCGGTGCGCGGCCGGGCTCCGATGAACACGAACAGGGCCGCCGCCCGCAGTTCCCGGCGCTCACCGCTCGCGCTGTCCTCCACCATCAGCGACTCCAGCTTCTGCTCCCCGCTGACTTCCCTGACCTCGGTACGGAGCAGCACCTCGATCTTCGGATGCCGTTCCACCTGGTCCACCAGGTAGCGCGACATGTCGGCGTTGAGGTCACCGCCCCGGACGAGGAGGTGGACCCTGGACGCGTGGTTCGCGAGGAACAGCGCCGCCTGCCCGGCGGAGTTCCCGCCGCCGACCACGGCGACCGGATCCGCCTGGCAGAGACTGGCCTCGTGGACGGTCGCCGCGTAGTAGACGCTGATGCCCTCCAGCCGGTCGATGCCGGGCACCTCCAGCCGGCGGTACCACACGCCCGAGGCGAGCACCACGGCGCCGGCCCGGGTCGTGGCCCCGTCCGTGAAGGTGACCAGGTACTCGCCGTCCTGCGGGGTGAGCCCGCTGACCTGGGCCGACACCATGAGCCGGGCGCCGAACTTGTGGGCCTGGAGCACGGCGCGTTCCATGAGTTCGCCACCGGAGATGCCCGAGGGGAAGCCGAGGTAGTTCTCGATGCGGGACGAGGTACCGGCCTGGCCTCCGGTGGCCACGGCCTCGACGGTGATCGTGCTGAGCCCGTCGGAGGCCCCGTACACGGCGGCGGCGAGCCCGGCGGGGCCCGCGCCCACCACCATCACGTCGCAGTGGTCCGCCTCCGGCGAGGGGGCGGGCAGCCCGATGAGCCGGGCGAGTTCGGCGTTGCTCGGGTTGCGCAGCACCCGCTCGCCCTTCCAGATGACCACCGGAGTGTCCTCGGGGCGGATGGCGAACCGGCGCAGGAGCGCCTCCGCCTCCTTGTCCTGCTCCAGGTCCACCCAGCGGTGGGGAAGCCGGTTGCGGGCGGCGAACTCACGCAGCCGCAGCGTGTCCGGCGAATAGCAGGAGCCCAGGATCCGGAAGCCGGCCCCGAGACCGATGAGCAGGTACCTGCGCCCCAGGTAGGCGCGGAGGATCAGGTCGCCGAGGACCGGATCGCGCCCGACCAGGGCGCGTTGCCGCTCCACCGGTACGGCGAGGATCTCGCCGGCCTCGCGCACCACGGCGGTGTCGAACGCCGCCTCGCCCTCCAGCAGGGCGAGCTCACCCAGGAATCTGCCGGGTCCGTGCACCGCCACCGTGCGCTCCTCGGGGCCGCCGTGATCCTGGACGATCTCGACGGTTCCGCTGAGGATCGCGAGGAACTCCCGGAACGGCTCGCCCTCGCGGTACAGCACCTCGCCCGCGGTGGTCCCGCGCCGCTCTCCGTGCGCGGCCAGGACCTGGAGCTGCTCCGGTGTCAGGCGGGGGAACGCCCCGTGCAGGTCCGGTGTCTCGCGGACCGCACTCTGCTCGTGCTCGGCCGTGCTCATCAGACCACGGCCTCGTCGACGTAGCACCAGCGCCAGTCCTCTCCGGGCTCGAACGACTGCACGATCGGGTGACCGATGCTGCCGGCGTGGCGCCTCGCGTGCTTGAGGGGCGAGGAGTCGCAGCAGCCGATGTGCCCGCAGGTGAGGCAGAGCCGCAGGTGCACCCACGGGGAACCCACCCTCAGGCACTCCTCGCACCCTTGCGGGGTCCGCGGTGTCACCGGGCGCACCATCGCCAGGTGCGGGTCGGGGGTCATGGCCATGAGAACTCTCCTTGCGTGGCGGGGACCGCTCCGCCGCGGCCCGCGCCGGTCTCCTCGTCCGTCGGCGCAGCCGCGTCGGGGCCGGGTCGGTGGGTGACCGGCGGTGGCCGGCCCATCGTGTTCAGCCTCCCCCGGCGGTCTGCCGGCCCGCCATCGCCTGCTCGACCCAGGAGCGCAGGACGTGCGCGGGCGCCGCTCCGGCCTGTCGGGCGACCGTCTCGCCCCGGTCCAGGACGAGCAGGGTCGGCACCGCCTGTACCTCGAACCGCCCGCTGAGCCGCGGGTTCTGGTCCACGTCGACCTTGACGAGCTTGATCCGTCCGGCCAGGTCGCGGGCGACCTGTTCGAGAGCGGGGCTGACCATGCGGCAGGGGCCGCACCAGGTGGCCCAGAGGTCGACGACGACGGGCTGGGTGGCGCGTTCCGCGATCTCGGCGAAGTCGTCGTCGCCCGCGTCGACGATCCAGGGCAGGGCCTGCTTGCAGTGGCCGCACTTGGGACGCCCCTCGGCGGCCACGGGGATCCGGTTGGCGCGCCCGCAGTTCGGGCAGGTCACCGTCGTCATCCGGGTGGTGTTCACGCCGCCCTCGCTTCCCGGGCGTCCTCCGGCTGGTCGTAGACGACGGCCAGCTCTCCGTGTTCGGCGTCGACGCGGATGGTCGCGCCGTCCTGGACGTCGCCGCGCAGCAGGGCGCGCCCGACCAGTGTCTCGACCTCGTGGGAGATGTAGCGCCGCAGCGGCCGCGCCCCGTATACCGGGTCGTAGCCCTCATGTGCGATCAACTCAAGTGCTGCCGACGTGAGTTCGACGGTGATGCGGCGTTCCGCGAGCCGCCGCCGCAGTTCGTCGAACTGCAGCTCCACGATCCGCTCGATCTGCCGCTCGCCGAGCGGCTTGAACAGCACGATGTCGTCGACGCGGTTGAGGAACTCCGGCCGGAAGTGCCCGCGCAGCTCGCCCATGACCAGCGCCCGGGCCTCCGGCTTGATCTCCCCCTCGGCGGTGGCTCCGTCGAGGAGGTGCTCGGAGCCGATGTTGGACGTCATGATGATCACGGTGTTGCGGAAGTCCACCGTGCGGCCCTGGGCATCGGTGATGCGCCCGTCGTCGAGGACCTGCAGCAGGGTGTTGAAGACATCGGTGTGCGCCTTCTCGATCTCGTCGAACAGCACGACCGAGTACGGCTTGCGGCGCACGGCCTCGGTGAGCTGGCCGCCCTCCTCGTAGCCGACGTATCCGGGAGGTGCGCCCATGAGCCGGCTGACGGTGTGCCGCTCCTGGTACTCGCTCATGTCGAGGCGGACCATGTTCTCCTCGGAGTCGAACAGGGCCCGGGCGAGGGTCTTGGCCAGCTCGGTCTTGCCGACGCCGGTGGGACCGAGGAAGACGAACGAGCCGATGGGGCGGCGAGGGTCGCGGATGCCGGAGCGGGCGCGGATGATGGCGTCGGCCACCAGCTTGACGGCCTCGTCCTGGCCGACGACGCGCTCGCGCAGGATCTCGTCGAGGCGCAGCAGCTTCTCGCGTTCGCCCTCCTGGAGGCGGGTGACGGGGATGCCGGTCCAGGCGGCGACGATCTCGGCGATCTCCTCCTCGGTGACGACCTCGCGCAGCAGCCGGTTACCGCCTTGTTTGGAGGCCAGTTGCTCCTCCTCCGCGGCGAGCCGGCGCTCCAGGTCCCGCAGGCGGCCGTAGCGCAGTTCGGCGGCGCGGTTGAGGTCGTAGGCGCGTTCGGCCTCCTCGGCGTCGTGGCGGACCTGCTCCAGTTCCTGGCGCAGTTCCTGCACGCGGCGGATGGCCTGCCGTTCGGCCTCCCACTGGGCCTGTTTGGCGTCGGCCTCGCCGCGCAGGTCGGCCAGTTCCTTGCGCAGTTCCTCCAGGCGGGCCTTGCTGGCGGGGTCGCTCTCCTTGGACAGGGCGGCTTCCTCGATCTCCAGGCGGGTCACGCGACGGGTGATCTCGTCGAGTTCGGCGGGCATCGAGTCGATCTCGGTACGCAGCCGGGCGCAGGCCTCGTCGACGAGGTCGATGGCCTTGTCGGGCAGGAACCGGTCGGTGATGTAGCGGTGGCTGAGGGTGGCCGCGGAAACCAGGGAGGTGTCCTGGATCTTCACGCCGTGGAAGACCTCCAGGCGTTCGCGCAGTCCGCGCAGGATCGAGATGGTGTCCTCGACGCTCGGCTCGTCGACCACGACCTGCTGGAAGCGGCGTTCGAGGGCGGCGTCCTTCTCGATGTACTTGCGGTACTCGTCCAGGGTGGTGGCGCCGATCATGTGCAGTTCGCCGCGCGCGAGCATCGGCTTGAGCATGTTGCCCGCGTCCATGGCCCCTTCGGCGGCGCCCGCCCCCACGACGGTGTGCAGTTCGTCGACGAAGAGCAGGATCTGCCCCTGGGCGGCCTTGACCTCGCTGAGGACGGCCTTCAGGCGTTCCTCGAACTCACCGCGGTACTTGGCGCCGGCGACCAAGGAGCCCATGTCGAGGGCGAAGACGACCTTGTCACGCAGTCCTTCGGGCACGTCCCCGCGGACGATGCGCTGGGCGAGACCCTCGACGATGGCGGTCTTGCCGACGCCGGGGTCGCCGATCAGGACGGGGTTGTTCTTGGACTTTCGGCTGAGGATCTGGGTGACGCGGCGGATCTCGGCGTCCCGGCCGATGACCGGGTCGAGCCGCCCGGACTTGGCCTCGGCGACCAGGTCGCGGCCGTACTTCTCCAGGGCCTCGTAGGCCACCTCGGGGTTGGCGGAGGTCACGCGCTGGTTGCCGCGGACCTGGGTGAGCGCGCCGAGGAAGGAGTCCCGCGTGACGCCGTGCTCCTTGAGCAGGCGTCCGGCGGTGGTCGCCGAGCCCTCCTCGGCCAGGGCCAGGAGCAGGTGTTCCGTGGACACGTACTCGTCCTTGAGGCGTTTGGCCTCCCGTTCCGCCTCGTCCAGCAGCCGGGACAGGCGCTGGGTGACGAAGACCTGGCCGGGCGCCGCGCCCGGGCCGGTCACCTTGGGCCGGCGGGAGAGCTCCCCGCGTACGGCCGCGCGCAGCCCCTCCGGCTCGGTGCCCGACCGCTGCAGCAGCCGCGGGATCAGCCCCTCCTCCTGGTCGAGGAGGGCGAGCAGCAGATGTTCGCCGTCGACCTCGGTGTGGCCAAGGCGGCCGGCGATGCTCTGGGCTTCCTGCAGGGCTTCCTGTGACTTCTGGGTCAGGCGGTTCATGTCCATGGTGGTAGATCACTCCTCACGCCTGCGCGCCGCAGCGCGGCTTCGAGCAAGCTGATGCGGTCGAGCAGGTCGAGCACCAGAGCGAGGGACGCGTAGTTCAGGCACAGCCCGATGCGCAACCGCTGGACGCGGGCCAGGGCGGCCGGGGCCGCGGGGGCGAACACCAGCCGACCGGAGGCGTCACGAGCGGCGTCCACCAGTCCGAGGGCGACGAACCGACGGATCAGGTCGGGATGGAGGCCCGAGCGGCGGGCCACGGTGTCCAGGGAGAGCCCGGGCACGGGCACGATCGCGTACTGCACGCCCACCTCGGTCGTGCGGGTGTCGGACGGGCGGCCCTCGGCCGGTCGGTCGGTCATCAGGTCCTCCGGGGGTCGAAGGAGGAGACAGCGGCGAGTTCTTCCATCAGCTCGCGCTCCCGGTCGGTCAGGCGGGGCGGCACCATGATCCGCAGCTCCGCGTACAGGTCTCCGTTCACGCCGCGCGGGCCCGGCATGCCCTCGCCGCGCAGCCGCAGGCGCCGCCCGCTGGAGGATCCGGCGGGCACGGTCACCTTGGCCGTGGCACCGCTCGGCGTGCGCACCGGCACGGTCGCGCCCAGCGCCGCCTCCCACGGTGTGACCGGCAGCTTCACGTGGACGTTCCGGCCTTCGAGGCGGAACTCGGGGTGCGGCTGGATCCGCACCCGCAGGTACAGGTCCCCGGCGGGGGCGTCCTCGCCGCTTCCGCGCCCGCCCTCACCGGCCAGCCGGATGCGCTGGCCGTCGGTGGTGCCGGGCGGGACGTCGACCTGGTAGCGCCGCTGCCCGCCGGGCCCGGCCAGGGTGACCGTACGACGGCCGCCCCGGTACGCCTCCTCGACGGTGAGCGGCAGCTCGGCCTCCTGGTCGGCGCCGGGCACGCGGGTCCGCCCGGCGCCGCCGAACAGCGAGCCGAACAGGTCCTCGACGTCGACCCCCTCGCCCCCGAAGCCCGACGTGGAGTACCGCACGCGGGGACCGCCGCCGCCGGGCCACCCGGAGCCGCCGCCGGCGCCCGCGGCGACCCGCTCCTCCCAGTCCTCCGGGATCTGGCGGAAGTCCTCGCCGAAGCGGTCGTACCGGGCTCGCTGCTCCGGGTCGGACAGGACGCTGAAGGCCTCGTTGACCTCCTTGAACCGGTCCTCCGCCTGCGGGTCCTTGTTGACGTCCGGGTGGTACCTGCGGGCCAGGGCGCGATAGGCCCGCTGGATCTCGTCCCGGTCGGCGGTGCGCGGAACGCCGAGCACCTCGTAGAAGTCGCGTGCCATGGACGCTCACTCCCGCTTCGCGACGGTCACGGCGGCGGGCCGCAGCTGCCCCTCGGCGTCCCCGTAACCGGGTCGCACGACCTGGACCACGGTGTTCGGTTCGGCGTCGGGATCCTGGACCACCGCGACCACCTCGTGCCGGGCCGGGTCGAACGGCACGCCCGTCTCCGCGTGGCGCGGATAGCCCAGCCGCTCCAGGACGTCGACGGCCTGGTCGCGCACGGCGCGGACGCCTTCGACGATCGCACCGGGGTCGGCCCCGGCGTGGCTCAGGGCCAGTTCCAGGTTGTCGATGACGGGCAGGAAGGCCGCAGCCGTCCGGGCACGTTCGGCCGCGGCCACCCGCTCCAGCTCCCTGACATGGCGTTTGCGCAGGTTGTCGGCGTCGGCCAGGGCGCGCCGCCAGCGGTCCTCGGCCTCGCGCAGCGCGGCCGCGTACTCGTCCTCGGGGGCTGCGGTGCCGGTCGCGGCGTCCGGCCCCGGCTCCGCTTCCACCGTCGGCGGCCCGGGTTGCGCGAGGTCCCCGAACGGCGGCTGTACGGCGCCTTCCGGCGTCGGGTCGGGCTCTCGGTCCCGGGGCGGTATGGGCATGGCCGCCACCTCAGCCCTTGTCGAACTCGGCGTCGATCACATCGTCGTCGTCCCCGGCGCCGCCCGGCGCGGACCCGCCGGCAGCGGATCCGTCGGGTGATCCGGCATCCGTCGGACCGCCTGCGGCGGCTCCGGCCTGGTGGGCCGCGAGTCCGGCGAAGACCTGCTGGAGTTCGGACGCCAGCGGCCGGACCTTGTCCACCCCGGCCTCGTTCTTGACGGCCTCGCGGGCCTCCGCCACCAGCATCTCGGCGCGGGCCTTCTCATGTGCGGGCGCGGCGTCGCCGAGCTCGTCCAGGCGCTTTTCGACCTGGTAGGCGATGGCGTCCAGTTCGTTGCGCGCATCGACCGCCTCGCGCAGGGCCTGGTCCTGGCCGCGGTTGCTCTCGGCCTCCTGGACCATCCGCTCAACCTCGCTGCTGTCGAGGTTGGAGCTCTCGCTGATGGTGATGCCCTGTTCCTTCCCGGTGTCCTTGTCGCGCGCGGTGACGTTGAGGATGCCGTTGGCGTCGACGTCGAAGGTGACCTCGATCTGCGCCTCTCCGCGCGGCGCGGGGCGGATGTCGGTGAGCTGGAAGCGGCCCAGGACCCGGTTGTCGGCTGCCCGCTCGCGCTCGCCCTGGAGGACGACGACGTCGACGGCGGGCTGGTTGTCCTCGGCGGTGGAGAAGGTCTCGGTGCGGCGCACCGGGATGGTGGTGTTCCGCTCGATGATCTTCGTCATCACGCCGCCGCGCGTCTCCACGCCCAGCGACAGGGGGGTGACGTCGAGCAGCAGGACGTCCTTGACCTCGCCCTTGAGGACCCCGGCCTGGATCGCGGCGCCCTTCGCCACGACCTCGTCGGGGTTGACGCTCATGTTGGGGTCCTTGCCGCCGGTCAGCCTGCGCACCAGCGCCTGCACGGCGGGAATGCGGGTGGAGCCGCCGACGAGGATGACCTCGTCGATGTCGTTGTCGCTGACCTTGGCGTCGTCCATCGCCTGCCGCACCGGGCCGAGGCAGCGCTCCACCAGGTCGGCGGTGATCTGTTCGAACGTGGATCGCATGATCGTGGTGGTCAGGTGCTTGGGCCCGGCGGCGTCGGCCGTGATGAACGGCAGGCTGACCTGTGCTTGGGTCACCGAACTGAGCTCGGTCTTGGCCTTCTCGGCAGCCTCGAAGAGGCGTTGCAGCGCTTGCGGGTCCTGGCGCAGATCGATGCCGTTCTCCTTCTGGAACCCGTCGGCGAGCTGGTCGACCAGCCGGCGGTCGAAGTCGTCGCCGCCGAGGTGGCCGTCGCCGGCCGTGGACCGTACCTCGACCACGCCGTCGCCGACGTCGAGGATGCTGACGTCGAAGGTGCCGCCGCCCAGGTCGAAGACGAGCACGGTCTCGTGCTCCTTCTTGTCCATGCCGTAGGCGAGGGCGGCCGCGGTCGGCTCGTTGATGATCCGCAGCACCTCCAGGCCGGCGATCCGTCCGGCGTCCTTGGTGGCGGTGCGCTGGGCGTCGTTGAAGTAGGCGGGCACCGTGATGACCGCCTCCGTGACCCGCTCGCCCAGCTGCTTGGAGGCGTCGTCGGCCAGCTTGCGCAGCACCTGCGCGCTGATCTCCTCGGGAGCGTAGAGCTTGTCGCGCACCTTGAAGCGGGCGGCGCCGCCGTCTCCCGCGACCACCTCGTACGCGACGGCCTTGGCCTCTTCGGAGACCTCGTCGAAGCGCCGGCCGATGAACCGCTTGGCCGAGTAGATGGTGCCCTGGGGGTTGAGGATCGCCTGGCGGCGGGCCAGCTGGCCCACCAGGCGCTCGCCGGTGTCGGTGAAGGCCACCACGGACGGCGTCGTGCGGTTGCCCTCGCTGTTGGGTATGACCGTCGACTCACCGCCCTCCCAGACGGCGATCACCGAGTTCGTGGTGCCCAGGTCGATGCCTACTGCCTTGGCCATGAGGAACTCCTTCCGACTCGCTCGGGTGACGGCAGGACCGCTGCGCGGGCCGCTGCTCTTCCGAGCCGCGCTGCTCATGCTGGAGTCGTCCCGGCGAGCCCTGACGAGACCAGGGTGGCAAGGCGACAGCGTGCTCCGCCTGCGCCCGGCAGGTCGGAAATCGAGGAACCGCTCGACCCGGGAGAACAAGGATCAATTCGGACAAACGTCACGCTTTCCGCCTAGGCTGGGTGCGCGGGGCCCGTCGGGCGCGGATCCCGGGAATCGCCCGATCGCCCCCGATGGCCGGGGGAGAAACGGAGTGATCTATGGCCAGCCATCCGTCACGGAGGCTGCCCCTTCGCGTCGCCGACCAGGGAGTGACCCGCCACCCGAGCTCCGCTGCGGGCCCCGACCGGGACGCCCGCCCCCTCGCGGCACTGGACCCACAGGGGCTGCTCGTGCTGTCCCACACCCTGTTCGCCTGCGTGCAGCAGAGTGAGATCGTCCGGTTGGCCATGGGGCACGTCAGCGCCCTCGGTCCCTACCACGCCGAAGCCGGATACCTCGCCACGGCCGCCGGCCTGTCCCGCGTCCCCGGCCAGGAGGCGGGAGCGCCGGCGGTCGACGACGCACCGGTGAAGCCGCCGGTCGACGACGCACTGATGAAGGGGTTCGGCGAGGCAGACGGCCCCGTATCCCTTCCGGAGCGACCATGGACCTGGGCGTTCGGGCTGCGCGGGGTCGGCGGCCTGCTCGGCTGCCTCCTGATCTCCTCCCGCTCCGAGCCCGACGAGCAGGGGCGCTTCCTGCTGGGGTCCCTGGTGGGGCTCACCTCGGCGGCCTTGTCACTGACGGTCACGCGCGCGTCGCATTCCGAGTACGCCGGTGAACTGAGCCGACTGCGCACCGAGCGCGACACCGCACTGCGGCAGCTGGACGCCGTGCGCTCCGAGTCTCGGCTGCGGCAGACCGTGCACGAGACGCTCGCTCGTGTCGCCGCCCGGGGCGGCGGTGAGGACGCCATCACCCAGGCGCTGTACGAGCTCACCGGACTGTCGGCACTCGTCGAGGACCGGTTCGGAAACCTGAGGTCCTGGGCCGGCCCCGGCCGGCCCGACCCCTATCCGGTGCGGTCCTCGACCGACCAGGAAGAGATGTTGCGGCAGGCCGGACGCGAGGCGGGGCCAGTCAAAATCAAGGGCCGGCTGATCGCCCTGGCCCGGCCACGCGGCGACCTCCTCGGCGTACTCGCCCTCGAGGACCCCGAGGCGACAGCCGATGAGCACACCGTGTTCGCACTCGATCACGCCCAGTGGTCGCTCGCCCGGGAACTGCTGCGTCTGCGCGAACTCAGCGAAGCCGAAGTACGGCTGCACCGTCAGCTGATGGACGACCTGCTGGAGGGCGCCGAGGAGACGAGCGCCCGCGCCCGGGCCAAAGCGTGCGGGCACGACCTGCGACGTACCCACTACGTGGTCGTGGTGCACTGGCCGGGCAACGCCGCGATCAGCTCCTTCACCCGCGCCGTCGAACAGGCCACGGCGGGCTCGGCCACCCCGCCGCTGATCACCCGCCGCGGCGACCGGGTCATCCTGCTGACCGAATCCAGGCCCGACGACGACGCCGTGTACACGGCGCTGGCCCATGAGCTGGGAACGCCCGACGGAGCGATCGGGGTGAGTACCCGCTGCGACTCCCCGGACGGCATTCCCCGCGCTTACGAGGAGGCGCTGCGGGCCCTGGAGGTGCGGCAGAACTCCCGCCAGCACAGCGGGACGACCTTCTTCGACGACCTCGGGCTGTACCGGATTCTGGGGCCCGGAAACGATCTCCGGGAGCTCGAGGACTTCGTGCGGGAGTGGCTCGGCCGGCTGATCGACTACGACACACGGCACGACACGGAGCTGGTGGAGACGCTCTCGCGCTACTTCGACTGCGGGGGCAATTACGACGATGCGGCCGCCGCGCTGACGGTCCACCGCAGCACCCTGCGCTACCGGCTCCAGCGCATCCGTGAGATCAGCGACCGGGACCTGGCGGATGTCGACACCCGGCTCAACCTCCAGGTGGCAACGCGCGTCTGGAAGATCATCCTGGGCGGGCGGCGCTGACCGCAGCGGTGCGGCCACGGCACACGGGGCCCCGCGGCGGGTCGAGCGTCACGGTTGCGTGGTGCCCAGGATCAGCCGGCCCACCGAGTCGCTGAGGACACCGCGCGCCTCGGCGTCGAGGCCGTCGTCGGAGACGAAGTAGTCGATCTCGGAGAGGCCGATGAAGCGGCTGAGGCCCACGACGCCCCATTTGGTGTGGTCCGCGACCACGGCCACCTGGGTGGCGCAGTCGATCAGGGCGCGGTTGGTCTGGGCTTCCGCGAGGTTGGGCGTCGTGGCGCCGGCGCGCTCGGACACCCCGTGCGCGCCGATGACGAGCAGGTCCACCTGGAGGGTGCGGATCGCCTGGTCCGCCAGAGGGCCGACCAGGGAGGCCGACTTGGTGGGCGCCCCTCCGGTCAGCAGCAGGGTGGGGTTGGCGCCGGGCTCCGCTCCCCTGGGCCGCAGCAGCTCGGCGACCGGGAGGGAGTTGGTGACCACCGTCAGGCCGGGGACGTCCCGGAGCCGGGCCGCCACCGCGTAGGACGTCGTACCGCCCGAGATGGCGACGACGCTGCCGGGTTTCACGAGGGCCGAAGCGGCCTCTGCCACCGCCGCCTTGGCCCGCGACTCCAGGCCGGCCTTCGTCTCGAAGGGCGGCTCGTCCCCCGTGGTGTCGGAGGCCCTGATAGCGCCGCCGTGCACCTTCGACAGGGCGCCGCTGCGGGCGAGGACGTCCAGATCGCGGCGAACGGTCATGTCCGAGACGCCCAGTTGTTCCACGAGATCGGCCACGCGCACGGCGCCGTCACGGCGCACGATGTCGAGGATCAGAGCCCTCCGCTGGGGTGCAAGGCGCGCTGCTTCGGCCACGTTCTCGTCCCCGCTCCCGTGCGTACCGTCCGTGTGCTCCGCTCGCGTTCACACGGCATTCCTCATAAACGAACAGTCTACGTCGCCGAACTCCGGCCTCACCGGCCACTCATGTGATGCGCCGGGCGCCGGCGGCCGGGGAGACCGGGAACAGGTGCGGGACCTGGTACCCGGCCGAACGGAACGCGGCGGTGACGGCGGCGCCGATCGCCTCCGTCCGGTGCTCCCGCGCCAGCACGATGACCGAGCCGCCGAAACCGCCGCCGGTCATGCGCGCCCCGAGCGCTCCGTGGGCGAGCGCGGTCTCCACCGCGAGATCGCTCTCCGCACAGGAGATCCGGAAGTCGTCGCGCAGCGAGGCGTGGCCCTCCGAGAGGATGGGCCCCAGCGCCGCGGGCTGCCCGGCCCGCAGATGGGCGACGGCCGCGGTGACGCGTGCGTTGTCCGTCACGACGTGCCGGACCAGGCGCGCGAGGTTTGCGGGGAGCTCGCTCACGGTACGGGGCAGGTCCACCGGGCCGAGGTCGCGCAGGGCCGGTACGCCGAGCAGGCGGGCGGCCCGCTCGCACCCCGCCCGCAGGGCCGCGTACGCGCCGTCCCCGAGGTCGTGCTTCACGCGGGTGTCGACGACCAGCAGGCTCAGTCCCCGCGCCTGCGGGGCAAAGGGGACCTGCTGGTGGACCCCGGTGCGGAAGTCCAGGTACAGGGCCGCGCCGGAGGCGCAGCAGGCGGAGGCCACCTGGTCCATGGCCCCGCAGGGCACGCCGGCGAAGCCGTTCTCCGCCCGCTGGGCCATCAGGGCGAGGTCGAGTGCGCCCAGGCCCAGCCCGTAGAGGTCGTTGTAGGCGAAGGCCACCGCGCACTCCAGGGCGGCGGAGGAGGAGAGGCCCGCGCCGATGGGCACGGCACTCTCGATGTGGAGGTCGGCTCCGCCGGGCCGGAGTCCGGCCTCACGCAGCGCCCAGACGACGCCTGCCGGGTAGGCGCCCCAGGTGGTGACGGTTCCGGGGGTCAGGCGGTCCACGTCGAGATCGACGACCGGGCCGTCGCCCTGGGCGCTGTGCAGCCGCAGCCGCCCGTCCTGCCGCCGCCGGGCCGCGACCAGGGTGTTCTGCGGGATGGCGACGGGAAGCGCGAGACCGTCGTTGTAATCGGTGTGCTCGCCGATCAGGTTGACCCGGCCGGGCGCTGCCCAGACCCCCTCGGGGCGGGCGCCGTAGACGCGCCGGAAGGTGTCCTCGTACGGGCTCATGACGCGACCTCGCGCAGCCGCCGGGCCGCGGCCTCGGGGGCGATGTCGTTGACGAAGGAGTCCATGCCGGATTCGACCCCGGCGAGGAATTTGAGCTTGTCCGCCGACCGGCGGACCGTGAACAGCTCCAGGTGCAGGGCCAGTTCCCGGCCGCTCGTCTTCGGCGCCTGGTGCCAGGCGGACACATAGGGGGTGGGGGTCGCCTGCGCGGCCTCGCCTTCCCGGCGGAACAGCCGGTCGAACCTGCGCAGCAGTTCCAGATACATCCCGGGGAACTCGGCGCGCGCCGCCTCGGTGAGTCCGGTGAGGTCGCGAACGCGCCGATGGGGGTAGAGGTGCACCTCGTAGGGCCAGCGGGCGGCGTACGGGACGAACGCCGTCCAGTGCTCTGCGGCCAGGACCAGGCGCGCGGGGGTGGCGCGGGCCTCGGCGAGCAGCTCGTCGAAGAGGTTCGCCCCGGTGGCGGACCGGTGCCTGGCGGCGGCGGCGACCATCTTGGCGGTCCGCGGCGCCGCGAACGGGAAGGCGTAGATCTGGCCGTGCGGGTGCGCGAGGGTGACCCCGATCTCCGCTCCCCGGTTCTCGAAGCAGTACACCTGCTCGACACCGGGAAGGGCGGACAGCCGTTCGGTGCGGTCCGTCCAGGCGTCGAGTACGAGGCGGGCCCGTTCCTCGGTCAGATCGGCGAAGCTCGCTCCGTGCTCGGGGGTGAAGCAGACGACCTCGCAGCGTCCGGAGCGCCCCGCCAGGGAGGGGAAACGGTTCTCGAAGACGGCCACGTCGTAGTCCGCCGCCGGTATCTCGCTGCTGTGCCCGTCGCCCGACGGGCACAGGGGGCACGCGTCGGTCGGGGGGTGGTGGGTTCGCCCCTGCCGGTGCGAGGCGATCGCGACCCAGTCCCCCGTGGCCGGGTCCAGGCGCAGCTCCGGGCTGCTGTCGAGGCGCTGCGGCGGGCGCCGGTCGACCGTGTCGCGGCCGGGGCTCCCGTCGAGGTCGAAGTAGATCAGTTCGCGGCCGTCCGCGAGATGCGTCGTGGTCTTCTTCACGGAAACTGCCCGTCTCTCGCAGTGTGCGATGCGTTTGCTGTGATCGGCCGTGTCGGACACACCGGACCGCGCGCTCCCCGCGCGCAGCGCCTCAGTGAGGCAGTCCGACCGCGCGTTCGCCGCTGCGGCGCTGCTGGATGACGACGGCGGCGACGAGGAGGGCACCCTGCGCGACGTTCTGCCAGAAGGTGTTGATGCCCTCGACGGTCAGGCCGTTCTCCAGCGCGCCGAGCAGCGCCACGGCCAAGAGCGTGCCGCCGATGCCGCCCTTGCCGCCCTTGAGCGCGCATCCGCCCAGCGCGGCCGCCGTGACGGCCTTGAGTTCGAGCCCTTCGCTGCCCGAGACGGGCTGTCCCGATCCGGTCCGGGCCGTCAGCAGGATGCCCGCGACCGCCGCGACCACGCCGATGAGCGCGTAGACCGCCACCAGGTACTTGTTGATGTCGATGCCCGCCAGACGCGCCGCGGTGTCGTTGCCGCCGATCGCGTAGACGTTGCGGCCGATGTCCGTGTACTTCAACAGGACGTGCACCGCCAGCGCCACGACCGCCAGGATCCAGATCATCACCGGAACACCGGCGATCTTCCCGCGGCCCAGGAACACGAACAGGGGGTCGTTGAGCACGTAGCCCTGCGCGCGGCCGCCGGAGACGAGTTGGGCCACGCCCTTGTACGCGGCCAGGCCGGCGAGGGTCGCGATGGTCGGGTTGACCCGGCCGTAGACGATGAAGACGCCGTTGACCACCCCGACCAGGAGGCCCACGCCGATCGCCGCGGCCATGCCGAGGTAGGGGTTCGATCCGCCGGACGTGAAGACCATGGCGCTGACCACGGAGGCGAGTCCCGCCTGCGAGCCGACGGATATGTCGAGTCCCCCGCAGATGATCACGACGGTCTGGACGACGGCGAGAAGCCCGGTGATCGTCGCGGCCTCGCCGATCACTTGGAGGTTGGAAAGGCTGAGGTAGTTGTCGTTCAGGAGGCCGAACAGGGCCAGTACGAGGACGAGGGCGCCGATGAGGCTCAGGTTCTGGCCCCCGAGCGAGGAGAGCAGGGTTCCTCTGCTCTTCCCCGCCGGAGCGGGGACGCTGTCGGTGGTCGCCGGCGTGCGGGTGGTGGTCATCGTGCGTCTCCATCGGCGGAGTCGGTGAGCGTTCGGTCTGCGGCGACGGGGGCGAGGTCGTCGGCCATGGCGAGGTGGAGGACGGCTTCCTCGGTGGCCTCCGAGCGGCTGAGTTCACCGGTGATGCGGCCGTTCTGCATGACGACGACCCGGTCGGCGAGCCCGAGCACCTCGGGCAGTTCGGAGGAGATCACCAGGAGGGCCACCCCCTCCCGGGCGAGGTCGGCGATGATGCGGTAGATCTCCGCCTTGGCGCCGATGTCGATGCCGCGCGTCGGCTCGTCGAGGATCAGCACCGCGGGTTTGCGCAACAGCCACCGCGCGAGCACGACCTTCTGCTGGTTGCCGCCCGAGAGTTTGCGCACTTCGTGCTCGATCGAGGGCGTACGCACCCGCAGCCGGTCGGAGTAGTCCTGCGCCGCCGCCCTCTCGCGGCGGCTGCGGACGAATCGCCAGCGGCGCATCCGGTCCAGGCTCACCAGCGAGGTGTTGTCCCGGACGGAGCGGTGCAGGAACAGCGCCTGGGCCTTGCGCTCCTCGGGGGCGAGTCCGATGCCGGCCCGGATCGCGTCCTTGGGGCTGCGCAGGCGCAGGGTCCGGCCGTTCACGCTGACGCGCCCCGCCCGCAGGGGCCGGTCGCCGGCGAGGGCGAGGGCGAGTTCGGAGCGGCCGGCGCCCATGAGTCCGGCCAGGGCGACCACCTCTCCGGCGCGGACGTCGAGGTCGATGTCGAAGACGTCGTCCGTGGTGACGCCTTGCAGGCGCAGGACCACCTCCTCGCGGGCGACGTCCTGCCGGACGTACAGGGAGGAGAGGTCACGGCCGACCATCAGGCGGACCACTTCCCCCTCGTCGGTGTCGCGGGCCTCCAGCACACCGGCGAGGGCGCCGTCGCGCAGGACGGCTATGCGGTCGGCGAGGCGGAAGATCTCCTTCATGCGGTGGGAGACGTAGATGACGGCGATGCCCCGGCCTCGGAGCCGCTCGATCAGGCCGAAGAGGGCCTCAACCTCGTTCTCGGACAGGGAGGAGGTGGGCTCGTCGAAGGCGATGACCTTCGCGTCGCCGGTCAGCGCCCGCAGGATCTCCACCAACTGGCGCTGTGCGGGGGTGAGTTCTGACCCGAGCTGATCGGGGTGGATGACCTTCTCGAAACCGAGCCGGAGCAGGTCCGCGGTGATGCGGCGGCGCAGCTCGGCCCGGTCGAGACGGCGTCCGGCCGTGCGCGGCAGGGCTCCGGCGTAGACGTTCTCGGCGACCGAGACGTGCGGGATGATCTCCGGCTCCTGGGGAATGATCCGGATCCCGGCCTTGCGGGCGTCGTGCGGCGAGGAGAAGTTCCGCGGGCGTCCGGCCCACAGGATGGCGCCCTCGGTGGGCTGGTGGTCTCCGGTGAGGATCTTCAGGAGGGTCGACTTGCCCGCCCCGTTCTCCCCCATGAGGGCGGTCACCCGGCCCGGGGGGAAGGAGAGCGTGACACCGCTGAGCGCCTGCACCGCGCCGAAGCGCTTGGTGACGTTCTCGACGGAGATCTCCTCGCCGGGGTGGTGGGGGGCGGTGGGCGGCTGGGGCCCGGCTGTGGTCATGGGAGCCTCGCAAGCTGGGATGACAGGTGGCGTTCCGGCGACGCTGCCGCTCCGCGCCGGCCGGGGCGGGGCGGAGCGGGTACGGCCCCGCCGCGGCGTGGGCCGTACCCGGGCGGCGGCGGGCCCGGCTCAGCTGCAGGCGACTCCCGCGTCCTTCCAGCTGGAGGCGTCGACCATCTTGGTCGGGGCGAAGGCCTCCTTGGGGAACTCCTTGCCGTTCTTCAGCTTGTCGTACATCGTCTGCACGGCCAGGGCGCCGACGTCCCTGCCGTTGATGAAGAGCGCCGCCTTCATCCCGGACGGCTTGCCGGAGCTCCAGTTCTTGCAGGCGAGGTAGGCCCCGAGACCCACGCCGATAACGTTGTCAGCCGTGAACCCGGCGTTCTCCAGCGCGGTGACGCCGCCCTGGACGTTCTCGTCGTTGCAGCCCCAGACCACCCAGTGCTTCACGGAGGCGTTCGCGGTGATCGTCGCCGCGATCTTGTCCTGCGCTCCCGTCGGGGAGTTGTCGGTGGGTACGTCGAGGTTCTGGACCGCCACGCCCGCGGTCTCCGCGAAGGCCTTCTTCGCGGCGCTGACCCGGTCGGTGCACACCGTGACGTCCTGCTTCCAGGCCGAGATGGTCCGCGTCTCCGCCGCGTTCCAGCCCGCCTTCTTGAACTCCTCGGCGGCGCGCCTGCCCACCTCGCCGCCCATCTGCCCACCGCTGAAGCCGATACGGGGGACCAGGCCGTCGGCCCCGCAGGCGGCGGGGTCGGGGCCGGTGGCGCAGATCTGGTCGTCCGACGTCAGGAGGGCCACCTTGCTGCTCTTCGCCAGCTGCACGACCTGCGGTCCCACGGCCGGGTCGGGCACCACCACGATCAGCCCGTTGCTCTTCTGCGATATGGCCGCCTGGGCCTCGCCCACCGTCTTGTTGGCGTCGTTGCCCAGGTTCACCACCTTCAGTTCGATGCCGAGCTCGCTCGCCTTCGCCTTCGCGCCGGCGGCCTCGCCGATGAAGTACTCCTGGTCGCCCTGCTTCTGCAGGTAGGTCAGGGAGATCTTCCCGTCGACCTTCCCCACGTCCGCGGCCCCGCTCGTCGTCTCCTGGCCGCTGGAGCACGCGGAGAGGACGAGCATCGCGGCCAGACCCAGGGCCGCGGCGGCCACCGGACGGCGGTGGTGCTGAGTGAGCATGTCAATACCTTCGCTTGGACGGATCGCGCCGGGCGCCCGGGGGTCCGGGCGCCCGGGAGGGCACGTGCGGTGGGGCGGGGCTGTGGAGCGTGTGCGGACAGGGGTCCGGCCTCGGTCGAAGAGCCGCCTGCGGGCGCTTCGTTCACCGAAAATCCATCACAGTCGGCCGCTTTCAAACTTGATGCAACAGAGACAAGCGCTGTTTCCGCCATAAGTCAACAGGGCGAACCGGAGGTTTCGGATTGATGCACCCCGCCACCCCCAACGCGACGCTGGGCCCGGTACGGCGGTGGCGCAAGGGGGTTGGACCGCCAGTGACCGGAATCCGCGACACGACGCGCGGCCGCCGGAAGCAGACCCGGAGCATGTTGATATCCGTCGGAACACGTTCGAAGCTGCTGTGCCCCGTGATGCCCCGTCCGGACCGCCGACGCGAGCGCCCCGCCCCGCCGGTTCGGCGGCGGCGGGGCGGGGCGGCGGGGGCGGGGGCGAGGGACTCAGAGGCGGCAGGCGTGGATCGCCGTGGTGAGGATCGCGCGGGCGCCCAGGGCGTAGAGGTCGTCCATGATCTGCTGGGCCTCCTTGGCCGGGACCATCGCCCGGACCGCCACCCAGCCCTCGTTGTGCAGCGGGGAGACGGTGGGCGCTTCGAGCCCGGGGGTGAGGGCGACCGCGGCCTCCAGGTGCTCGGCGCGGCAGTCGTAGTCCATCATCACGTAGGAGCCGGCCACCAGGACGCCCTGGAGGCGCCGCAGGAACGGCCGGGCCCTCGGATCGTCCGTGCCCGGGCGCCGGACGAGGATGGCCTCCGATTCCATGATGGGCTCGCCGACCACTTCGAGACCGGCGTTGCGCAGCGAGGTCCCGGTCTCCACCACGTCGGCCACGACCTGGGCCACGCCCAGCTCGACGGCGGTCTCCACGGCGCCGTCGAGGTGGACGACCGTGGCCTGGATACCGCTGTTCGCCAGGTGCTTGGCCACGATGTTCTCGTACGAGGTGGCGATCGTCATGCCGTCGAAGTCGGCCGCGCCCCGTGCCGAGCCGGGCTTGACCGCGTAGCGGAACGTCGAGCGGGCGAAGCCCAGCGCCAGGACCTCCTCGGCGTTGGCGCCCGACTCCAGCAGCAGGTCGCGGCCGGTGATGCCGAGGTCGAGCCGCCCCGCGCTGACGTACACCGCGATGTCGCGGGGGCGCAGGTAGAAGAACTCGACCTGGTTTCCCGGGTCGACCGTGACGAGCTCCTTGGCCTCCTTGCGCTGCCTGTAGCCGGCCTCCTTCAGCATCGCCGAGGCGCGCTCCGACAGTGAGCCTTTGTTGGGAACCGCGATCCTGAGCACCGTCAAAGCTCCTTGTACGAGGACGACGAGGGTGGGGTGTGCGAGGGTGCGGGGTAGGGCTCGAACGTCAGGACTCCGGCCGCCTCCGCGCCGCTGGAGGCGTTGATCGCCGAGGCGGACCTCGGCGGGGCCTGGCGCAGGAAGGTCCCGGCGAAGCGACCGCCGAAGACCAGGGGGGCCAGGACCACCTCGCGCCCGGCCGGCTCGGCTCCGGGCACGTCGACGACGGCGGGGCGCAGCCGGCGCTGGAGGACGTACGTCTCGGCCGGGTCGGCGAGGCGTTCCGCCAGCAGGGCCCGCCACTGCCCGTCGTCGTGGGTGAATCCGAAGGCCAGGTCCTTGCCCCCGTAGGCCGACGCCGGCTTGCAGATGAGCGCCTCGCGTTCCGCGAGCGCGCGGTCGAGGGTGTCCGCCCGCAGCCGGAAGGTCTTGGGGACGTGCGCCCGCGCCAGAATCCGCTCCTCCTCGCTCAGGAGGTGGTCGAACTCCGGCTCGGTCAGCAGGGCCAGGTTGCCCTTGTTGTCGTGCAGGGCCGTCGCCGGGGCGCCGATGAAGTCGAGCTTCTCGGCAATGTCGAGCTCCATCAGCCTGCGGGTGAGGGCGGGCGGGACGTGCTTCTTCGTCTCGTGCCAGGTGTACATGGTGACGACCACGTCGACGCGTCTGCCGTCGAAGGAGGCGCCGTCCTCGTCGAGTTCGAGGTCGGTGACGAGGCCGCAGCTGATCTCGTAGCCGCCCGACCGGATCATGTCCACGAAGAAGCGCCGGCCCGAGTCGGAGTCCGCGGGGTTCGCGATCGCCTCGAACACGTGGAGCGGCCGCTCCGTCTCGTGCTCGCGCAGGAGGCCGACGAACATGTCCAGCCAGACGTGCGTGGTGGCCGGCGCCCCCGGGGTGAGGCCGCGCGCCGCGAGGAAGCGGGCGAAGTCCGAGTCGAGGGCGGCTTCGGCGTACGGGGCGATCGTGCTCATGCCGCCCATGGGTGTGGAGACGTTGAGTTCGACGAGCTGGAGTCCGTCGTCGGTCACCACGAGGTCGGGCCGCATGACGGCCGTGGCCGCGCGGCCCGTCCGCGGGTGGCGCAGGGCGCTGATCATCAGCTCGGCGTCCTCGGCGGGGACGCCGAGGTAGCCGGCCCAGGCCTCCAGGTCCTCGCCGAAGACGCGGCGGGGGAAGTCCGAGACGAGTTCGGCCAGGCGCAGGCCGAGCTCGGTGACCTCGTCGGCGGCGGCCCCGCGCAGGACGACGGGCGGGTACGCGTGGATCCAGCCGGGGCGGTGCAGCCGCTTCTGGAACCGTTCGTTGTCCGCTTCGGCGGCGCCGGTGGCGGCGAACTCCGTCCAGGCCGCGGTGGCCCGGGGGTCGAGCGCGGACCAGTTGCTCACGAGATCTTCCCGGCGGCGCGCAGGGCGGCGAGCACGGCGTTGACGGTCTCGGAGGACTGGTCGACGCCGGTGGCCCGGAAGGAGTAGTTGAGCCCGCCCGGGTTCACCAGGTTGAACTCCATGATGTACGGGTACGCCATGTCGATGCCGGAGTAGAAGATGCCGAGGTCCATCATGCGCTTGCCGAGGGAGCGTACGAACTCGTCCTCCTCCGGGGTCAGGGTCAGGCCCTCGAACTTGGTGCCGAGCGTGACGTTGGCGCGGTCGTCGTTGTCGAAGTGGAAGCGGCGGAACCCGCAGACCGGGACGTCGCCGGCGATGATCACGCGCTTCTCGTTGCTGCGGACGTTGGGGATGTACTCCTGCACGGCCGTGTACCGCTTGGAGAGCCCGATGATGTTGCGGCTGTACATCTCGTAGCGCGGCACGGCGTTGCCGGTGGCGGCCTGGAGCAGGGCGGGGCGGTTGCGCTCGTTCTTGTTGACGAAGTACACGCCCGCGCCGCAGCCCTCGTTGGTCGGCTTGAGCACCCAGGTGCGGTTCTCGTCGGACTCGACCAGCTCGGTGAGGTACTCGAAG
Organism: Streptomyces roseus; assembly: GCF_001044425.1. GTDB lineage: Bacteria > Actinomycetota > Actinomycetes > Streptomycetales > Streptomycetaceae > Streptomyces > Streptomyces roseus. The sequence continues at coordinate 135,617 of NZ_LFML01000016.1, forward strand.
TCGTTCGAGACGTACGAGGCGGGCAGGTGCTCCGCGGGGACCGCCGCCCCCAGGGTGATCTTGGAGTTGAGGTAGAAGAGGGCGGAGGCGTCGTTGACGAAGGGGACGCGCTGGTTGAGCAGCCAGAGCAGCTGGAAGGAGTCGGCCAGCGCCTCGGGGTGGGTGCCGGTGAGGACCCAGACGAGGTCGAAGTCCTCGGCGCTGGCGTAGGACTCGCTCAGCGCCGGGAAGTCGTGGCCGGTCAGGTACTCCTCGCTGAGCCGCACCCGGTCGACGACCACGGTGTTGTCGTGCAGGCAGAGGGTGTCGATGTCGCCGATGTGGACGTCGTGCCCCTCCCGGTGGAGCGCACTCGGAATGATCGAGTGGTTGTCGAGGCGGAACTTCGCCGCCTCGGAGACGAGGACCAGGATCTTGTACGACATGGGAAGTGCCTTTCGGGCGCTGACGTGTTGGGGGGCGGACAGGTACGGGGGCGGGGCGGGTACGGCGGCAGAGCGGGTACGGGCGGGGCAGAGCGGGTACGGGCGGGCTCAGCGGCCGGCGGTGAGGGTGCGCACGGCGAGGGCGAGGCGGCTCTCCAGTTCTTCGCGGTCCGCGCCGTGGGCGACCACGAAGCCGTGCCGGTCCCCGGACCGGTGTACCTCCGGGGGTAGTTGGCCGGCGGGTACGGCGATGGCGACCTCGGTGACCCCGGGCAGGGCGGCGACCGCCGCGATCTCCGCGTCGGTGACGGTGAGCGGCACCGTACGGTCGAAGCCGACGTAGCGGATCCCGGCGACGCGGTGGCGGGTGGGGGCGTTCGGGACGGGCAGGCCGAGCAGGTCCGCCATGGCCTGTTCGAAGACGTCCTCGCCGAGCGCCAGGTCGAGCATGTCGCTGAGGCGGTCGCCCCCGGGACGGCCGTGCGATTCGATGAGGCGGGGCCCCTTGGCCGTGAGCATGACCTCGGTGTGCGAGGGGCCCGACCGGTAGCCCGCCGCGTCCAGGGTCGCGGTGACCAGGGCGGCGACGGCCGCCTCGTCCTGCGGGTCGAGCCGTACGGGCAGGGTGTGGCCGGTCTCGACGAATCCGGGGGCGCCGGTGGTCGCCTTCTCCGTGATCGCGAGGATCCGGTGGCCCGCGCGGGAGCTCGTCGCCTCCACGCTGTACTCGGTCCCCACGAGGAACTCCTCGACGATGTGCGGGGAGGTGAAGTCCAGGGTGGCGAGGTGGCTTTCGAGCTCGTCCGGCCCCGCGAGGCGGCGCACCCCGGCGCTGCCGGTGCCGCCGGCGGGCTTCACGATGCAGGGGTAGCCGATGCTTTCGACGGCCGGACGGATGCCGCTCTTCTCCGTGCACAGCACGTACGCGACGGGCGCGCCGGCCCGGTCGCCGACCACCGAGCGCAGCTTCGCCTTGTCCGTGAACGCCTCCATGGCTTCGGGCGGGTTGCCGGGCCAGCCGAGGCGCCGGTTGACCAGCGCGGCGACGCGGCAGCCGAGTTCGCCGAAGCCGAAGCAGCTGACGGGGGCGGGCAGGTCCAGGGCGCGCAGCCGCTCGATCAGGTCCTCGGGGTCGGTGGTCCACGGGGAGTGGAAGGCCACCCCGCCCCCGTCCTCGGGCAGCGGCCTGCCGGGTTCGGGGACGGTCACGGTGGCGATCCCCAGCTTCCCGGCCGCGGCCAGGACGTGGCTGCGGGGGTTGAGCAGCACGGCGGTCGGCTGTGTGTCAGACATGGCGCGTACGCACTTTCGGTAGGAGGAGACAGATCGCCGCGGCGGCGAGGGAGGAAGCGACGAGCAGCAGCCACACCTCGCTGCCGTCCCGCGCGCTCTGCAGCAGGTAGCCGCCGGCGCTGGAGCCGAAGAGGCTGCCCAGGGCTCCGGCCGCGCTCATCGTGCCGAGCGCGAGTCCGGTGCGGCGGGTGGCGGCGGCGCTGACGGCCTGTTCGTCGAGGCTGGGGCCGATCAGCATTTCCGCCAGCGTGACCGGCACCACGAAGGCGAGGAGCGAGTACCACCCGGCCAGCGGTATCAGCGTGGCGTAGGCGCAGGCGAAGGCGAGGAAGCCGAGGACCAGCAGGGTGCGGGCGGTGGCGCGGCGGAACACGTGGCGCAGCAGGGTGTACTGGAACAGCACGACGAGCAGCCCGTTGGCCGTGAAGACCACCGAGATCGCGGCGGTGCTGCCGGTCATCGCGTTCGCGGTGATCGGCAGCAGGACGTTGAGCTGGCTGTAGATCGCCCAGTACGCGACCCCGAGCCCGCACAGGGGCAGCCATTGGCGCAGGGTCCACGGCGCGGCGGGGGCGCCGCCCGCCGCCGGGGCGGCGGCCCGTCCCGCGGCGGCCCGTGACCGGGAGGCCGTCACGGACCGTCGCAGGACCAGGCAGGTGCCGAGGACGAGGTGGGAGAGCACGCAGGCCGCCAGGATCCAGCCGAACCCCAGCGGGTACACCGCCGCGCCCAGCGCGGGACCGGCCACGACGCCGACGTTCACGAACGTCGAGCGCAGCGCGAGCATCGTGCGCGGGTCGGCGCCCTCCTGCGAGACGAGCAGCGTCTTGGTCGACAGGCCCAGCAGCGAGCCGCCGATCCCGACGGCCACGATCCCGGCCACGAGCGGCGCCGCGGCACCGGCGCCGCCGAGCCCGAGCAGTACGTAGCCGAGGACGCGCAGGAGGAAGCCGGCGGCCATCACCCGGTGGGCGCCGAACCGGTCGACCAGCAGCCCGGTCAGGAGCGAGAACGCCTGGCCGGAGAAGGCGAGCAGACCGACGAGGAAGCCGGTGCGGCCCGCCGGTATGCCCTGCGCCGTCAGCTCTATCGCCAGCAGCGGCAGGAACATGAAGGTGGTCAGGCCGGTGAAGAGCACCGCGATCAGCAGGAGGCGCGCGGTGGGGGACGCCTCTCGCCAGGCGTTCACGGCGCGGGGTGCCGGGCGGGTTCGTCGGCCTCGATCAGGTTGTCCAGGATCCATGCCTCGGTCTGGAGCAGGCGCTGCTCCACCTCGGCGGTGTCGGCTCCGCGGACGAGGGCGAAACAGAGGTTGGAGGTGCTGTTCTGCGCCACGGCGCCGGGTGCGAGCTGCTCGTTGACCTGGTAGTGCTCGACCCAGTCGAAGGGCAGGCTCTGCGGGGCGCGCACGGGGCGGCCCTGGGGGACGATGCCGATGGAGCCGTGCAATCGGGCCGGCGGGGTGCTGGGCGCGGGGTCCACGGGCAGGCCGCAGGAGAGCCGGAGCCAGGTGGTGTGCAGGTCCAGGCCGTAGGTGAGGCGGGTGAGGGCGGGGATGCGGGAGCCTCCGACGCGCGAGGCGATCTCGCAGAGCACGAACTCGTCCTCGGGCGTGCGGAACACCTCCAGGTGGTAGGCGCCGACCTCCGGGGTGTCGAAGGCGTCCAGGACCCGGTCGAGGAACTCCTCCAGCCGCCGGGAGAGTTTGCCGGCCGGATCGAGCTGGAGGGAGCCGTTGTTCTGGCCGGAGAGGACGCCGAGGCAGTCGCGCAGGTACCGGGAGGAGGCCACGAACCGGTAGCCGGGCGCCAGGATCGCGTCGACGTGGTAGATCTCGCCGTCCACGAAGTCCTCGACCATGAGGTCCTCGCGCCAGTGGCGGCGGCTGAAGGCCATCAGGTCGTCCTCGTCGCGCAGGACGACGATGTCGCGCGAGCCGCCCTGGCTCACCGGCTTGACGACGACCGGGTAGTCGTTGTCGGCGATGAACCGGGTGAGGTCCACGATCGTCGCCAGCCGGGCGTAGCGCGGGGTGGCCACCGTGCGTCCCGCGGTCTGCTTCATGACGACCTTGTCGCGGAACTGGCGTGCACTGCGCGCCGACTGGCCGGGAATGCCCAGGTCCTCGCGGATGCGGGCGGCCCGTTCGAGGTCGTACTCGTTGTCGGTGATGATGTGGCTGAAGCGCCGGGTCCGTGCCAGCTGCCGGATGCGCAGCTCGGCGTACGGGACGAACTCGCAGTCCTCGACGTGCTCGTAGGAGCCGAGCCCGGCGGTGTGCGCGAGGGGGTTGTGGCTGAAGACGTGGAGCCCGTTCGCCAGCTCGTGGAGCATGGCCGGATAGTGGTGCTGGGCGCCATAATTGATGATGGCGACATCGGTCATGGTGCGGCCTCGGATTCTTTTACGGGGGAATTCGGCGATCCAGGTCGGCCGTGCGGGCGATTCAGCCCTGCAGGGCGAGCACCGGCAGGTCGTCCTGGACGCTGTACGGTCTTCTGCCCCAGTTCATCGTGCACCAGGGACCGGTCATCTCCTCCAGTGCGGAAATGACCACGGGCCGGTACTCCGGGTCCTCGACGAGCGGTCCGTCGGGCGGGAACACCTGCTTGACGTAGCGGTGTCCGGGGTCGGCGGCCATGAAGACGACGGGACCGCCGCCGGGCTCGGTCGAGCGGATGTACCGGGCGGCCTGCCAGCCGGCTCCGGCGGAGAGCCCGGCGAAGACGCCCGTGGTGGAGAGCAGGTGGCGGCAGCCCGCGGCCGACACGTCGAAGTCGACCCAGTGGATGTCGTCGTAGGCGCTGTAGTCGATGTTGTCGAAGCGGATGCCGCTGCCGATCCCGGCGATGATGAACCCGTCGAGCGGGAAGTTCTCGGAGCCGAAGGAACGGCTGCCGAACGGCTGGATCCCGGCCACCCGGACGTTGGGGCACGACGCCCGCAGGAAGCGGCTCATCGCGCTGGTCGAGGCACCGGTGCCGACGCCGCCGACCAGGGTCATCTCGGCCCAGCCGAGCTCCTTGAGGAGCAGCTCCGCGACGTGCTCGTAGCCGGCGTAGTGCACGTCGTCGTGGTACTGCTGCATCCAGTAGGCGTCCGGATTGCGCCGGAGGTAGTCGTGGACGAGCCGGACGCGGGCCTCCTGGTCGTGCTGGAGGTTGGCCCCGCCGCCGGCGACCTGGTCGTAGGTGGCACCGAGGTACTTGAGCTGCGTCTTGATCCCGTCGTCGACCGCGACGGACGCGAAGACGTGGCACTTCAGTCCCAGTTCCCGGCAGACCAGGGCGAGTGCGTGGCCGTAGATGCCGCTGGAGCTGTCCACGAGGGTCTGTCCGGGCCGGATCACCCCGCGCGCCAGCAGCTCCTTGACCGCCCGGTACACCGAGGTCACCTTCATGACCTCGAACCGGAGGACGTATATGCCGTCGCCGAGATCTATCAGATCCGGTTGTGCCATTTTCTCCGTGAATGACGAGAACACCGAACTCCCTGCCTCCTTCCTCTTTTCGCTGTGGGCCTGGTGATGCCCAGCAAAAATGAGACCGGTGGCTACCGGATCGATCCCGGATCATTCCCGGTGACCGGGAACGAAACGGGAACGGATCATGGCTGAATCGGAGCACCCCAGCCGCCGCCCGGCCGTCCCGCCGCCCCAGAGGAGAGCTCCCGTGACACCCGAAGCCGCTCCGGACGATCCGCGCACCGAGCGCGCGGACGTGGCGGGGGCCCACCGGATCGTGGTCAAGATCGGCTCGTCCTCGCTGACCTCGGCCTCCGGACGGCTCGATCCGGCCCGGCCGGCGGCCCTCGTCGAGGTCCTGGCCGGGCTGCACCGGCAGGGCAAGAGCGTCGTCCTGGTCTCGTCCGGCGCCGTCGCGGCGGGACTCGCCCCACTGGGCCTGACCGCGCGGCCCACCGAACTGTCCGAGCAGCAGGCAGCGGCCAGCGTCGGCCAGGGGCTGCTCATGGGCACGTACGGTGCGGAGTTCGGCCGCTACGGCATCCAGGTGGGGCAGGTCCTCCTCACGGCGGGGGACATCACCCGCCGCGACCACTACCACAACGCCCGGCGCACCCTGAAGAAGCTCATGCTCCTGGGGATCGTTCCGGTCGTCAACGAGAACGACGTCGTCGCCACGCACGAGGTCCGCTTCGGGGACAACGACCGGCTGGCGGCGCTGGTCGCGGAGCTGATCGGAGCCGACCTGCTCGTCCTGCTCTCCGATGTGGAGGCGCTGTACGACGGGGATCCGCTGGCCCCCGCGGCCCGGCCGATCGCCGAGGTCCGCGGCCCCGCCGACCTCGCCGGGATCCGTACGGGCACCCCCGGACGCTCCGGAGTCGGTACGGGAGGCATGGCGGCCAAGGTCCAGGCGGCGATGACCGCCGCGAGCGCCGGGATCCCCGTGGTGCTGGCCGCCGCCGGGCAGGCCGCACGGGCCCTGGCGGGCGCGGGGACCGGCACGTACTTCCACGCCGCCCCGCAGCGGCCCGCCGAGCAGCTGTTCTGGCTCGCCCACGCCACGGCGCCGCAGGGCCGGATCGTCCTGGACGCCGATGCGGTGCGGGAGGTGCGGGAGCACGGCGGTCCGGTGGTGTGGAGCGGAGTCACCGCCGTCGAGGGGCAGTTCACCGCGGGTGACCCGGTGGACCTCGCCGACGGCGCGGGCCGGCCCGTGGCGCGCGGCCTCGCCCGGCTGGCGTCCGGCGATCTGATCCGGCTGCTCGCCGGGTTCCCCGTACCGCAGGACGGGCCCGCGGCACTGGCGTATCCCGAGGTCGTCGGCGCGCAGGACGTGGCCCTGTTCGCGCCGCACGCGTACGCGGGGACGGGTACGGGGTGAACCGGGCCTGCCGGCCCCTTCTTCTCTTGTCACTTCCACCACGAGGGAGCAAGTCATGACCTGCAAGGTCGCCGTGCTCGGCGCGGGCAAGATGGGTGAGGCACTCCTGGGGGGTCTGGTGCGCTCCGGCCGGCCGGCCCCGGCGCTCGGCGTCACCTGCCGGCGCAAGGCGCGGGCGGCCGAGATCGAGGCGCGCCACGGGGTGGCTCCGATGGGCAACGCCGAGGCCGCCGCCTGGGCCGATGTGCTGGTCCTGGCCGTAAAGCCGCAGGACATGGGCGCGCTGCTGGCGGAGATCGCTCCCGCGATCGCCCCCGGGACCCTGCTGATCAGCGTGGCGGCCGGGCTCACCACGGCCTTCTTCGAGGAGCGGGTCCCGGCCGGTGTCGCGGTGGTGCGGGCGATGCCGAACACGGCGGTGCTGGTCGACGAGGGCATGACCGTGCTCTCCGGCGGCAGCCACGCCTCGCAGCAGCAGGTGGAGCAGGCCGCGGAGCTGTTCCGCGGCGTCGGCCACACCCTCACCGTGCCGGAGTCCCAGCAGGACGCCGCGACCGCCCTGTCGGGGTCGGGACCGGCCTACTTCTACTTCCTCGTCGAGGCGATGACCGACGCGGGCGTCCTGCTGGGGCTGCCGAGGGACAAGGCGCACGAGCTCGCCGTCCGCAGCTCCGTGGGCGCCTCCGTCATGCTGCGCGACTGCGGTACGCATCCGGTCGAGCTGCGCGCGGCGGTCACCTCGCCGGCGGGGACCACCATCAGCGCGGTGCGGGAGCTGGAGCGGCACGGCGTACGGGCCGCCCTGATGGCGGCCCTGGAGGCCGCCCGCGACCGCAGCGGCGAGCTGGCGACCTCGTACGCGTGACCGCGGGCGGGCCCGTACGCGGGCCCGCCCGCGCGGGCCGGTCCGGTCTCAGGACGGGAGCCAGGTCCGCCAGGTGGCCTCGTTCTCCTTCACCCAGCGGGCGGCCGCCTCCTGCGGGGCCAGCTTCTCCTCCGCGATCATCAGGGAGACGTCGTTCTGCATGTCGGTCGTCCAGCGGAACTTCTTCAGGAAGGCGGCGGCGTCGCCCCCGCCGTCCGCGAAGCGGACGTTGAGGAACTTGCGCAGCGGCGTGTGCGGATACGCGCAGGCCACCTTCTCCGTGTCGGCGTCGCAGCCCTCCTGGTGCTCGGGCAGCTTCACCTCCGTCATCGGGACCTTCTCGAACAGCCACTGGGGCTTGTACCAGTAGCTCAGGAACGGCTTCTTCTCCTTGGCGAACTGCTTGATCTGCGTGATCTGCGCCGCCTCGGAGCCCGCGAAGACCACCTGGTAGTCCAGGCCCAGGTTCTTCACGAGCGCCTTGTCGTTCGTCACGTAGGAGGGGGAGCCGTCCATCAGCTGGCCCTTGCCGCCGCTCTCCGCCGTACGGAAGTCGTTCGCGTACTTGTTCAGGTTCTTCCAGTCGGTGACGTCCGGGTGCGCCTCGGCGAAGTACGTCGGCACGAACCAGCCGATGTGGCCGGTCACCCCGAGCTCGCCGCCCGGCTTGATCGTCGCCTTGTCGTCGACGTACCGCTTCTCCTGGTCGGGGTGGCCCCAGTCCTCCAGGATGGCGTCGACCCGGCCCTGGCTGAGCGCGTCCCAGGCGGGCACCTCGTCGATCTGGACGGTGTCCACCCGGTAGCCGAGCTCGTGCTCCAGCAGGTACTGGGCGACGGCCACGTTGGCCTGCGCGCCCACCCACGACTGCACGGACAGGGTCACCGTGCGGGAGCCCTTCGCGTCGGCGTACGGGGAGGCCTGGCGGGTCATGTCGGCGGCGCCGCAGCCCGTGAGGGCCGTCGCCGTGACGGCGGCCGCCGCCGCGAGTGCGGCGAGACGTGTGCGAGCCATGTCAGGCCCCCTTTCCGGCGGGGTCGCGGCGTTGCGTGGGCTGGGTGACGCGGTCGAGCATCAGGCCGAGGCAGACGATCGCGGCGCCCGCGACCAGACCGGTCGCCAGGTCGCCCTGGGCGAGGCCGAAGACCGCGTCGTAGCCGAGCGCACCGCCGCCCACGAGGCCGCCGATGACGACCACGGCGAGGACCAGCACCACGCCCTGGTTGACGGCCAGCAGCAGCGCGGGCCGGGCCAGCGGAAGCTGGACCTGGAGCAGTTGCTGGCGTCCGGTCGCGCCCAGCGAGCGCGAGGACTCCAGGGCGGCGGGATCCACCGCGCGCACGCCCTGGGCGGTGATCCGCACCACCGCGGGCAGCGCGTAGACCACGGCGGCCGCGACCGCCGGGGCGCGGCCCACGCCGAACAGGGCGACCACGGGGATGAGGTAGACGAACTGCGGCATGGTCTGGAAGACGTCGAGGACCGGGCGCAGGGCGCGTCCCAGGCGGGTGCTGCGGGCGGCGGCGACACCGAGCGCGAAGCCGAGCAGCAGGGTCACGGCGACGGCGGCCAGTACCTGGGAGAGCGTGTCGAGGGCCGGGCCCCAGACGCCGAGCACGCCGATGGCGGCCATGGCGAGGACGGCCGTCGCGGCGGTGCGCCAGGTGCCGATGAGCAGGGCGAGGGCGCCCACGGTCAGCAGGACCGCCCACCAGGGCAGCCACTGGAGTCCGTCGCGCAGGGGGTTGAGGACCCATGCGGTGAACCGCGCGGCCCAGTCGGCGGTGCCGCCGACGACGGGCACGCCGGAGTAGAGGTGGGCGGTCATCCAGTCGACCGCGCGGTTGACGGGTTCGGCGGTGTCCACCGTCCACCCGTCGGGCCACGAAAGCCGGTCGGCGAGGCGTCCCGCGATGGCGACGGCGGCGGTCACCGCGAGCGCGAGGGTCCAGCCGAGCCGGGACCGGGCGGCCGGTGCCGCACCGAGCCGCTCCCCTGCGGCGGCGGTGACCCGGTCCAGGACGATGGCCAGCAGCACGATCGGTACACCGGCGGCGAGCGCGGCGCCGACGTCGACGGAGGCCAGCGCCTGGTAGACGCGGTCGCCGAGGCCGCCCGCGCCGATGACGGACGCGATCACGGCCATGCCCAGCGCCATCATGATCGTCTGGTTCAGGCCGAGCAGCAGTTCCTTGCGGGCCAGGGGCAGCCGGGCCGTCAGCAGCCGCTGGCGGCCGGTGGCGCCGAGGGAGGTGGCGGCCTCCACGACGCCGGCGTCGGCGCCGCGCAGTCCCAGGGCGGTCAGGCGCGCCATCGGCGGAGCGGCGTAGACGACGGTCGCGAGGACGGCGGCGGGCACGCCGATGCCGAAGACCAGCACGACGGGCAGGAGGTACGCGAAGGCCGGCAGCACCTGCATGGTGTCCAGGACCGGCCGCAGGACGCGGTGCATACGGTCCGACAGGCCCGCGGCCAGCCCGAGGAGGCCTCCGACGAGCACGGACGCGGCGACGGCGACCACCATCAGGGCGAGCGTCTGCATGGTGGGCACCCACATGCCCAGCACAGCGCACACGGCGAACGCGGCGACGGAGGTCAGGGCCAGGCGGGCGCCCGCGAGGCGCCAGGCCACCAGCCCGGCGGCGGCGGTGACGCCGGCCCAGCCGAGAGCGAGCAGCAGCAGGTACACCGCGCGGACGGACACGACCACCGCGTTGCTGACGTGGCCGAGGAAGTAGAGGAAGAGCGGGTGGCCGTCACGGTTGTCGACGATCCAGTCGCCGACGCGCTCCAGCGGTCCGGACAGGTCGACGCCGAGGGCGGCCGGCCAGCTGCCGCCGCCCAGGAGCACGGATCCGAGGACGAGGCCGAGGACCACGCCCGCGCCGATCAGCCGGCCGCGGTGGCGCGCGAGGGCGCGCGGCGTTCCGGGGCGTGCGTCGCCGGCGGTGCCGGAGCCCGGGGCGGCGGACGTGTCGGGGGTGGTGGCGGTGGCCGGGGCGGCGGACGTGTCGGGGGTGGTGGAGGAAGTGGCAGGGGTGGGGGTGGCGGTGGCGGTCATCGGCCCCACCGTCCCGCGGTGGCTGCGGTGACGTTCGCGCCGCCCGGCGGCGGCCAGGTGGTATGGGCGTACATCAGGCCACCGCCTTCCGGGTCGCGACCGGTACCCCGGCGACGACACCGAGGAGTCCGGCCTGGTCGACGACGCCGAGGCAGCGGCCGTCCTCGACGACCCGCGCGTTCTCGCCCGTACGGGCGACGGCCTCGATGGCCTCGTGGACGGTGGCCCCGGGGCCGAGCGCGGGACCGCTCTCGTGCTCGTCGCCGAGCGCGGGGCGCATCGCCGAGCGGACGGTCAGCACCTGCTCGCGCGGCACGTCCCGGACGAAGTCCCTGACGTAGTCGTCGGCGGGGGCGCCCACGATCTCCTCCGGCGTCCCGAGCTGCACGATCCGGCCGTCGCGCATCAGCGCGATCCGGTCGCCGAGCTTCAGGGCCTCGCTCAGGTCGTGCGTGATGAAGACCATCGTGCGCCCCTCCTCCCGGTGCAGGCGTACGACCTCCTCCTGCATGTCTCGCCGGATCAGCGGGTCCAGCGCGCTGAACGGCTCGTCGAACAGCAGGACTTCGGGGTCGACGGCGAGGGCGCGGGCGAGACCCACGCGCTGCTGCTGACCGCCGGACAACTGGCCCGGCCTGCGCTGCTCCATGCCGTCCAGGCCGACCTTGGCGGCGAACTCGGCGGCCCGCTCGCGGCGTTCACCGCGCCCGACGCCCTGGATCTCCAGTCCGTACGCGATGTTGTCGAGCACGGTGCGGTGCGGCAGCAGCCCGAAGTGCTGGAAGACCATCGACGCCCGGTGGCGGCGCAGCTCGCGCAGGCGGCCGCCGTCCATGGAGAGGACGTCCTCGCCGTCGATGGAGATCGTGCCCGAGGTCGGCTCGATGAGCCGGGTCAGGCAGCGGACGAGGGTGGACTTGCCCGAGCCCGACAGGCCCATGACGACGAAGACCTCGCCCTTCTTGACGTCGAAGGAGACGTCGCGGACGGCGGCCGTGCAGCCGGTGCGCTCGCGCAGCTCGGCGGCGCCGAGGGCCGCGAGCTCCGGGTCGGCGGGCACGAGGTCGGCCTTCGGGCCGAAGACCTTCCACAGGTCCCGTACGGAGAAGACGGACTGCGCGGGGGTGGTGGGGGTGTGCGGAGCGTTCATCGGGTGGTGCCTCCCAGCAGGTCGGCGCATTTCTCGCCGACCATGAGGACGCCGATCATCGGGTTCACGGCGGTCATGGTGGGGAAAACGGACGCGTCGGCGATCCGGATGCCGTCGAGGCCCCGGATCCGCAGGTCGGGTGCGACGACGGCGAGTTCGTCGTCGGCGGCGCCCATCTTGCAGGTGCCGGCGGGGTGGTAGACGGTATGCGCGACGTGGCGCGCGTACGCGCTGAGCTCCTCGTCGGAGGTCACCTCGGGCCCGGGGCACACCTCGCGCTTCAGCCATCCGGCCAGCGGCTCGCTCTGGGCTATCTTCCGGGCGATGCGGATGCCGTCGACGAGGGTCCTGCCGTCGTAGTCGTCCTCGTCGGTGAAGTACCGGAAGTCGAGTGCGGGCTTGTCCCGGGGGTCGGCGCTCGTCAGGTAGAGCCGGCCGCGGCTGCGCGGCTTGGGGATGTTCGGGGTCATCGACACGCCGTGCGCGGGCCGTTCGTAGCCCAGGCGCTCGGGGTTGTCGGTGAAGGGGATCTGGTAGAAGTGGAACATCAGGTCAGGCCCCTCGGAGGCCGGGTCCCGGCGGACGAACAGCCCGGCGTCGGAGTCCATCGCGGAGTTCTCCGGGATCGGTCCGTGCGTCTCCCAGACGATGACCGACTCGGGGTGGTCGAGCAGGTTCTCCCCCACGCCCGGCAGGTCGTGCACGACGGGGATGCCCAGCTTCTCCAGGTCGGCGCGCGGCCCGATGCCCGAGTGCAGCAGCAGGCGCGGGGTGTCCACGGCCCCGGCGCACACCAGGACCTCGCGCCGGGCGCGTACGACGTGCTCCTCGCCCTCCTTGGTGCGGACGTGCACGCCGGTGGCGCGGGTGCCCTCCAGCTCCAGCCGGAACGCCCAGGTCTCCAGGGCTATGTGCAGGTTCGGCCGGTCCAGGAACGGGTGCAGGTAGGCGACGGAGGCGGAGGAGCGCTTGTTGTTCTCCGGGTGGTAGGCCAGGTCGAAGAAGCCGGCGCCCTCGTGGAAGGGGCTCTTGTTGAAGCCCTCGACGCGCGGGACGCCGAGCGCGTGCTGCGCCGCGTCGACGAAGTCCCGGGCGATGGCGTTCCGGTCGGCCTGGTCCACGGGGACGATGTTGTTGCGCAGCCGGGCGAAGTACGGGTCCATGGCCGCCGCGTCCCATCCCTCGGCGCCCGCCTGTGCCCACTCGTCCCAGTCGGAGGGCAGCGGCTTGAAGGCGATGAGGGTGTTGTGCGAGGAACAGCCGCCCAGCACGCGCGCACGGCTGTGCCGGATGAACGAGTTGCCCCGGGGCTGCTCGGTGGTGGGGTAGTCGTAGTCCAGCTCACCGCCGAGCAGGCCCATCCAGCGGCGCAGGGTGAGGACGTCGTCGCGGCCGACGTCGCTGGGGCCGCCCTCGATGACGGCGACGCTGACGTCCGGGTCCTCGGTCAGCCGGGAGGCGATCACGGAGCCGGCGGTACCGCCGCCGACGACGACGTAGTCGTACAGGTACGGGTCGTTCATGCCTGGTCCTTCTGCGCCTCGCCCGCGAACCAACGCACGGGGCGCGGGGCGAGGTTCTGGTAGATGTGCTTGGCCTCGCGGTACTCGCCGAGGCCGCCGGGGCCCAGTTCGCGGCCGATGCCGGACTTTCCGAAGCCGCCCCACTCCGCCTGCGGCAGGTAGGGGTGGAAGTCGTTGATCCAGACGGTGCCGTGGCGCAGCGCGGCCGCGACCCGCCGGGCCCGGTCGCCGTCGGAGGTCCACACCGCACCGGCGAGGCCGAACTCGGTGTCGTTGGCGAGGGCGACGGCCTCCTCCTCGGTCCGGAAGGTCTCCACGGTGAGGACCGGGCCGAAGACCTCCTCGCGGACGACGCGCATGCCGCGGTGGCAGCGGTCCAGGACCGTGGGCCGGTAGAAATAGCCGGGACCGTCCGGCTTCTCGCCGCCCGCGCGCAGGACCGCGCCCTCGGCAAGGGCGGAGGCCACGTACTCCTCGGTGCGCGCCAGCTGGGCGGCGGAGACCAGCGGTCCGCACTCGACGCCCTCGTCGGTGCCGCGCCCCAGCCGGATCAGCTGGGCCCGGCGGGCGAGCTCGGCGACGAACCGGTCGCGCAGGGGCTCCTCGACGATGAGGCGGGACCCGGCGGAGCAGACCTGGCCGCTGTGGATGAAGGCGGCGTTGAGTGCCTGGTCGACGGCGGTGTCGAACGCCTCGGGCGTGGAACAGGCGTCGGCGAAGACGACGTTGGGGTTCTTGCCGCCCAGTTCGAGGGCGACCTTCTTCACGCTGTCGGCAGCCGCCTTCGCCACCTTGGTGCCGCTGACGAGACCGCCCGTGAACGAGATGAGGTCGACGTCGGGGTGTTCGGCGAGCCGGGCGCCGACCGTGCCGCCGGGGCCGGTGACGATGTTGGCTGCGCCGAGCGGCAGTCCGGCCTCCAGGAGCAGCTCGATCAGCGCGACGGTGGTCAGCGGGGTGATCTCGCTGGGCTTGATCACGAACGTGTTGCCGGCGGCGAGGGCGGGCGCGATCTTCCAGCTGGCCTGGAGCAGCGGGTAGTTCCACGGCGTGATCAAGGCGCAGACCCCGACCGGCTCGTGCACGACGACGCTGCGGATCTCGTCCGAACCGGCGTCGACGACGCGGCCGCCGCTCTCGCCGGCCACGAGGTCCGCGAAGTAGAGGAAGGCGTCGCGGACGCAGTCGACGTCGACGCGGCCCTCTTCCAGCGTCTTGCCCGCGTCCTGGCTCTCCAGGGCGCCGATCCGCTCGCGGTCGCGCTCCAGCAGGGCGGCGACGCGGCGCAGCAGGGCAGCCCGCTCGGCAACCGGTGTACGCGGCCAGGCACCGGCGTCGAACGCGGCACGCGCCGCGGCCACGGCTTCGTCGGTGTCCTGGACACCGCCCTCGGCCACGATCGCGAAGGCGGTCGCGTCGACGGGGTCGATGATCTCGCGCGTGGCACCGGAGAGGGCTGCGCGCCACTCTCCGCCCACATGGATGCTCTGTTGTGCTGCGGTCACGTTGCGTATTGCCTTTCGTCCTCTGGTCCCCCTTGCCGGTGGCACCGACACGAACAGCCCGGTTGCCCCGGCTCCCGAAATCCATGCGCAATGCATTGCGGAGAGTGTTCTTGTTCACGCTCAAAGGCGGTACAAACAGGTACATGTGACGCAGGCCGCTCGGAGGGAGGGCACAGAGGGTCCACGGCGGCGCGGAGTTCGGGCGCGTGCTCGCCGATCCTTCGGCGACGACGGGGCGGCGGGCGCCCGTTACGTGGGGGTGGGGTAGACCCGGGACTGCTTCACGCTGCCGAAGGCGAAGCTGGACTCGATCGAGGCGATGCCGGGAATGGCGTGGATCCGGTTGCGCACGAGGGATTCGTACGCCTCCAGGCTCTCGATGACCACGCGGAGCAGGTAGTCACTGCTTCCGGCCATCAGGTAGCAGTCCTGGATGTGCTCGATGAGCGCGACGTGCCCCTCGAAGACGCCGACCGCCTCCTTCGTGTGCCGGTCCAGGCGGATCCGTACGAACACCGTGATCGGCAGGCCGAAGGCGACCTGGTCGACCATGGCCGTGTAGCCGCGGATCAGACCGGCCTCCTCCAGCCGCCGCACCCGCCGCAGGCAGGGCGAGGGGGACAGCCGGACCCGGTCGGCGAGGTCCTGGTTGGAGAGCCGCCCGTCGGCCTGCAATTCGCGGATGATCTGGAGATCGACTGCGTCCATCACCGCTCCTCGGCTCTCGTCGGGCAGATCCTTGGCAGATCCTGCCTCAAACGTATGTCCGGGCGGCAGAACTGGCAATCGGCTGCCCCGGCAGAAGCCCTAGCGTTGCTCCTTGGCCGGATCCGGCCCCCGAGGCTGGAGGAGCCCCTTGGTCACCACGAACGCCGGACCCGCGACGGCACTGCCGCCCGCGGTCCGCCCACGGCTCTCGGCCCGGGCGAAGGGCACCGCGGCACTGGTCGTGACCGTGCTCATCTGGGCCGCCTTCGCGCTCAGCGCCCGGGCGCTCAGCTCCTCCTCCCTGCTTCCGGCCGACGCGGCCCTGCTGCGCTTCGGCGTCCCGCTGCTCGTCCTGGCTCCCGCGCTGTGGCGCCGGCGGCGGCGGATCGCCGCCGTCCGCCCGGCCACCGCGCTCAAGATCGCCTGCGGAGCCGGGGTGCCGTTCTTCCTGGCCGCGATGTACGGCGGCTCCCTGACCTCGGCGGCCTTCGTCGGCTCCATCGTCCCGGGAATGGTCCCGCTCTTCGTCTCCGCGCTGATGGCCGCCGCGGGCAAGGGCCTGCCCCGGGGCACGCAGGCGGTCGGACTGGCGCTGATCGCGGTCGGCGTGGTCGCCCTGGTCTGGCGCTTCGTCGTCCCGCTGAACGCGCAGGTGCTGGCCGGGGCCGGGATCCTGCTCGTCGCGAGCGGGCTGTGGGCCCTGTACACCGTCGGGCTGAAGGAAATGGACCTCGATCCGATCGGATCGATCGGCCTGCTGTGCCTGCCCTCGTTCACGGTGATGGCGCTCCTCGTCCTGACCGGCGTGCTGCCCACCGGTATGGCCTCGGCCGCGGGGAGCGACATCGCCCTGTTCCTGGTGGTGCAGGGACTGGGGGTCGGCCTGTGCGCCGGCCTGCTGTACGCGTACGCCATCCGCAGCCTCGGCGCCGAGCGCAGCTCCACCATGGGCAGCCTGAGCCCGGTCGCGGTGGTCCTGCTCGCCGTCCCCCTGCTGGGCGAGTCGCCGACGGCGGCCGTACTCGTCGGCGTCCCCCTGATCACCGCGGGCGTGGCCCTCGCC
>NZ_LFML01000146.1 GCF_001044425.1 Streptomyces roseus
TTCGCGAACACCATCACGTACTCGAACTCCGGGCCCGGGCACCTGTACGGGCGCCAGATCGCCGGATCCCTCTTCTTCGCGGTGCCGCCCCGGCTGGACGCGGTGGCGTTCTGGGGCAGCGGCGACCTCGACCTGCGCGAGGCGAACTTCGCCGAGCGCGAGGTGGTGATCAACTGCGTCGCGATCATGGGCGGCGTCCAGATCACGGTCCCGCCGGGCGTGGAGGTCGACGTACGGGGCTTCGGCTTCATGGGCGCGTTCGACCAGCGCGACACCCCGGGCCCGGTGGCCCCGGGCGCCCCGAGGGTGGTCGTGACGGGCCTGGCCTTCTGGGGCGGGGTGGAGGTCAAGGTCAAACCCCCGAAGCGCCCGAAGCCCCTGGGCGGCGGGGCGAAGCTCCGCAAGGAGCTGTAGGGGCCGGGGCCCGCGGAGGGGGAGCAGCGCAAGGGGCGGATCGGCGTGCCGGGAACTCCTGAGGGGTCCCGGGAGTCGGATGCTATGCAGACAAAACCGGCGCCCGGGGGAAGGGAGGAACACGTGGACCACCGCACCAAGGCCGCTGGGCCGGCAACAGGCACGGGTACGGGAGCGGGTACGGGAGCAGGCGCGGGCCCGGGAGCAGGTAGGGGTCCGGGAGCCGGCCTCGGGACCGGTTCCGGCAACGGCACCGGCGGGTTCGTGTTCAGCGAGGCCGACGAGGAGCGCCGCCGGGGCGTCCGCCGCATGAAGACCACCGCGACCGGCCTGCTGATGCTGGTCGCGCTGGTCTACGTACTGACCACCTGGGCGGAGCACGCCGGGGCCGGCGCCTGGGCGGGCTACGTCCGGGCCGCCGCCGAGGCCGGCATGGTCGGCGCGCTCGCCGACTGGTTCGCCGTGACCGCCCTCTTCCGGCGCCCGCTCGGCCTGCCCATCCCGCACACCGCGATCATCCCGACCAAGAAGGACCAGCTCGGCGTCTCCCTCGGGGAGTTCGTCGGCGAGAACTTCCTCTCCCCGGACGTGGTCCGCACCCGCCTCCACGCCCTCGGCATCGGCGGCCGGCTCGGATCCTGGCTGGCCGAGCCCGCGCACGCCGACCGGGTCACCGCCGAGCTGGCCACCGCGCTGCGCGGGGCCCTGACCGTGCTGCGCGACTCCGACGTGCAGGCGGTCGTGGGCGAGGCCATCACGCGGCGGGCCGAGACCGCCGAGATCGCGCCGGGGATCGGCAAGACCCTGGAGAGGGTCGTCGCGGACGGCGGGCACCGCCGCGTCGTCGACCTCGTCTGCGTCAAGGCCCACGACTGGCTGGTGACGCACGGGGATTCGGTGATGGGCGCGGTCCAGGGCGGGGCGCCCGGCTGGACCCCGCGGTTCGTGGACCGCAAGGTCGGCGAGCGCGTGTACAAGGAGCTGCTCCGCTTCCTGACGGAGATGCGGGACATGCCGGAGCACCCGGCGCGCGGGGCGGTGGACCGGTTCCTGACGGACTTCGCGGCCGACCTCCAGTCGGACACGGACACCCGGGCCCGCGTGGAGCGGCTCAAGTCCGAGATCCTCCAGCGCGGGGAGGTGCAGGACGTGATCGCCTCCGCCTGGACCGCGATCCGCGCGATGATCATCTCGGCGGCGGAGGACGAGCACAGCGAGCTGCGGCTGCGGGTCCGGTCCTCACTGCTGTCGCTGGGCGCGCGGCTGGCCACGGACGGCCGGCTCCAGGACAAGGTGGAGGGTTGGACCGAGGGCGCGATGGTGTACGTGGTGACCACCTACCGGACCGAGATCACCTCGCTGATCACGGACACGGTGGCCGGGTGGGACGCCGAGCACACGTCACGGAAGATCGAGGCCCACATCGGCCGGGACCTCCAGTTCATCCGCATCAACGGCACGGTGGTCGGCGCCCTGGCCGGCCTGCTGATCTACACGGTGTCGCAGGCGCTGGGGGCGTAGCGGGGCGGGGCGGGGTGGGGCGGGGT
>NZ_LFML01000147.1 GCF_001044425.1 Streptomyces roseus
GGGCTGCCCCGCGCCGAGGCCGCCGCCCTGCGCGTCGTACGCGGCCTGCGCGCCGCCCGGGAGCGCAGCGGCGGCCAGGGGCTCACCGATCTCACCGGAGCCTTCCGCGAACTCCTCCGCACCGCCGCACTGCTGGCCTCCGGTGCTGCGGGGCCCGAGCTGACCGGCACCGGCCGCCGCGCGTACCGGCCCGGCGGGAGCCTGCGGGTGTACGGCCTGTGCCGGGAGCCGGTCATCTCGGCCACCGGGTACGGGGGAGTGGTCACCCACCTGCTCTCGGCCGACGGCGCCCGCCACAGCGTCTGCGACGTCCGCCCCGGCGGCCCGGCCCGCGCCCGCGGCGCCGGATCCGCCTCCGTGGCGCTCGGCGGAGCAGCCCTCGACCACGCGGGCCTCGCGCGCGGGGGACTGCGCATCTTTGGGGCCACGGTCTCCCCCGACGGCCGTCTCGGTTCCGGACGCGGGGTCCGGGCCACCCCGCTGCGCGGAGTCCCGTGGACCGAGGAGCCGGCCGCCGCGCTCTTCGCCCGCCCGGCGGCCGAGGCCGTGGCCGCCCGGCTGGCGGAGCGGGACACCGAGCCGGAGGGAGCCGAACCGGCCCTGCTCGGCTGCGAGGTCGTGGTCGTCGGCGCGGCCGGGGAGGACCTCCTGGTCCGCGAGGTACGGCCGCAGGCGCCCCTGCTGCGGCTGCGCGCCGCCCACCCCCACCCCGAGCTGACCACCCACGACGTGGGTCTGGCCATACTCGGCCCGTTGCAGGAGCTCGATCTGGTCGCGTACCTGCGGTTCGCGTCCGT
>NZ_LFML01000148.1:0-52857 GCF_001044425.1 Streptomyces roseus
GGAGGCGCACCAGGAGGTGCTCCGGGCCCAGCGCGACCTGCGCGACCAGCTCGTGGCCCTGCTCTCCGCCGGCGAGGCCGCCCCGACGTCCCCGGCCTCCCCGACGTCCCGCACGTCCCCGACCGCCCCTACCCCGGCGGCCTCCCCGGCGCCGCAGACCCCCCGCCCTCCCAAGCCCGAGGGCGTCGTCTGGGACGAGCACGACCTCCTGGAGTTCGCCACCGGAAAGATCGGCAACGTCTTCGGCCCGCGCTTCGCGGAGATCGACGGCCACCGCCGCCGCGTCCGCCTGCCCGCCCCGCCCTACCACTTCGCGACCAGGGTGACCGCCCTGGAGGCCGAACCGGGCGAGTTCAAGCCCTCGTTCATCCGGACCGAGTACGACGTACCGGTCGACGCCTGGTACGCGGTCGACGGGCAGGTCCCCCCGGCCGTCACCATCGAGGCCGGCCAGTGCGACCTGCTCCTGATCAGCTACCTCGGCGCCGACTTCACCAACCGCGGCGACCGCGTCTACCGGCTGCTCGACAGCACCCTCAGCTTCGAGGGCGATCTGCCCCGCGTCGGCCAGACCCTGCGCTACGACATCTGGATCGACCAGTTCGTGCGGCAGGGCGACACCCTCCTCTTCTTCTTCCACTACGACTGCTACGCCGACGGCGAGCTCATCCTCAAGCTCCACAACGCCTGCGCCGGCTTCTTCACCGACGAGGAACTGGAGAGCTCCCTCGGCATCCTCCAGGCGAAGGTCCGCCCGCCGGTGGGCGACGGCACCTTCTCCGGCTCCAGCGCGTTCAAGCCGCTGGCCCGCACCGACCGCACCTCGCTGAGTGCCGAGGACCTGGCACGGCTCGCCGAAGGGCGCATCCCCGAGGTGTTCGGCCCGGCGCACCGCCAGCCCGCCGACTGCAACACCTCCCTGCGGCTCCCCACCGAGCGGCTGCGCATGGCCGACGAGATCACCCTCCTGGACCGCAAGGGCGGCCCCTCGGGGCTGGGACGGATCGAGGCCGTCAAGCACCTCGTCCCGGACGGCTGGTACTTCACCAGCCACTTCCCGGACGACCCGGTCCTCGCGGGCTCGCTCGTCGCGGAGGGGGCCGTCCAGCTCCTGGAGGTGTACGCCCTCTCCCTCGGACTGCACCTGTCCTTCCCCGACGCCCGCTTCCAGCCCGTTCCCGGTCTCAAGACGGACGTCAAGGTCCGCGGCCAGATCACCCCCGACACCGAGAAGATCGAGTACCGCGTCGACATCACCTCGCTCACCCTGCTCCCCCGCCCGGCGATCACCGCCGACGTGATCGTCCTGAGGGACGGCAAGGCGTCGATCGGCGTCACGGGCCTGGGCATCCGGCTGGTGGAGAAGCCGGGCACCCCCTACCGCCCGGAGTCCGGCGGCGAGGTGCCGCACTTCCTCGGCCGCCTGAGCCCGGCCACCGGCCGGCCGGCGCTGCTGAACGAGTTCCACATGGCGCACGCGGCCAAGGGGGACCTGGCCACGGCGATGGGTCCCGAGTTCGAGGTCTACGCCGACAGCCGCGCCCCGTACATCCCCAACGGCGACTTCCTCTTCGTCGACCGCGTCATGGAACTGGAGGGCACCCGCGGCGTCCTCAAGCGCGGGGCCGTGATGGTGACCGAGTACGACTCGCCGGACGACGCCTGGTACTACGACCACAACGGACACCCGTCCATGCCCAACTGCGTGTACATGGAGTCGAGCCTCCAGGCGGCCATCCTGCTCGGCTACTACCTGGGCGCCACCCTGCCCTTCCCCGACGAGCAGTTCAGCATCCGCAACCTCGACGGGCGCGCCACCCTCGTCAAGGACGTCGACTTGCGGGGCAAGACCATCCAGCACCGCTCGACCCTGCTCTCCAGCGACCAGATGCCGGGCTCCATCCTCCAGAACTACCGCTACGAACTCTCCGCGGACGGCGAGGTCTTCTATACGGGCGAATCGCTCTTCGGGTACTTCAGCGCGAGGGCCCTGGAGAACCAGGTCGGCCTGGACAAGGGCAAGCACGTGCTGCCCTGGCTGGACCGGTCCTCTGCGCGCCCCGCGGACGTCCGCCGCGTCGACCTCGCCGGCTACCGCGCCGCCGAGGCCGCCCGGCAGGCCCCCCGCCTCGGCGCGGGCCACCTCGACCTGGTCGAGTGGATCGACGTCGTCCCCGCGGGCGGCGACCACGGCCGCGGGTACCTGCGCGGACACCGCTCCATCCGCCCCGACGACTGGTACTTCTCCTGCCACTTCCACCGCGACCCGGTGATGCCCGGCTCGCTCGGCGTGGAGGCGCTCCTCCAGGGCCTCCAGGTGTACGCCGTGGAGACCGGACTCACCGAAGGCCTGGTCAACCCGCGCTTCGCCCTCCTCTCCGGCACCGAGACGACCTGGTCGTACCGCGGCCAGATCCTGCGCGACGACGCGGACATGGAGTTCGACGTGCACATCAAGGACGTGGTCCGCGAGCCGGGCCGGATCCGGCTCCTCGGCGACGCGAGCGTCTGGAAGTCCACCCTGCGGATCTACCAGCTGGGCGGCATCGGCATCGAGATCCACCACGACCAGGTCTGATCCCCGCGCACGACCGACAGGAGACGCAGCATGACCAGCGATCAGTACCGCCCGAGGTGGACCGGGCCGCAAGAGCCGGCCGTCGGCGACACCGGGGTCTACGAAACCCTGATGCGCCTCGGCGAGCCCGTCCACATCGTGCGGGGACCGTACGGGCTGGGTGCGGCCGCCGGCGGGCAGGTCACCGCCGACGGCGCCCACGAGATCGTCGCCGCCGTACCGCCGCTCGGCCCCGAACGGCTCGGCAGCGCCGCCTTCCTCGCCGCGCACGGCATCCGCCAGGCCTACATGAGCGGTGCGATGGCCAACGGCATCGCCTCCGCCGACATGGTCGTCGCCATGGCCCGGGCCGGCTTCCTCGGCTCGTACGGGGCTGCCGGGCTGCTCCCCGAGGCGGTGGAGAAGGCCCTGATCCGCTTCCGCGACGAGATCCCCGGCCTCGGCTACGCCTGCAACCTGATCCACAGTCCGAGCGAGGACCGCCTGGAGCGCTCCGCCGTCGAGCTCTTCCTCGCGTACGGCGTGCCCTGCGTGGAGGCGTCCGCCTTCCTCAAGCTCACCCCCCACCTGGTCCGCTACCGGCTGGCCGGCCTGCGCGCGGGAGGCCCGCACGGGGTCATCGCCGCCCACCGGGTCATCGCCAAGATCTCCCGTACCGAGACGGCCGAACTCTTCATGCGCCCCGCGCCGGAGGCCATGGTGCGCCGGCTCCTCGCGGACGGCCTCATCACCGAGGAGCAGGCCCGGCTCGCCCCGCGGGTCCCCCTCGCCGACGACATCACGGTGGAGGCGGACTCGGGAGGACACACCGACCGCCGGCCGCTCCCCGCCCTGCTCCCGGTGATCATGCGGCAGCGCGACGCGATCATGCAGGAGGCCGGCTACCCCGAGCGCATCCGGGTCGGCGCCGCCGGCGGCATCGGGACCCCGGACGCGGCCGCCGCCGCCTTCGCGATGGGCGCCGACTACATCGTCACCGGCTCCGTCAACCAGTCGTGCCTCGAAGCCGGCACCTCCGCGCAGGTCAAGCAGATGCTCGCCCAGGCCGGCATCGCCGACTTCGAGATGGCCCCGGCGGCCGACATGTTCGAGATGGGCGTCGAGCTCCAGGTCCTCAAGCGCGGCACGTTCTTCCCCATGCGGGCCAAGCAGCTCCACGAGCTCTACCGCACGTACGACGGCATCGAGGAGATCCCCGCCGAGCTGCGCGAGCGGGTGGAGAAGCAGATCTTCCGCAGGCCCCTGGAGAGCGTGTGGGAGGAGACGGCCGAGTACTTCCGGCGCCGCGACCCCGACCAGCTCGTCCGGGCGGAAGGGCACCCCAGGCGGCGGGCTGCGCTCGTCTTCCGCTGGTACCTGGGAATGGCCTCGCGCTGGGCGAAGACCGGTGAGGCCGACCGCGCCGTCGACTACCAGATCTGGTGCGGACCGGCGATGGGCAGCTTCAACGCGTGGGTCCGCGGGACGTACCTGGCCGCGCCCGAGCACCGCCGGGTCGCGGACGTGGCCCGGCAGATCATGACCGGTGCGGCGTTCCACCAGCGGCTCGCCATGCTGCGGGCCGCCGGCGTCGCCTTCCCCGCGGGCATCACCACCCGGCCGTCCCCGGAGGACACCGCCTCCTTCGACCGCGCCGTCGGGGTGGGACGGTGACGGTCGCGAGCCCGCCCGCCGCCGGCCGCGCCCGCGTGCCCGGCGCGGCCCCCACCGCCCCGGCGCGGCCGCACGCCGAAGCCGAGCGCCTGGACGGCCGGCTCGGCGACCCCTGGTCGCCGCAGAACCCCTTCGGCTTCGCCGCGGGCGCGGCCCGGGACGCCGGGGGAGAGTACCCCCGGCAGGCCGAGGCGCTGCTGCGCGCGGAGGGCTTCCACCTGTGCCACCTTCCCGCCTCGCTCGGCGGGAACCTGCGCTCCTTCGAGGACGCGCAGGTCCTGGTCCGCGTCTGCGCCCGCCGCGACGTCAACGTCATGCCCGCCACCATGTTCAGCATCTCGGCCCTCATGACCGTGCTCGCCGCCGGGACGCCCGACCAGCACCGGCTGGTCGCCGACTGGCTGCGCGAGGGCCGCACCATCGCCTTCGGGCTCTCCGAGGAGCAGGCCGGCAGCGACGTGCTCGCCAACACCTGCCGGCTGACCGGCGAGGGGACCCTGCACGGCACGAAATGGCTCGTGGGGCGGGCGAACACCGCCGACGCCGCCGTGATCGTGGCCCGTACCTCGGAGCGCGGCGCCGGCGCGTTCACGGCCGTGCTGCTCGGACCCGAGGAGCTCGCCGACCCCCGCGTGCACAGGGCGGCGCCGCAGCCCACCACCGGTATGCGCGGCATCGACTTCGCGGACCTGGAGTTCGACGGGCTCGCCGTGGCGCCGCACGCGGTCGTCGGGGAGGTCGGCAGCGGTCTGGAGGGCGCGCTGCGCGCCCAGCAGATCGTCCGGCTGATGAGCACGGCCGGCTGTCTGGCCACCGCCGACACGGCGCTGCGCACGGCGCTGCGGTTCGCCCGCGGGCACCGTACGGGCGGCGTGCCGGTCGCGGACACGCCGTACGGATCGCGCGAACTCGCCCTGGCCGCCGCCGAACTGATCGCGACCGATCTCGCGGTGCTGGTCGCCGCCCGCCAGGTGCACCTCGCACCCGGCGCGTTCGGTCTGGCCTCCTCGGTCGTCAAGCACGTCGCCACGCGCCTGACCGCCTCCTGCGCCGGCCGCGCACGCGCCGTGGTCGGCGCCCGGTCGGTCCTGCGGGACGGTCCTGGCGGGGTGCTCGACAAGGCGGTACGGGACAACGCGATGGTCGCGGTCATCGACACGAGCGTGCTCGGCAACCTGCGCGCCCTGGCGATGCACCTCCCCTCGTACGCGCCGGTGTTCGCGGACGCCGCGGGGGCCGGGGGCGCGGCCGACCCGGGGCGCGAACAGCGGCTGCGCGCCCTGTTCGCCCTGGGCGACCGGGCATCGCTGCCCGAGCTGCGGGCCGCCGGCCTCGACCTCGGGGTACGGCCCAAGGACGACGTCCTGCTCGGATTCGCCGCGCACGCGGACGCGATCGCCGCCGAACTGCTCGGCCGGGGCGACGCCCGGGCCGCGGAGCTGGTCGCCGGGGTACGGGCCGCACTGGCCGCCGTCACCGGGAGCGCCGCCGAAGCGCAGCGGGACCGCGCCCGCTCGGCGAAGGCCTCCCCGGAGCCGCTGGACCTCGCCGACCGCCTGTGCCTGCTCCACGCGGCCGCCTCCGCGGCCCTGCTGTGGTGGTACCACCGCGACGGGCGCGGGCTCTACGCCGCGGCCCCCGGCGACACCGGGTGGCTCACCGCGGTCCTCGCCCTGCTCTCGGCCCTCGCCGACGGGCGGGACCCGCGCACCGCGGCAGGCCGGGACCTCGCCCCGGCCGGCCGGCTGGCCGCCGACCTCGACGGGGCGGGGTTGCTGTTCACCGCCCTCCCGGTCCGGCTGAGCGACTCCCTCCCGCAGGACGGGAACGACGAGAACTCCACGCACGACGAGAACTCCACGCACCACGAGAACTCCGCGCACGACGAGAACTCCCCGAACGACGCGGAGAACGAGAACACCCCGACGGACGACAGGAACGAGGAGGCCGACCCGCGATGACCGACCTGCCGGCCCTCATGGCCGATCTGGAGCGCCACCTGGGCGACCCGTTCGCCCAGGACGGCCCCATGCCCTTCAGCCGCGTCCTCGACATGGACGAACGGGAGGAGTACCCGCACGAGTTCGTCGACCTGCTCGCCTCCTGGGGTCTGTACGACTGGATCATCCCCGTCGAGGCGGGCGGCCGGGCCGTCCACGTCGAGGACGGCTTCAACCTCTACCGGCTCGTCGCGCGCCGCGACCCGACCACCGCGACCGCGATGGTCATCACCACCCTCAGCTACATGTCGGTGTGGACCGCGGGCACCCCCGAGCAGCGCCGCCACTTCGCCGACGTCATCAGGAGCGGCCGCAAGCTGGCCTGGGGGCTGTCCGAACGCAGGCACGGCAGCGACGTCCTCGCCAACGAGACCGCCGCCCGCCGCACCGAGGGCGGCTGGCTGCTCGACGGCGAGAAGTGGACGATCGGCAACGCCACCGTCGCCGACGTGGTGATGGTCTTCGCCCGCACCTCCGACAAGGGCGGCCCCGGCGGGTACACGGTGTTCGCCGTCGAGAAGGGAACGCTCGCACCTGGCTCGTGCGAGCACCTGCCGCACGACCCGCTGCACGGCCTGCGCGGCCTGGACATGAGCGGCGTACGGCTGCGCGACTGCTTCGTACCGGACTCCGCGGTCGTCGGGCGGGTCGGCCAGGGCCTGGAGGTGGCGCTCAAGAGCAGCCAGCTCGCCCGGGTGGCGATCACGAGCATCGCCATGAGCTGCACGGACACCGCACTGCGCACCACCCTCGACTTCGCGACCCGGCGCATGATCTTCGGTGGGCCCGTGTCCGAGGTGCCGTACTCGCGGCGCCGGCTGGTCGAGAGCTACGCGGACCTGCTGGTCGCCGACGCGCTGACCACCGGCGCCGTGCGCAGCCTCCAGCTCGCGCCGGAGCAGGCGAGCATCTGGTCGTCGGTCGTGAAGTACTTCGTCCCCACCCTGCTCCAGGAGACGCTCGCACGGCTCGCGACGGTGCTCGGCGCCCGCCACTACCTGCGCACCCACCCCCGCTACGGCATCTTCCAGAAGGCGGTCCGGGACTTCGCGATCGCCGACTTCGCCGACGGGAACACCGTGGTGAACCTCAAGAACATCGCCCTCCAACTGGGGAACCTGGTGGCCACCGCCGTCGAGCAGGACCCGGTGAAGGTGGCGGCAGCGGTGGAGCGGACCGCCGCGCTCTTCGACCCCGCCCACCCCATGGAGCCCTACCGGCCCGCCGACCAGCAGTTGTTCAGCCGGGGCGTGGACGACCCGGTCCTCGCCCTGCGCTCCGCGGTCGACGCACTGCACCGGGCCGCGGCCGAGGCCCGGGGACGCGACGCCGCGTGCCTGGCCGCGGCGGCGGAGACCGCCGGCGAGATCGCCGGCCAACTCGACCGCATCGCCGAGGAGCACCGCAAACTCTTCTCCGACCTCGGCAAGGAGGCCGGTCAGTCCGCCGAGCTGTACGACCTGGCCGAGCAGTACACCTTCGTCTCGGCCGCGGCCGCCCTCGTCCACCTTCACCTGCACGGCCGCGAAGCCGTGGATCCGGCCCTGCGCTCGCCCGCCGTGCTCCTGGTCTGCCTGGAGCGGATGCTGAGGCGGTTCCACCCCACCCGGCGGGTGGCCGGCCCGCAGGAGGTCGCCGAGGTCGCCGAGGCGCTGTACCGCGCGCACAGCGAGGGCCGGCTCTTCTCGTTCCGGTCCTTCCCCGTCAACCGGTAGCTCCAGGAAGGAGGCACCTCCCATGGACGGCACCGCTCCGTTCGCCGACCCGCTCGCCGACACGGCCGAGGTCTGGCTGCTCGCCGAGGAGGACGTCGACCGTTTCGCCGAGGCGACGGGCGGTGTCGAACTGCTGACGGACGAGGAGCGGGCCCGGCACGACCGGCTCCTGTTCCCCGCCGCCCGCAGGCGCTTCCTCGGCGCCCGGCTGCTCTCCCGGCAGGTCCTGTCCCGCTACGCCGACGTACCGCCCGACTCCTGGCGGTTCCGGGCCGGCATGTACGGCCGCCCCGAGGTCGAGGGGTGCGCCTGGGGACTCGACTTCAACATCACCCACACCAACGGCCTCATCGCCGCCATCGTGGTCCGCGGGCGGACGGCGGGGGTGGACGCCGAGGCCACCCCCGCCAACCCCGAGGCGATGCAGTTCGCCCCCAAGGTGTTCACCCCGCTGGAGAACGAGGTGCTGCGCCGCAACCGGGAGGACCAGCGCGGACACGCCTTCGCCGACTCGTGGGTGGCCAAGGAGGCGTACACGAAGGCCACCGGCATGGGCATGTGCCGGGGCTTCGACGCCTTCTCCGTACACCGGCTGCGCGACGGGGGCCTCGCCGTCGTCGACGAGGACATCCCCGAGACCGAACGGGACCTGTGGCAGGTACAGGTCCTCCAGGTGTGGGACCGCTTCGCGCTCGGCGTGGCCATCCGGGCCGACCGCGGCGACCGGGGCCCGCTGCCGGTCCGACTGCGCTCGGCCATCCCCGACCTCCTGCCGGCCGCGGCCCGCCCCTGACCGGCCGCGGCCGTCACCCCCGACCGGCCGCGGCGGCACACCGGACCGGCGCTGTCCACCAGTGGCCGGTCCGCTAGCTGACAGCCGGTCCCGCTTGCCGCTGCCGAAGCCGGCGGCTTCCATGGAAATCGCCGCTTCGGAACACATCCCGGTATCCCGCACAGCCCACCCCGGAGGAATTCTCATGCCCCGCAAAGGGAACGCGGAACTGCTCGCGGGGTGCTCGCGGGGAGAACAGGATTCCTGGGACGAAATGGTGGAACGCTTCGGAAAGCTGGTCTGGTCCGTCGTGCGCAGTCACCGCATGAACGCCGTGGACGCCGAGGACGTACGCCAACTCACCTGGCTGCGCCTCGTACAGAACGTCGACCGCATCCGCGATCCCGACCGCATCGGCGACTGGCTCGCCACCGTCGCACGCCGGGAATCCCTCAAAGTCCTCGTCCGGGGAAACAAACTCGTCATGGTCGGCGACAGCGACACCCTCGACGGACTTTCCGGCCGTACCGAAAGCCCCGAGCAGATCATCCTGCGCGCCCAGCGCCGGGAAGAGACGCTGCGCGCCATCGACACGCTCTCCGAGCAGTGCCGCGGCCTCCTGATGCTCGCGCTGGCCGACCCGCCGGCCTCGTACGACGAGATCTCCACCGCCCTGTCCATGTCCGTCGGCTCGGTCGGTCCCATCCGCACCCGCTGCCTGCGGCGACTGCACCGCCTGCTCGCCGCCGAAGACGGCGAGCGGCTCCCGCAGGAGCTGCCGCGCGCCCGGTGCGGCGCCACCGCATCGCCGCATCCGGACGTGTCCGGTCCGCGCCGCGTGAAGGCTCTGGTAGGGGGAGGCCGCGAAACGGCGGCCCGACAGGCCGGGCAGGCCGGACAGGAGTGACGCGCATGTCCCACTACGACGTCGGCGAACTGGTGCGGTCCATCGTCATCGACACGCTGGACATCCCCGCCGCCCTCTACCGAACGGATCTGGTCTTCTCCGCCGACCTCGGTCTGGAATCGCTGGATCTCCTCGACATCTTCTTCCGCATCGAATGCAGCGCACCGGTCGTCCTCACGGTCGAGAAATGCGGCCGGTACCTCCAAGGAGACGTTCCCGACGCGGAGTTCTGCGACGCGCGCGGAATCATCAGCGGGCGCGGACTGAACCGGCTGAGCACCGTGATGCCCCAACTCGACACCGCACGCTGGGCGGGCCGGCTCACCCTCGACCGCATGCTCTCCGAACTGTCGATAGCGAACCTCGTCTCCATGGTGGAGAACCTGCTCGCCGAAGGACAGGCCGCCGCCCATGCCTGAGCACGGCGACGCGGTCCTGCGCGTGGGCAGCTACAGCGTGGACGCGGCCGCTGTCGACCAGCTGATCGCCCGGCACGGAACCGAGGCGCTGCGGCTCCCCGCGACCGGCTCCCCGGCCGTCCGCTGGGCCCTGCGCCAGGCCACCCTGCGCGCCCTCGCCGCGCCGCCCCGGATCGCGGCCAGGTGGGGCGACATCGCGCTCCGCGGCGACGGCGAAGGCCCCTGGACCCTGCTGTTCAAGGGGGAGGTCGCCCCGTACGCGCGCAGCGTCCTGCACGGCGACATCGCCCTGACGGTGACCACCCGCGCCGGCCGGGTCACCGCCCACGCCGTCCTCACCCGCGCCGCCACCCCTCCCGCCCCCAGAGAAACCGAGGTACCCAGGTGAGCACCGTCACCGAAGCCGGCCTGCTGACGAGCCGCGAGATCACCACCGGTGAGGAACTGGGCAGCGTCCCGCTGGCCACCCCCGGCTCGGTGCGGTCGGCGGCCCGCCGGGCGGCCGCGGCCGCCCCCGCGTGGGCCGCCACGCCCGGCGCCGAACGGGCCGCGATCCTGAGCCGCGCCGCCGACCTGCTGCTGGAGCGCGCCCAGGAGGCCCAGGACCTCCTCGTGCGCGAGGGCGGATCCATCACGGGGAAGGCCTTCTACGAGGTCCACGCCGGCGCCGCCGAGCTGCGCCACGGCGCCGAACTGGCCACCGCCCCCGCCCCGGCGCACGGCCCCGGCTCCGACCCGGGCCGCGACAGCGAGGTGCGGCGCCTGCCCCTGGGCGTCGTCGGGGTGATCGTGCCCTGGAACTTCCCGCTCCTGCTCGGCATGCGCTCGGTGGCCCCGGCCCTCGGCCTCGGCAACTCCGTCCTGCTCAAGCCCGATCCGCACACCCCGCTGAGCGGCGGCCGCCTCTTCGCCGAGGTCCTGGCCGAGGCCGGACTGCCCGAAGGCGTACTGGAAGTGGTGTACGGCGACGCGGAGGCCGGCGCGGCGCTGGTGGAGGCCCCCGGCGTCGCCATGGTCTCGTTCACCGGATCCACCGAAGTGGGCCGCGAGATAGGGGCCACCGCGGGACGGCTGCTCAAGCGCGTGGTGCTGGAACTGGGCGGGCAGAACGCCTTCGTCGTCCTGCCGGACGCCGACATCGAGGCGGCGGCCTCCGCCGGCTCCTGGGGCTCCTTCCTCCACCAGGGCCAGATCTGCATGGCCGCCCGCCGCCACCTCGTCCACCAGGACGTGTACGAGGCCTACACCGACGCCCTCGCCCGCCACGCCGCGGCCCTGCGCATCGGTGACCCCTACCGGACGGACGCCCAGATCGGACCGGTCATCGACCGCGGGCAGCTCACCCGGATCGCCTCCGCCGTCGAGGACGCCGTCGCCCAGGGCGCCCGCCTGGTCACCGGCGGGCGCGTCCAGGGCCGGTACTTCCCGCCGACGGTCCTGGCCGACGTGACGCCGAAGATGTCCGTCTTCCACACCGAGGTCTTCGGACCCGTGGCCTGCGTCACCCCCTTCGCCGACGAGGCGGAGGCGGTCGAACTCGCCAACACCAGCGACTACGGGCTCACCGCCGCCGTCTACACC
The DNA here is from genome assembly GCF_001044425.1 of Streptomyces roseus. Lineage (GTDB taxonomy): Bacteria > Actinomycetota > Actinomycetes > Streptomycetales > Streptomycetaceae > Streptomyces > Streptomyces roseus. The sequence goes on from NZ_LFML01000148.1 coordinate 11,626, forward strand.
TGCGACGCCGACCGGGGCCGTGCCCTCGCCGCCGAACTGCGCTGCGGCGTGGTCCACGTCGGCGACCAGCCGGTCCACCACGACCCGCGACTGCCGTTCGGCGGGGTCGGCGCCTCGGGCAACTCCTCCGGCTTCGGCGGCGAGGCGGCGCGCGAGGCCTTCACCCGCTGGCACACCCTCACCACCAGCACCCCGGCGCGTTCCTACCCCTTCTGAGAGGAAAACATGGACCTCAAGGTCGTCAAGGAACCGCGCATAGCCGCGGCTCCCGAAGGCACGGTGGTGCTGCTGATCGGCATCCGCATCAACAAGTTCTGGATGGTGCACCGCTGGGTGCCGGCGTTCTGCGCGATGATCCCGATGCTGATCGAAGTGAGCAAGGACAAGGACCACGGCTTCCTGTACTCGCGGACGTGGTTCAACCGGACCGTGGTCGTGCTCCAGTACTGGCGCACCATGGAAGACCTGATGCGGTACTCGCACAACGCGGCCGCCAAGCACCGCTCGAAGTGGGCCTGGTTCAACCGCGCGGTCGGGAACGACGGCGCCGTCGGGATCTTCCACGAGGCCTACGTCGTCGACCCGCAGCGGATGCACACCGTCTACCGGAACATGCCGGTGTTCGGCATCGCCGCCGCCACCGAGTCCGTCCCGCAGCGCACGCGGCCCCCCGTGCCGGGCGGCAGCGGCACGGGGAAGGGCTGAGGCCGCCGTGAGCACGGCCCCGGAACACGAGGTCCTCCTGTCCGACGGCCTGCTCACCCCCCAGGACGTCGCCGTCTACCGACAGTTCCTGGAGGTGTCCCCGGACGCCGACGAGGCGGCCGAACGGCTCGGCATCCCGCCCGCGCGCTGCGCCGAGTCCATCGGCCGGCTCACGGACCGCGGGCTCCTGAGCCCGGACGGACCGTACCGCCACGAGGCGCTCTCCCCGGGGCTCGCGGCGCTCGCGCTGACCGCCTCCGCCCACGTCCAGGTGCACGAGCTGATGCGCCGCATCGACTCCACGCGCCGCGAACTCGGCCCGCTGGGCGCACTGTACGAGAGCCACCGGCGCCGGGAGCTGGAGGGGACCGGCACCGAACTGCTCACCGACGGCGCGGCCGTACGCCACCGGTTCGCCGAGCTCTCCGCCCAGGTGCGCCGCAGCGTGCTGACGGTGCACCCCACCCTCGGCAGCCCCGAGACGCTGCGCGCCGCCCGGGAACTCGACCGCGACCTCTTGGCGCGCGGGGTGCGGTACCGCACGGTGCTGCCGCACACCGCCCGCCGCCAGCGCGAGGCACTGCACCACATGACGCTCCTTGGCGGACTCGGCGCCCGGGTCCGCACCGCCGCGGTGGTACCGGGACGGCTGATCCTCCTCGACGAGGAGACCGCCGTCGTCCCCGCGGGGGCGGGCGGCGCCGCGGTGCTGCACGACCCGACCGCGGTCGCCTTCCTCACCGTCATCTTCGACCACATCTGGGAGCACGCGGAGCCCGTCGGCGCGGATGGCCCCGGCGGCCCGGGCGGTGCGGCCGGCCATGTCTTCGAGGACGTCGAAGCGGCCGTCCTGCGGCATCTGGCGCGCGGCCGGTCGGACGACTTCATCGCGCGCAAACTGGGCATCTCCACCCGCACCATGCGCCGTTACCTGGCCGGACTGTGCGAGAAGCTCGGCGTGGAGACCCGCTTCCAGCTCGGCGTGGCCGCCGAGCGGCTCGGCCTCCTCGGGGACCCTCGGGAGCAGGACCGCGACGCATAGGAATGCCTGATCGGCCGCATCGGCATTCGCCGCCCGCGCGGCTGGACCGGGCCGTCGGGCCAAGTGGATAGTTGCCACGACTGATCGCTCAGATACCCCCGGGGGGATCGAATGAACGGCATGATCTCCACAACGCGCCGCTTGCGGACCCTCGTCTCCGGCCTGTCCTCCGACGCCCACATGTGGAACCTGGTCTACCTCCAACTGCTCCTTGAGGAGCGGGGCCACCAGGTGTCCAACCTCGGCAGCACGACGCCCGACGCTGAGATCCTCCGGGCCTGCCGCACCGAACGCCCCGACCTGCTGGTCATCAGCTCCGTCAACGGCCACGGCCGCCTCGACGGCCTGCGCCTGATCCGCGCCCTGCGCGCCGTACCGGCCCTGCGCGGCCTGCCCGTCGTCATCGGCGGCAAGCTCGGCATCGACGGCCGCGACCACGCGGGCGCCGCCGCCGCGCACCTGACCGCCGCCGGGTACGACGCCGTCTTCGACGACGCGGCCGAGGGCGGTCCCGACGCCGGCCTCCTGCGGTTCGAGACCTTCCTCGCCGATCTCGCCGACCCGGCCGGCGGCCGCTCGGGCACGCGCCGCGCCGCGGGACCCGGGGCAGCGGCCTGATGGACGGCACCACCGACCGGTTCACCGGCTTCGTGCGACGCGCCCACGACGCCGGACACCTCGTCGTCCAGCCCCGAATGGGATTCGGCGAACTCCACCGCATGCGCGCCGGCCTGCGCGCCGTACGCGACGCGGACGCCACCACCGTGGGCACCGTCACCCTGGACAGCTACACCCGGTGCCACGAGGACGGAGCCGCCCTGCGCGCCCTGCGCGAACGCCCCGCCGACCTCAACGGCTTCCCGCTCCTGGCCCACGGGGTCCCGGCGGTGCGCACCCTCCTCCAGGAGGTCGCCTCGGCCGGGTTCCCCGTCCAGATCCGCCACGGCACGCCCCGCCCGGTACGGCTGCTGCGGGCGATGGCCGAGGCCGGCGCGGACGCCACCGAGGGCGGACCCGTCTCGTACTGCCTGCCCTACGGCCGGGTCCCGCTGGCGCGGGCGGTCGCCGAGTGGAGCGCCGGATGCGAACTGCTCGCGGCCCGGCCCGTACCGCCCCACCTGGAGACCTTCGGCGGCTGCATGCTGGGCCAGCTGTGCCCGCCGTCCCTGCTGGTCGCGCTCTCGGTCCTGGAAGCGGTCTTCTTCCGGGAGCACGGCCTGCGGGGGATCTCCCTCAGCTACGCCCAGCAGGTCCACCCCGGGCAGGACCTGGAAGCCCTCGCGGCGCTGCGCCGGCTCGCGGACGAGCGGCTGTCCGGCACCGCCCACCACCTCGTGCTGTACACCTTCATGGGCGTCTTCCCGCGCACCGGCCGCGGCAGCCGCCGCCTCCTCGCGGACAGCGCCCGGCTCGCCGTACGAGGCGGCGCCGAACGGCTCGTCGTCAAGACCCCGGCCGAGGCGCACCGCATCCCCACGGTCGGGGAGAACGTGGCGGCACTCGCCCACGCGGCCCGCGCGGCGGAAGCTGAGGCGGAGTCGGCGGCGGAGGCGGCCGCCGGGTCCGCGGAGGGCGCCGCCCGGTGGAGCCCCACCGAGTCCGGCCTCTACGAAGAGGCCCGTAGGCTCGTCGACGCCGTACTGGAGCCGGGCGGCAGCGTCGGCGCGTGCCTGCTGCGCGCCTTCGCCCGCGGGATCCTCGACGTGCCCTACTGCCTCCACCCCGACAACGCCAACCGCTCGCGCGCCACCATCGACGCGACGGGAGCGCTCGGTTGGAGCCGGGCCGGCGGCATGCCCGTGGCGCCCGCGCCCACGGCCGCCGCCGCCCCGGTCACCGCCGGGCAGCTGACCGAACTGCTCGGCTTCAACCGCCGCCGCTACGACGGCCGGTCACCCGACGCCCCATACGGGCGTGCGTCGTGACGCGCCCGGCCGCGACGGCCACCCTGCGGTCCGTACGCGTGCGCGGGGCCCTGCGGGCCGCCGTCTCCCAGGGCATCCACGGCCTGTCGCTGCGCACTCCCGGCGGACGCTGGACCGGCCTCGACACCGACATCGCGCGCGCCGTCGCCGCGGCCGCCCTCGGCGACCCCGAGGCCGTCGACTGGCGCCCCGTCAAGGCCGACGACCGGCTGGCGGCGCTCGAAGCGGGCCGCGCGGACCTGACGGTCTGCAACCTGACCTGGACGATGGGCCGGGAGGCCGCGCGACGGGTGCTCTTCGCCGGCATCACCTGCTACGACGGGGAAGGGTTCCTGGTCCGCGCGGACGCGGGCTTCACCGGGCCCGCCGACCTCGCCGGCCACCGCCTCGCGGTCCACCGGGGCTGCACCACCGCGGTCAACCTGGACGCCTGGTACGGTCCCCGCGGCCTGAGCGTCGAGCCCGTCGCCTACGACGACCCCGCCGAGGCCCTGGCCGCCTACGCGGACGGGTCCTGCGCCGCCTACGTACTGGACCGCACGGCCCTCGCCGGCGCCCGGGCGGGACTGCCCAGCCCCCGGGACCACCACATCCTCCCGGTGTCGATCTCCCGGGAGCCGATGGCGGCCGCGGTCCACGAGACCGACCCGTACTGGTTCCGGCTGGTCCGCTGGGTCCTGCAACTGCTGCTGGCCGCCGAGTACGAGACGCCCGGTGCCGCGGCCCGCCGCGCGAACCCCCACGGTCCCGCCGTCGGCCTCGACGAGCGGTGGGCCGACCGGGTGCTCGCCGCCGTCGGCACCTACGCGGACGTCTACGAACGCAACCTCGGCGCCGCCTCCGGCCTCGACGTGCCGCGCGGCCTCAACCGGCTGTGGACCGCGGGCGGGCTGCACTACCCGGTACCCCTGCACTGACCCGCCGTCCCCTCGTCCTCGTCCCGAACGGAGAAGTCTGATGACGCTCGTCACCGACCCCGCCGCTCCGCGCATCGCCATCGTCGGTGCGACCGGAGCCGTGGGCAGCACCCTCATCGAGCTGTTGGAGGAGAGGGCGCTGCGCCACCGCGAACTCCACCTGGTCGCCTCCTCGCGCAGCGCGGGCCGGCTGATCCCGGTGGGCGGAAGGCCGTACGAGGTCCAGGCCCTGGAGGACTTCGACTTCGGCCTCGTCGACCTGGCCTTCTTCTCCGCCGGCACCGGTGTCAGCGCCGAGTGGGTACCGGGGGCCGTCGCCAAGGGCGCCCTGGTCATCGACAACACCAACGCCTTCCGGATGGACCCCGGCACCCCGCTCGTCGTGCCCCAGGTCAACTTCCGCACCCTGGACGAGCCGCCGGAGAGCGGCATCATCGCCAACCCCAACTGCTCGACCATCCCGCTGGTCCGCGTGCTCCAGCCGGTGGAACGGCGCTGGGGCGTGCGCCAGGCCGTGGTCAGCACCTACCAGGCGGCGTCGGGCCAGGGCCACCACGGCGTCGAGGAGCTGCTGGAGGGCAGCGAGCTGGCGCTGCGCGACCCCGACGCGGAGCTGCCCGCCGAGCGGTTCCGGCCGCCGCTGGCGTTCAACGTGGTGCCCTTCATCGACGTGCTCCAGGACAGCGGATTCACCCTGGAGGAGGAGAAGATGGTCCGCGAGTCCCGCAAGATCCTCGACCTGGCCCATCTGGACGTCACCACCACCTGCGTCCGCGTCCCCGTCGTCAACTGCCACTCCGCAGCGGTGTGGATCGAGGCGGACGCCCCGGTCGACCGCGACGAGCTGATCGCCCTGCTGTCCGCCCAACCCGAGGTCACCGTGCACGACGCGGAGAACCGGGCGGCGTTCCCGACCCCCCTGGAGGCCGGGCACCCCGACCACGTGCACGTGGGCCGGGTCCGGGTGTCGCCGCACAATCCGCGGGGGTTCTGGCTGTGGCTGGTCTCCGACAACCTCCGCGTCGGCGCGGCCCTGAACGCGGTCCAGATCGCCGAGTACGTCCTCGGCCGCGGCTTCCTGGCGGGCGGTACCCGGTGAAGACCCCCGTGGTACTGAAGTTCGGCGGCTCGACCTTCCCCACCCACGGCGCCTACGACGAGCTCGCGCGCGGGCTCGACGAGCGCATCCGGTCCGAGGCCCGCCCCATGGCCGTGGTCGTCAGCGCGATGCACGGCGAGACCGAGGGGCTGCGCGGGCGGCTGCACGAGGTCAACCGGAAGCCCGAGGCCGCGACCGGCGCCGGCCTGCTGACCACGGCCGACCTGGTCAGCGCCCATCTGCTGGCCACCGCCCTGCACCGCAGGGGGCGCAGCGCCACCGTGCTCGCGGGCCACCAGCTCGGACTGACCACGAACGCCTCCTTCCTGTGGGCCCGCGTGGTCGACACCGATCCGGCCCCGCTGCGCAAGGCACTGTCGGAACACGAGGTGGTGGTGGTGCCCGGGGGACAGGCGGTGGACGGCGAAGGCCGCCCGACCTGGCTGGGCAAGAACAGCTCCGACCTGTCGGCCCTGGCCGTGGCCCGGGCCGTCGGCAGCCGCGTGTGCGAGATCCACTCGGACGTCGACGGTATCTACACCTCCGACCCCCACCTGATCTCCGGGGCTCAAATGCTCCCGCGGGTCTCGTACAACATGGCGGCGCTGATGTCGCTGTACGGGGCGAAGGTGCTGCACCGCCGCTCCGTCCAGCTCGCGCTGCGCCACCGGATCGAGATCGTGCTGCGCCACAACCGCGCCCCGTACGGGACGGGCACGACGATCAGCGGGGTCGGAACCCAGACGGCGGCGGTGGTCTTCGACCAGCGCTCCCTGGTGCTCGACTACCCGGACGACGCCCACGCCGACTCCGCCCACCACGCGTTCCACCTCGAAGGACTCGACACGGTGCGGCTGAACCGCCGGCCGTCGGTGGCGGTCGTCGGCGGGTACGTGGACACGGAGGCCCTCCAGCGCAAGCACGGCGTCAAGGCCGGCCGGGCCGCGGGCGTGCCCGTGGCGGAGGTGCGGGGCAGCAAGGTGACCATGCACGTGGCCCCCGGCAGTGAGGACGCCGTGCGCCTGGCGCAACGGCTGCACGACGCGATGGACTTCCCGGCCGCGAGCCGGACCGGCGTACGAGTGGAGGCGTGAGACGTGAGCGACACGAGCGGAACCACCACGACAACCACCATGACCGTGCCCGGGAAGAGGGACGCGACCTTCGCGGACCTCGCGCTGCCGGACGCCGTGCGGGAGGCGATCGGCCGCGAGCTGCGGGTCCTGCCCGACCCGGGCGCCGACATCGACCGGGCGACGGCCCGCTGCCACCAGGTGTTCGCGATGCTGCCCCTCGACCTGCTGCGCTCCGTCCTGGACTTCGGCCGGCACAACGACACGCCGGGCGTCGCCCTGGTGCGGAACCTGCCCGTCGACGCGCAGACGGGCCCGACGCCGCTCGACGGCGGGCCGGGCCGGGGCAAGAGCGGGTTCGTCAGCGAGGGCGTGCTGCTGGGCCTGAGCGGCCTCCTCGGAGAACCCCTCGGCGTGCTCACGGAGAAGGCCGGCCGGCTGATCCACGACGTCGTCCCGGTCGCCGGCGGGGAGCGGACCCAGACCAACCAGAGCTCCGCCGTCTTCCTGAACTTCCACAGCGACATCACGTACGACGCGACGGGCCGCTACGACCTCGCCAACCCGGACTTCCTGGTCCTCAACTGCCTGCGCTCCGGCCCCTTCGGGGACGCGGTCACCTATTACGCCGATGCCCGCGACATCTGCGGGCAGCTGCCGCCGGACGCGCTGGAACTCCTGCGCGGTCCGTACTTCCGGCTCAACGCGCCGGGCAGCTACACCCGCAGTGCCGCGGGCGGTGCGGAGGTGCTCTCCGAACCGGTGCCGATCATCAGGGGCGCCGAGGCCCATCCGGAGATCACCGTGTCGGCCAATGGCGTGCGCGCGCTGAACCGGGAGGCCGGGGCGGCTTTCGAGCGGCTCCAGGAGACGTGCCGCGAGGTGGCGCACGCCGTCCGGCTGGAGCCGGGTCAGGCCCTGCTGGTCAACAACCGCAAGGGCGTTCACGCCCGGTCGCGTTTCGGCGCCCGCCATGACGGCCGGGACCGCTGGCTCCAGCGGACCTATGTGCGGCGCAGCCTGTGGGACATCCGCTACCGGGTGACTCCGCAGGACCGCCGCGTGCACTTCTGATCGGACGGGGGGCGGCTACGAGAGCCGCCGAGGCCAGTGCAGGGTTCCGGAATCCGCGTGGAAAACCAGGTGCGAATTCTCGGGGAATCGCGTACGGGGCACAGTGAATCCTCGGTTCCGTGAAGTCGAATCAGGAATTTCCGTCGCCGGTGACGGGCGGCTGAGCACCGTGGGGGATGGGGATGTCCCACTTGTCGTCGGCGTTAACCGTGTGCCGCTGCGTTTCTCCGGCGGAAGCCGTCACGCCCGCCAGCCCGGCCGAATGAATCACTCCGATTGTCAGAACTGCGGCGGCGATGCCCTGGGTCAGGAAAGTACGTGCGCTCATGTCGCTATCCCCTGGTATGCCTCGGTTGTGTGCGGCGCTCTCTGCGCCGCACTCGAAATCTCACACTTCTAAAGATCGAGTTCGAGTGGCCGGGGATGTCCTATGATGGAGCGGCCATAAGTGGATAGCGGCAAATCGGACATTCAGGCGGGGGCTGACCATGACCGAGCACCACCCTTTGGACGAAGTCGCCGTGGCGACCTACGAGTACGCGCTGCGCACCGGCTCGTTCACGGACGAGGACGTCGCCCGCTCCCTCGGGGTCGAGGTGCACCTGGTCGCCGAAGCCCGCAAGCTCCTCCAGCACCTCAGACTGCTCGCCGCCGGCGGCGACGACCGCGCCGTGGTGGCGCTCGACCCGGAGATCGCCGAGGCCGAGCTGGTGACGCCGCTGGAGCTGGCGATCGCACACCGGCGCCGCGAGATCTCCGGGATCCACCAGCAGCTGCAGGCGCTGTCGGCCATGTACCGCTCGCGCGTCCAGCCCGTGGCCGAGGACGTACCCATCCGCGTCCTGGACGACTTCGAGGACGTACGGCGCGAGATCGATCTCGCGAGGCGGCGCTGCACCGAAGAGCGCATCACCCTCCAGCCGGGCGGCGGCCGCAGCGCGGAACTGCTCGAACAGGACCTGTTGCAGACCCTGGAGCTGCGCCAGCGCGGTGTCCGCATCCGGACCCTCTACCAGAGCACCGCCTCGGCGAGCCTGGCCACGCGCTCCTACGTGCGCCAGATCTGCGAAGCCGGCGCGGAGGTCCGCGTCGCGGAGGAACTCTCCGAACGGCTCATCATCTACGACCGCAAGCTCGCCTTCATCCCCAAGGAGCGCAAGGGCAAGGTCCCGCCGGGCGCGGCCCTGGTGACGGACCCCACGGTCGTCGCCTACCTGTGCCGCTCCTTCGAGTCCGACTGGCAGGGCAGCCAGGCCTTCGACACCGGCGGCGCCGCGGAGTACCACCACACCGAGGAGCTGCGGATGTCGGTCATCCGGCTGATGGCGATGGGGCTCAAGGACGAAGTGATCGCCCGGCGTCTCGGAATGGCCACCCGGACATGCCGCCGCCATATTTCCGCCATCATGAACGAGGTCGGAGCCACCAGCCGTTTCCAGGCCGGGATGGTGCTCACCCGCCAGGGAATGATCCCCGATGGCGATGGTGTGTCAAGTTCCTGACGGGCGGTGTCCGCTACGTGACATGCGGAATTCCTGGCCGCTCGTTCCCGTTGCTGGTTCCCTTGTGTCGGCGCTGCAAGTTCGGCGAAAACCGAGCCATGGGGGAGACATGGACATTCGGCAGTTGGCGACGTTCCACAAGGTGGCGACGCTGCTCAGCTTCACCCGCGCGGCGATTGAACTGAAGTACGCGCAATCCAGCGTCACGGGCCATGTCAAGAGCCTGGAGGAATCCCTGGAGGTGAGTCTTTTCGACCGTCTCGGCGGCCGGGTCGAACTCACCGAGGCCGGCCGCCGCCTCCTGCCGTACGCCGAGCAGATGCTCGCCCTCGCCGGCGAGGCGCGGGGGGCGGCGCTCGGCTCCGACGAGCCGGCCGGCGTGCTCACCGTCGGCTCGATGGAGAGCATCACCTCCTACCGCATGCCGATGCTCCTGGAGTTCTTCCACCACCGCCACCCGGCGCTCCAGATCGTCCTGCGGCCCAGCCTCTGCGCCGAGACCTGCCACGCCCTGCGCCAGGGCCTGTTCGACCTCGGCTTCCTCATGGAGGCCGAGACCCGGCACCCCGGCGTCCAGACCGAGATCCTCGGATCCGAACCGCTGACCGTGGTCGCCGCCCCTGGCCACCCGCTGACCCTGGCGGAGAAGGTGACCACCGATGACCTTCGGGGCGTACGCGTCATCTCGGCCGAAGCCGGCTGCGCCTACCGGGAGCTCTTCGAGGCGGAGCTGAACGACGGGACGGGCGAGTCGCTGCCCTTCCTGGAGTTCGGCACGATCGAATCCATCAAACGGGGCGTGGCCGCGGGCCTGGGCATCAGCCTCCTCCCGACGGCCACGGTCGCCGACTCCCTGGAAGCCGGCACCCTCGAAGCCCTCCCCTGGCCGATCCCCTTCGAGGTCCACACGCAGATCGCCTGGCGCCGCGGCAAGACCCTCTCGCGCGAGATGCGCACCTTCATCGACCAGACGATCCGCTTCCTGTCAGAGGAGTACGCCACCCACTGACGGAGGCACCGTTTCCCCCGCTGCCGCGAGCAGCGCCGCCTCGACCCGGCGGTTGCCGGTCATGGTCGCGGTGACGGCGGTCATGGCGAGGAGGAGGCCGGCGGAGGTGTAGAGCGGGGTGCGTACGTCGTAGGCGGCGGCCAGCCAGCCGCCGAGGAAGGCGCCGAACGGCGCGGCGCACATGGCGAGCATGCGGGAGGTGGAGGCCACCCGGCCCATCAGGTGGGCGGGGACGATCGCCTGCCGCAGCGAGGGGCCGAGCACCATCGTGGCGCCCATGCCCGCTCCGCAGACCGCCAGCGCGAGGCCGGCGACGTACGGGTTCGGGGCGGCGGCGAGGCCCAGGATGGCGAGTCCCTCGAGCGCGGCGGTGCAGGTCAGCGCGGTGCCGGTGCCGAGCCGCCGGCCGAGGAAGGAGGCGATGCCCGCGCCGAGCAGGCCGCCGGCGGCCTCCGCCGTGAGGAGCAGGCCGAAGCCGAAGGCTCCGACGCCGAGGCGATCGTGCGCGAAGAGGGCGAGTACGGTCTCCACCGCGAGGAAGGCGATGTTCCCGACCGCCGGGCGCAGTGCGAGCCCGAGCAGCAACTGATTCCGGAAAACGTACGAGGCGCCGGCCCGCGCCTGTCGCAGCAGCGACTCACGCGCCTGCGGTACGGGCCGGGGCGCGGCGGGCAGCGACCGTACGAGCAGTGCGGAGAGCGCGAACGAGACCGCGTCGGCGAGCAGCGGAACCGCCCGGCCGAGCGCGAGCAGGGCGCTGCCCGCGGGCGGACCGGCGAACCCGGACGCGGCGGTCTGGGCGCCGCGCAGACGGGAGTTGGCGCGCTCCAGGAGCGCGGGATCGCGGCCGAGCAGATCGGGCAGGTAGGCCGTGGCCGCCGTGTCGAAGAAGAGCCCGCCGAGGCCGAGCAGGAAGGCGACCGCCGCGAGCAGCGCGATGCTCAGCACGTCGAGTACGGCCGCCGTCGCCGGTATCGCGAGCAGCACCGCCCGCGCCGCGTCCGCCACCCACATCGTGCGCCGGCGGTCCCAGCGGTCCACCAGCGCACCGCCGAGCACCCCGAACAGCACCCACGGCAGCGTCCCGGCGGCCGCGACGACGGCGAGCGCCATCGGGTCCCGCGTCAGCGTCAGCGCGAGCAGCGGCAGCGCGGCATGCGTCACCCCGTCACCGAGCGAGGACACCGTTTGCGCGGTCCACAGCCGCCCGAACCCGGTCGGCAACTTCACTCTCTCCATGGTCACTTGGTGTCCCCTTCGGCCTGTACGCGCGCTGACGGGTGGAACAGTGCGAAGACGAGCGACGCGTCCGGCAGCGCCGGATCGGACAGCTCCCGGTACTCGTCCGCCAATGCCTGCAGCCGCGCGCCCAGCTCCGCGAACTGCTCCTCGGTGAGCCGCAGGTGCGCCATGCGTACGTGCCGCTCGCCATCCGCCGGCGACGCCTCCAGGTCCGCCACCGCGTGCCGCATCAGTACGTCCGGGCCGCCCTCGCCCGGGTCCGGCAGCTCGATCGAGCGCGCGGCCATCGCGTAGTACCGCTCGGTGACCCCGCGGACCTTCCGCGTCCGTACCACCTTGACCAGGCCGGCCCGCTCCAGCAGCCGCACGTGGTAGCTGGAACTCCCCTTCGCGAGGCCCACGCGCTCGGCGATCTGAGTGATCGTCGCGGGCTCGAAGCGGAGCACGGCCATGATCCGGTGGCGCGTGAGGTTGGAGACGGCGCGCAGCTGCTCGTCGGTGGTGACGCGGAAGGTCTCTGGAAGGTCTTCGGTAGCCATGACGCCAATGGTCAACGTTTCTTGACCATTGCGCAACGGGTTTGCCTCAACTCCTCGCGGGGAGTTCGCCGTCCGGGACGCGGGCCGGGGTGGTGAGCTCGATTTCGAAGCCGTCGGTGTTTTCGAGGTAGGCGGCGTGCTGCCGGGTTCCGCCGGCGTGGGGGTGGCGGTCGGGGAAGAGGAGCGTCCAGCCGTTCTCGCGGGCCTTCGCCGTCAACAGGTCGACCCGGTCGGGGGTGTCGATGTGGAAGGCGAGGTGGTTCAGGCCGGGCGCGCGGCGGTCGTGGTGCGCGGCGGTGAGGGAGGGGGACTGTTCGAATACGAGGTAGGTGGGGCCGAGTCTCCAGCTGCGTCCCCGGTCCCAGCTCTGGTGGAGGGTGTAGCCGAGGTCGTCGAAGAGCCACCCCCACTCGGCGATGGCGCGGGCGAGGTCGGGAACCCAGATCTCGATGTGGTGGAGCGTGCCGGGGGCGGGGGCGGGGGCGGGGCTTGGCGGCGGCTGGTTCGTCACGGAGAGTGCCTTCTCGGGGGGACGGTGGGGCGGCAGCCTATCCCGGCGGCCGTCCCTGACCAGCAGGTTCGCCCTCGGGCGGGGACGCCGCGTCAGTTCCTGCCCACCCAGGGCAGTTGACGCTCCTTCGAGGCGCGTCACCTCGCGCGACCGCCCGGGTGCCCGCACTCACCGGGGCGGCTCGCACTCCCGGGGGAGGGTCACGTTTCCGGGCCGGTGCTCGAAGGTGTCCATGACCAACCACTCGTCCAGCGCGGGGTCGTAGAGGTTCTGGACACCGAACTGCAGCACCTGCCAGAAGGTGCTCCGGTCGTTCTCGTCGACGTAGATGTCGCCCAGCGCGAGCGGCACCCTGGGGTGGTTCCCGGGAGGCAGCTCGGGGAGGACCACGCCGACCCTCCAGTGGTTGACGCGCCGTTCCGGCGTACGCCGCAAGGTCTCGCGCCCCACGAACCGGGAGCCCGCCAGTCCCTGGTTCAGATCCTCCAGGCTGAAGCCGGGGATGCGCGAGCAGGGGTGCTCGTCCAGGCCGGGCCATTTGTACGTCAGCGTGTAGAGGGTGCCGTGGTAGATCAGGTTGGTGAACCAGATCGGGTACTGCGGGCCTCCGGCGGTCATCTGGCTGTCGCCGTTCCTCCCCTCCCAAGTGAACGGCACCGTGATGTCCAGGTCCCGGACGATCCACTTGCCCTTGCCGCGGAAATCGCGGGGGAGGCGTGGCGGAGGCGGAGTCGAGGAGGTGTCGCCCGGTCGGGCGGCGGCCGCGGTCCCGAACGGTGGCGCGCTCCCGGTCCGGGGCTCGGCGCCGACCGGAGGAGCCGCCAGGATGAGGGCGACCAGTGCGGCGAGTGCGGCCGACGAGGCCGTCCGACGTGTGCCGTTCCAACCCATGTTCTTCCTCGGATAACGCGCCGGGCGCCGGTCACGGCGCAGAGGACAATCACGACGAATCGTGGCACACCACCCTCTGAACCAAAGGTTGCGAAACCCGCGACCCGGCCGGCGGAACACGGACCCGGCGCGGTCTCCGTCACCGGCCCCGACGCTCGCGGACGGACTCGGATTTCGTGACGCGGCGGTATTTCGTCACGCCTCGGCGGCGGGCCCGTTTCCCCCGGCCTCCCGCTTCCGGCGGGTCCGGTACGCCCGGGCCCGGCAGGCGGCCGAGCAGTGCCGGGCCGGCCGGCCCGACACGGGGCGGCGACCCTCCGCCGCCGGGAGCGGCGAACCGCAGCCGGGGCAGGGGAGGGGCGTACCGGCCGGACCGGCCACCGCCGGCCCCGGCGCGGCGGCCGGACCTCCGACGGGAGCCGTGCCCGGAGCCATGCCCGAGCCCGCGCCCGGAGCCGTATCCGTACCCGTATCCGTGCCCGCCGCCGTACCCGTGCCCGGCTCCGTACCCGTGCCCGGACCCGGCGCCGCGCCTTCCGGAGGCGGCCGGCGCGTCTGCGTCAACCCCTGCCGCTCGGCGATCACCCCGGCCTGGAAGCGGCTATGCGCGCCCAGCCCGAGCAGCAACTCCGAGACGTGCCGGCGGCAGGTCCGCAGCGAAATGCCCAGGCGCCGCGCGATCGAGTCGTCCTTCAGCCCCTTGGCCAGCAGCACCAGGATGCTCTGCTTGACCGTCTCCGAGATGTCGTGCGCCGCCTGCGGGCCCGTTGCGAACGGTGTCGCGTACTCCCAGTCCCGGTGGAAGACGTCCAAGAGGTAGCCGAGCAGGTCCGGTTCCCGGATCAGCAGCGCCCCGCCCGACCGGGACGGCAGGAAACCCAGCTCCCCGTCGACGATGATCATCTGCGGGAGCACCTCGGGGAGCGTGCGGACCTCCGCCCCCGCCTCGATCAGCCGCTCCGCGTGGGCCCGTGTCGCCGGGTCGAAGCGGGTGGCGTGCTGGTAGAGGCTGCGCATCCGCACGCCCCGCTCCAGCAGCGCCATGTCACGCGGCAGCGCCTCGCGCAGCGCGGCCTCCGGGAAGGAGCCGCCGTGCTTGGAGACGAGGACCTCCTCGCGGCAGTTGTCGATGACCTCCGTCAGCAGTGCCCGTACCGCGAACTGGTCGGCCAGGTGGTCGATCGTGCCCTGGGGAAACGCGTGCCGCCGCGCCTGCAGGTAGACGGGGACGAGTCCCGTGAACGCGTCGCGCCGGCGCTGGAGTTCGTCCCGGCGCGCCTGCAGCCGCTCCTCGTGCGCGCGCAGCGCGGCCTCGGGTCCGGACAGCAGCCGCGCCCCCGCCGCCTGGGGGCTGACGGCCTGCCAGACCTCTCCCTCGGCCTGTACCAGGCAGCTGTCGCGGAGCGTCCGGAGCGCCGCGGCGCATTCCCCCTCCGCCAAGCCCGTCTCCGCCGCGGCCCTCGGCAGGGCCGACGCGGTGAGCCCGCCCTGCACGAGCATCCACCGGTAGAGGACGATCGCCGCATGGTCGACCTCGGGCATGCCCGCATCCATGCCCGTCTCCACGTGCTTGCCTCCTAAAGATGCATGGCACACAGATGATCCCCTACGGGTCTGCCGCTGTCATCTCGCGCCTGGCAGAGTCGGGTCCAGCAGGGGGGGGCGATGGCATGACCGACCGGAACCCCCCACCTGGAACGTGTCATACGCACAGAGGAGTTGCCGTGATCAGGAAGACCGTACGGGGGATGGCGGTGCTGGCCGCCGCAGGCGCGCTGTGGACGGGCGTGGGGAGTACGACGGCGGGCGCGGCCACGGCCGGTACCGTCATCGGCGCGGCGGCCGAGGATCCCGGCAGCCGGCTCCCCGAAGGCCTGTACCTGGGCAACCTGGACGACCACAAGGACCGCGACCGCCAGTGCGCCTCCACGACCGCGTGGGGTACCGGAGACTGCCCCCACAGGCGGCTCAACTAGGACCGCCCGGGTGACCGGGTGCGGGGGCGGCGGAATCCATCCGCTGCCGGTTGGGGTGGATGTGGGCCCAAACCCGGTACGAGGGCGGAACGGTGGCGTGGGCCGTTCCTCCGCTTCCGTGCGGCAGCGCAGGTCGCCGCACACGACGGAACGGTCTGCGGGGCACTGTCCCGCAGACCGTTCTGATCCGCGAACGGACCGTCACCGCACCAGCTGAACGGGTGTGTCACCCGTGGCTCAGTGGAAGCTGGTGTTGTGGCACTGGAAGCTGGCGCTGCTCATGAGCAGCAGGCCGCCTTCCTCCTCGGCGATTTCCAGCTGCTGGAGGTTGAGGATCGACATGACGTTCACCTCCTTTCCGTGATCGCGCGTACAGGTGTGTCACCCGTGGTTCAGTGGAAGCTGGTGTTGTGGCACTGGAAGCTGGCGCTGCTCATGAGCAGCAGGCCGCCTTCCTCCTCGGCGATTTCCAGCTGCTGGAGGTTGAGGATCGACACGATGTCCACCTCCTTTCCGTCGACAGGGGTTTCGCTGGACCGGGACCGGTGCAGCGGGCTTCAGGTGGCGGTGGCCGGTGCCGGCCCGCCGAGCAGGGGCAGGAGATGGTCGGTGCGGCGGTGGGCCCCGTCCATCGCCAGGAGTACTCCGGCCGACCCGGTGGCGAGGTCCATCGACAGCCTGACCAGGTGCCTGCCGGGGAAGGCGAGGCCTTCGCCGTGGGGTACGGCGTGCCGCCACAGGTCGCGCCGGTGACCCTGGAGTGCGGCCTCGTCGTCGGCGCCGTCGCCGGCGGCGGTCAGGAAGTACAGCAGTCCGGCGCGGCCGTCGAGCAGACCGGGGAAGACGGTGAACTGGCCGCGTGCCGCCAGCCGGATCGAGGCGAGGGCGTCGAGGAGGCCCGTGCCGGTGCGGTGCCTGAGGAAGGCCGCCAGGGCGAGTCCGATGCCCGTGGATCCGGTGCCGAGGTAGACCACGGACCGCCAGCCGTCGTCGACCTGCAAGGAGCCGTCGACGTCCGCGCACTGCGCGAGGTCGTGGCGCAGCGCCTTCTCGGCGAGGTCGAGGTAGGCGGGCTCACCGGTGCGTTCGTGCAGGCGTACGAGAAACAGTGCCGCTCCGGAGGCTCCCGTGGTGAAGCCCGCGCCGGTGGCGCGACCCGCACCGCTGCCGAGACCCGCGCCGGAGCCCTCGCCCGCCGGCCGGTCGAGTGCGGCCGTGAGGCGGTCCGCGACGCGGTCGGCGATGCGGCGGGCCTGGTCGAGGTTGCGGCCGTCCCCGTGACGGGCGTGGAAGCCGAGCGCGGTCAGGCCCGTGCCGGGCAGGCCCGTCAGCAGGCCGAGGCTTGTAGGCTCGCCGGTGCGGTCGAGGGACCGTCCCAGGATCTCGGCGGCCTCCTCGTGCCGCCCCAGGAGATCGAGGACGGTGGCCACTCCGCAGGAGCCGTTGAAGAGGCCGACGGGCGCGCGGTCGATGTCGCGCAGCGTGGCGGCGGTGAGCCAGTCGGTCCACGCGGGGTCGACGGCGTGGCCCGTGGCGTGCAGGGCGTACAGGACGCCCGCCGCGCCGTGGGACAGGCCGGTTCCGCCGCCCTCGCGCGCCCCGTCGGGATCGCCCGGGAAGAGCCGGTCCTCCCGGTGGGGGGTGGCGCAGGCGGCGAGCGCCGCGACGAGCCCCGCCCGGTTCTCATCCCACGTCCGGCCGACCGCTCCGGGGCCGGGCGCCGCCGGTGGGGCGGTTCCGGCGATCGCGGCCATGGCGGTGGCGGCTTCGTGGGCGTAGCGGGCCGGCAGCGGGAAGAGCTCGTGCGCCCACCGTGCGAGCTGATCGGGCTTGGCCGGATCCCGGCCGGCCAGCGCCGTCAGCGGGATGAACTGGCCCAGGCGCAGGGCCGCCAGGCCGTAGGCGTCCACATCGGTGCCAGTGACGTGGGCCGGCGCCGCGAACCCGGGCGCGCCCAGGAGGCCAGTGCGCTCCTCGCCGATGGGGTGGGCGGCTTCCAGGTCGATGAAGGTGACGGTGTCGTCGGGGCGCACGATCACGTTGTTCGGGTGCAGGTCGCCGAAGACGATCCCGGCCCGGTGGACGGCGCCGACCGCCGCGGCGATCTTGTCGAGGACCGCGAGCGACCAGCGGGTGTACTCCGCGTACGTCTGCGCCGTCGCCCCGGGCCGCACCAGCGGCAGGCGCAGCACGCCGGCTTTCGCCAGCGAGTCGCCGTCGATGTACTCCTGGACGAGGAAGTCGTGTTCCCAGTGCGTCTCGTATCCCAGCACGCGCGGTACGAGACCGGTGTCGGCCAGCGCGGTGAGCATGCGGTGCTCGTGCCGCAGGCGGGCGACGGCGTCCAGCCCCCGTGCGTCCAGCCCGGCCAGCGGCCGTGCCTCCTTCAGCACGACCAGGTCGCCGCTCGCGGGGTCCTTGCCCAGGTAGACGCCGCCCCCGTTGGAGAAGTGCAGGGGACGCACGATCTCGTACGGCAGGTCGACTCGGCTGAGCACGGAGAACCGTTCGATGCGCTCACGGATGAAGCCGGGCATCGGAGCCCAATGCGGCGGGGTGAACGCCGCGGTACGCGGATCGGGAACGGGCGTTCCGTCCGGCCGGGCGATGGCCGGCACGGGAGCGTCGCCCCCGTCCTTGGCCCAGCGCGCGGCGAACGCCCCGTACCGGACGAAGACCGGACTGCTGTCGCTCCAGCGGAGGTCGGACAGGATGTAGGGTCCCCGCTGCCCGCCCAGGGCGGCCGTGAGACCGTCCAGCAGCGCTTTCAGCTCCCCCTCGTCCGCCGGGTAGACGGCGATGAACTTCCCCGAGGAACCCCGGTGGGCGTACTTGGAATTGAACGCCGAGAGCAGCCGGCCGCTGCGCAGGTACTTGAAGGCGACGCGGTGCGCGGTGCAGACGGCGGCGGCCTCGTTCAGGATCTCCTGGGCGGCCGGGACGTCGGCCGATATGTGGATCTTCCAGCCCTGCAGGGGCAGCGGCCGTCCGAAGAACACCCGCACCCACACGTCCGCGTCGTCCTGCACCACACTGGCGTCGCCCACCCGCGGCGGCGTGAAGCGCTCGTCCTGGTCCTCGATGCGCTGCGGAACGTCGAAGAACACCGGGTCGGCCAGGCAGAACGCGTACATCTGTTCCAGGTTCATCGCTTCCTCCTCCCGGTGACCGCTCCGTGGCCCGCCGGCGGATTCCGGAGGCGGACGGTCGGTTCGTCGTCCATGGCCACCACTGTGCGGCGGGCCGGTCCTCGTGCGATGGACGGGCACCCATCACCGGTGATCACAGGACCGGCCGTCTGCTCATCGGGCGTGGACGGCCGCCGCCGACATTCGTTGCGGGCGGCCGCGGAGCCGCGCATCGTCAAGGAACAAGGGAATAGCCCCCATGATCAACTCCAAGAGCCTCCGGATCGCGCTGGTCGCCCTCGCCGCCTCCGCGGCGGCGTTCACGGCGGCCCCGGCGCAGGCGGCGGCGTCCGCCCCGGTCCAGGCCCGTACCCAGGCCGCGACGACGGTCGAGATCGCGGACTTGGTGGACTCACCGGTCTCGCCCATGCGCTGCCGCGACGACGGCCAGGGCTGCCCCCCGGTCAAGGAGCCGGCGGACTGCACCAACCACAGTGCCCCGCAGGGCCTCACCAGCATGTCGCAGCACATCCGGGAGCGGATGGCCGAACGCGACATCAGCGAGGACGAACTGCAGAACGCCGTCCGGATCGGTGCGCGGACCGCCGTGTGCCAGGACAACGGGCGCTGGAAGTACACCCTCGGCATGTCCGGCGGCTGGCTCACGGTCATCGTCAGCTGGAACGGAGCGGGCGTCACCGCCTGGTGGAACTGATGGCACGGGGGCCCGGCCCGACCTGATCGACCCGTGCCCCCATCTCGCCGTCGGGCAGGTCGCCGGACGGCTCGACAGCTCGGAGGAAGCCGGATGCGCGCAGGGATGCGGGCCGCGCCCGACGACGGCGACATCCCCCTCTTCCGGCTGCTCGGGCCCGTCCGGGTCGGCGTGCCCGGCGGTGCGGCGGTCCACCCCGGGCCGCCGCACCGGCAGGCGGTCCTGGCCGCCCTGCTGCTACGACGGCGCCGGCCGCTCACCGTCGCCGAACTCCTGGCCGCCGTATGGGGCGACGACGCCCCGGTCAGTGCCGCCGGCAACCTGCGCACCCACCTGTGGGCGCTGCGCACCCTGCTCGAACCCGGCCGGGCCGCCCGGGAGCCGGCCCGGATCCTGTTCCGCGACGAACGCGGGTACACGCTGCACACCTCGCCGGGGTCGGTCGACGCCGCGCGGTTCGAGCAGCGGGCCGAGGCCGCCCGGCAGGCCCGCGCCCGCCACGACACCGCCGCCGAACACGCCCTGCTCACCGAGGCCCTGGGTCTGTGGTCGGGGGAGGCCCTGGCCGGCGTGCCCGGCCCGTTCGCCGAAGAGGAGCGCACCCGGCTCGCCGCCCTGCGCACGACCGCCCGCAAGCGGCACATCGTCTGCGCGCTGCGCCTGGGCCTCCACCACACGGCGATCCCCGAGCTGACGGCGCTCACCGCGCAGTTCCCGCTCGACGAGGAACTGCGGGCCCTGCTCATGCGCGCCCTGCACGGCTGCGGCCGACAGGCCGAGGCGTTCACCGTCTACGCCGACACGCACCGGATCCTGGACGAGGAACTCGGCGTCACCCCCTGCCCCGAGCTGACGGCCCTGCATGCCCGCCTGCTCGCGGTCGACCCGCCCCCCTTCGCCCTCGGTCCGCCGCGCGGCCCCGCGCGCCCCGAACCCCCCGCCCGTTCCCACAGCCGTACGGCCCTCCCGGCCGAAGCGGAACGGGCTCTCGCTCGCGCGAAGAGCCTGTTCGCCGAGGGGGAGGACCGCGGCACCGTCCCCGTCCTGGCGATCACCGGACCCGGAGGTGCGGGCAAGACGGCTCTGGCCGTGCGGATCGCGGACGCTCTCGCCCACCTCTTCCCCGACGGCCGGCTCTTCGCCGACCTGCGGACCTGGGGCCCAACTCCGGCTGCGGCTGCGGCTCCGGCCTCGGCTGCGGCTCAGGCTGCGGCCGATCCCGGAGCCGGCCCGCTCCTGGCCCATCTCCTGCGCGCCCTCGGGATCCCGGAGCCGCGGATACCCTCCGACCCCGATCATCGGGCCGCGCTCTACCGCTCGGCCCTCGCGGGCCGCCGCGTCCTCGTCGTCCTCCACGGCGCCCGGGACGCGGCGCAGGTCGCGCCGTTGCTGCCGGGCACTCCCGGCAGCGCCGTCCTCCTCACCAGCCGCTCCCGCGCCCTCGCACCTGCCCTCTCCGCCGCGACGCCGATCGAGCTCGCGGCCCGCCCGTACGCCGCGGACCCTTCCCGAGAGGAGTGCGCGGACCCGTGCCGCGAGGAGGGCGCGGGCCCCCCGGACGCCGACGCCGCGGCCCACGAGGATCTGCCGCCCGCGCTGGCGCGCGCCGCCCGCCGGCTCACCCGTTGCGGAGCCGGAGCCGGAGCCGGACCATCGTCCCTCGACCGCCTCGCGGCTGTGCTGGGCACCGATCCCCCGGCCGCGGCCCTCATCGCCGAGGCCCTGGTGGACGCGGGCGTGCTGGACACCCCCGCCGCGGGTACCTACCGCCTGCCGCCCCGGCCCTGAGGGACCAGCCCCCGCCCCCTGCCCACGCCCGATTTCGTGACGCGCGCCCGGAGTTTCGTGACGGATGCCCCTTACCGCATGGCTCCTAAAGGTGCATGGCACACACATGATCCTTTGACTGCGCAGTCACGCCCCGGCCCGCCTGGCAAGGTCGTTCCGAGCCCGGCGGACCGGCCCCTGCCACCGCCCGGCCGTGGAACCCGTACGCCCGCCAACGGAGGTGACGCCGTGCGCACGATCACCGCACAGACCCCGGCCGGACCGGTCCGGGTCACCCGCCCGCTCCCCGGCAGCGCGAACAGACGCCCACCCCGCCACACGGAGGGAGGCCGCCGTGGGCGGCGCTGAACCCGAACCGTCCTTCTCCGTGCTCGGAGCGGTCCGCGGCCGCAGCGGCGACGTACCGCTCGCGCTCGGCTCCCCGCAGCAGCGGGCCCTGCTCGCGATGCTGCTCCTGCGCCGCAACGACGTGGTGGAACTCGACGAGATCGTCGACGGCCTCTGGGGAGAGGAGCCGCCGCGCACGGCGGTGGGCACGGTCAGGTCGCACGTCTACCGGCTCCGGCGCGCGCTCGGGACCCGCATCGCGACCCACGGCCAGGGGTACCTCCTGCACGTCGCCCCCGGCGCACTGGACCTCGACGTGTTCGACGAGCTGGTCGCCCGGGCCCGTGCGTCCACCGCCGCGGAAGAGACGGGCAAGGCGGCCGAACTGCTGGCCCACGCCCTCACGTTGTGGCAGGGGCCACCTCTCGCGGGACTTCCGGGCCCGTACGCCGCGATCCATCGCGAACGCCTGTCGGAGCTGCGGCTGTCGGTGCTGCTGGAGCGCATCGAGCTCGATCTGAGGCTGGGCCGCCACGCCCGCCTCGTCCCCGAACTGACCGGCCTGTGCGTGGAGCACCCCCTCCACGGGAGGCTGCGGGAACTGGCCGGGCTCGCCCTCGCCGGCAGCGGGCGTGGCGCCCCGGCGGCGCGGGACGGGCAGCCCGTCCGCGCCCACCGCCCCGGGTCACCGTCCGTGCCCGGCGCCCCCACCAGGTCCTGCGAGCCCCCCGTCCCCCCGGAGGACGCCGGGCAGCCGCCGCCATCACCGTCCCCGCTGCCCAGGCCGGCCCAGCTCCCCTGCCCACCGGACCACCTCATCGGCCGTACGGACGCGGTGGCGGGGCTCCTCGACGCGCTGACGACTCCCGGCCCCGGATCCCCCGCCATCGTCACGGTCACCGGTACCGGAGGCGTCGGCAAGAGCTCGCTCACCGTCCACGTCGCCCAGCGACTGCGGGACCACTACCCGGACGGCCAGCTGTACGCGAGTCTGCGCGGCACCTCCAAGGACCCCGCGGACCCCGGCACCGTCCTGGCCGGCTTCCTCCAGGCCCTCGGCACTCAGGAGCCGGACATCCCGCGGAGCGCGCACGAGCGGGCCGCGCTCTTCCGCACGATCGTCGCCGACCGGCGCATCCTGCTGGTCCTGGACGACGCCCGGGACACCGCCCAGGTCGAGGCACTGCTCCCGGGAACGCGGACCTGCGCGGTGATCGTCACCGGGCGCTCGACGCTGGACGGGCTGCCGACCGTACGCCGTGTGCGCCTGGAGCCCCTGGCCGTACCCGACGCACTGGCCGTCCTCGGCGCCGTCGCGGGTCCGCAGCGGATCGCCGCCGAACCCGAGCAGGCGGCGGCCCTGGCCGAGCGCTGCGGCGGACTGCCCCTGGCCCTGCGCCTCGCCGGCGCGCGGCTCGCGGCCCGGCCTGCGTGGACGCCGTCCGATCTCGTCCGTCTCCTCGACGGCAGTCATCCGGCCTTCCCCACGCTCCCCCCGTTCTCCGTGTTCCCCGCACCCGCCGGCTCGCAGGACGGCCTCACCGCGTGCATCGGACCCGGCTACGACCTACTCGAAGAGGAAGAGGCCAGGTTGTTGCGACTGCTGGCGCTCCCTCGCGGCGGCGCGACGGACATCGCCGGGGCAGCCGCCCTCGGGGGACTCCCACCGGCGCGCGCCGGCCAGGCCCTGGAGCGGCTGACCGGCCTCGGCCTGCTGGAATCGCCCTGCCCCGGCGTCTACCGCCAGTACCCCCTGCTCCGGATGTTCGCGGCCGAGCGCTCCCGCGCACAGGACCGGCCCGAGGAGCGGGCAGCGGCCATGACCCGTTTCCTCGACCACCTCCTCGCCGAGGCCAAGGCCGTCCACGCCGCCGAGCGTCCGGGCCACCACGTTCTGGGCCTGCTCCCCCCGGACACCTGCACAGGTCGCCCCGACAGCCGCCGCCGCCTGATCGATCCCGACCACGACGGTGCGCTCGCCGTCGCCGCGCAGATCCTCGACGCCGTGCCGTCCGCCGTCGCCGTGGCCGCCGATCTCGCGCTCGCCGTCGAACCGCTCCTGGAAGGCTCGTACCTGTGGGCCGACTCCCTCGAACCGCTCCGCCGGGTCCTGGGGACCGCCCAGGACCAGGGGCACCTGAGGGCGGTCGGCCGCGCCGGTCACGTACTCGGCAGCGCACTGGCCCACCTGGGACGGCCGGACGAGGCGGACGCCGTCCTGGACACCGCCGAACACGCGGCGCGGGCGGTGGGCGACGACGCGGTGCACACGGCGATCCTCGACCGCCGGGCCCATGTGTGCCAGTACCGTGCGCACTGGCACCAGGCCGACGTCCTGCACCGGCAGGCCCTCGACGCCGCCGAGGCCTACGGGAGCGACTGGGCCTGCCGCAACGCCCGCGCCAACCGAGTCAGCACGCTGCTGCGGCTGAGCCGGCGCGACGAGGCCGCCGAAACCAGCCGGACCACCCTCGCCTCCGCCGTCGACGCGCGGGATCACGGCGCCGAGGCGTACGCCCTCTACAACCTGGGCCTCACCGCCCGCCACCTGGGCCGCATCGACGAGGCGGTCGACCGTCACCGGCAGAGCGCCGAGCTGGGGGTGCGCAACGGCTCCCCCGCGATGGAGGCGATGAACCTGGTGTCGGAAACGGCCGCCCAACTGGCCGGGAACCGGTTGCCGGACGCCGTCGAGTGCGGTGAGCGGGCGGTGGCCGCGACCCGCCGGCTCCGCTGGCACACGGCCGAAGTCCGGGCGCTGCGGCTCCTGGGCACCGCTCTGGCCGCCGCCGGCGACGGCCGGAGCGCCCGGACCCGCCAGGAAGAGGCCGCTGAAGCGCTCGCGCTCTCCGGCATGTCCCCGCACCCTCCAAGCCCGCGCCTGCGGCCTGACGTCCCGCATCCCGCCCGCGCCGCCCCCGGGAATAGCCGGGACGCGCCCCCGGTTCCAGGGTATAGTTGAATTGTAAACAACCTTGGGAAGGGGAGCCATGCAGTTCGGGATCTTCACCGTCGGTGACGTCACGGCCGATCCGACGACCGGACGCACGCCGAGCGAGCACGAGCGGATCAAGGCGATGCTGGCCATCGCGCAGAAGGCCGAGGAGGTCGGCCTCGACGTCTTCGCCACCGGCGAGCACCACAACCCGCCGTTCGTCCCCTCCTCGCCGACGACCCTGCTCGGTCACATCGCCGCGCGCACCGAGCACCTGATCCTGTCCACCTCGACGACGCTGATCACCACCAACGACCCGGTGAAGATCGCCGAGGACTTCGCCATGCTCCAGCACGTCGCCGACGGCCGCGTCGACCTCATGATGGGCCGCGGCAACACCGGACCGGTCTACCCGTGGTTCGGCAAGGACATCCGCGACGGCATCGACCTCGCCATCGAGAACTACGCCCTGCTGCGCCGCCTGTGGGATGAGGACGTCGTCACCTGGAAGGGCAAGTTCCGCACGCCCCTCCAGTCGTTCACCTCGACCCCCCGCCCCCTCGACGGCGTCGCCCCCTTCGTCTGGCACGGCTCGATCCGCTCCCCCGAGATCGCCGAGCAGGCCGCGTACTACGGTGACGGCTTCTTCCACAACAACATCTTCTGGCCCGCCTCCCACACCAAGCAGATGGTCGACCTGTACCGGCAGCGCTACGCCCACTACGGTCACGGCACCCCCGAGCAGGCCATCGTCGGCCTCGGCGGCCAGGTCTTCATGCGCAAGAACTCCCAGGACGCGGTCCGCGAGTTCCGGCCCTACTTCGACAACGCACCCGTCTACGGGCACGGTCCCTCCCTGGAGGAGTTCACCTCGCAGACCCCGCTGACGGTCGGCTCGCCCCAGCAGGTCATCGAGCGCACGCTGTCCTTCCGCGAGTACGCCGGCGACTACCAGCGCCAGCTGTTCCTGATGGACCACGCCGGGCTGCCCCTCAAGACCGTCCTGGAGCAGCTCGACCTCCTCGGCGAAGAGGTCGTACCGGAGCTCCGCAAGGAGTTCGCGAACCTCCGCCCGGCCGGCGTGCCGGACGCCCCGACGCACGCGGCCCGAGTGGCGGCGGCCCGCACCACCGCCCGGCCGCAGGACACCGAGAACGAGGAGAGCAGGGCATGAAAGTCGTCGTCGTATCCGCGGGACTGAGCTCGCCCTCCTCGACCCGCCTGCTCGCCGACCGCCTCACGGCCGCGACCCTCGCCCACGTCGACGCCGAACCCGAAGTGATCGAACTGCGGGAACTCGCGACGGAGATCGCCCAGCACTTCGTCACCGGATTCCCTCCGGCCCGGCTCGCCGCCGCGCTCGACGCGGTGGCCGCCGCGGACGGTTTGATCGCCGTGACCCCGGTCTTCGCGGGTTCCTACAGCGGCCTGTTCAAATCGTTCTTCGACGTCATCGACAAGGACGCCCTCACCGGCAAACCCGTCCTCCTCGGCGCGACCGGCGGCACGGCCCGCCACTCCCTGGTCACCGAACACGCCCTGCGCCCCCTCTTCACCTACCTGCGCGCCCTCACCCTCCCGACGGCGGTGTACGCCGCCTCCGAGGACTGGGGCGAGGACGGCCTGGCCCGGCGCGTCACCCGCGCGGGCGCGGAACTCGCCCGCTTCATGTCCCCCGCCACGGCCGACGCCCCGCTCGCCGTCGACGTCGACACCGCCGCCGCGATCGCCCCGCGCTCCCTCACGGGCGCGATCACGTCGGTGGACCCGGCGGACGGATTCGAAGTGGTCCCGTTCGAACAACGCCTGGCCGCACTACGGGTCCAGTAGGCACGGCGTTGGCCCGGCGGCCCGGCGGCCCCGGGCCGGCCCTCGCGGGCGGAGGGTACGCCGGTACGTTTCGCTGTGCGCCGGGCACCGCCGACCGGTCTACGCTCGGGCCGTGGGACAGCCCGAGCAGCGCGCCGAAGGCGCAGGACCGTTCACCACCCGGCTCACGTGGTTCCGCCCCGAAGGGACGACGGTGGTGTGGGACTCGCGGCTCGCGCGCAGGCGCGGGGCGCTGGCGGTCCGCGGTCCGGGCGGCGACGCCCTCGCCGCCGCCCCGACCGCCGATGCCGAGGCCTTCCGCCGCCTCCGCAGGCTCAATGCCCTCGCGGCGGGTGCGTTCGTCATCGGCGGCGCGCTCTTCGCCCTCGGCGCCGCCATCGCCCAGTTCGGCTCGGGCGACGCGGTCGAGAGCGCCTCGGTCTACTTCGCCGGGGGCCTGTTCTTCAACACCGGGGGCTACACCTCGCTCTTGCAGGTCCTGAACGCGCCCCGCCATGGCGAAGGAGGCGGTCCCCTGGTCACGGCCGGCTGGCGGTGGTGGGGGTACGAGCCGATGCGCCTGGACTGGCTGAGCACCTTCGTCCTGTTCGTCGGGACGCTCGTCTTCGGCGTCAACCTGCTGGACTCCTTCCTCCAGGGGCTCTCCGTCCAGCAGACCAACCGGCTGATCTGGACCCCCGACGTGGTCGGATGCGTCCTGTTCCTGGTTTCCGGGCACCTCGCGTTCGCCGAGATCTGCCATCGGTTCCGGCCCTGCATCCGCTCCCGCAGTCTCGGCTGGTGGGTCGTCGCCGTGAATCAGCTCGGGTCCGTGCTCTTCATGATCTCGGCGCTGGCCGCCTTCACCCGGCCCGCCACCGGAAGCCTGGTCAACGCCGACATCGCCAACTGGGGAACGCTGTGCGGCGCGCTGTGCTTCTCGTTCGGGGGCGTCCTCCAGGCCTTCGAGCGCCCCTGAGCGGGCTCCGGTTCACAGCTCACACGTTGCCGAGGTCCGAGCTCACCCACCTCTGCGGGCGCATGTGGATCACGACCTGCTCTCCGTGTTCCTTCCAGGCGAAGTCGACGTAACCCTCGACCTTCTCCGCCGGCAGGTACCGGGCGGACATCTCCACCAGCTGCTCGCGCTTGGCCGCGACGGTCGAGACGACCGGCCCTTCGACGGACACGTACCGGACGGTGGGTTCGAGACGGTCCACCATCAGGGTGAACCGGCCTGCGGCCCGGATCAGATCGGCCTTGCGCGAGTCCCGGCCGGTCAGGATCCAGACGTCGCCGCCGGGCGCGTACTGGTACCAGATGGGGACCACCAGCGGCGCACGACCACCCTCCGCTCCCGCGGCCACCGCGAACGCGGCGACGTGGGGCTCGGCGAGGAACTGCTCACGTTCATCACGGGACAGGGCCACGGCATACTCCTTCGGCAGGGGATCCCCCGTGGGATCCCCTCATCGGGATCCCGTCACCTCGGAACCTGCCCCGCCGCGCGCCCATTTCCCGCGCCCGTCGGCGAAATGGGGCCGAACGGACGGACACGGCGCATGCGGAGGAGAGTACGGATGAGGGATGCCGGCGTCGTCAGGTTCGCCGACCGGTCGCGCAGCGTCACGGTGGTGCTGGAGGAGGCGCGGGGCGGCAGCCGCCGCGACGGGTGGTACGAGGGCGAGGTCGTGATCGAGACCGGCTTCGTCGGCGCCCGCCTGCCGGTGCACTTCACCGATGCCGACCTCGCGGACCTCACCGCCTTCCTCGTCGCCCGCGCCGCCGCCGAGGAAGACGGAGCCCTCCCCGACGGCCCGGCCACCGACTGGCCCGAGTCGGGACGCAGCGCCTACCTGCGGCTGCGCCCCGGCGACCCGTTCGTGGTGGAGGTCCGCGACCCGGCGCAGAGCGGGGTGACGGTGATCGTGCCGCTGCAGCTGCCCGACGGCTGGGCCGCCCGCGGCTCCTCCCGGCTCGGCCGCCTGCGCGCCGAGCTCGACGACCGCCACTGAGCCGCTGCCCGGCAGCGACCGGGGCCCCGAGGCCGTGCCGGCGGCCCGGTCATCCGTCCAGCCGCAGCACGAGCTCGTCGATCTCCGCTCCCCGGGCGTTCGCGAAGCCCCGGTCCCGGCCGACGACCGTGAAGCCGCACTTCTCCAGGACCCGCACCGATTCGGTGTTGTCCGCCGCCGTCCGGGCGAGCAGCGGGCGTTCGGGCACCTCCGCGAGCAGCTCCCGCAGCGCCGCGGTCGCGATGCCCCGCCGCCGGTGGCCGCGGTCGACGAAGTACGTGACCTCCCGCCGCCCCGGCTCGCCGTACACGGCCGCGTGCCCGACCACGACGCCGCCCGCGAGCTCGGTGCGGGTGACGACGTCGGGGGAGGCGAGGATACGTTCCCGATGCGCGTCGAAGCGGGCCCGGTCCGTCGGGTCCTCGGCGGTGAAGGCGGCCACCCGATTCGCCTCGGGGTCCCTCATGTGCCGGAAGAGCACGGGCAGATCGCCGGGGTGCACGGGACGCAGGAAGACATCGACGGAAGCCATGGCCCGACCCCGACCACCTCGGCCGGAGCGGCGGGCAGGTAGCCAAGCTCCCCGCTCACGGATGTGTCATCGCCGCGCCGACGTGCGCCGCCGGCCGTCGCCGCCACCCTGACGCACGCCCATCCGTTCGCCGTGCGTATGATCTCCGCTCCTCCCCAGAGCGAAGGTCAAGAACAGAAGATGACACTCCGTAAGCCCCCTGGCAGGTATGCCGGTTGGATCGCCACCGCGGTAGCGGTGGTCCTCTCGGTTCCCGCGTTCGGTTCCCCCGCGCACGCGGCCCCCGGAGACCCGGCTGCCGCCTCCTCCTTCAACCTCAAGGCCGGCCCCGACCTCAGCCGCCACGTGGCCGACCTCAAGGCGGCCCTGCCCACACAGGGCGTTCAGATCCTTCTCGACCAGGGCAACCGGGTCGCGAAGACGGGCGCGTCCTGCACCACCGACCCGTTCGGCGCGGGCGACGACGGCAAGGCGCTGGCTCCCGTCAGGAAGCTCTGCTGGGACTCCGGCGACTCCGCCACCGAGGAGTGGATACCCCAGGGCATGACCGGGGTCTCGGACGCCCAGGCCGACGAGCTGTGGGGCTCCCGGAAGCCGCTGGTCACCGCCTGGTACGACAAGGCCGGCGGCAAGGGCGTGCGCCTGTCGTTCCTCGACCCGGAGACCGCGATACCGGGCGACCCCGACGGCCGGCGCTACCGTCACGTCCTCCTCGTGGAGCCGTACTACAACAGCTACGACCACGTCTCCTACAAGGCGGTCGACATCCACGCGGGCGGCATCGCCTGGTACAAGAACTACCTCTACGTCGCGGACACCATGAACGGCCTGCGGGTCTTCGACATGCGTGCCATCCTGGACCTCAACCCGGACCAGAACGCCTCCGTGGACGACACCACGCTCGACGGCCTCAAGAGCAACGTCCGGGACGAAACCCAGATCGGCCGGCAGGACAACGTCTACTACAGCCACACGTACCGGTACGTGATGCCGCAGGTGGCATCCTGGAAGTTCGTCAGCGCCCAGGGCAACTCCTCCGCCGGGACCTGCGTCGCCACCGGAGCGCCGAAGGCGTCCTACATCTCGATCGACCGCAGCGCCGCCGCCGCGCCGGCTCTGATCATGGGCGAGTACTGCGACTCCGACGACACGCACCCCGAGAAGGGCCGGATCGGCACACTGCCGATCGACGACGCGACCGGCCTGCTGAAGTCGGCCAACGGCGTGGTCGCGGCGACGGGCGCGTTCTACCTTCCGCGCGACCTCACCCAGGGCGCCGCACGCTACGGCGGCACGTACTACTTCAACCGCAGCTGGACCACCCACAGCGGCAGCCTGCGCCGGGCGACCGTTTCCGGCGGCCGGCTGGTGGACTACGGCGCCAACATCACCAACGCGGTCGGTCCCGAGGACCTGTACTTCGAACACGGCCAGAGCGTGCCGGGGGGCGGCGGTACGCAGTACCTCTGGTCGCTCACCGAGCACCGCATGGACACCGCCGACCCCACCTGCACGGACACCGGATCCCCCTGCGGCCGGGTGATCTACGCGCACCGGGTGAGCGACGTCCTGGCCCGCCCCTGACGAACTCGTGTGCCGGGTGGCCTCGTTGTCCGCGCCCCTGATGCGGACGGCGGTCGGCTGCTGCCCGGCCCCGCATGAGGGAGGCCTTACCCGGCCCGCGACCCGCACCGGCGCCCGGGGGGAAGGGGCGCCGGTGCGGTCACCAGCCGCGGCGGTCGTCCGTCTGCGAAGACGCCGCCGTCACAACGGCGTCTATCCCCGATTCCCATCCCCAAACAGCGGGGTGCGGCCGACTGCGGCGTTTTTACGGCAGGCCCCCGGGTCCCCGGCCCCGGCCCCGGGGCCGGGGCGGACGGGGCGGACACGAGCGGACACGGGTGGACAGTCCTCGTCCCGATCGGGCCTGGAAGGTGGACACCGCCCTGCCCGAATCTTGGAACACGCCGGAGAGCGCACCGCGAGAGCGGCGCTGAAACCGGCGGCAAGGACCAAGACGCGCAAGCCGTCGCCTCACGTCACAGGAGAACCCGATGAAGCAGCTGCTGTTCCCGAACAACATCCAGTTCTGGTACGAGACCCTGCGGTCGATGAGCCACATCGCCTACGGCGGCGCGGACTTCGGTGAGGTGGTCTCCACCGGTGAGCGGATCACCGAGGGCGACTACGACAGCTGGTACGTCGAGTGGATGGCCACCGCCGACCGGGTGTCGGACGAGGCGGAGAAGGCGCTGGCCGCCGGTCACCGCATCAGCGCGCGGGACGGCTTCCTGCGGGCGTCGAACTACTACCGGTTGGCTGAGTTCTTCCTGCACGGTCACGTCTGCGACCCGCGCCACGACCACGCCTACGACCGCTCCGTGGCCTGCTTCAGGGCGGCGGCGGCGCTGTTCACCCCGGTCATCGAGCCGGTCCGGATCCCCTACGAGGACACCACCCTGCCCGGCTACTTCTACCGGGTCGACCACTCGGGGGCGCCCCGGCCGACGCTCATCATGCACAACGGCTTCGACGGCACCGCGGAGGAACTGCACTTCTTCGGGGCGATGGCCGCCGTCGAGCGCGGATACAACGTACTGACCTTCGACGGCCCCGGCATGCCCGGCCCGCGCCACCACCAGGGCCTGGTCTTCCGCCCGGACTGGGAGAACGTCGTCACTCCCGTCGTGGACTTCGCCGAGACCCTCCCCGGGGTCGACGACAGCCGCATCGCACTCCTCGGTGTCAGCATGGGCGGCGTCCTCGCCCCGCGGGCCGCCGCGTTCGAGCACCGCCTGGCCGCGCTCATCGCCGTGGACGGCCTCTACGACCTCGGCGAGACGGCCGTACGCAACGTCCCCGGCACCCGCGAGGAGGCCGAACGACTCCTGCGCGCCCCGTCCGCCCCGGAACTCGACGCAGCCCTCGAGCAGGCCATGGAGCACGAGCCGATCGCACGCTGGGCGTTCAACCACGGCATGTACGTGATGGGCGCGGACACCCCCCGTGCCTTCAACGCCTCGTACCTCGACTACACCCTCGCCGGGGGCATCGCCGAGCGGATCCAGTGCCCCACCCTCGTGTGCGACGCCGAGGAGGACATGTTCTTCCAGGGCCAGCCGGAGAAGCTGTACGAGCACCTGACCTGCCCCAAGACCCTGATGCTGTTCACCTCCGAGGAGGGCGCCGGCGCCCACTGCCACCCCGGCGCGATGCGCCTGGCGATCGCCCGCATCTGCGACTGGCTCGACGACACCCTCACCACGGCCTGACCGGCCCGTGGCCCCGTGCCGGACACTCCGTCCCGCCCGCGGCTTTCGCGGCCGGGGCGGCGGCCGTCGCCCCCGCCGGGGCCCGGGATGCCGTCGCGACCCGAACGCGGCGCACGCCTATCGGCCAGTGCGGAGTTTGTCGAGGTTCTCCGCGAAGGCTTTCGTCTCCGCGATCAGGTGCGTGCGGGCCTCGTCCTGGTTCTTGTCGCCCTCGTCCCTGAACGACGCCGCGAAATGCGGTCGGAGCTGGGTCCACCAGCCGTAGTCCAGCATCGCCCAGGCCTGCGGGCACAGCGGGGCGCGGGTCTTCGGCAGGTAGCCCGCGCCGACCAGGGGGCCCTCGTATGTCTTCGGGTCGCTTCCGTCGAGGTAGCAGAGGAAGTTGAAGACCCGGGCCTGGGTGACGGGGTGGTCGCTGGAGAGCCCTTCCAGGGTCGTCCCGCCCTCCTTGCGGGCGAGCTCGTCGAAGAGGAGCGCGGCCGCGAGCGAGGGAGCGGGTCCGACCTCGTTGACGGTGGAGAACGATGCGAACCCGTCGGCGGCGTCCTCTTCCAGTCCCAGGTTCGCCAGCATGAACTGACGCTGCAGGGCGTGGCCCAGCTCGTGGCCGAAGATGAACCGGGTCGCCAGCGCGGTCAGGTCGTCGGCGTCGTACTCGTCCTGGGGGAACACGGCGGGACGCGCGACGGACTTGGCCACGTCGGTGGCGACCCCTTGGAGCTGGGTGAGGAACGCCGGTGGCACGTAGATCGTTCGCCCGTCCGGCTGGGTCACCGCGTCCTCGACCCCGGGCGGGACCTTGTCGGTGACCTCCACGACCATGTCGTGGGGGAGGGCGAGTGAGGTGGTCACCCAGTCGGCCGCCTGCTCCAGTACGCGGGACCTGCGGACCACCTCCACGGCATGCCGGTTCTTCGGGGCGATCGCGTCGTCGTGATAGACGACCCTGACCTTGCCCTTCGCCTCGCCCCCGGCGGCGCCGCCGCAGGAGACGAGTGCGAGGCCGGCGAGGAGGAGCGCGCCCGCCATGGCGGTCCGTGGGAGGGCCCGGTGGCCGCCGTTGCTCACGGCCCGATCATTTCGACCCGGCCCCTCGGACCGGCGCGCGACACCCGCCGCGTTCGGGTTCACGCTGCTCGCCGGGCTGACGCCAACGTCAGCCCGGCGCCTCCCCGCCGACCGTCAGCGGCGCCAGAACCGCCACGACCGGGACTCCGCCCGCGCGGGCGCAGGAGCGGCCTCCGGCTCGACCGGCTCCCTGGGCGCCTGCGGAGCGACCGCCGCAGGAGCTGCCTGCCGCCGGGCCCTGAACGTGACGGGCAGGCTGGTCAGGCGGCGGGACATCCACGTGCCCACCACCTGGAGCCCCCGCCGGCGGGACTCCGCCGCCCGCTCAGCCCCGCATACCCGAGAGGCCGAGCGTGCGGGCCGCTCGCAGGGGCCGGCCCGCCGGCACCACGTCCCACCACCAGGACACCGCGTCGATCCCCAACGGCTCGCAGCTGTCGTCCGTCGGCCGCGCGGCGAAGGCCGTGGGGAGGTCGGCGGGGTCCTCCGGGGTGGTGTAGCGGACCGATGTGACGCCCCAGTCCAGAGATCCGCGCACGAAGCTCCGCAAGCCGGCCGTGTACTGCCGCATCTGCTGACTTCCCACGGTGCGGAGGTGGTCGGTCAGGTGCATGAAGGCGCCCAGTACACGGTCACGCTGGGCGATGGCCCGGGCCATCGCCTCCTGCGGGCCGAGCCCCTCCTCCTCCAGGACCCGCAAGACGTTCAGGTGGTAGCCGTCCGCCGACCGTTCCTTGTGGTCGGAGAGGATGTCGTTGTCCCACGTGATCACGAACGAGGCCATCTCCTCGGCGGCCCGGACGGCCTTGTCGTCGCGCTCGCTGAGCGGCAGCTCGTACCCGTGCCCCATCTCCAGCAGCGGGAAGATGACCGTCGTCGCACCGTCGTACAGCCGCATCAGGGTGTAGTCCGACAGAGCGGGGACGGTGTTCGCCCGGCGATGGGAGGCCTCCCATACGACGGACAGGGCGTACTCGCGCAAGTTGGCCACCCAGCGCGCCGCCTGACTGTCCGTCCCGTACAGGTCCACGCGGGCCCGCAGGTCTCGCAGCCCGTTCGCCAGCGGATCGTCGAGCAGCAGAGGCGCCTCGGGATTCTGTGCCACCCGCAGCAGCCGATGCATCGTTCCTGCAAGATCACCTGGACGCTGGCCGAGGGGGCCTTCCTCGCAGTAGCCGTCGTCTACGCCGAACAGCCACATCACGAAGTCCGCGACGACACGGACCACTTCCTCGCGCCCGTGCGGGAGTATCCGGGCCGCGAAGACGCCGATCTCGTGCCGAACCAGCCGGCGGCGCAGGTCGACGGAGCCTATCTCGAACGTCTCCGCCCAGTCGGCGGTCTGTGCGTTGATCTCCGCGTGGCAGGGGTGGATGGCGGTCTCTATGGGGGAGTACAACGGCGGTACGGCAATCACGAGTGGGGGCTCCTCTGTCGCGGGTGAGGAGGGCCTGCGCCGCGCGGCACAGGCTTCCCACCCGTTTCTGCACCTCGACTCGCGATCATGCGGCATGAGCATGGCTCGATCCAGTGGGGCGATCCGACCAAATGCACCAAGCAGGCTCATGCTTCCGCTTGAATGCGCATTTGGCGGGTCAGAGCGACGGGGGAGTGGGTCCGCTTTTGCGCCTCTGACGCCTGATTGACCGCTATCGGCAGGACAGGTCCTAGACAGTCGGAGACCGGCGGGCCTCCAGCAGAACGTCCCGGCCGAGCTCCACGCAGTACATGTGATCCCTGCCGAACAGCTCGGACAGGCCCCTGGCGCCGGCGTGATGCCCGACGGAACCCACCGCGGCCCCGAGATCGTCGAGCAGGGCGTCGATGACAGCCGCGGTCTGACCGGGTGTTCCTCCCCAGCGGTGCCACGCCAGCTGCGCGGAGGACCCGCACGGGGCCGGATAGACACGGCCGCGGGAGGTCGTGATCCAGACGGTGTGGTACAGGGTCACGGACGAGAGTTCTTCCCCGCCGGGAGGGAGGGACAGAGGGGCGTAGAACCGCCACGTCGGATTGCCGTCCGCGCCGTCCGGGCTGCTCAGGGCGGGCATGCCGGTCAGCGGGTCGACGAAGCAGGCGTCGACCGGTGAGCCGTCCGTCACGAGGAGGGCGTGAAGCGGTGTGGGCTCGGACTTCGCGAGGCGACGCGTCCACTTCTCGATCACGGTGCCATGACGATCGGGCACCTCCGTGAAGGCACCGAGCGGGGGATGGTTCAACTCCTGGCACAGGGCGACTTCCAGGGCCGTGGTCGCGACCGTGTGCTCCGGCGCGAGCGGCGCGCCCGCCATGTGCTCGCGCACGCAGAAGTCGTCATCCATTCCTTGCCCTTCGCTGCTCCACAACGAGGCCCAGTCTTCCACGCAGGGGCTGCCGCGGAACCGGGTCGCTCGGCTGTGGGCCCGCGCTGCGCGGGGTGGTTCGGGGCCTGCCGCTCGGCGGCACGGGGTCCGGCGTACCCGGCGGTCGGCGCTGCGGACCGGAGGCCGGGAACGAAGGAGACGGCCTCGCCCTCGGCCCCGTACACATGATCCAACGGCCGTGCGCAGGCGCCGGGTTCCCGTCCGCGGTGTGACTTTTCGCCGACCTCGTACGCCTTCCCGCCATGATGATCACCACCCCATACTCCCCAAGCGCAACCGGTGGCCGACGGCCGCCGGCGCAGGTGGCACGACGAGTACGGGAGTGGGCCAGGGTGGCATCAGTGACGGTCACAGCGGCGGCCGCGGGCACGTGGACGCTCGGCGATCTGGCGGTGAACCGTCTCGGGTTCGGGGCGCTGCGGCTGACCGGAAACGGGATGGGCGGGAACTCCGACGGGGTCCCGATCGACAGGGAACTCGCCGTTCGGATCCTGCGGCAGGCGGTCGAGCTCGGGGTGAACCACATCGACACGGCGTCGTTCTACTTCTCGCCGCTGCGTTCCGCGAACGAGCTGATCAACCGCGCGCTGGCGCCGTACTCCGACGACCTGCTCATCGCCACCAAGGTCGGGCCGTGGCGGCACCCGTCGGGCGAATGGCTGGGGATGGCCGGGCCCGGGCAACTGCGCGGGCAGGTCGAGGAGAACCTGCGTCAGCTCGGCCGGGACCACCTCGATGTCGTCAACCTGCGGGTGAACGGGATCGTGTCGGTCGCGGACCACTTCGGCGCGCTGGCCGACCTGCGGAAGGCCGGTCTGATCCGGCACCTGGGGCTGTCCTGCGTCACCCCCGCACAGCTCGCCGAGGCCCTGACGATCGCGCCCGTGGTCTGCGTGCAGAACCCGTACGGGATGGATGAGCGGCGCGCGGACGAGAGCGGACTGATCGACGACTGCCACCGGCAGGGCGTCGCCTTCGTACCGTTCTTCGCGATCTCGGGCCGCCGGCGCGAGGCGCCGGCCGACGGGACCCATGACGACGCGCTCCGCGGGATCGCCCGCGCGCACGGTGCGACACCCGCCCAGATCCTGCTGGCCTGGACACTGCACCGCGGGCCGCACGTCCTGGCGATCCCCGGCACGTCCGACCCGGATCACCTGGCGCAGAACATCGCCGCCGGCGCGCTGCGGCTGTCCCCGGAGGACCTGGAAGCACTGGAAACCGTGGAAGCGCCGTCCTAGGCCACACCTCCCCCACGGATCCTGATCCCGCTCCCCGCCCCCCGCTTTCCGCGCGGGGGCGGCGGGGCGTGCCGGTCCCTACTGCCAGAAGAGGGTCTCGACGACGATCTGGGGATCGGCCGTGCGCGGGGTGAAGACGTACCTGAGCCATCCGCGCCCGCGGTCGAAGTAGAGGAGGTGCGCTCCGCGGGGCTGGGTGGAGCGGACAGGTTCGATGCTGACCTCGGCCGTGTCCAGGTGATCGTCACGGTAGGGGTGACGGGAGCACTTCAGCTCGGTCACCGCCTCGATGATCTGCTGTCTGACGGCCTCGGGGAGGCTGTCGCGGTATTCGGAGGCGCTCTTGGTCCAGTCGGTGGCCCATGGCGGGCCGGTCAGCTCCTCGGTCACTCGCCGGGCCCGAGCAGGCTCACCCGGCCGTGGATCTGTGCTGCCTCCTCCAGGAGGGCCTTGGCCTTGTCAGGATCGGCCGTCTGGGCCGCTCGCTCCTCCAGATCCCGCACGTGGCGGTCCAGCTCCGGGTCGCGGGCCAGCGCGTACTCGCCCCACCACCGGGCCAGGAAGGCCGGGGCCGCACCGATGTCGTAGGTGTCGGCGATCTTCGCCCGCCAGTTCGCCTCGAAATCGGCCAAGAGGTCTGGCGCGTGCGCGGCGATGGCGGCACGAAGAGCGGGAATGTTGCGCTCGGGCATCGGGGGCACACCATGAGGGCGCCCGGGGGCGGTGGTCACGTCTCCTCCTGCAGTCGACTCTCGCCACGATAGTCCGCACGGGCTCCGCGAGTGACGACTTGTGCATCGCGGCCGGTGACCGGCGGCCGGTGGCCACCGGCCGAGTGCCCGTCCGCGCGACGCGCCCCCGCCCCCCCCGATCCCGTGACGAGGCCGATCACAGCACGGGTGGACGCGGTCGGCGCGGGTCGCCGATCATGGTGCGATGCCGCTCGCCGCGTATGAGACCGACCTGTTCGAGAACTCCAGGGGCCGCCTGGAGGCGATCGCCTACCGGCTGCTGGGGTCTGCCGGCGACGCCGAGGACGCGGTGCAGGACACGTACCTGCGCTGGCACGCGGCGGACCGGGAACGGATCGAGACGCCCGAGGCATGGCTGACGAAGGTGCTGACCAACATCTGCCTCAACCAGCTCACCTCCGCGCGGGTCAGGCGGGAGACCTACGTCGGGCAGTGGCTCCCGGAGCCGGTCCTGGCGGGCGACCGGATGCTCGGGCCCAGCGACACCGCGGAACAGCG
Organism: Streptomyces roseus; assembly: GCF_001044425.1. Lineage (GTDB taxonomy): Bacteria > Actinomycetota > Actinomycetes > Streptomycetales > Streptomycetaceae > Streptomyces > Streptomyces roseus. The sequence goes on from NZ_LFML01000148.1 coordinate 49,574, forward strand.
CGAGTCGGTCTCCCTCGCCGTGCTGACCCTCATGGAGCGGCTGACGCCCAACGAGCGGGCCGTGTACGTGCTGCGCGAAGCGTTCGGGTACGCACACCGTGAGATCGCGGAGATCCTCGACCTCACCGAGTCGAACTGCCAGCAGATCCACCGTCGGGCCAAGCAGCATCTCACCGCCGACCGGGCCCGCACCGAGGTCGGCGCGGCCGCCGCCCGCGAGGTCGTCCGGGAGTTCCTCGCCGCGGCCCTCAGCGGCGACACCGACCCCCTGGTCCGGCTGCTGACCGAGGACGCGGTCAGCGTGGCCGACGGCGGTGCCCGGGTCCAGGCCCGCAGGACCCCGGTCATCGGCGCGCTCGGCATCGCGCGCTACCTGCGGGGACTGTTCCGGCCGAACCCCGCCAAGCGAGCGGCCACCGGTGGCCCAGTCGCCCTCCATGCCGCCCTCGTCAACGGCGCTCCCGCCGTACTGATCGAATCCGTCGACGAGCGGATCCTCGGCGTCATCTGCCTCGCCCCGACCGCCGACGGCGTCGAGGCGCTCCACATCCAGGTCAACCCCGACAAGCTGGAACGCGTCACGCGCCAGTGGGCGGCCGCCGGCCCGCACCGGCCCCTCGCCGAGGTCTGGTGATCCGTACGCGCAGGTGAAGCGCATGTGACCCACGTCACAGCCGATGCCTGTCAGGGATCGCGCGGCTGTCCGGTTCAGGAGGCGAGCCCAACCGGACAGGAGCCCGTCATGAAGCACCGAATCGTCGTCCTGGGAGCCGGATACGCCGGAGCCGTCACCGCCGGCCGCCTCGCCAGGAGACTGCACCGCGACGATGTCGAGATCACGCTGGTCAACGGCGACCCCGACTTCGTCGAGCGCATTCGTCTGCACCAGCTCGCCAGCGGCCAGGACCTGCCGCGCCGCCCCCTGCGGGAGCTGTACGAGGGCACCGGCGTGCAGGTCCGGCGCGCATGGGTCACCGCGGTCGACGCCGACCGCAAGACCGTCGCCCTCAGCGGCGAGAAAGGCGCCGAGAGCCTCGCCCACGACACCCTTGCCCACGACACCCTCACCTACGACACCCTCGTCTACGCCCTGGGGAGCACCAACGCCGACCACGGCGTCCCCGGGGTCGCCGAGCACGCCCACCACCTCGCCGGGAAGCAGGGCGCACTGCGGCTGCGCGCGCGCCTGGCCGAACTGGAGCCGGGCGAGACCGTCCTGGTCGTCGGCGGCGGGCTGACCGGCATCGAAGCGGCCACCGAGATCGCCGAGGCGCACCCCGGCCTCAAGGTCGCCATCGCCGCCCGCGAGGGCGTCGGCGGCTGGCTCAGCGACAAGGCGCAGCGCCACCTGGGCCTCGTATTCGACCGGCTCGGCATCACGGTCCACCAGGGGGCCGACATCGAGCGCGTCGAGGCGGACCGGGTCCTGACCGCCGCGGCCGGGGAGATCCCGGCCCAGGTCACCGTGTGGACCGCCGGGTTCACCGTGCACCCCGTCGCGGCCGCCACCACCCTCCGGGTGTCGGACACCGGACGCATCATCGTCGACGGCACCATGCGCTCGGTCTCGCACCCCGACGTCTACGCGGTCGGCGACGCCGCACTCGCCGACGGCGCGGGCGGCAAGGCCCTGCGGATGTCCTGCGCCACCGCGACCCCGATGGCGTGGCAGGCCGCCGACGCCCTCGCCGCCCGCCTGACCGGCCGCAAGGTCCCCGAGAAGCCGATCGGGTACGCGGCCCAGTGCATCAGCCTCGGACGCCGCGACGGAATCCTCCAGCGGGTGACCCACGAGGACCAGATGACGTCCACCGTCATCACGGGCCGGGCCGGAGCCCGCATCAAGGAGTTCATCTGCGCGTCCACGGCGTGGGGCCTGACCCACCCGACGATGCTCCTCCCCACCCGCCGCCACCGCCTCACCCCGGCAACCAGCATGGCCGGGACCCGCCGGTAAGCGGGGGAGACCTGACGCACGAGCCTCGTACGGGACTGCCGTCGTGTCACCGGCTCTCGCGCTCGTCGGAGGGCGGCGGTTCTGGGCCAGGGACGGGCGCTGGCGCCGGTGCGGCGACCGACGCCAGCGCGGTGCGCGCCAGCCCGCGCAGCCAGGCGTGGGCGTGGTCGGTGTCGTAGCGCTGATGCCACGACAGGTATACGGGTGCCGACGGCAGTTCGAGCGGCAGGGGGAGCGCGGCCAGGCCGAGGTCGGTGACGGCGGAGCGCGTGGTGGCTTCGGGGAGGCTGATCACCAGATCGGAGTCGCGCGCGAACGCGAACGCCGCCGCTTCGGTGGGCGCGCTCGCCACCACGCGCCGGCTCAGGCCCAGCCGGGCGAGGGCTTCGTCCACGGCGTTGTCGAGGTTCCCGCGCCGCGAGACGGTGACGTGCTCGGCCGCGGCGTACCGCTCCGCGGTGAGGGTTCCGTCGCCGGCGAGCGGGTGGCCCCGCCTCACGACGAGGACCAGACGGGTCTCTCCCGCGCGCTCGCCGCGGATGTCCGGTGCGCTCGGGGGGTTGGCGTTCGCCTCCAAGTCGACCTCGCCGCGCCGCAACTCGGCGGTATCGACGCTCGATTCCGCGATGAAGCGCAAGCGCACGCCGGGCGCCTGGCCCCGCACGGCCGCGAGCAGCGCGGGTCCGCTCAGGGCGACCAGGGACTCGTGCCAGCGCAGCGTGAAGGTGCGCTCCAGCGTCTCCAGATCGAGTTCCCGGCTCGGCGCCAGTACCCCCTGGACCTGGTGCAGCAGCTCGTGCACCTGCGCCCGTACGGCGATCGCGTAGGGCGTCGGCGTCATCGTGCGGCCGGTGCGCACCAGGATCTGGTCCCCGGTCGTGCGCCGGATCCGGCCCAGGCTCCGGCTCATCGCGGGGGCGGTGACGTGCAGGCGCGCGGCCGCCCCGGCCACGCTTCCCTCCTCCAGCAGCGCGTCGAGCGCGGTGAGCAGGTTCAAATCCAATTGCATGTCAGTAACTCTAGACGTGCTTTACATGCAGTTGAAGTTAACTGCCGGGCTTCATACCGTTGAGGCGAAGGCGCACCAAGGAACCGGCCGCCAGGCCCGGTTCATCCCGCCACCCCGCCCACCCCTCCTCAGTCAGGAGCACCACCATGTCCGAAATGCTGCAGACGGCGGCCGTCACCACCTCCGACGCCGCCCTCCTCGCCCAGACCGAGATCGCGGTGCGCACGGCCGGTTCGGCGCTGCGCGAGCGCTTCGGCGACGTCGTCCGCTACGAGACGCGCGAGGAGCTGATGAGCGCGCTCGCCGTCAACGACGACA